>JAVBJT010000018.1:0-176404 GCA_031546845.1 Azoarcus sp. | reverse complement strand
CACCAAGAAGGTCGATCGCAACGAAACCGACCGCATCGGCCGGAACTGGTCGATCCGGGTGGGCATGAACAAGACCGAGACAATCGGCATGGCTTATCTGCAGAACGTCGGGCTGGGGCGCATGGAGAATGTCGGGCTCGGGTATAGCCTGAATGTGGGCGTGATGATGTCCACCGTCGTCGGGATGAGTCAGAGTACGAAGGTGGTACAGGACAAGAGCACCACCGTAGGCGATACCTATAGCCTTACCGCCGGCACCGGTGGCGGATCGGGAGGCGGCGGCGGCGGGGGCGGCAATCCCGAAGTCATGCACATCGTCGCGCCCACGGAAAGCGAAAGCGGCGGGGGCGGTGGAAGCAGCGGTTCCAACATCACCATGGACAAGGATTCGATCACCCTCACCGTGGGCAAATCGGTGATGGTGATGAAGGCCGACGGCACCATCAACCTCAACGGCCACGATCTCTTCATCAGCATGAGCGGCGAGCAGGTCAGCAAGGCCGATGGCAACATCACGCTCAAGGGAGCCAAGATCTTTGAAAACTGACGCGACGGCCACCCCGCCCACCGGCCCCGCGACACCGGCGGATCATCCCCTTGAACATCTACTGCGCCGCCCGGCGCAGGCCATGCCGCCCGAACGGGCCGACGGCATCGCCATCGGCCGCCTGGAGCATGTCGACAACGACGGCAACATCCGCGTTGCCATCGACGCCTTCGGCCTCACCGGCCTGCACGCCCATACCCTGGTCGCGCTCACGCCCGAACGCATCGGGCAGGCGGTGGCGCTCGGTTTCGAATCGTCCGACCCGCGCCGCCCCATCGTGCTCGGCCTGCTGCTGACCGGAGCGGAGCCAATGCCCGCGCACGCAGTACCCGATGCCGACACCTTGCCGGTGCTCCGCCGCGAAGGCGCGCGGCTCGTCGTCGAGGCCGAGGAAGAACTCGAACTGCGCTGCGGCGACGCGGTGATCCTCCTGGAAGCCGGCGGGCAGGTCACCATCCGGGGCGTATCCGTTACCAGCCACGCCAGCGCGGCCCAGCGCATTCGCGGCGGCTCCGTGCAGATCAACTGACATGCAGCTCGTTTCCGCCTCCAAGAAACAAGCCACGGCCCTGACGACCGTGCTCGATGCCAGCGGACGCGAACACCTGGTAATCGTCGCCAAGGCCACCTGGAGCATTCCCCGGCCTGGACAACGCCCCCGCCCCCTGGCACCGCAGCCGCTGAGCTACGCCGACCAGTTCCACGGCGAGCCGGGCCTGTCCCCACTACGCTACGGCGACGACTTCGCGCGTTACAAACCGCGCTGCGACGTGATCTTCGATGCCTGCGCCCGCGCCCCGGACGGGCAACCCGTTACCGCCCTGGCCGTGCGCGTCCAGGTCGGCGCGATGATCAAGCAGATCAAGGTGCAAGGCCCGCGCTCCTGGAAAAAACGCCTTGGCGCGTACGACGCCAGCCCACCCGCCCCGTTCACCCAACTGCCCCTGCACTACGGCCTCGCCTTCGGCGGCACGCACCCCTATGCCGACCGGGAAGGCCGGAAACTCGCCGATACCTTCCTGGACAACCCGGAGGGCATCGGCTGGGCCGGCCCCCACACGCCGGACGCCGCCGCCGACGCACCGGCGCCCTGCCTGGAAGACTTCGACGACCCCGTTCTGCACCCCACCGGGCGTCACCGCGCGCTCGCCCTTTCGGCGATCCCCCGCCACTGGCCGCAGCGAATCGCCCACGCCGGCACCTACGACGAAACCTGGCACGCCACCCAGTGCCCGTTTCTGCCGGAAGACTTCGACGAACGCTACTACCAGTGCGCCCCGCCCGATCAACAGATCGACTACCCCCAGGGCGGCGAGGAAGTCGAGCTGATACATTTGCTCGCCGACCAGCCCGGCCTGCGCTTTCGCCTGCCCGATCTGCGCAACACCGTGCGGGTTCTGCGCACCGACTACAGCGTCGAGAACCTCCCCGCCGTGGTCGACACGCTTTTCTTCGAAACCGAAGCAGCCCGCTTCAGCGCCGTGTGGCGCACCAGCACGCCCATCCGGCGCCGCATACAAGAATTCGACACCATCGCCGTGGGCCCGGTCGATCCGGGCTGGTGGCAAGCCAAAACCCTGGGCATCGAGGGCGGCTGCGCGGGATGCGGAGGGCAAGCCGTGGAGAAAGCCGCATGAGCCGGCCGCCCTCCCCCCATCCTTCCCGTTCCATCCGCATCGCGGCGGCGGGCGCATGCTGCGCGCTGGGCTACAGCGCGGACGCGATTTCATGCGCGCTGCGCGCGGGTCTCGACCACTTCCAGGAAAGCGAATTCGGCACATCCAACGGAGACCCCGTGCGCGTCGCCCGCCTGCCCGATACCGAGCGCTGGGGCGCCGACCGCCTGGCAAACTGGTTGCACCATGCACTTGCCGACTGCCTGGAAGCCTTTCCCGCGCTGTCCGTGGAAAATATTCCGCTCTTTCTGCTCACCCTGGAAGCCGAACGCCCCCACGGCGAAGAGCACGCCCAGTTCGAAACCGCCACGCGCGCCCAGCAAAGCCTTGGGCTGCGCTTTCACCCCGGTTCGCGCATCGTCGCCGGCGGCAGGGCCGGGCTCGGTATCGCTCTGGAACAGATCGCCGCCCTGTTCGCGGCGGGCGGCGCGCGGCAAGCCCTACTCGTGGGCGTGGACAGCTACCTCAACGCCCGCAGCATCAACCACTATCTCACGGCGAAACGGCTGCTCGTGCCCGGCAATAGCGACGGCTTTCTGCCCGGCGAAGGCGCGGCGGCGATTCTGCTCGAAGCCTGCGCGGCCGAGAAACCCGGCCTACACATTGCCGGCATCGGGCGCGGGCAGGCCGAAGGTAGGCCCGACGGCAGCGTGCCCAGCCGCGCGCGCGGCCTCACCCAAGCCATGCGCGCCGCACTCGTTCAGGCCGATTTCACGGCCGACGCATTGCACTTCCGCCTGAGCGACCAGAACGGCGAGGCCTTCTTCGCCCGCGAGGCCGCCAACGCGCTTACCCGCATCGCCGTGCCCGGCACATTCGCCCCCGCCACGCTCACCACCGCCGACTGCACCGGCGAAATCGGCGCGGCCACCGGCCCACTCATGCTCGCCTGGCTCACCCGCTTCATGCCGCGCCCGGATGGCCCGGGGCAGCGCGGCCTCATCCATCTGGCCAACGACCACGGCGAACGCAGCGCCATCGTTGTGCGCTACCTACCCTGACCATCCGGAGAACCCGATGGAAACCCACGTTTACGCCAACGACAACGAATTCTGCTCCAAGGCCGCCGACGGCGTTTCGGCCGCCGCCTTTCCCGACCCCTGCTGGAGCCCCCCGTTTCCCAGCGCCGGCCCGGTGCTCATCCCCTACGCCAACACCGCCTTCGCCCGCAACCTGCAAAACGGCACCACCACGGTCTTCGTCTGCGGCACGCCGGTAGCCAAGAAGGATGTCTCCTACCTGGCCAACAGCACCGGCAACGAACCGGCCACCCGCCAGCTCGGCATGGGCCTCAACAGCCAAGTCATCACCGGTAAGGCTTATTTCATCGATTGGTCGCCTGACGTCAAGGTGGAGGGGCTCAACGTCTGCCGCCATACCGACCCGATGACGCACAACCATAGCTGAGGAGTGGCGTACATGGCACGAGGACTACCCAACACGCCAGTGCATGTCTACTTGGACACACCCGAAGTACGAAGGGCATGCGAAAAAGACTTCAACGCAATCAGGCGCGCATGCAAACCCGAGGATGAAAGAAACCATACAACAAAGAAAAGAACCGGGATTGCTGGGAAAGTCTCCAGGATCACAGAGAGGCTGGACAACCTGGGAAAAACGGGATATCGCAGAACCGCCGCGAATGCCTGGATGGACGACCATTGCTCCGGGTTGTGGGTGAAACCCCCGCAAACCAACAATCTTGATCAATTCCCCACCGGTCTGCGCGAACAAATCGACGGCGTTCTCGAACAACTGGGCGATCTGGGCACATTGGACTGGCTTGGCATGCTGGTAAGCTCACTGGACGATATGGTGGAACTGGCGCTCGAGCATATTCCAGAGGAAAGAGTAGCAAGAATTACCGCCAAATTGGCCGCTAAGACAGGAATCAAGGTAGGAATAGGTACGCTGGGGGCCCCGACCGTTGTCGTGTCAATTCTAATGGCATTATGGACAGCCTATGACATATACAGCACTGTTCAGGAGTTGGCGGGCCTGATGGGCGATGCCGGAGCCGCGGCCCTTCAGGCATTTGAGAGCATCTGGGACTTGGGGGACAAGGTCGAAGAGATCGTCAACGACATGGTGCGCGAGCCGGGTAAAGCCTATACCAACCTGATGTCGCTGTTCGCTTTGATGGATGCCTGCATCCGTGCGCGCAAATGCCTGCTGGTCAAATACAAGGATCAAAACGATAGGGATGGGACAGGGTGCTGCCCGGGCCAGACCGGCCACCACCTCATACCGGACGCTGCCGCCAAGAGTGCAGGTTGCACAGGCTACCACGAGAACAATGCGCCGGTTATGTGCCTTGAGGGCACCAGGAATAACGCGGGCTGGGGAACGCATGGCAATGCGCATCAGGCATTGAAAGAGCGCCTTCGAAGCTACAGAGAACGGCGCGCTGCTTCAGGCTTATCGCCTAACACCATTTCCTACAACGACATGGCCAACAATGCCGTCGATGCGGTTCGCCTCTCCGGCGCCGCCCTGCAATGCGACAAGGATTGTCTGCTGGCGCAGCTCAGGGCGTATTACAACTGCCCCAACAGTATGCCGCCGAACGATGGGACCGGATCAATGCCGCAAATGCCGGAGCCGGGCGGCGATGAAAATACACGCTGAAGGAGACCGATCTTGCTGATTACACTCGATGAATACAAAAAATACCTTAGCTGGAAGTATCGGTTCTGGTTTAGGGACTGCGTTGTACGATACAACGATCTTTTCGTTTTTGTGCTGGAACCCTCCTATACCGACGAACAGGTCAAAGAAGAAAAAGAAAATGACTGGGATTCCAGTTTAAGAATCAAAGGCAGGCTGATATTTGACCGCTCCAGAGAAATAGGAAATCAGTGGTCCGGTGGGTTCATGCAAGGCTGGCAGCCCATAGTGATCGGGGCCGCTCAAAAACCGCTGAGCCAAGCCATTATGGTTGAAACAGTATCCACGTACCCGTCGTTCGATCATCAATGCTTCGTCACCGGCAGCGGACCCGCCTATGAAGACAAATCTTTATCATCGTTTAGCTTGACGAAACAAAACGGAGCAGACGGTAATTTTCTCCGTGGCCATTTAGCTAAATTGAAAGCTTTGGATGGCTACTTATACGCTTGCGGCGGCGGACGAGGGTTTGGCAAACGCCTCGACAAAGGTCAGTGGCAGTCTTTCAGTCAATTCATCCCCACTGAATTCGAAAACCATGAAGGGTTTGAGGACTTCGATGGCTGGAGCGAAAACGACATCTATGCCGCTGGCGGCATGGGCGACGTCTGGCATTTCAACGGAAAGGAATGGCGGCAAATCCCCTTTCCCAGCAACTATCCGCTGAGCGCGGTGTGCTGCGGCGGTGACGGCAACGTCTATATCGCCGGCTACAACGGCATCTTCATGGGGCGGGACAACCGTTGGAAGAAGATTGGCAGCGTTGGCACCAACCTGCCCATCAAGGACATGGTCTGGTACGAGGACAAGGTCTGGTGCACCAACGACTACGGCCTGTGGACGGTCGACAGGGGCAAGGTTGCCCGCGCCGACGTTCCCGCCGATGTATCGGCCTGCTCGGGCAATCTTTCCGTGGGCGACGGCGTGCTCCTGCTCGCGGGCCTTTATGGCGCTGTGTTCAAGGAAAAGGGTGAGTGGAACACCATCGTCCATTTCAACGTCATGGAAAAACTGCTGGCGCTGGAACGTACCGAGAGCGAAGAGAAGTAACCCTCGATTGCAACGATTATCTGATCTGAACCCTCTTGACCATGCCCGCCCCCACGCCTTCCACCGTAAAACCCACCATCCCCGCGCTCGTCACCCGCCACGCGGGGGACGCCGCCTTTTACTGGTCGCAATGGGACGCCAGCGCGCATTCGCCGCTGGTCGGTCTGGCGCAACTGGCTCAGTTCGACCGCTTGCTCACGGCGCATCTGGATGGTTTGCGCGTGGCCGGCGCGGCGGGATGGGACAGGGCGTTGCATGAACTCACCCGCTGGCAAGGCGCGGGCGAGGCCTTTGTCTGCACGCTGCTGGCGCTCGAATCTGAGGCCGCCGGCGCCCGCCTCAAAGCGGTGTGGGACGTGCTCGCACGCGATCCACGGCGCATGCTGCGCGGCTTGATCAGCGCCTTCGCCTGGAGCGACGAACGCCATGCGCGGCCGTGGATCGGGCATTGGCTGGCCGACGATGGCGTTCCCGCCACCTTGCAGGTGGCCGCGTGGCGAGCGGTGCACCTGATGCGCAATCCCGCGCGGATTGCGCTCGGCGTTACGGAAAAGGCGCTGGCCTCGCCCCAGGCGGCGGTGCGCGCCGCCGCGTGCCGATCGCTCGGCGCCAGCGCATGCGAACGCATCGGCGCCATGCTGACGGACGAGGAGCGCACCGTGCGCGCCGAGGCCGCCATCGCGGGCGCGAGTACGGCACGTGCGGCATGCGTGCCGGTTTTATGGCAGGCGGTGGTCGATCTGGCGCGTGAGTACGCCGCGCTAACGGGCCGCCCGCGACACGATGCCCGGCGCCGGCTGGAACGCTGGGTTCGCCACCTCGGCCTCACCGTGCCGCCGGGCTATCCCGGCATTGCGGGTTTGCTGGCCGGGCTGCCGCCACGACAGGCCTTGCTTTTCATCCTGCATCACGGCGACTGCGCTTACCTGCCGCTGGCGCTGGAATACCTGGATCACCCCGACGCGGCTCGCCTGGCCGGGTGGGTCTGGGCCATGCTGAGCGGAGTGGACCTGGAGCGTGCGGGGCTGTGCCGTCCTCCCACCGCGCTCGATGGCGATCCGCGCCCCACCGACGATCTCGATCCCGGCCTGCCCGATCCGGATAGTGCGCGTATCCGCGCTTACCCGCTTTCCTTGACCACCAGCCAGCCCGTTCTGCTCGGCGCCACGCTGACGGCCGCGCGCCTGCCCGGGATATTGCGCGACGCGCCTCAGGCCTTGCGCTGGATCGCCGCGCGGCGGCTTGCGCTGGGTTCGGGGCCTTGCATCGATACCCGCGCGCAATTGCCGGACCAGCTTGCCCGGATGGCGCTGTTTGCGGAGCGCGCGGCCTGATGCGCTTCGACCCCTGGGAGCATGCGGCGGAGCTTGCCCGCCGGCTCGACGACAATGCCGCCGATACCCGGCTGGTCGTCGCGCTGGGCGCGGCGTGGTGCCATAAATGCCACGATCTGCGCCCCGTCTTCGATACCTTTGCCGCGCAGGCGCCGGAAACGGACCTGCTTTTGTGGCTCGACATCGACGAGCACGCCTCGTTCATCGGCGATTACTTTCCCGACGATCTGCCCGAAGTGCTCATTTATCGGCAGGGCCGGCTGCTTGGCCGCGATACGCTCACCGCGACTGAAGCGTGCCTTGCCGACACCCTCGCCGCGCGTTCCAGGCTGACTCTTCCCGATACCAATCCGGCAATCTGGCAACGCCTCGCGGCAAAAGATTGGGCAGCGGAAGAGAAGTAGAGCATCTTCAATGACGCTAAGCGATAGTCATAGTGGCAACCATAGCCCTGCCTGTTCTGACTGGAATCCCGTGGCTGGACGTCACCGCTTCCGCCATATTCAGGCGATCTCTCCGCCATTACAGTGCTAAAACCCCGCATAACCCTGGTTCTGCGGGGTTTTTATCGGCTCTCTTTGCCCGCCAACGAACAGCCGTGAGTTCCTGATGCCGGCCTTTCCAGACAGTCCTGTTACCCCTTATGGACCATTCCTCTTACGCTGCTTGTCCCGTTTCGGTCCTACATGTCGTTCGCTGCTGCTTTATGAGGGAGGTACCCCATAGCCGTTGCATGCATCAAACGAGGACAAAGCAATAAGAAAAATTTCTCTATAAAATCAATGTGTTATTATTTATTTTGAGCAGTTGCTAGCTCTTTAAAGAAGTCATTCCTTATGATGTCGGCTAGGTCTAGCCTTTACTCATATAAGTACACCAACTAGGAACATCATCACGGGGCTTCTGGGAACGGAAATGGCAGAAACACAGATCGAGTGGACGGACTCTACTTGGAACCCCGTAGCTGGCTGCTCAATCATCAGTGCCGGCTGTAAAAACTGTTACGCGATGGAGATGGCAAGAAGGCTTGAGTCCATGGGTATGAAAAAATATTCTGGACTGACTCGCAAGAAGAATAAACGCATAGTTTGGAATGGCTCGATTATTGAAGATCATGAGGCTTTGGCTATTCCCTATAAGTGGAAAAAACCTAGAAAAATTTTCGTCAACTCAATGAGCGACTTATTTCACGATAAAGTCAGTGACGACTTTATCGTCGAGGTATGGAAGGTGATGCGAGAAACTTCGCATCATAATTACCAAATCCTCACTAAGCGTCCTGAAAGAATGAAAATGATTCTGAACGATAGGATTAAAGAAGTTCTACCAAACGTCTGGCTTGGAACATCTATTGAGGACAACGAAGCTACCGGTCGGCTACAACACATCAAAGAAACCCCAGCGCATATAAGATTCATCTCATTTGAACCACTTATTGGCTCCGTGGGTAAGATAGATTTATCTTCTATAGATTGGGCGATCGTTGGAGGGGAAAGTGGGAGTAAGGCACGACCAATCCAAGAAGAGTGGATTGACGAAATCTACAATCAATGTCTGCGGAGCGGAACTGCTTTCTTCTTCAAACAATGGGGAACATGGGGAAAGGACAATATCCGGCGCTCAAAAAAAGCCAACGGGAGAGAGTACAAAGGTAAAACTTGGGATGAGATGCCTGTCACCATAGTAGGGGCCGTTTAATAAAACCAAATGTGAATTAGCCTGATAGGGACGTTTTAATGGCAGAAAAAAAATATCAATGGGTAGAGGGCGCAGTGCTTGAAGATCATTCCAGAAAAAAGCACAAGATACTCAGAGAGTACTTCTACCAGTATGTAATTATACGTTGCCAATTACCCAAAAGAGAAAAATTCAGGCTTGCAGTAATTGATGGTTTTTCTGGCGGAGGCCGCTACCAATGCGGGGCTCCGGGCTCACCCATAATATTCATTGAGGAGCTCAGCAAAGCAACAAATTTCATTAACACCCAAAGAGCGGTGCAGGGGTTGCCTCTCATTGAAATTGAGTGTCTTCTTATTCTGAATGATGCTGAAAAAAACGCAATAGAGATTTTAAAGAAAAACCTCGCTCCCGTAATAACTGAATTTTTAATTCCAAATGACTATCTTCATGTAGAAATACATTATCTAAATAGTTATTTTGAAAATATCTATCCGAAAATAAAGGAGCTTTTAAAAGCGGGGAGATACCAAAATGTTATTTTCAATCTCGACCAATGTGGGCACAGTCATGTCAACAAAGAAACGCTTGCCGACATCATAAGATCAAACAATTCATCTGAAATTTTCTACACTTTCATGATAGAGGCTCTTCTGGCCTTTCTTCAAAAATCCAATCCGCAGGCCATTGCAGACCAACTATCTCATTTGTCACTCTCCGCAAGTGACCTTGGCTCCCTTGAGCTAACAATGAGCAAAAATAGCTGGCTTGGCACTGCTGAAAGAATTGTATTCTCTACATTCAAAAAATGCGCAAATTTTGTAAGCCCGTTCTCCATAAACAACCCGGGCGGATGGCGTTATTGGTTAATTCATCTTGCAAATTCATATAGGGCAAGACAAGTTTATAATAACGTCCTACATGAGAACAGCAGTTCGCAAGCCCACTATGGACGTTCTGGGCTGAATATGCTTGCACATGATCCTCGTGAAGAGGGAAACCTTTATCTTTTTGATACTAATGCCAGAGCAGAAGCTAAGCATCAGCTTCTTGAGGATATTCCTCAGGTCATTTCTGCATCAGGAGACGCTGTAAGTGTAGGCGATTTTTACAGCAGTATTTACAACAATACTCCAGCTCATAGCGATGACGTTCATGTGGCTATCATTGAGAATCCTGATATCGAGGTTATTACTGCTTCTAACGGTGTGCGGCGCAAAGCCAACCAAATTCGGATTGATGACACCATCAAACTTAAAAATCAGAGAAGTTTCTTTCCTATGTTTTTAGGAACTTACAAGTCAGAAAAATGATTCCCCCACCCAGTCCTTAAGCGGTCCAGCGGTCCAAATCACCAATTTGCAATTATCTCCCCAAATACACCGCCGTGATCTGCGTACGCTCATGCCCAAGTTCGCGGCTGATGGTCTGCCGGGCCTGCGCATCCTGGGCGCGCTGCTCGGCGCTCAGCCCACGCGCGGACGGCCCGCCCGCCGCCGGTGCCTTCCATCCCGTCAATGCCTCGTAACGCATCTGCGCATAGCGATGCCGCAGCCCGTGCATGTAGCTCAGCCCCGCCGCCTTACATTGGCCGTCATAGGTGTGACGCTGCTGAATGTAAGTCTTGTGCGCCGGGATCAATGAACCCGCGCCGGCCAGCCGGTGGGCCTCATCGAGCACCGCGCGCTGCTCGGCGGTAGTGATCGGTATCGTTCGCGCGCGTCCACCCTTGGCCCAGGAACCCTTGAGCGCCAGGTGGTCGCCCCGGTCGGCATAGCTGGGCCGGAACTTAATGGATTCCTCGCGGCGCAAACCGAAGGCGGCCTGCAACAGAAGACTCATGCGCACATGGGGATCGCGCACCTGGTCCAAGGCATCACCCAACTCCCGAGACTTGTCGGTGTGGGTCACATGCTGCCGTTCCGGGATGCCTAGACGGACGTTATCGCTGGGAATGATACCGGCCTTGCCTACCTTCTCGGCCCACCAGCGCAGATGAGCCAAACGGTTCTTGATCGTGCCGGAGGCCAGCCCTTCGCCTTGCCAGCGCTCGACCAAGGCATCAACGTGCTTGCCCTTGAGTGAGCCGGCGCGCATCTGCCTAAAACCCGCCTCGTGCAGCTGGCGGCTGACCAGCGTCAGCGAGCGCTTGCGGTCGGCCTGGGTGGCATGGCTGCCGTCGCGGTTGCGCTGGCAAAGCTGGCGCAGGGTGTAGGTCAGATCATCCACTACGGTTCCTCTACAAAGAAGTGCGAGGCCACCCTGAGGGGGCGCTTACCAGCCGGTGTAGTGCAGCAACAGCGCGGCAATCACCTGGCGCCGTTGCGCATCGAGGGCGCCCAGGTCGGCCAGGCCTTTCACGCCAGCGCGGCGCAGCAACTTCTGGCCGTGGTGGGCGTTGTAGAAGCTGGCCAGCGCGGCGATAAAAATCCGCTCGCCGGAACTCATCACACCCAGCGCCCGGCTGATGCGTGGCAGGTCCGGGGCCAAGTCCCGCTTGCTCTTGGCCTGGGCCAGCGCGTCGGGATAACCAGCACCGAAGAAGTGAGGTCCGGCCAGGCGCACGCCTTGTTTCCAAGCGTGGAGAAAGGCGCTGGGTGCCTCATCGAAGCAGGCTTGTTCCTGGGTCAATTGCTCCAGCACGGACAACGGTAAGGACGAAGGCATCGCAGTTCTCCTGTAGCAGTGGCGAGATGGCAGAGCTGAGTGGTGGTTCGGTAAGTGTTATTGCCGACTCGCCAAGGCGAGACTCCCGAAGGACAAGGGCCAGGTGCTCAGCTCACCTGTTGCCTCGGTTGAGGCGCCCGCCGTCCTTCCTGTGGGAAGGTCGAGCGGGAGGTACTGCGGGACAAGACAAAGCCAATAGCGGTGATGAAGACCTCCTTTGAAAAAGTGAGCGGAATGGGGCCACTGCGCCCGGAACCAAACCGTGAGGAAAGACGCGCCGTGGGCGCAGAAGGGATGGGGACGGACGCCGAAGCGCGAGAACAAGGAAGGCTCTGCCCCATGGGTGGGGGGCGTGCGGGGGAGCCGGAGCACACCGGGGACGGTTCCGCCCTGAACGGGTGGCGCTTGCAGGAACCTGCGCCGTTGGGGAGGCCGATGTACAAAGCCCATCGATCAGCGGCTTGAAGCAGGGCCAGTCTACGGGGCCATCGTCACGCCTTCCGCAAACAATAGGAATACGCTCAAACCCGTATTTGGCGTGGGTGCCGTGGGGCCGTCACTGCGGCGGGCAGTGACGGCCCGATTGGCTGGGAACCCCTCTGCAATGGCACATTCGATAACGGCTGGCGCAGTTTTCCGCGTCACCCCGTCAGCGGCTTGCCTGCTTCCCCCACAACCGCGCGATTGGCGGATGCGGCCGTTGCCGGGCCTGCCACAGATCGTGGGCGGCCTGCTCGGCAAGGTACTGGCGCGCATTGCCCAACCCTGCCAACTCCAGCCGATGAGCCAGATCCGCGCTGATCGCGGCGCGGCCATTGAGCACGGTGGAAAGCTGGCCGCGCGAGTAGCCCAGGTGCGCGGCCAAGGCCGTGATGCTCAGGCCGATGGCGGGCAGGACATCTTCGCGCAATGCCTCGCCGGGGTGTGGCGGGTTGTGCATGGGGATTCTCCCGTGACGGAAGCTGATCGCACTACCAGCTTCACTCGGCGAACAATGTAAGGCCTAACCTTACATTGCGCCAAGCGCGATGTGCTGCTGCCGAGCCCCCCTGCCCTTTGGCCGCCAGTCAAGCAGGGCGGCTTCGCCATCGGTCTGCCTGGGTAAGCTGGGCCGCAAGGTCTTCAGCATGCACAGACTTACCCAGTGCCTTGCGGATATCGGCGAGATACATCTTGGCGGTTTCGGGGGACGCGGGTTTGGGGGCTAGCTTCGACTGTGCCTCGATGCGTAGTGGCATTGTCGTCGGGTCGGGTTGCGCCTGTTGCGCTCGTTGCGGCGTGCTGACGGATTGCTCCACCTCCCGACCTGCCCACAAACGAAACTCTCCGGCCAACGCCCGTTTGACCAGGCTGAAGAAATAGGCGATGACATTGCGCACGGTGCCGCTTTGGCTGCGTGCCTGCAATTCGTCCAACACCGCCTGGCGATCTTGCGGCGGCAAGCGGCGCAAGGCGGCCTGCACGTCTTTTTGCTGATCGGCCTTCGCACTTTCCAGGCAGGGCGGCAAGGGCACAGGAGGTGCCGCCGATCCGTCCTCCTCGTGCGCGCGTGCGCGGTACGTACGTTCTTTATACGAATACTTATACGTACTGTCGTCTGGCTCGCGGATTGTCTGGCGGGTGGGTTCGGTCTGTGGCACAACCGGAGTTTCGCTGATGGAATCACCTGGCGGGGGTGTTGGCGTTATGCCTTGTCCAGAGGGCGTGGGCGGCTCATCGTCATCGCGCTGGTCTTTGGCATCGGTGGGGGCCGTCGTGGGTGCTTTGGTAAGCGCCTTCTGGATATGCACGGCAACACGACCGACCGGGTTGTTGGTATGCCCCAGGGATTCGCGTAGGAGCTGCGGCAAGCTGGCGTCGATCTCGCATGCTTGCTCGAAGGTCTGCGCTTTTTCATGCGTGAGGTACAGCTCACTCAAGACATGGCCGGTCATGGGATCGCGATGCTGCCCGACCAGGCTGATCCAGCCGGTCAGGCGCAGGACCACAAGGACGCGCCGGGCTGTCTCATAGCCGGCACGCTGGCCCATGGCGGTGGAGGTAAGGTAGCGACGCAGTTGGCCCATGTTCGCCAGCGGGCTGAGTCCATCCGCGGTGCGCAGCATGCGCAGAACCTGCCAGCCATTGCGTTCCAGCGGCGTGAGGCGGATGTCGAGCATGAGCGCGAGTGGCGTAACGAGCGGAATGTCTTGCCCGTGCGTGCAGTGGTGGTGCGGGTTTGCCATGAGAGGTCTCCGGGGTATGGGCCATACCGGCCCGTTACCCCGCATCTCATCGCGGTCCCATCTATGCGTCAGCAAACAATGCGGTATGCACCAAACCCCATTTTTTTGCGACAGACGATGGCTGGTGTTTCAGCAAGCCATCCGGGCGCTTTGCTGTATTTCTTCAAATTTGCGCGCAAGGTGAATCGCCTGAAGTGTCGTCGTGAGGTTCCGACGTAGCCGCCCTCTTCCTTGTTCGCAATGCGACCGACCTCCTAGGCCATCATCGAGTGGTTCATCGAAGTCACAGGCGTTCACCTGAAAAGCACCTGTCGCGCCACGACGGTATCTATCAGTGCCCTATTGATTCAACAAGCTGGGTGGTTCCTGCCGACACCTCTCCAACAACGGCCTGCACCATCTGGAGCAGGTTTTCCGCAGTGACCGCCTCAATCGGCGAGCGCGCACCCAATGCATCGTGCGGGTGTAGCAGTGCATGGTAGATCGCCCAGGAATCTACGCTGCGCGGAACGTGTTGAAGCACGTTCTGAATCAATGCGTGTTTGATCGGGTCGAGATGCCAGTCCGGTACGCGCTGGCCCCGATTGCCCAGGTGGATCGCCAACAGATGGCCGGCTTGGATTTCGTAGCTGATCCAGCGACGGGACTTGCCGACAAGCTGAGCGTACTCGGCAACCGACAGGTTGTGAGGAGCTTCGAGTTGGTCAAGCAGTAGCATTCGTTCGCGCTGGATTGAAGGAATGATGCGCTGGTTGTCGGTGCAGGCAATACGGACGGCGGACAGGCGCTGAGCAGGAGGCACCGGTGCGCAGGGCGCTTCATGCTGAGGGGCGGCCGTTTGTGAGACGGGTATCGATGACGTGCCGAGTTGTACCTTGCTCCTTGGGAAAGGGCCGTCTGGCGACAGCGTGGTGCTGGCGGCGTCCGTCTGGTCCTGCTCGAACAGGTCCAGACGGTCGGCCCAATCCTGCATCATGCGGCGACGCTGTTCGACGTACTCGGCATGGTTGTAGGCCGCGCTAACCTTATCGCGATCGGCATGCGAAAGCTGGGCTTCGATCCAGACCTTGGGGTAGCCGATTTCATTCAGCGCGGTGGAGATTGTGCCGCGGATACCGTGTCCGGTCAGCCGATCATCATAGCCCAGGCGCTTCAATGCCGTATTCAGTGTGTTTTCGCTGATGTGCTGCTTTAGGCAACTGTCATGGTGAAGCAGGTAGCGCTGTGCAGGTTTCACGCGATCCAGCAGGAAACGAACGATTTCCATCGCCTGCTCGGACAGCGGCACGATGTAGGGCGGAATATCGGTGGAGGTTTTGGTGTCCTTGAGCATTCTCAATTGCAACTGCTTCACCACCTCGGGTGGAATGATCCATAAGCCCTGGTCCAAGTGAAACTGGTCGGGTGTCGCGCGGCGCAGTTCGCCAGTCCGAACACCGGTCAAAAGAAGTAAGCGCACACCCAGTTGGGTCTGATGTCTGCCTGGGTACTTGCGCAGGGCCTGAAGCAATGCCGGCAATTCAGGCATGCGCAGGAAAGGGTTGTGGCGCACCGGCGGCTGGGGCACCGCGACCACATCCAGATCAAAGGCCGGATTGCGCTCCAGACCCGGCACGATTACCAGGGCGTAGCGGAAAAGCTGGTTGAACCAGGTGCGGACTTTCTCGGCCACGGACAGCGCCTTGCGCTGCTCGATGCGGCCAAGGATATCCAACAGATCGGCGCGGGTGACGTCATGGATCGACCGCTTGGCCAGAGTCGGCAACACGTCTTTGGCAAAGACGCGAGGCAGCACGGAGAGGGTGGTTTGTCGGCCACTCTTGAGACTCAGCCCGCGATGCGCAAGCCACTTCTCATACACGGCTTCGAACGTGTGCTTGGCCGCCAAGCACGCCGATTGCTGCTGAAGTTTGCGATGCGCGCAGGGATTGATCCCCTGGGCGACCAAGATACGGGCCTCATCGCGCCGTATACGGGCATCACGCAAACCAATCTCGGGGTAGCGCCCCAGAGACATGCGCTTCTGCTTGCCGAGCCATGTGTAGCGGAAATGCCAAGACTTGCCGCCCTGCGCATTGACACTGAGGGAGAGCCCATCGATGTCGCCCAGTGTGTAGGACTTGCCGGTGGCCTTGGCCTGCCGGGCAACCATGTCGGTGAGTGCCATATCAGCTCCTGAACTGCGTCAGAAGTTGAACGCTCACCTCATGCCACGCTTGGCTCCAGCAACAATCCGAACTCGAATCCACCCGCTTTCCGATGGACTGAAAAATGGACTAAATCAGTCCAGCAGCGGGTAGATTTCGGTGGATTTCACTGGCCGGCGATCAAGGAAAAAATCCTTTGATGACAGCCAGTTGTGGAATCGATTGGATTCCGATGGAAGCTGAAGTGGAGCGGGTGAAGGGAATCGAACCCTCTTCATCAGCTTGGGAAGCTGAGGTAATACCATTATACGACACCCGCCCGAGGGGCGGCCCGGAAGGGTCGCCGCGCGGCAGGGCGCCATTCTAACTCAGATGGCCGGAAAAAATCGCTGTGCGACGATTCAACTGGATAGCCGCAGCACGGCTTCGCGCACTCTATCCTGCTCTTCCATTTTGAGAATGCGCTGCACGCGCGGCACGAGTTCGCCCAGATCGGCGCGCAGGATCTGTTGCTTGATTTCGAGGATATGGCCCGGGTGCATGGAGAAATTGCGCAACCCCATACCCAGCAGTAGCGCGGTGTAAAGGGGGTCGCCCGCCATTTCACCGCAGACCGATACCGGCAGGCCGTAACGCGCACCGGTGCTGATGGTGGTGCTGATGAGTTTGAGCACGGCAGGGTGAAGCGGATCGTACAGGTGCACCACGGCTTCGTCCGAGCGATCGATAGCCAATGTGTATTGAATGAGATCGTTGGTGCCGATGGAAAGGAAGGAGAGCCGGCGCACGAACATGCCCAGCGCAAGCGCGGCGGCGGGAACTTCGATCATGCCGCCGATGGGGACATTTTCATCGAACTTCACTTTTTCAGCGCGCAGTTCATCCATCGCCTTGCCGAGCAGCGTGAGGGTCTGGTCGATTTCCTGTGCATGGGCGAGCATCGGCACCATGACTTGCAACCGGCCGTGCACGGAGGCGCGCAGCAGCGCGCGCAGTTGGGTGAGGAACATCTTCGGTTCGGCGAGCGAATAGCGTACCGCGCGCAGGCCGAGCGCGGGGTTGGGCTCGAAGCGGGCATGGGCGCCGTTGAGCGCTTTGTCGGCGCCGACGTCGAAGGTGCGGATCGTTACCGGTTTACCGGGCATCGCCTTGAGCACGGCGCGATAGGCTTCGTACTGCTCTTCCTCGTCGGGCAGGGTATCGCGGCCGATGAAGAGGAATTCGGTACGGTAGAGGCCAACGCCGTCGGCGTTCGCCCCCTTGGCCTGGGCAACATCCTTCGGCCCCTCGATGTTGGCGAGCAGGGCAATCTCCTCGCCGTCGAGCGTGGCGGCGCGGGTATCCTTGAGGCGGTTGAGTTTTGAGCGTTCGAGTTCAAGCTCGGAACGGCGCAGGCGGTATTCCTCGACGATGCGCTCGTCGGGGTTGACGATGATGACACCACGGGTGCCATCCACGATCAGCAGTTCGTCGTCCTCGACCAGATCGCGCACGTGGTGCAGGCCGACCACCGCCGGAATGGCGAGACTACGGGCGACGATGGCGGTGTGGCTGGTAGGGCCGCCGACATCGGTGACGAAACCGGCGATGTTGTGGTCGCGGAAACCGATGGTGTCGGCTGGTGACAGATCGTGGGCGACGATGATGGTACCCAGGCCGTCGCGCCGCTTTGGCGGCAAACGGCCGGGGTGGCCGAGCAGCACCTTAACCAGCCGCTCGACAACCTGCACAACGTCGGCCTGGCGTTCGCGCAGGTACGGGTCTTCGATCTGGCGGAATTGTTCGACCACCACTTCCATCTGCTGCACCAACGCCCATTCGGCGTTGTAGCGGCGGGTTTCGATCAGCGTGCGCGCCGAGTCGATGATCATCGGATCGGCCAGCATCATCAGTTGCAGATCGACGAAGGCGCCGACCTCGCTGTGGCTCTGACCGTGGCCGGCGGTCGCAACCGCCTTCAAACCGATGAGTTCGCCCTGGACGGTGGCAACCGCATCGTCGAAGCGCGCCAATTCCTCAGGCAGATATTTAGCCGCTACATGGTAGTGATTGACTTCGAGCAGCGCGTGCGAAACCAGATGCACATGGCCGATGGCAATGCCCTGGGAAACCGGAAGACCGTGCAGGCTGAACGGCATGGCTTATTCCCCTTCGCCAAACTTGTCCGCGATCAAGTCCAAAATGGCCGACAGCGCTTGGTCTGCATCCTGGCCCTCGGTCTCGACGGTGATCGTCGCACCCCGCGCCGCCGCCAGCATCATGACTCCCATGATGCTTTTCGCGTTGACGCGGCGGCCGTTGCGCTCCAGCCAAACCTCCGCCGTCATGCCACTGGCAAGTTGGGTGAGCTTGGCCGACGCCCGCGCGTGCAAACCCAGTTTGTTGATGATTTCCGCTTCCGCTTTCGGCATCTCAGCCCTTCTCCGTTTCTCGCTCGCTACCTATTACTGTATTTCTCGCCCGTTTCTTTCTTATTTCATGTGCATCACACCGTCGCAGCCGCCGGAAATGGCACGCTGAACAAGGGCGCTTATGTCCTTCTCCCGATAGGTCAGCACACGCAGCAACATGGGCAGATTGACCCCGGCAAGCCCCTCGATTCGGCCCGGCTCGAGCAGCTTCGCAGCGATGTTCGATGGCGTGGCGCCATAAATATCGGTGAGCACGACCGCACCCGCGCCCTCATCCACCCACGTCAGCATCTGCCGGGCAATGGGTAGCAGATCGAGCGGATCGTCCTGCGCGAACACGCCCAGTTGAACGATCCGTGGCGGGCGCTTGTTGAGAACATGACACGCACACTGAATCAACGCTTCGCCCAAGGTGCCGTGCGTGATGAGAAAGATGCCGATCATGGCGTCCGCCGCTTGCCCCGTTGCTGTGTTGTCCACCGCCCGCGGTCAACCTGAACTGCGGGCCCGCTCCCCGCTTACCCGTCTGGCAGGAAACGATTGTAGCCGATGCAAGCTTACCGGCTCGCATGCGCTACGGCACCACACGCGGCAGGCGCGACAGCGCAGCGTGGGTAATGCTGAAAAGATATTCCGGCCCGCGCCGGGCCACCGCCCGGCCAGGCTCAGGCTTATTCCAACCCTTGGCTGGCGAGGTATTCCTCGTAAGTACCGCGATAATCGACGATACGGCCGTCGAGCTTGATTTCGATAATGCGGTTGGCGAGCGAACTGACGAACTCGCGGTCGTGGGAAACGAAGATCAGCGTACCGGCGAACTTCTCCAATCCGGTGTTGAGCGATTCGATGGATTCCATGTCGAGGTGGTTGGTCGGCTCATCCATCAGCAACACGTTGGGGCGGGACAGCATCAGCTTGCCGAACAGCATGCGGCCCTGCTCGCCGCCGGAGATCACGCGCACCGACTTCTTCACCTCGTCGCCGGAAAACAGCAAGCGGCCGAGCGTGCCACGAATCAGCGTTTCCACATCGCCACCGAGCGAATCGGCGGTCACGCGGGCGTAATCGGCAATCCATTCGGTCAGGCTCGTATCGGTGGCGAAATCGGCCGAATGGTCTTGCGCGTAGTAGCCCGGCTTGGCCTTTTCGGCCCATTTCACCGCGCCTTTCTGCGGCGCGAGCTCGCCGACCAGCAATTTCATCAGCGTGGTTTTGCCAGCACCGTTTTCACCGATGATGGCAACCTTGTCGCCGGCATCGATGGCGATCGAGAACTTACCGATGAGCGGCTTCGGCATGCCCTCGTAAGCGAAGGAAAGGCCCTCCACCTCGCAGGCAAGGCGGTGCAGCTTGTCTTTCTCGTCGTAGTCGAAGCGGATCCACGGGTACTGGCGGCTGGACGGCTTCACGTCCTCCGGCCTGAGCTTGTCGATCAGCTTCAAGCGGCTGGTGGCCTGCTTGGCCTTGGATTTGTTGGCCGAGAAGCGGCGAACGAATTCCTGCAATTCGGAAATCTTGTCCTTCGCCCGCGCGTTGGCCGCGCTCAAGCGCTCGCGGGCAATGGTCGAGGCTTCCATGTAATCGTCGTAATTGCCGGCGTACACGGTGATCGTGCCGTAGTCCAGGTCCGCCATGTGGGTGCACACCTGATTCAAAAAGTGGCGGTCGTGGGAGATGATCACCATCGTGCAGTCGCGCTCGTTGAGCACGTCTTCTACCCAGCGGATGGTATTGATGTCGAGGTTGTTGGTCGGCTCGTCGAGCAGCAGGATGTCAGGATTGGCGAACAGCGCCTGGCACAGCAGCACACGCAGCTTCCAGCCCGGCGCGACATTCTTCATCGGCCCGTTGTGCAGCGCGGAATCGATGCCCACGCCCAGCAACAACTCGCCCGCGCGCGCCTCGGCGGTGTAGCCGTCGTATTCGGCGAACTTGCTCTCGAGTTCGGCCGCGTGCATGTAATCGTCCTCGGTCGCCTCCGGGTTGGCGTAGATCGCATCCTTCTCGCTCATGCACGCCCACATTTCCTCGTGGCCCATCATCACCACGTCGAGCACGCGCATGTCCTCGTAAGCGAACTGATCCTGGCGCAGATACGCCATGCGCTCGTGCGCATCCTTGGAAACGTTGCCGGCGCTCGATTCGAGCGCACCGCACAGAATCTTCATGAAGGTGGATTTACCCGCGCCATTGGCCCCGATGAGGCCATAGCGATTACCCTCGCCGAATTTGACCGAGACGTTTTCAAATAGGGGCTTGGCCCCGAACTGCATGGTGATGTTGGCGGCGACGAGCACGGCAAATCCTGTTGTCTGGAAAAACAAGGGGTTGGATTGTAGCGTATCGAACCGACAACGAGACAGTATAGGCAAATAGCATATCTGTTCGCCGCTCAGTCCACTACCGTAACCTCACCATCCGACAGAAATTGCAGCCGCGCACGCAACGCTCGCGTGACTTCGATACGGCCGTCGGCAGCAACGCGCAAGGCGTGGTCGATACCGAAGCGGCGCGTTTGCTCGCGCCAGCCGTCGCCGGCAATGTAGGCGGGTTTGCTGGCGGCGTCGGACAGCGTGCCAGCCCCGGAGCCACCGTCAGCGCGTGGGGTGATGAGAACGGTGAGCGAGCGGGTGCCTTGAGCCGGCTGGCCGTTGCGCGGGTCGATCAAGTGCGCGTAGCGCACGCCATCCAGTACAAAGTAGCGCTGGTAGTCGCCAGAGGTGCCGATGGCTTCGCCGTCGTACAGCGGCATCGTCGCCAGCGGCGCGGACGCGCGCGGGTCTTGAATGCCCACGTGCCACGGTTGTTCGCCCTTGCGGCCCAACGCCATGACGTTGCCGCCGATGTTGATCAGCGCATCGTGAATACCCGCGGCGCGCAGGATCGCGGCGGCGCGGTCGAGGGCGTAGCCCTTGGCGTAGCCGCCAAGGTCGAGCCGCACCGCCGGGTTGCGGCTACCGATTCGGTTGCCCTCAATGACGAGATCGGCCATGCGCGGCCTGGCGTCGCGCAGACGTTGCAGTTCGCCGGGGTCGGGCAGGCGCGGAACGAAAGTATCGGTGTGAAAGCCCCACAAGGCGACAAGCGCGCCAAGGGCAGGATCGAACAGTTCATCGTTTCGCGCCTCGCCCTGTACGCTACCGAGAGCGGCGAGGTGTTGGGCATCTCGCAGCATGGCCGCGAGTTCGTCGGAAACGGTAGCGGTTTCACCACGCGCGAGCGCTTCGTTCAGCGCCGTGAGTTCGGATGGTTCCCAGGCGTGGTAGGCGCGATGCAGGCGGTCGAATTCGCTCAGTACGGCGGCCATCGCCGTATCGGCCTGGGTAGGGTCGGTGCCGTAGATGGCGAGGTCGACGCGGGTACCGAACACATAGCCTTCACGATGGAACACGCCCGCCCGTGAGCAGGCGCCAAGCGCGACGATGGCGAACGCGGCGAGCAGAAAAACAGCAAGCGCGCGCGCGAGCCGGGTGTTCATCCGCGATGCCAGCCCGCTCCTGCCCTTGCACACGCCATTCAGTGTTCCGTAGAGGAATGTGCCTGCAGGGCGGCTTCGAGGCGGTCGACGAACAGGCCGGCCACATCGAAACCGCTTTGCGCGGCGATTTCGACCATGCAGGTGGGGCTGGTGACGTTGATTTCGGTGAGCCGTCCGCCAATAAGGTCAAGACCGACCAGCAGCAACCCGCGCGCCCACAGTACGGGGGCGAGGTGCTCGGCAACCGCGCGTTCCGCATCGGTCAACGGCATCGCCACGCCACGACCGCCGGCAGCAAGGTTGCCGCGGGTTTCGCCGGCCTTGGGGATGCGTGCGAGCGACCAGGGCACAACCTCGCCGCCAATAAGGAGCACACGCTTGTCGCCGGCGCTGATTTCCGGCAAGTAGCGCTGCGCCATGATGGTGCGCCGGCCTTCCTGAGTGAGTGTTTCGACGATGACGTTGCGGTTGGGGTCGCTGGCGGCGACGCGGAAGATCTGGCTGCCGCCCATGCCGTCGAGCGGCTTGAGGATGACATCGCCCAACTCGTCGATGAAGGCGTGGATATCCACCGCGTCGCGCGCAACCAGGGTCGTGGGGGTAAATTGCGGAAATTCGGCGATGGCGAGTTTTTCCGAATGGTCCCGGATGGCGCGCGGATCGTTGAAGATGCGCGCACCGGCACGCGCCGCGCATTCGAGCATCCAAGTGGCGGTGACGTATTCGAAGTCGAAGGGCGGATCCTGACGCATCAGCACGGCGTCGAACGCGGTAAGCGGCAGCGTTCGCGCCTCGCCGGCCTCGAACCAGGCATGGTCGTCGGCGGTCAGCCGAATCGGCACGGCACGGGCGGCGGCCGTGCCTTCACGCCAGGTCAACGCAACGCGCTGGATGGTCCAGATTTCGTGGCCCCGCGCGGCGGCGGCGCGCATCATGGCGACGCTGGAATCCTTGTAGGCCTTGAGTTTGTCGAGAGGGTCGAGGATAAAGGCGAGTTTGAGCCGGGTCATGGGCGGGTCCAGGCGATCCGGGGCGGATTCGAGCGTTGAGTCCAGGTTGAAAAAAGCGCGCAGGCGTAGATAAATCGCACCGGCCGCGTTCAGTCGACGACCGGTTCCGGCGCGGTTTCTTCGATCTCCACCGACGCCGCCAACAGCGCCAGCCGCGCCACCACGCCATAGGCGTAGAAACGGTTGGGCGGAGCGTCTGGTTCCTGCGCGCTATCGGGCAGCGTGCAGCAGGCGGCGAAAGCAAGCGGCTCGAAGTACATACCGGGCGCGTTGAGGTTCTCGTTGCGGCCGCGTTCGGTATGAACACGATAAAAACCACCGACAACGTAGTGGTCCATCATGTAGACAACCGGTTCGGCAACGGCGTTGCCCACCGTTTCACAAGTGTGCACGCCTTCCTGGATGATGACTTCCTGGATCGGCAGCCCTTCCTTGCCCACCGCCATTTTGTTGCGCTGACGACGGTTGAGGCCGATCACCTCGGAGGCGTCCTTGACCGTCATCACCCCCATGCCGTAAGTGCCGGCATCGGCCTTAACGATGACGAAAGGCTCTTCGGTTACGCCGTATTCCTTGTATTTGGCGCGAATGCGCGTAAGCAACCGGTCAACCTGCGTAGCCAGGCAATCCTCGCCGGTGCGCTCGCGGAAATCGACTTCGCCGCAAACCTCGAATTCCGGGTTGATCCGCCACGGGTCGATCCCCACCGTTTGCGCGAATTCCTGCACCACACGGTCGTAGGCATGAGCATGGCGCGACTTGCGGCGCGAGTGCCAGCCGGCGTGCAGCGGCGGAATCAGCCATTGCCCGTCGAGATCGCCCAGAATGGGCGGCACGCCACCGGAAAGGTCGTTATTGAGCAGGATTGCGCATGGGTCGAATCCGTCCAACCCCAGGCGGCTGCCGTTACGGCGTAGCGGCTCGAGCGTGAGCGTGGCGCCGTTGTCCAGTTCAAGTATCGTCGGCGCGGTAACGTCGGGCAGCAGGCTGCCGATGCGCAAATCGAGTCCGGTCAGCCGCAAAATAGACACCAGCCGGGCTACGTTCTGCAGGTAAAACTGGTTGCGCGTATGGTTTTCCGGGATCAGCAGCAGCTTGGCCGCTTCCGGACACAGGCGCTCGATGGCGGCCTGCGCCGCCTGCACACACAAGGGCATGAAGGCGTCGTTGAGATTATTGAAGCCACCGGGGAAAAGATTGAGATCGACTGGCGCGAGTTTGAAACCGCTGTTGCGCAGATCGGTCGAACCGTAAAAGGGCGGGATGTGATCCTGCCATTGGGCGCGGAACCATTTTTCGATGTCGCTGGCACGATCGAGGAAATGTTTTTCCAGTTCCAGCAGCGGGCCGCTGAGCGCGGTGGTGAGATGAGGAACCATGGGGGTTGTGTCTCGGCTGTGCGCGGGGAAGGCCGTGGCCGGACCTCCGCAGCGATTCGTTGAGTGTCGGGCGATGTTACACCAAAGCGCGTAAGCGGCCCGTCAAGCAACACGGTGGATAATGAGCGCGCATCGGCTATCGGCGAATGGGAACTGGCCGAACCGCGCCCGGATCGTACCCAAAGTCACGCCGGTCATATAACTTCATGGTCGAAAAACGGGCTCGACCGCGTCGCCAGGGGGAAACTGTGCTCCGCGTGAAAAAAAACCGTGTTGAAAAAACACTCGCCCAACGCGCCGCACCGCATTTTCTGCTGGCGTGGCTGCTGGCGGCCCTCGCAACGCTGTGCGCAACATTCGCCATGGCCGAGCAAAAACCCGTACCGCCGCCACTGCTGCTGACGGAAGCCGAACGGGCGTGGCTTACCGCGCATCCGGTGATCCGCTATGGCGTCAATGGACGCACCGAACCCTATTCCTCGCTCATCGACGGCCAGCACCGTGGCATGGATGCCGATGTGCTCGCGCTGCTTAGCCAGCGCCTGGGCATCCGCTTCGAGCTCAACCCGCAACCGGATTGGGCCGAGGTGCTGAACATGGCCCAACGGCGCGACATCGATTTGATCGCGCAACTCATCGTTACACCGGAGCGCCGCGCTTTCCTCAATTTCACCACGCCGGTGCGGCACCTCAAATTCGGCGTATTCACCCGCAAGGATACACCGTTTTTCGACGACCCGAAGGCTCTTGCCGGCCGCAGCGTGGCGGTGGAGCGCGATTTCACCGTGCATCGATCGGTACAACGCGATTACCCGCAGTGGCGGCTGGAGCCGGTGGAAACGATCAGCGAGGCCATCGACCTGACCGCTGCCGGCAAAACCGACGCGCTGGTCGGCCCGCTCAGCATAGTCAGCTATTTTCTTCGCAATCGCGCCATCGACGACCTGCAACTACGCACGGAACTGCCCTACCGCTTCGATCTGGCCATTGGTGTGCGTAACGACTGGCCGGAGCTGGTTTCCATTCTCGACAAGGCGCTGGCTGAATTGTCGATCGACGAGCGCGTTTCCATTGAGCGCCGTTGGCTCGATAGCGACGAGTCCGGCTTCACGCTGGCGCAGATCGGCGCGGTCGCCATCCCGGCCATTGCCGTGCTCGGCTTTGCCATTGCCATGCTGCTTGCCCGCTCCAACCAGCGGCTGCGCGAATACGAGGCGCGCATGGCGCGCCTGTTCAGCGGCCATAGCGCGGTCATGCTCCAGGTCGACTCCGCCAGCGGCGCAATCGTCGATGCCAACCCAGCCGCTGTTCGCTACTACGGCTATCCCCGGCGCCAACTCATCGGCATGAATATCTCCGCCATCGACACGATGTCGGCCGAAGACCTGGCGCAACTCAAACGGGCCGCCGCCGAAGGCCAGCTTACCCACTTCATCGCCGCCAACCGGCTCGCCAACGGCACCGTGCGTAACGTCGAAGTACATATCTCACCTGTACCGGTCGACGGCCGCGTCATTCTTTTTTCCCTCATTCACGACGTCACCGAGCAGTTGCTCGCCGCCGAGCAACTCGAACGCATGGCGAGCTACGACGCGCTCACCGAGTTGCCCAACCGCCGCCTGTTCATGGACCGGCTGCGTCAGGAAATCGCCCGTAGCCAGCGTGAAAATACCGGGCTAGCGCTGCTGTTCATTGATCTGGACGGTTTCAAGCAAATCAACGACTCCCTCGGCCACGAGGCCGGCGACCAGCTTCTACGCGAAATCGGCAGACGTTTGCGCCACTGCGTGCGCGAAAGCGACACCGTGGCCCGCCTGGGCGGAGACGAATTCACCATATTGCTGCCCGGCACCGACGGCGTGGCGGTCGCGCCCACCGTCATTCGCAAGCTGCTCGAAACCGTCGCTCTACCGGTATCGTTGGGTGAAACACACGGCGCCGTCACCGCCAGCATCGGCGTTGCCATCTCCCCCACCGACGGCACCGACGCCGACACCTTGCTCAGCAAGGCCGACTCCGCCATGTACGGCGCCAAGGCGGACGGTAAAAACGCCTGTGGCTTCGCCTCCACCACGGCAAGCACTACTTCATGAACGCGCACCCGCGCCGCCCAAGCGATCCGACACGCGCTCCGCGCACGCCTTCACCTTTTGCGCGATCGGCCCATCCCACGCGACATCGCACGCTTCCGCCGGCCCCATCGCGGTGATCGCCAGCGCGAGCTGGCCGCTGCTGTCGAACACCGGCGCGGAAAACGCATTGATGCCCGGGATCGGCATACCGGCAGCGCGCGCCAGGCCTTGCTGGCGCACTTCGTCGAGCACTTCGTCGGCATGGCGTCTGGACAGACGCGGCACCGCCTGCGGGTGGGCGAGCTCGCCATCCACCAGGGGGCGGATAATGCGCTCGGGCAGAAACGCGGCGAAAACCCGGCCCGTTGCGGTGCTGAGCAACGGCGTCATGACCGTGCCGGGGCGCATATTGACGTGGATCTGCTTGCTGCATTCCTCGATGCGGACAATGGTCGGCCCGTGGTTGCCCCACACGGCGATGGCGACGTTCAAATCGATCTCATCCGCCAGGCAGGCGACTTCCGGCCCCGCCGCCCTCAACGGATCGAGGCCGTGCAGCGCGGTCAGCCCCATGTGCAGGGAAAAAGGACCGAGGCCGTAGCGGCCGGTGATCGAATCCTGCTCGACCAGGCCGAGCTTGCCGAAACTCACCAGATACGGATGCGCCTTGGCCGGCGGCATGCCCGCTTCGCGCGCCAAATCCTTCAACATCATCGGAGCGCCCGCACGCACCAGCGCCTGCAATAACGCGCCACCAACCTCGATCGACTGAATGCCGCGGCGGTCGTCGTTTTGCCCCGCGCTGCGTTGTTCTTCCACGGTGTCCGCTCTCCTCTCGTGCCGGCAATGCTATCAGCTTTG
Source organism: Azoarcus sp. (assembly GCA_031546845.1). GTDB lineage: Bacteria > Pseudomonadota > Gammaproteobacteria > Burkholderiales > Rhodocyclaceae > Azoarcus. The sequence continues at coordinate 149,203 of JAVBJT010000018.1, read as the reverse complement.
ATACCACGCCCACGGGGTTCCGCCCCTTGCCGCCTGCCGGTGCGAAGCCCCGCTTTCTTTGGCTGAAATGGGGCCGTCAGCCTAATACAATACCGCCGCGTCGCCACACATGGCCGCCATGGAATAAATAATGAATGCGCGGATCCCGCGCAAAAGGGAGCATCGCCTTGAAGCGATCCACAACGGTTCCCCTGCTCGTGATCGGCACGCTCGTGCTTGCCGCCGGTTGCAGCAGGGACACGCAGGAAGTCAAACAGAATTCTTATGCCAACCGGGCAGACTGCGAAAAGGACTGGGGGAACGACCCCCGGAATTGCTCCCAGGGAACCGGCAGCCACAGCGGGGGCGCTTATTTCGGACCTCGCTACTATTGGGATCGCAGTATCGGCCACCCCGTTGCCGTAGAGCCCTCTGGAGAAACCCGCGTTCTGTCCGGCTCCTATCTCAACCGGGGCGTCCCCTCCACGGCCAAAAGCTCCACCACCAGCTCGGTTTCCCGGGGCGGTTTCGGCAGCACATCCCATGGCTTCTCTTCGGGGGGCGGCTGATGGAGCGCCACGTCATTGTTCCGCGCCCGAATTACGGCGCGCGGCTGGAAGCCCAAGGGCTTTCCTTCCATGCTTGGGACAATTACTGGAAGGAAGATGCCTGCTATCGCTTTTCCGCCGCCGAAATCGACGAGATCGAGACCACCGCCGGGGAACTGCACCGCATGTGCGTAAGCGCAGCCCGTTTCCTGGTCGCGCAGAGACGATTGGGGCAACTCGGCATCCCTGAAACCTTCTGGGCGGCCGTTAGCGCTTCCCTCGACCTGGACGACTTTTCCCTTTATGGCCGTTTCGATCTTGCCTATGACGGCAAGTCGCCTCCCAAACTGCTGGAATACAACGCCGACACGCCGACGTCACTGCTCGAATCGGCGGTCGCCCAATGGTATTGGATGGAAGACTGCTACCCCGGCGCCGATCAGTTCAACTCTCTCCATGAGCGACTGGTTGCCCGGTGGCAGACCCTGGCCGGCGACGGCACGATCCATGTCGCGTCGGTACGGGACAACGAGGAAGACTGGGTTTGCACCACCTATCTGGCCGATACCGCGGTCCAGGCCGGACGCCGGGTGAAGCACCTCTACATCGAGGATATCGGTTGGGACAGCGACGCCAACCGGTTTGTAGACCTGGAGGGGGAAACCATCGAAACCCTCTTCAAGCTCTATCCCTGGGAATGGCTCATGCGGGAGCGTTTTGGCCAGCACATCGCCATAAGCCGAACACGGTTCATCGAACCGCTGTGGAAAAGCATCCTGTCCTGCAAAGCCCTGCTGCCGATCCTGTGGGAGCTGTACCCGGACCATCCCAATCTGCTACCGGCCTATTTCGAGCCCGGCAGACTCGACGCCTATGCCAGAAAACCGTTTTTCTCGCGTGAGGGCGCAAACGTCGAACTCCACGCCAACGGCCGGATTCTCGCCAAGGATGACGGCCCCTACGGCGCGGAAGGCTTTGTTTACCAGGCCCTAGCCCAGCTGCCCGAATTCGATGGCAAGTACCCCATCATCGGCGCCTGGATCGTCGGCAACGAACCGGCCGGAATGTGCATCCGCGAGGATCGCTCCCTGGTCACCACAAACATGGGCAATTTCGTTCCCCATTATTTCGTCGAATAAGGAGTTCGCATTGAACGCTTTTCTCGCCTTCGCCAGCTATCTGGCCACCGCCATCGCCCTACTCGCGGCCTTCGTCTTGATTTATGTGCGCGTTACGCCCTACCGGGAATTCGAACTGATCGCCCAAAACAACCTGGCGGCGGCCATCACCCTGTCGGGCGCCGTTCTGGGCTTTACCTTCCCGCTGCTGTCGTCGATCTATTACACGCAATCCCTGCTTGAAATGGCGATGTGGGCCGTGATTACGTGCCTTGTCCAGTTGGCCGTATTCCTGGCGCTACGCAGACAAGCGCCCCGGATCGAGGCAGGCCACACGGCCCCGGCGCTCCTGCTGGCGACCTTTTCGGTTTCGGCTGGGTTGCTGAACGCGGTCTGCATCAGCCATTGATTTCCTGAGAACAACGCATCAGGTATCTGGTTTTAAATTTTGGGGATATGGCCCGGAAGAAACAAAAAATGCCGACAGCTATAGATACGGTTTGCGAGGGCAAGGTCACCCCCCAAAGTGGTCGCTGATTTCCTTCGAGTGCATTCAGGTCAAGCATTTCAGTGTTTTACGCATCAATGCATTCTGAAGGGTTACACCCCGACGGACAGGAAACCCTCGCTCCACGACATGAAAACCGTGCAGTACAAAGAATGGCTCGGCCGTTCTACTGACATCTGAAGTAAGCTCATCAATGCCAAGCAGTTTGGCTTCTTCATGAATACGGTTCATGAGTAGAGAGCCTATTCCTTGCCGAGAATGAGTGCCCGATACAAAAAAGTGGTCGATATAACCATTCGACTGAATGTCGGCATACCCCACTATTTCACCGTCGATCTCAGCTAGGAACGGGCAAAGTTCTTGGAGATGATTAGCCCAGAGCTTCGGATCAAGATCCGCGGGAGCCCAGGCCTCAACTTGATCGTGGGTGTAATCGCGTGACGCGATGCCATGAATGGCAGAGTAAAAAACACGAAACAACGCAATCTCATCCCCAATTCTGAATCGACGAATCTCCATGAACGCCCCTTAAGGTCCCGTCAAAGGGTGGAATTCTGTCATGCCTCGTAACTTCAGCATTGGGCATAGAGGTGGGGCAAGGCGGCATGTTGAAGTCGCCCCTTCCCAATCCGCAAGGTCTGTCCCGGCTTTTCGATCGTCCGGTCGCAACACATAATTTGTTTATATAAAACTAATTGACCATTGACGAATTTGAAACTAGGATTACTCTACCCAGAAAGACAGAGGAGACCACGATCCATGAACACGAAAGCATTTGCCTCCCAGGCGGACCTGGAAGAGAAAAAAATCAGCTTCGACAAGCTTTCCGACAACGCCTACGCCTACACGGCGGAAGGCGATCCCAACACCGGCATCATCATCGGCGACGACGCGGTGATGATCGTCGATGCCACCGCCACGCCGGTGATGGCACAGGACGTGATCCGCAAGGTGCGCGAGATCACCGACAAACCGATCAAATACGTGCTGCTCACGCACTATCACGCGGTACGCGTGCTCGGCGCCTCGGGCTACAAGAACGAGGGGTTGGAGCAGATCATCGCCAGCCAGGACACCTACGATCTCATCGTGGAACGCGGCGAGCAGGACATGGCTTCCGAGATCGGCCGCTTCCCGCGCCTGTTCAACGCGGTCGAGAGCGTGCCCGGCCTGACCTGGCCGACGATCACGTTCCAGAAGGAAATGACGCTGTGGCTGGGCAAGCTGGAAGTGAAGATCATGCAAGTGGGGCGCGGCCACACCAAGGGCGACACCATCGCCTGGCTGCCGTCACAGAAAATCTGCTTCTCCGGCGATCTGGTGGAATACGACGCTGCCTGTTACACCGGCGACGCCTATCTGGCCGACTGGCCGCAGACGCTCGACAACCTCACCGCACTCGGCGCGCAGAAGCTCGTGCCCGGCCGCGGCCCGGCGTTGCTCGACGCCACGCAAGTCAATAAAGGGCTGGCCTACACCAAGGCCTTCGTATCCGCGCTGTACCGCAGCGCGCGCGAAGCGGTGGCGCAAGGCATGGACCTGAAGGCGGCAATGGCGCACACGCGCAAGAACATGGACCCTGAATTCGGCCAGGTTTTCATCTATGAGCACTGCCTGCCTTTCGATGTGACCCGCGCCCACGACGAAGCCAGCGGCATCCGCGACCCGCGCATCTGGACCGCCGAGCGCGACCGCGAGATGTGGCACGCCTTGCAGGTCTGATACGGATTTGCATTCGACCGGATAACAAGGCGGGGAGCCGAAGACAGTGCTGTAGCACGGCAAGGCGACCCAACGAAGTTATACGGATGAAGGCGAATCCGTATGAACCAATCCCAGGAGAGCCTTAAAGTAAGTTGCAGGACCGGCGACAGACGCAGACGCGCGCGCCGGAAAATTCCAGGAGGAGACAACCGTGTTAAGCACGTATACCTATCCGAAGTACGTATACCGGCGTCCGCCGGAAATAGCCGAACAGCGCGACGGGCACTACCCCGTCATCGTCATTGGCGCCGGCCCCGTCGGGCTGGCGGCGGCCATCGACCTCGCCATGCAGGGCCAGCCGGTGCTGCTGCTCGACAACGACGACACCGTATCGATCGGCTCGCGCGGCGTGTGCTACGCCAAGCGCGCACTTGAAGTACTCGACCGCCTGGGCTGCGGCGAGGAAATGGTGGAGAAAGGCGTGTCGTGGAACGTAGGCCGCACCTTCTTCCGCGAAAAAGAGGTGTTCAACTTCAACCTCTGCCCCGAACCCGACCACCATCGCCCCGGCATGATCAACCTCCAGCAGTATTACCTGGAGGAATACCTGGTGCAGCGCGCCAGCCAGCTCGACAATCTGGAATTGCGCTGGAAGAACAACGTCATCGCCGTGACGCAGGACGCGAACAAGGTCGCGCTGCGCGTGGAAACGCCGGATGGCGCCTACTCGCTCACTACCGATTGGCTCGTGGTGGCCGATGGCGCGCGCAGCCCGATCCGGCACATGATGGGACTGGACATCGACGGCAAGATCTTCATGGACCGCTTCCTCATCGCCGACGTGGTGATGAAGGCCGATTACCCGGCCGAACGCTGGTTCTGGTTCGACCCGCCTTTCCACCGCAACCAATCCGTGCTGCTGCACCGTCAGGCCGACAACGTCTGGCGCATCGACTTCCAACTCGGCTGGGACGCCGACCCGGAAGAAGAAAAGAAGCCGGAAAGGGTGCTGCCGCGCATCCGCGCGATGCTCGGCGACGAGCGCGAATTCGACCTCGAATGGGTCAGCGTCTACACCTTCCAGTGCCGCCGCATGGAACGCTTCAACCACGGCCGCGTACTGTTCACCGGCGACTGTGCGCACCAGGTTTCGCCCTTCGGCGCACGCGGAGCCAATTCCGGCCTGCAAGATACCGACAACCTGATGTGGAAGCTCAAACTCGTCATCGACGGCAAGGCACCGGCACGGCTGCTCGACACCTATAGCGAGGAACGCTGCCTCGGCGCCGACGAGAACATCATGAACTCGACCCGCTCCACCGACTTCATCACGCCCAAGAGCACGGTCAGCAAAACCTTCCGCAACGCCGTGCTGGGGCTGGCCGAGGAGTACGCCTTCGCCCGCGCGCTGGTCAACTCCGGGCGTCTGTCGGTGCCCAGCTTTCTCGCCGACTCGAGCCTGAACACGGCGGACGTCGATTCCTTCACCAGCGGCATGATTCCCGGCGCGCCGATGGACGACGCGCCGATCCAAGGCGAACGCCCGTGGCTGCTCGGCGTGCTCGGCAACCGCTTCCAGTTGCTGTACTACACCGCCGATGCCGGCGCGCTCGATACCGCCACCGCCGGCACGCTCGCCGGGCTGGCCGATGGGCCGATCCCGGTCGAAGCCATCGTCGTCGCCGAACGCGGCGCCGCGCCCGCCGGGCTGAAAACGGTGCTCGACATCAAAGGCCGCATCCGCGAACGCTACGACCTCGCGCCGGGCAGCGCCTACCTCGCCCGCCCCGATCAGCACGTGTGCGCCCGCTGGCGCCGTCTCGACCCCGCCGCCGTGCGCGCCGCCATCGCCCGCGCCACCTGCAACGCCTGAGGAGAGCAAACACCATGGCACTGAACACCGCCGCCAATTTTTCCGAGCCCGGCAAACGCCACTTCCGCGCCTTCAGCCCCGGCGACGACTTTTACGAAGCGTTGATCGACGCCCACCGCGACCTGACCGACGAACAAAGCGCCACGGTCAACGCCCGCCTGATCCTGTTGCTCGCCAATCACATCGGCGATGTCGGCGTGTTGCGCGAGGCGCTGAAGATCGCCCGCGCGGGCACCTAAACCCTGTTCGAGCGCATCCACCCAAGGAGCCCGTCATGATCAAGAAAGTTCACCACGTCGCCTACCGCTGCAAAGACGCCAAAGAAACCGTCGAATGGTACGGAAAGTACCTGAAAATGAACTTCATCCTCGCCATCGCCGAGAATGAAGTGCCTTCGACCAAGGAGCCCGATCCCTACATGCACATCTTCCTCGATGCCGGGGGCGGCAATGTGCTGGCCTTTTTCGAACTGCCGACCAAGCCGCCGATGACGCGCGTCGTCGATGCCGCCACGCCGGGCTGGACCCAGCACCTAGCGCTCGAAGTAGGCAGCATGGAAGAAATGATGGAAGCCAAGGCGCGGCTCGAAGCCGATGGCATTGAAGTCATCGGCCCCACCGACCACGCCATCTTCAAATCCATCTACTTCTTCGACCCCAGCGGCCATCGCCTCGAACTTGCCGTAAACACCGGCACGCCCAAGATGAGCCAGAAACTCGACGAAGTAAAATGGGACATGCTCAACGAATGGGCCAGAACCAGGAAGGCCCCGCAGCATGCGCGCTGGATGCACGACGGCACCCACACGGAGATCGCATAAATGAAGCTTGCCACGCTCAAGACCGGCGGCCGCGACGGCACCCTTGTCGTGGTCAGCCGCGACCTCACCCGCGCCCAAACGGTCGCCGACATCGCCTCCACGCTCCAGGCCGCGCTCGACAACTGGGAGCGCGTCGCGCCCGCGTTGCGTCAGGTCTATGTGCAACTCAACGACGGCCAGGCGCGCCACGCGATGCCCTTCGACCCCACGCAGTGCCATTCACCATTGCCGCGCGCCTACCAGTGGGCCGACGGCTCCGCCTACATCAACCACGTCGAACTCGTGCGCCGCGCGCGCGGCGCCGAACTACCGGCCAGCTTCTACAGCGATCCGCTGATGTACCAGGGCGGCTCGGACAGCTTCATCGGCCCGCGTGACGAGGTGATCGCCGACGAAGCCTGGGGCATCGATTTCGAGGCCGAAGTCGCCGTCGTCACCGGCGATGTGCCGATGGGGGCAACACCGGCGCAGTGCGGCGAAGCGATCCGGCTGGTGATGCTGGTCAACGACGTTTCGCTAAGAAACCTGATTCCGCCTGAACTGGCCAAGGGGTTCGGCTTCTTCCAGTCGAAACCCGCGTCGGCCTTCTCCCCGGTCGCCGTCACGCCGGACGAGTTGGGCGAAGCGTGGCGCGACAACAAGGTTCACCTGCCGCTTGTCGTGCATCTGAACGGCACGCTTTTCGGCCGTCCCGGCGCCGGCACGGACATGACCTTCGATTTCGGCCAGCTCGTCGCCCACGTGGCGAAAACGCGCGAGTTGGCAGCCGGCTCCATCATCGGCTCCGGCACCGTGTCGAACAAGCAGGGTAACTTGCACGGATCGAGTATCGCCAACGGCGGCGTCGGCTATTGCTGTCTGGCTGAAGTGCGTATGTATGAAACCATCGAGCGGGGGGAGCCGAGCACGCCTTTCATGCATCGTGGCGACACAGTGAAAATCGAAATGCTCGATAAAAACGGCACCAGCCTATTTGGCGCCATCGAAAATACGGTCGTATCGCTCAAACGCTGAAAAGGCCGCAAAGGCCAAAGCCACAAAACGAACAGCAGTGGAAAAACAGCGGGGCGTATGGATAGCACATCTATCCATACGCCCCGCTCCACTCATTACGCTTCTCTCGCTACACTTCCACGACGCTCCACCCTTCAGGCGCCGTTCTCGCGGCGGGAAACAAAGATGAAGCTCTACACCTACTTCCGCAGCTCCGCCGCGTACCGCGTGCGCATCGCGCTCAACCTCAAAGGGCTCGCCTACGAAGCAGCGCCGGTACACCTCACCCGCAGCGGCGGCGAGCAAAACCAGCCGGGTTATCGCGCGGTGAATCCCGCTGGCCTCATACCGGCGCTGGAAGACGACGGCCAGGTATTGACCCAGTCGCTGGCAATCATCGAATACCTCGACGAAACGCATCCCACGCCACCGCTGCTGCCCGGCTCCGCGGTGGACCGCGCGCGCATCCGCGCGCTGGCGCAAACCGTCGCCTGCGACATCCACCCGCTCAACAACCTGCGGATACTGCGCTACCTCAGCACCGAACTCGGTGCGAGCGAAGAGCAAAAAAACACCTGGTACCGCCACTGGATCGAAAGCGGCTTCACCGCGCTGGAAAGCCTCCTCGCCCACGACCCGCGCACCGGCGCCTTCTGCCATGGCAACACCCCAACGCTGGCCGATATCTGCCTGGCGCCACAAATTTTCAACGCCCGCCGCTTCGCCTGCAATCTCGACGCCATGCCGACGATCTGCCGCATCGCCGCCGAGTGCGAGAAGCTTGAAGCCTTCACCCGCGCCGCACCGGCCAATCAGCCCGACGCCGAATAAACGCCCGATGGAAACAAGCCTGGATACCCTTCACGAGTTGCAGCTCAACGGCTACCACTACGATGGGAACAAGCTTGTCGCCGAAGTTTCGGAGCTCGTCGTCGGCTCCCAACAAAGGCTGCTTCCAGGTTCCCGCCGTTATTCGGTGACTTTTCACCGTCCGGCCGCCCATGCAATGACCGAGCAATTTCCGGCAGCGCTCGCCACCTGGATTCGTGGCTCGGATGAGGGGTTTTTGCGGCGGATAGACAACAATGAGCTCACCGTTGCCATGGGCCTCGATACCGAGCCCTTCCAAAATCTGAGCGCATTCGCGCTGATAAGCGCCCACGAAATCCTGGTGGTGTTTTGCGCGCATGCGCCGGAAATTCAACCACGGCACGCCTGAGCATTCAGCCCGGAGCGCGGGCTATCTCACAAGCCAATTGGCTTGTGAAAGCGGGACTTCATAAAATAGAGAGCGGTAAAACCAGACGCGGCGATAACCGCCAGATACGAAAAAGGAGCGCGGATATGAAATACAAAGGCAGCTGCCACTGCGGCCAGATCGCGTATGAGGTCGAAGGCGAGCTCAGGGGAGCAATGGCTTGTAATTGTTCGATTTGCCAGCGCAAAGGCTCGCTGCTGTGGTTTGTGCCGCGCGAATCGTTCAATCTGCTGACACCCGAAGAAGCCGCGAGTACGTACACCTTCAACAAACACGCCATCAAGCACAAATTCTGCCCTGTCTGTGGCATCCATCCCTACGCCGAAGGCGTCGATCCGCAAGGAAATGCTATCGCCGCCATCAATATTCGCTGCCTGGAGAATCTCGATCCGGAGGCTATCCCGGTTCAGCACTACGATGGCCGTTCCGTTTAAGCCATTGTGGCCGAGTGCAGAATGAATCTTTTCCGCGACACAGTGGAAACGATCCGTGCCGTATCCATTGGCGGGTCGAACTGGCGGGCCAATCACGCTTTGGGATCGCTCGTAGCGGTATTCGTCTTTTTGATCTACGGCGGCTGGCTTTTCATGGCCGAAAACAAGGCCTTCCCCGCCTCGTTATTGCTTGGCATAAGCACCTCTTTCTTCTTGTATTGGCGGTATCTGCTACCGGAAGCGATGCGTCACGCGGATATCGTCAAAACGCTATATGGCAATGACGGAACTGAATAACCGACTGTGAGATATGGGATGTGCCGAAGCGCACCCGTAAACTCCAGCATCGGAAGGAAAACAGATGAAGCGCCGTTCCGCAACGCCGTGGAAAAAGAGCCGTACCTACGGCGACCTTTACGGTGGCCGGGTTCGCCGGCGGTTGACCGACAACATCTTTGCCCGGGCTCACTCGCTGCAACGGCCCACCGATGGGCAGCGCCTGCCGCTACTCCTGCAGGACAACCCGTCGAGAGATTATTTCTTTCCTGTAAGCGCCGAGGAAGTTTCCGCCGCGCTTGAGCAGTTGCCTGCGCAGCATCGCGAAGGAATCACGCATATCTGGCTGCGAAAGCGCACGCACCGCCAAAACGGCCCAGGCGCGCCGTTGGCCGAATTCATTTGTGGGAGCGGCGTCCGTCTTATCGTCCTCTATGCGTGGCGTGCGGATGGTGTGTTGCCGCTGGGGAGGAGAAAACCCCAGCCCCGCGAGGTGTCGCACTTCCTTCGATTCGGGGGCGTGCTACGGCAGGAGCGAGGTTCCTGGATCATTGCTTTCGAACTGCAGGCATTGCGCCGCTACTATGTGGAACACCTGCTATGCCACGAAGTCGGACATCACGTGGATTGGTACAACAGTTCCTGGAGCAAGGCGAATTCCAAAAAAGTCGAAGAAACTGCGGATCAATATGCCTATGCCTGGGGACCACTCGCAGGCGAAACAATCACCACACCCAACCCGTCGCTCCAGCAGACCGCCCTCGGCGACCGCTGAACACCAATGTTGATATGGCCGGAAACGGCAAGGTATCCGAAATTACATGAACATCGTCCCTCTTCCCGCGTTCGACAGTAATTACATCTGGCTACTGCACGACGGGCGTCACGCCGTCGCCGTCGACCCAGGCGACGCCGAGCCGGTTCTGGCGTTTCTCGCCGAACACGAGCTGACACTCAGCGCGGTACTGATTACCCACCATCATCCCGACCATATCGGCGGTCTGCGCGGTTTGCTACGGCACGCGCCCGCCGTCCCGGTATTCGGTCCCGCGCGCGAACGCATCGATGGCATCAATCGTCCGCTCGGCGAAGGCGACACGGTGACGCTTGCGGAGCCGGCGCTGACACTGCGGGTACTCGACGTGCCAGGGCATACCGCCGGGCATATCGCCTACCACGGCGGCGGCATGCTGTTTTGCGGCGACACCTTGTTTTCAGCCGGCTGCGGGCGCCTGTTCGAAGGCACCGCGGCGCAACTGGCGGATTCGCTGGCGAAATTCGCCGTACTGCCGGACGACACCTTGGTGTGCTGCGCGCATGAATATACGTTGTCGAACCTCGCCTTCGCCCGCGCCGCCGAACCGGACAATGCTGAACGCGACCGCCACATAGCCGCCTGCGAAACGCTGCGCGCCGCCGGGCAGCCAACGCTGCCGAGCACGATCGGGCGGGAAAAAGCGATCAACCCTTTCTTGCGTACCGCCGAGGCCGGCATCATCGCCAGCGTTGCCGCGCAATACGGCACGCGCCCTGCCGACGCTACCGCATGTCTGGCCGCACTGCGCACCTGGAAGGATGATTTCCGCGGAATATGAGGGCCAGTTGGCGGGAAAAAGCGGGTAAGCGATACCCGCGCACAGGCAAATAGGCCGGCAAATCGCCTCAATGGCCCCTTACGGCCAGTGCCATGCTGCTTTCGACGCGATTACGGCCCTTATTCTTGGCCAGATACAAGGCTTCGTCGGCAAATTTGACCAAGGCCGGAAAGCCATAGTCGTCGCCCCGTTCGGGAATGATGCTCGCCACCCCGATGCTGATCGTCACCCTTTTCTGCGCGACCACTGAAAACTGGTGCGCAATCGCCAGCGCCTCGACGCCCTCGCGCATCCCCTCGGCTACAGCCAGCGCACCGTCCAGCGTGGTTTCCGGCAAGACCGCGGCGAATTCCTCGCCACCGTAACGGGCAATCAGATCGATCGGCCGCCGCAGCTTTCCCGCGAGGGCACTGGCAACCGCCTTCAAACACTCGTCGCCGACCTGATGGCCGTAGTTGTCGTTGAACTGTTTGAAGGAGTCCACATCAGCCACCAGCAGCGATATCGGCAAACCACCGCGCGACGCCCGCTTCCATTCGCGCAGCAGGGCTTCATCGAAACAGCGACGATTGGCGATGCCAGTCAGACCATCGACCGCGGAAAGGCGGGTCAGCTCACGGTTGGCTTCGTCCAGCTTGCGCGTCAGCACGAGCAACGAATAGCGCATTTGCGCAATGCGCTGCATGGCCTTGACCTTAGCTTTGAGCACCAGTTCGGAAACCGGTTTGACCAGATAATCGTCACCACCGACTTCGATGCCACGCAGCAGATCCTCGTCGCTGGCGCGCGCGGTAAGAAAAATGATCGGCGTCCAATCGCCGTCCTTCTCCAATTGCCGGATGCGGTGAGCAACCTCGAAACCATCCAGCCCGGGCATAATGATGTCGAGCAGGATCAAATCGGGCCGTTCGCGCTTGAACATCTCAATGCCGGATTCGCCATCGCGGGCATGGAAAGCGGTCAACCCCATGTTCATCAACTGATGACACACGAGCATCGCGCTAGTGACGGCGTCTTCGATCACGAGAGCCTTCATTTTCCAGACAAACTCCAACACCTGATAAACGTTGTAATCGTACCAAGTCGGTGCGAACCGCACGCACAAATCAAAATATTTTTTGCGCTGCGTCCATTAAATAATCCATTGCTTTTACCGGCTTTTTCCTCTTTGACCCGCGACAATATCCCCATGACACGCATCCAGCGGGAACCGAATTGACGCCCCCGATCCCGGCGGCTAGACTTTTCCGCTTTACGCCACACCCGCCGACGTTGCTCATGGCGAAGTTCCTCTCGCTTATCCTGATCGGCTTCGCCCTTGCTTTCCCCCTGTCCGCCGGTGCCGGCGTCGGCGAAGCCGACCTCGATGCGCCAGACAGCGCGGTTGTCCCGCAGGCATTGGCAAGCGAAGAACCAACCACGCCCGCCCGCGTGCTCACGCTCGACCTCACGCGCGACGCCAATGATATCTGGGACCGCATCCGCCGTGGCTTCGGTATGCCCGATCTGGACAGTGAACTCGTTGCCGAACAGCAGCTTTTCTACCTGAACCGTCCCAGTTTTCTGAAACAGGTGTTCACACGCGGCGGCCGTTATCTCTACTACATCGTGGATGAGCTGGAACGCCGTGGCATGCCCACCGAAATCGCCCTGTTGCCGATGGTGGAAAGCAGCTACAACCCGCTCGCCTACTCCCGCGCTCACGCTTCGGGCCTGTGGCAGTTCATCCCCTCCACCGGCAAAACATACAACTTAACCCAGGATAAGTGGGTGGACGAACGCCGCGACGTGATCGCCTCCACCAACGCCGCACTGGATTACCTGCAAACCATCTACCAGATGCACGGCGACTGGCACCTGGCGCTGGCCTCCTACAACTGGGGCGAAGGCTCGGTCGGCCGGGCTGTCCAACGCAACCTCGGCGCAGGCTTGCCCACCGAGTACAGCGCCTTGCGCATGCCGGAAGAAACGCGCAACTACGTACCGAAACTGCAGGCGCTCAAAAACATCGTCGCCCAGCCCGAACTGTTTCACCTGGAACTGCCTTACGTTCCCAACGAAGTGCATTTCGTCACCGTCACCAGCCCCGTCGGTATCGACTTGGCCACAGCGGCGAAACTCGCCGATCTGCCGCTGGAAGAATTTCTTGCCCTCAACCCCGGCTTCAATCGCCCGGTGGTAACAACGCCCAATCAAACCCTGGTAATCCCCGCCGACCGCGCCGCGCGGTTCGAAACCGCCGCCGCCGAACTTGCCCTTGCCGGCCAGGGCTGGCGCACCTACACGCTGACAGCGGGCGAAAAACTCGATGCGGTCGCACGCCGCCACAATCTGTCGGTCGCGCAATTGCAGCAGGTCAATGGCCTGAGCGCTCGCAGCAAAATCGGTCCCGGCTACACGCTGCTGGTCCCCGACGGCGTGGACCCGAGCGGTGCGCTGCAAGCCACCCGGCTGCTTCCGAACAACGGCTTGCTGGCAACCCAGCCCGGCATCCGGCTCGCCAGCGTCAAGGACGATCCACCGGCAAAAAAGACGGCAAGCAAAACAAATGCGAAAAAGACAAAAACGGCTGCGAACAAAAAAGAAACAAATAAAAAAGGCGCGGAAAAAGCCGTAACGGACAAAAAAGCGGCAAGCAAGAAAACGACGTCCCAAACCGCCGCCAAACAGACGGGTTCAGCATCTGCCCGGCAAACCTCGCCAACCGGCGCGACAGCAAAACAAAGCGTATCCAAACAGAAAAACCGCTAGGGAAGCGCCCGGGCGCCACGCAGACGGTAAAAAAGAGCGCAGATTGCCGTTTGCAGTCCGAACCCGTGGGAAAGCATACTATCGGTATAGGCATTGGCCCGCTCCGGCTACCCACGGCCAAACCTTGAGCCGCACCGCAGGCCAGGGTAGCAGAACGTGAAAACAGATTTTCTGCCCGTTAGAACACGTACACGACTGACCGGTAAATAAATCGGACGATTTACCTGAACGGATTGCCCCGCGGAGCAGGGGTTAGAACCGCATGGGAGAACGCACGATGGGAATGATGGCGACGAAACGGTCTGGAAGGATCGCGCGCGGCCATGCCAGGCATAACCGGGCATGGCCAGCGATCATGGCGATGGTTTTTGCCATGGGCTACAGCATCGCCGCCGACGCGCAGCAGGTTGTCGCGGACGGCACGACGCAGACGGCCAGCGGTACGATCGACACCGGCGTGCTCGGACCCACCGCGGGTCATGCACTGTATGCGCTGAACGGCGGCATCATTCAGAGTTTCAGCCCGCTCACGCTCATTACCGGGGCCACGGACTCGCATGCCGTCATCGCCACAAGCGGCGGGAGCATCACGGTTTTTGAAGGGTCTTCGGTTTCGACGACCGGGCAAGATTCCACGGGGCTTGTCGCCAGCGGCGCCGGATCGACTGTCACCGCGACCGATGTGACCGTCCTGGCGACGAATTTCGGCAGCTTCGGCGTGGGCGCGACCGATGGTGCAAGCATTACCGTGACGGGCGGCACCGTAACGAGCGTGAACAGCGCCTTGCGCGTCGCCGACGATGGCATCATCAACGCAACAAATGTTATTGCCACGGCTACCGGTGGGAATGCCACCGGCGTTCTCGCCGACGGCGGCACGATCAATCTTACCGGCGGCACGGTGTTTGCGCAGGTCGGCGCCGCGGACGTCGGATTGAGCTCCAGCCGAGCGAATGGGGCCATTCATGCCGACGGCGTCACGGTAAATGCCAATGGCAACGGTATCAAAGTGGCGTCTGGCAGCACCCAAACCTTTATCAACGGCACCATAAACGGCGATGAATCCGCCATTTCGACGACGAACGGAGCAACGGTCGGCGTCGAGAACTCGACATTGACAGCCGTCAGCGACGGCATCATCGTCACCGGCGGCGCGACAACGATCAATTTCACCGCGACAACGCTCAACAATGGCACTGGCGCTGGCACAGCCGCCGTCCGCGTCATCCCTAATGGCGCCACTCCTGGGACGCTTACTTTCATTGCTCAGAACTCGATCCTGGCGGGAATGGCAAGCACCGCTTCAGGCAGCACCGCCAGCGTAACGCTGCAAGGCAACTCCCGGTGGCGCCTGAGCGGGGATTCGAATCTCACCAATCTGGTCAACGACACCAGCCGGGTTGATCTCGACGCGGGCGCCGGCCTGTTCATGGCGCTAACGACCGTGAATTACCAAGGCGTGGGCGGTACGATCGGACTCCATGCTTCGCTCGGCGGCGACGGCTCGGCGGCCGATCGGTTGATCATCGATGGCGGCGCGGCAACCGGGACAACCACACTGTCGATCACCAATACCGGCGGTCTCGGCGCGCAAACCACCGACAATGGCATCCTGGTGATCGATGTGATCAACAGCGGCACAACCGCATCCGGTTCTTTTACGTTGGCGGGCGGTAGCGTCCAGGCGGGAGGGTATAGCTACACCCTGCATCGCGGCAGCGTCGATGCTTCCAACCCGAATGCCTGGTACCTGCGCAGTACACTCGCGCCCCCACTGCAAATCACATCGATTCCGACGCTCGGTCCCATCGGATTATTGCTGCTTGGGGCGCTGCTGCTAGGCGCGGCATACCGGCACGGAAGGCGTTAAGCGCCTTGCCCGCACCGAAAAAACCGCGAAATCTACCGCCGAAAGCCTTGAACAAAGCCGCCTCCCAACCCGAACGGCTTGTTTCGATGCGCGATGCGCCCGTGCGTACCACACTCAACCGTTGCTGCTTCTGCGGTACTCCACCACAACCTCTTCCGGCGTTGGGTTGGCTTTTGCCCTGCCGTTGACGAACACCACCGGCACGGGGCCGGTCATGATCTCCTTGATCTGCGTGATCTGTGCGGGCGAAGTCACATTGGAGAAATGCGCTGCATCGGTACGCGAGTAGGGGATTCCCTGCTCATGCAGATGCCGCATCAATGCTTCGGCGCGCTGCGCGGCATCGGAAGGGCAATCGCTCGGGGTGAACACGACGATGCCATGGACGGACACTCCATCGGGGATCGGCGCAGCCTTGAAGTCACTGGCACCGGCCGTGGCGGAGGAAGATCCAGTCCAGGCTTTGGGATCGATACGCCCGTTGGGGATATAGGCCTTCCACACTGCCACCGATGCCGCCAGCAGGCAGAGTGCTATACAGGTCTTGAATACGTTCATGACGCTCATTATTTCGGAAAGAACGGGGGGCCGTATCAGCGTCGCAGAACAGATCGCTCACGCGGCGATACCGAAAGCCGGCCGATACTCCGATGGAAGTATTATGAGCAGCAGGCGCTCCCCTGAAAACTGAAAATCGACCTGATCAAACCGATGAGCGTGGGGCATGGCATCGCCCACCCCCTGATTTTTTCTCCGGAACCACTCCATGAGCGACATCACGATCTACCACAACCCCGCCTGCGGCACATCGCGCAACGTGCTCGGCCTGATCCGCGACAGTGGCGAAGAGCCTACCGTCATCGAATATCTGAAAACGCCGCCCACCCGTGAAACGTTGAAGGCGCTGATTGTCGCAATGGGCGTGCCAGTGCGCGACGTGCTCCGCAGCAAGGGCACGCCTTACACGGAGCTGGGCCTGGACGATGCGAAATGGAGCGACGAGCAACTGATCGACTTCATGCTCCAGCACCCGATTCTCATCAACCGGCCTATCGTGGTCACGCCGCTAGGCACGCGCCTGTGCCGTCCGTCGGAAGCCGTGCTGGACATTTTGCCGCAACCACAACACGGCAAAGCATGATCCGATGGTGTCTGACGGCGGCCACAGGCCAAGCGTTGTCCGTCTGAAACGGAAAATCCGGTTCAGGGCCCCTTTCACCCCGTACGCATGGGTAAAAAGCAGGCTGTAAGCGCTGCCTGCTGGCACAGTCGCGTCAAGACCGCCCCAGCGGCCAATGACAACGCACGCGATGAGCCGTGCCCATCGCCGTTTCGCTGGGATAGGCTTTGCGGCAAATATCCGTCGCCTGCGGACAACGCGGGTGAAAATGGCAGCCCTGTGGTGGTTTGAGCGGCGAAGGCAGATCGACCGCCGCAACCGCCGCTTGCCGCGCGGTGGGTACGGCGTCTGCCGATGCCGCATCGGTCGCCAGCTCATCCGCCGCCTCGTCCACACGCGGCACAGCTGCCAGCAACATGCGCGTGTAGGGATGCGCCGGCGCGGCCAGGACACGCTCGGCCGGGCCGTGTTCGACGATGCGGCCCAAGTACATCACCGCGACTTCGTCGGCGAGGTAATCGACCACGCCCAGGTTGTGCGTGATGAACAGATACGCAAGACCGCGCTCGCGCTGCAACTCGCGCATCAGGTTGAGCAACTGCG
This sequence comes from Azoarcus sp., assembly GCA_031546845.1. Taxonomy (GTDB): domain Bacteria; phylum Pseudomonadota; class Gammaproteobacteria; order Burkholderiales; family Rhodocyclaceae; genus Azoarcus. The sequence continues at coordinate 131,753 of JAVBJT010000018.1, read as the reverse complement.
CCTGCACCGATACATCCAGTGCGCTGGTCGGCTCGTCGCACACGATGGCGCGCGGCGATACCGCGAGCGCGCGGGCGATGGCGATGCGTTGGCGTTGGCCACCGGAGAACTCGTGCGGGTAACGCCAGCGCATCGCCGATTGCAGGCCGATGCGTTCGAGCAGAGCGTCGATATGGCGGCCGCGCGCGGCGGCATCGCCATCCACGCCGAGGCTGAGCATGCCTTCCTCGATGATTTCGCCGATGCGCATGCGCGGGTTGAGGGAGGCGAACGGGTCTTGAAACACCATCTGCACCGCGCGCCGCATCGGTTGCAAAACATTCGCCGGAGCGCCGGCAATGTTCTCGCCATCGAAAAAAATCTGTCCGGCGCTGGCCTTGAGCAGTTGCAAAATAGCCTTGCCCACGGTGGTTTTGCCACAGCCCGACTCGCCGACCAGGGCCAGCGTGCGCCCCGGCACCAACGCCAGATCGACCCCATCGACCGCGCGCGCATGACCGACGATGCGCTTGAACAGCCCCTTGCGCAGCGGGAAATGTACCTTGAGGCCGCGCACTTCAAGCAAGGGCGTGCTACCGCGCGCATTGGCCGCCGCCAGAGGCAGGCTGGCATTCTGTTCCAGCGGGCGCGGAATGCTGACCGTTTCGTACAAGTGGCAACGCACCATCTGGTGCTCACCAAGCCGATGCCAGGCCGGCGCCTCGTCGTCGCAGCGGTCGAATGCGGCGGGGCAGCGCTCGGCAAAGCGGCAGCCCACGAACGCGCGATCCAGCGCCGGCACGCTGCCTTGCGGCGCATCCAGCATAGCGCCGCGCCGCAGCCCGGAGGGCAACGCGGCGAAAAGCTTACGTGCATAGGGGTGCAGCGGCGTGCGGAAAAAATGCGCGCGCGCACCGGTTTCCACCAGTTGCCCGGCGTACATCACCCCCACACGGTGCGCCATACGGGCGACCACACCGAGGTCGTGCGTGATCAGCAACATGCCCATACCGCGCTCGGCCTGTAAATGCGCGAGCATATCGAGCACCTGGCCCTGGATGGTGACGTCGAGTGCGGTGGTGGGTTCGTCGGCGATCAACAGTTCGGGTTGGCCGGCGAGCGCCATGGCGATCATCACCCGCTGCTTCATGCCGCCGGAAAACTGGAAGGGGAAGTCGTCGAGCCGCCGCCCGGCGTCGGGAATACCCACGGCGTCGAGCAGCCTTCGCGCCTCCTCGCGCACCGCCGCGCCGGTCAGGCGGCGGTGACGGCCAAGCGCCTCGGCGATTTGTGCATAAACCGTCATGACCGGATTGAGGCTAGTGGACGGCTCCTGAAAAATCATGCCAATACGCCCGCCGCGCACATCGCGCATGCCCGCTTCGGACATACGTAACAGATTCTCGCCGCCCAGGCACACCGTGCCCGCTTCAATACGCCCGACATCCGGCAACAGGCGCGTCAGCGCCAGCGCGGTCATCGATTTGCCGCAACCGGACTCGCCGAGCAGCGCGAAAGTCTCACCGGCGGAAACGGTGAAATCGACGCCATCGACCGGACACACCGCCGCCCCGGCGGCGGCAAGCGTCACACGCAAGCCGGAAACTTCCAGCAGCGGCCGTTCGCTATCGGGCAAGGTGCCGACGTGGACGTGTACGGTCATCTCCAGCGCCTGAATTGAAAAGGCCGCTCACGCGGCCCTTTATGAATCATACGGGTTTGCATTCGACCGGATAACGAGGCGGGGAGCCGAAGACAGTGCTGTAGCACGGCAAGGCGACCCAACGAAGTTGTACGGTTGAAGGCGAAGCCGTATCAATGGTGATGATGTCCGCCCGGCCCATGCGCGTGACCATGGGTGATTTCCTCGGCGGAAGCGGGGCGCACGTCGGCAATGGTGATGTCGAACACCAGCGCCGTGCCGGCCAGCGGATGATTGCCGTCGACGACGACCTTGCCGTCGGCGATGTCGGTGATGCGATAGACCATGTCGTCCTCGCCATCATCGGATGTGCGCTCGAAGGACATGCCGACTTCGATGTTGTCCGGGAACAGGGCGGCCTCCTCGACCATCACCAGTTCTTCATCGTAGTCGCCGAAGGCTTCTTCCGGCTGCAGTTTGATCTGCAGCGTGTCGCCCTGTTTACGGCCGTGCAACGCTTCTTCGACCAGCGGGAAGATACCGTCGTAGCCGCCATGCAGATACACCAACGGCTCCTCGCCATTGTCGATTACGTTGCCGTCCGGATCGCGCACGGTGTAGTTAAGCGTGACTACGCTGTTTTTTACGATTTCGGTTTTCATTGCCGGATTCGAGTTCCTTGACCAGTTCAAATACCGCAGCCGCATGGCCGCGAGGCGTAACGCCATAGAGCGCGTGCCGCAACACGCCTTGTTTGTCGATGATGAAACTTGAACGCAGAACACCCATCCGTTCCACCCCATCGACCACCTTCGACTGCCACACCCCGTAGAGCCGGCACACCTCGGTTTCCGTATCCGACAACAGGCGAACCGACAAGCCCTGATTATCGCGAAAATCGGCGTGCGTAAGGCAATCGTCCGGGCTGATACCAATCACGATGCAGTCGTAGCGCGCGAATTCATCCTCATGATCGCTGAAATCGGCGGCCAGCAACGTACAACCGGGCGTATTGTCGCGCGCGTAAAAAGACAGAACCACATGGTGCTTGCCACGTACGGATACGAGATCGAAAACCTCCATATCCGAATCCGGCAACGAAAACACCGGCGCACTATCTCCGCTTCGCAGCATGGACTCTCCCTGACGTGTCTCGATTCTAGCCGAGAGCCAGAGGGAAGACTACCCAGAACATGCCTAGCAGGCACACGCCCTCGGCCCGCACCACCCCCTTGCCGAATGCGTATTTCACAACAACGCGCGCGGGCGGCGGGGCTATTTATTCATCCCCATGCCCGTCCGCGCGGGAAGACTGTTTAAAATCACAGCCTTCATGCGGAGATCATCATGACTACACGCAGCAGAAGCCTGACCTCGCGGCAACAGGAAATTCTGGATTTCATCGGCCAAACCATCAAGCACGAAAGCCGTCCGCCAACCCGCCTGGAAGTCTGCGCGGCCTTCGGCTTCCGCTCGCCCAACGCAGCCGAAACCCATCTGCGCGCGCTCGCCGCCAAAGGCGCGATCCTGCTCGAAGAAGGCCGCGCACGCGGCATCCGCCTGCCACACGCCGCGCAGGGTCTGCCACTGATCGGCCGCGTGGCCGCGGGCAGCCCCCTGCTCGCTGCCGAACACGTCGAAGCGCGCTGCTCGATCGACCCCGCGCTATTCTCGCCGCCGGCCGACTACCTGCTGCGGGTGCGCGGCATGAGCATGCGCGACGCGGGCATTCTCGATGGCGATCTGATCGCCGTCCATCGCGCCGCCGAGGCCCGCAACGGCCAGATCGTCGTCGTCCGTATCGAGGACGACGTCACCGTCAAAACGCTGCAACGCAAAGGCTCAACGGTCGAACTGCTGCCTGCGAATCCGGACTACCAAACCATTGTTGTCGACACCCGGCGCACGCCGCTCGTCATTGAAGGCATCATGGTTGGTTTGATCCGCAAGGATTCCTGATCGCCGCAAGATTTCCCGCCTCGAAACCGCCCGCACCAATCGCGGCCACATCACACCCAAGACACCCACACTCACCACCCATGCCGATTTCCAGCCTTCCTTCCGACTCCCCCCGCGCAGGCGATATCGCCCGCCGCCGCGCGGCACGTGCTTTGTTGCTGCTCGCGCTCGCCCTGCCGCTGTCCATCTGGCTGTTCACCATGCTGGCGCCAATCTGGGTGCGCATCGTACCGCTGGAAGGCGCCGCCTTCGCGCTCGCCGCCACGACCCTGGGCGCCGCATTGGCGCTCGCTCCAATCGCAGTGGTGGTCGGTTTTCTGCTCGCCCTCTGGTACGGAGTCGAAAGCGTTTATCTGCCGCGCAGCCGCCCCTCGCCGCGCACCGATACCTGCATCACCGCCGTCGGCCTTGTCATCTGGTTCTTGCCGATGCTCACGGCGCTGGCGATGGCCGCGCGCGCCTTGTTCGAAGGACGCGTGCATTTCGTCCAGCCGGCACGCGATTACTTTCTTGCCACCGACCCCATCGCTTACTGGGAAGGTGTCGGCTTCTTTTTCATCGCGGCGGGTTTTTTCGGTTTTCTTGCCTGGTGCTATTGGCGCGGCAAGCTGCCGCGCCGCCGCGCGGGTTGAGCGGCAGCAGCGCCAATGCCCGCGCCGGAATCGTTCCGTGCCATTGCCGGCCGTCTAGCGCACCATGCCTGGCCGATCCTGATCGCACAGGTTCTGTCGATGTGCATGATGGTGGCCGACACCTTGATCGCCGGCCACTATGGCACGACCGACCTCGCCGCGGTAGCGGTGGGCAGCGGCATCTACATTTCGGTGGCAATGCTGCTCATCGGCATCTTGCAGGCGGTCGCCCCCACCGTGGCCCACCTGTACGGCGCCGGCCGCCGCGAGGATATCGGCCCGGCCTTGCAGCAAGGTTTCTGGCTGGCGTCGATGCTGGCCCTGCCCGGCACCCTGCTGCTCGCCTTTCCCCACCTCCTGCTCGATCTCGCGCGCGTGCCGGCCGACCTCCAGGGAAAAACCGCCGCCTACCTCGCCGCCACCGCTGTCGGTCTGCCCGCGGTGCTGTTCTACCGCACGTTTTACGCCTTCAACAACGCCATTGGCCGGCCGCGCGTCTTGATGGCGCTGAGCCTTATCGTCACCTCCACCCATGTGCCGTTGGCCTGGGCGCTGACCAACGGCCACCTCGGCTTCGCACCGCTCGGCAGCATCGGCTGCGGTATTTCCACGGCGGTGGTGAACTGGCTCGGCTTTAGCTGCGGCGCGCTCTACCTCGCGCGCAATCGAGCCTACCGCGATTACCGCCTTTTTTCCGCCTGGGCGCCGCCGCAGCGCCAAGCCATCGGCGCGCTGTTGCGCCTAGGGCTGCCGATGGGCTTATCGACCTTCATCGAAATCACCTCTTTCACCCTGATCGCGCTTTTCGTCGCACGACTGGGCGCCGAGGCGGTGGCTGGGCACCGTGTGGTCGCCAACCTCGCCGCGCTGATTTATATGCTGCCGCTGTCGGTATCGATCGCCACCCTGGTACTGGTCGGCCAAGCCGCCGGCGCGCACGACTGGGCGCGCGCCCAGGCCACCGTGCGGGTGGCGATGATCCTTACCGGCGCGCTGGCTACCGCCATCGGCCTGTTGTTGTGGCTAGGGCGCGATACGGTGGTCGGTCTGTCATCGGCCGATCCGGCGGTGCGCACGGTAGCGCTGGGGCTGCTGCTCTACATCTGCGTGTATCAGCTTTTCGATGCGGTACAAACCATTGCCGCCCATGCGCTGCGCGGCTACAAGATCACGCTTGTTCCCATGCTGCTGCACACCCTGTGCTTCTGGGGCGCGGGCCTTGGCGGCGGCTACTGGCTGTGCTTTTACGCCCCGTGGCGAGCGGGAGCGCCATCGGTGGCGGGCTTTTGGGAAGCAAACATGCTCGCTTCGATGCTCGCGGCCGCATCCTTCAGCATTCTGCTGCGGCGCGTTATCCGCCGCCAAGCTGACCGCGCGGCGGCTCCGGCGACGACCTAGAAACCCAACCAACCTCTGCGCAGGCGGCGGGCGGAAGCGATCGGTTTAGTAGCAAGACTCAGATTCGCCGTATCGACCGGCGCAGCGGCCAGTTCAAGCTCGAAGCGCATCAGCTCGTCGCGGCGAAACGCATGCACCTCGATGCGCTCGCCGGCTGCGTGCCGCGCCAACAGACTATCGAGATTACCCGCGCTTACCCTGAGACCGCCGAACGCGATCAGCACATCGCCAGCGGATAAACCCGCCGCCTGCGCCGCACCGCCGTCGTACACCGTGGCGATCTTCGCCTCCCCATTACCGGCCGCAAGCTTCACGCCGAGCACCGGCGCACGGCCAACCGGCTCAAGCCGGTAATTGACGCCAAAGTGGTTCAGGATCAGCGAGAACGACAAATCGTCGGTACCTTCGACCACCTTTCTCAGCCAGCGGGCCAGGCGCTCGCCCTGATCCTCTGCCACGTCGGCCACGGCGGTATAGATACCGTCCTCGGGCACCCCCGCCCCATCGCCATGGCGCTGCCACAGCAGACGCATCACATCGTCCAGGCTCTTGCGCCCACCGCTATCCTCACGCAGACGCAGATCAAGGCACAACGCGATCAACGCCCCCTTGGCGTAGTAGCTGACGATGGCGTTGGATGCGTTTTCATCCTGGCGGTAGTACTTGATCCACGCGTCGAAAGACGATTCCGCCACGCTCTGCTTGAATCGGCCGGCACCGCGCAGCACACCGGATATTGTCTTGGCCAGTAGGCCTAGGTAATCCGCCGCCGGCAGCACGCCGCTACGCACCAGCGCCAGATCATCGTAATACGACGTGAAGCCCTCGAACGCCCACAGCAAGCGGGTGTAGTTCTCGTTGGCAAGATCGTAGGGCGCGAACACCGCCGGTTTGATGCGCTTGACGTTCCACGTGTGAAAATACTCGTGGCTGCACAGACCGAGGAACGTCTTGTAGCCATCCGGCATGCCTTCCATGCCCACCCACGGCAGATCAGCGCGCGATGCGAGCAGCGCCGTGCTGGCGCGGTGTTCCAGCCCGCCATAACCATCGCCGACCACGGTAACGAGAAAAACATAGTGATCCATCGGCGGCGGCGAACCGAACAGCTCGATGTGCCAACGGCACACATCCGCCAGATCGGCGGTAAGGCGCGCGGTATCGCAATCGTGGCGACCGGTCAGAACAACATCGTGGCGCACCCCACCGGCCTCGAAAGACGCCAGCGTAAACGCGCCCATTTCAACCGGGTGGTCGATCAGCTCATCGTAATCCGCCGCGCGATACAAACCAAAGCCATACCTCTGTGCCGCCCCCGGCCCACCCTCGGCGCACGGCAACGCGGTAGCGACCTTCCACGCGCGGTAGGCCTCCCCTTGCGGGCACGCGATCTCCACCAGGCAAGGCCGCGCCGTTTTACCTTCGACGGCGAGAAACACACTGGTGCCGTTGAAAAAACCGTGAGTTTGATCCAGATGCGCCGCGCGTACCGACAAATCCCACGCATACACCTCATAGTGCAGCGTCAAAGCCTTCTTGCGACCCACAAGCGGCGCGGCGCGCCAGGTGTGCTTGTCCAGCTTTTCCACCCTCACCGCCCGGCCACCCGCCTCAGCGCGCAGCGTGACGATATTGCGGGCGAACTCGCGGATCATGTAGCTGCCGGGAATCCACGCTGGCAAGCTGAAACACTGCCCGTCCGGATCGGGATCGGCAACAGTGCAGCTCACGCGGAATAGATGCGCCTCGGGATGGGCGGGGGAAATGGTGTAGCGAATCGGCGGGGGCAGGGCGGCAACGGACATGGGCAATATAGCTACTCAATACATGATCCGCCCCCTGAACGGCCACTGTCGCGGCGGCGTCCGGTGCGCGGGCACAATGGAAAAGGAGAAAAAAGCGTCAAAATCCATTACGCTCGAAATAGTGCTGGTAGACCTTGATGTAATTCGTATCGACTTGGCAACACGTCATGTCTTCGTAACGGATGCGCTCGGGCTGCTTGCTCCATTCGCCGGAGCCGGAGAAAAAAGTGATTTCCACCGCATCGTCGGCTGCCCGTCCGATGCGGCCGATACAAAAGTCCGGATCGTCTCCACGCTCGCATTCAACGATGAAAAACGAATACGCCCGCAACAACTGCGCGATCGCCGTTTTCCAGTTCCGCACATCGATAGCGGTCTCGAACGGCACCTGCTGCAACAGCCCTTCCTGAACCAGAAGCTTGCGTTGGAAGCGATCAGTCAGCGAGCACCCGACTTCGGTGATGTCGGCACTCCTGAGCATCCTCAATCCATCGAGATTGAAGTCATATAGATACTGCAACAGCACGAGTTGGTCGGACGCAGCGAGGATGAACCCCTGGATGGAATGATCGTCGATCCCACCACGGCGGATCGAAACGAGATCACGCTGGCTTCGATGTTGTTCGAACTGGTCGATATGCGGCATTCAAAAGAGTCCTCTCCTGTGTTCTTGTTTGCCCATCGGCATGCGCACTGATGAACTGGAACGGCAAATCCCCGCTAGGTCTTCGACAACCCGTGTCCTGCCATCAGCCGAGCACGCTTGGTCAAGCAGTCAAAGCGCGCGCGCACTAAACGTATCGCAAGCCTGCACGTCACCGCTCTTGTAGCCGTTCTGGAACCAGCGCTGGCGTTGTGCGCTGGTGCCGTGGGTAAAGCTGTCTGGCACCACGGCGCGGCCGGCTGAGCGTTGCAGCGCGTCATCACCTATTTTTTCCGCCGCGTTCATCGCCGCCTCGATATCGCCCGGATCGAGCCAGCGCTTGGATTCCTGCGAGTGGTGCGCCCACACGCCGGCAAAGCAATCGGCCTGCAGGTCCATGCGCACGCTCAGCGCATTGCTCTGCGCCTCGCTCGCACGGCGGCGCGCGGCATCGACCTTAGCGGCAACGCCCAATTCGTTCTGCACGTGGTGCCCAACCTCATGCGCGATCACGTAAGCCTGGGCGAATTCGCCCGGCGCGCCGAGCTGGTTCTTGAGCGTGTCGTAAAAATTGAGATCGATATAGACCTTTTTGTCGCCGGGGCAGTAGAACGGCCCCATCGCCGCCTCTCCGGTACCGCAGGCGGTGGGCGTGGCCTCGCTGAACAGCACCAGCTTGGGCGCTTGATAAACAGCGCCGCCGCGCTGAAAAATATCGCTCCACACCTGTTCGGTATTGCGCAGCACCGTCGACACGAACGCCGCCTCGCGGTCGTCGCCGGGCGGCTTGCCGGCCGGGCCGTCGTAACGCTGCTGTACCTGCGTCGCGGGCTGGCCGCCGCTGAGCAAGCCGAGCACGGTTATCGGGTCGATGCCGAACGCCCAACCCGCGATCAACGCCACCGCGATCGTTCCCAGACCGACGCCGCGCCTACCCCCCGGCACTCCTCTGAAACCGCCCGCGCCACGCCGATCCTCGACGTTATCGGACTGTTCGTTGCCTTCCCATTTCATGATCCGCTCCACGAAAACCCGTCATGCCGGAGCGCGATAGTATGCCGCAGGCACAAAGAAGACGCCCCCCGTGCCACGTATCGCTGGCGCTCATTCGCCCCCGAACCGCGCGCTTGACCTGCAAATTCGGTGAACTACTGCAAGCATAGTAGGCAGGCAGGGACAAATCGCGGCGCCATGCGGAAATCCAACGCCACCGGATTCCATTACGCCAAATCGATTATGCCGTCGAGTTCTTCCAGGAAGGGAGCGACGAACTGCTTCTGAATATCGCTGAATCGGTGCCGCCGATAGACGATATCCAGTTGCATTCGGCCATTGATCGTCGGCGTGAGAAACATGATGTCGTAAGGATGAACGAGACAGCCGAACGTGAGCGTATCCAGAATCGGCAGATCGTCCGTGCCAAAAAACGAGAAGCTTTCTTCGATGACCCCAGGATTGGAATAAAGAATATTGGTCCCCTGCGTTCGCTCCATGATCCAAAAGGCCAACCGCCGGGGTACCGGATCGTGGAATAAGGGAATCGCGCTTTCCATTCTGCCCAGTTCGAGTTCCAGCCGCCCATTGCGAATCGCCGCCATTTCGTTTTCGATCGTGCGCAGCCGTTCCCGCTTATCCAGATACCGCGCGATTTTCAGCGTGCAGTCGACCATGTAGCTTCTGAACGTCTCGTAATAAGAGGATTCGATCAATTTCCGCAGGCTGACCGCCACCGTATAAACGGCCGGTGACGATTTTCGCGCCTGATGCCGCTCGATATATCCGACGAGCGCGCCGGAAAAGAGGGTATTGACCGTGACACCGTGGCGCCGCGCGGCTTCATGGATATTTTTCTGCAGGGATTCCGGCAGAATCAAATGATAAAAATCGTTCCCAGCGCTGCCGGCGGACGGATTGCCTTCCTTGTCGCCATCGACAGAGCCGAGCCATGTCCTCTCCGACGACAACATACGTTTCGCGATACTCAGATTTGCCCTGGCCTTGCGCTTGATCACGGCGCGGGAAGAAAACCAGCCGGGTTGAATACGGCTCAAGGGGTGATGCTCATAAAAACGCTTATCCGCCGCTGGCGGTTGAGCGGCATCCGCGCCTGGGGCTCCACGCAGCGCGGCGTACTCTTCCATCAGCCGCGCCATCACGATGTTGCCGCTTTTGACATCCGCCACGTCGTGAGAAATGCCGAGGTGAACACAGGTCTGATTTCGGTTTTCCGAATAGGCGAGATGTACTCTGACGGGGGTGCGCACCAATCCTCCCGGCTCCGTCGAGGCAACGAAATCCATCAGCGTTTTTCTGAACGCCCCGGATTCGAATGACAAAGGGTGTGGGGTATCGAGCGTATAGATGGCGCCGTCGCTTTCTTGTATCGCGCCATGCTTGCTGTCACGCAAACAAAGATCGCGCAGGATTTCGAACTGCTCGACAGTCCGGCGCAATGCCTGTCGCAACAATCCCGCATCGATTTCACCTTGCACGATGTAGATGTGGTGGTTGGTGATTTCGAAGAGTTTCGATCCCCAACGGAAAAACCCACACAATGGATCGTTGCGCGTCTGCGTACTAAAAACATTTGTCATGAATTTCTCCCTCGATGGCGAGCCTCCGGATTCAGGCCGAAGCGCTCTGGCATCGAAAACTGCCTATAGCGCCAGATTCCATTGGAGCCAGAAAATATTTTTCTCCGGCGCGCGCGCGTAAACCGAGTCGTTCGCGCCGCCCAAATAGCGAATGCCTCCGGAAAAACGCTGACGGTCCCTTTCGTAAGCAAATCCGGCCGTCAGTGCCATGCCCCAGTCACGTGGCGTCATGAGAAGCTCGACATAGGGCTTGAAGCCGTCACTGTCGTCATAAGCCAGACGCAGCAGTACGTTTTCGCGCAATAGATTGGTATTGAGATAAGCCTGACTGGACCAAGCGATGTTGCCCTCCACGGCCAATGGCGGCACAAGGCTCGCCGCCATGATTTGTCTGGAGGTGAGATTGTCGAGCCGCCGCCATTCGTCACGGCTGTAGGCGTCTGCGTCGTAATACGCCTCCGCCAGCGCGCTCCAGCCGGATTTCCCGGTCCACTGCACGCCGGCCACCGCCTTGATTCCGTTGTATTTGACCTCTTCCGTCATCGGATTGGCGGAGGCGAAAAGATCGGAATCTTCGGTCAAGGCGTTCAGGGTTTTCGTGTACCGCCGTCCGTAAAGCGCGGCGCCATGAAACGACCATTCGTCGCCGACGACCCGGGTTGCGCCGACGCCGCCCTCCACCTTCCGCTTGCGGGAAAAGCGCATGACAGCGTGCAAATCGTCGTTTCCGTCAAAGCGGTACCAACGCAACGCCAGCGCTTCATCCTGGCGGTCCGAACCGTCTTCTCCACGCGTCGGGTTGACCCAGGCGACGGTCCACGCGTCCGAGGCGGTGAAATATTCCATTGCGAGCAACGGCCGCCCGACCAGCGCGGGTTGATTCACTTTACGGCGGTCTTCGCGCTGCACCACATCCAGCGGCCGGAAAGCGAACCCCACGCCCCAGGTCAGCACTTTCTTGCCCGCCGTCCAATTCAATCCCTCGCCTAAACTGCCGTCGTAATAAAACTGATTGGCGATGTAACGGGCTTCGGGTTCCGCTCCGCGCTCGGTTTGCCAGCGCAGTGTGCTTTGGATGAATGCGCCACCTTCCTGCGCGCGTACTTCCAGATCCTGCCGCGATGCCGGGTATCGTTCGGGCACCGTCGGCGGCCCTACGTAGTAGGGGCTATCGCGATTGTTGCTGTGATATTCGGGCGCAACGGAAAGATTGGCGTTGAGCTCTAGGGCGTGAACCGGGAATGAGGGAACCAGCCCTGCCGCCACAACCGATAAAACGGCGGCAATGCGCATGCGCCACCTTGCCGTCCCCTGTTGTACCGAAATTATCGGATGGAAAAATACGGCGGCGGTATTTCTCCCATCGAATCGACCGTACCCCATCACCATCCAGAAAGCGTATTGCGCACCAATGCCGCCGGGTTGAAAAATTCATCAGGGGCTTCTTTCGGGACGATGCTTTTATAAAAAATCACCGTCTGCCGTGTTGTCTGGATATCGTCGAGCAAGAGCATCGCCATGATGCGCCGCTGACCGTCGCTCTCCTTGTCCAGATACCAGGCTTCCTTGGCGCGCTTGCCGGAACCGACGAACAGATCGGCCTTGACCGGCAACTTGCTGGTTTTCTCCAGGAAAAGATCGAGGCGCGCATAGGTGACGCCGGGTGCGGCCGCTGTCAGATCGAGATGCAGGCAACGTCCCTGTTTGCCGGATAAGGAAAGATCGGGCAATCCGGACGGCGGCTGAGGGCAATCGACCTCGCCAACGAGCTTGCCTTGGTAATCCTCGCTCCAGGTCATATCGGCGATATCTCCGGTGGAGGCTTCGCCCAGCAGCTTTTGATTGGCGGTGATGCGCAACGGGCGTTGGCTGTCCGGTGTCAGCAGCCAGAACTGTTCGCCCAGCATCAGGACTTTTTGCCCGATTTCCGACGGCGATTTCATCAGTACCAGCGATCGCCGGCCCGGCTTGATATAGATCGTGTAGAGCCGCTCCTTGTCGAGTTCGCCGTGCCGATACTGCTTGACTTCGGCTTCGACTCGCACGGAGGCGGAGGGGCGGCGGTAGGCATCGGCCTGCCGTAACAGCGCGGAAACGTCATCGTCAGCGGCCATACAAACGCCCGCCTGAAACAACAATGGCAATAAGAGGAACGATGGCAAACGACGCGCCAGCTTGGATAACGGCTTAAACATGGCCCAGAGCCTCCACAATGGGTTTGCGCGCGGCATTGCGGCTGACAAACCAAGCCGCCGCGCAGCACAGAAAGACGATGACGGCATCGGTGGCGACATAAATAGGAACGGAAGCGCTGACCAGGAGCGGATATCCCGCTGAGCGTCCGGGTGGCGGCGGCATTTGGAATCCCAGATGCGGCAGCAACACCGTCACCAGCCCCGCCAGAAGATTGCCGGCGATCACGCCGGCAATGCCGATCAGCATGCCCTCGCGCACGAACTGTGCGACAACTTCTTGAGGATGGGCGCCCAACGCGCGCAGCGTGCCAATTTCCCGGGTCCGTTCGACAACGGCCATCGCCAGCGTGTTGACGACGGAAAACAGAACCAGCGCCGTGATGATGATGCCCAAGAGCCCAAAAATACGGTTGTACAGCCCTTTGACGGAGTGATAGTAGAACGCCTGCCCCCACCAGGGCCGGAAGGCCAATTCGGGTTCCGCCGCGGCCATTTTCTCCTGCGCGTCGGCAACCTGATCCAGATCCGACAGGTAGACGGATAGGGTACTGACCTTATCCGTGGCCAGAAGCCGTTGCGCGGGCTTCACATCCACATAGACAAGCCGTTTGTCCGCCTCGCTCCACCCGGTGGTGACGATACCGGAGACGACAACGTCAATGGCATTGATACTGCCTTCGACGGTGGTTGCCATTAGCGTCAGACCGGTTCCCGGATGGGCGCCGAGGCTGCGGGCCAGATCGGTTCCGAGCAGAACATAAGGCTCACCACCCGACTCCGAAGCCTTCACACTCCCTTCGAGCACGCGCAGAAAAGGGCCACGCACCTCGGCCTCAGAATTCAAATCGGCGCCGGTACCGAGAAAGATCACGGATTTATCGCCATTCGAGATCAATCCGGAAAATGAAACCCGCGGCAGAATATGGCGCACACGCGAATCCTGCCGCAGCCTTTCCGACAATTCCGCAGGATTCTTCATCCCGAACTGCATCGGCGTTTCTTCGTCGCGCTCGAAGAAATCCTTGTGGGCAACGGTCAGGTGTCCATATTCCCGGGCCGCGTTGTCGCTCAGGGTTTCATAGGTGTAAAGCGCGAAACCGCCCGCAACCAGAATCGCGGCGCACCCAAGCGCCGCGATGAAGATCGTAATCAACGAGCGGCGCCGGTTGCGCAGGACATTCTTCCAAGCCAGGGCAAAAAAATTCACTGCAACACTCCATCGACCATCGAATACACCTGGTCGCAGTGCGCGGTCATCCGCTCATCGTGCGTCGCAATCAAAAAGGTCGTGCCAAAACGCTGGCCCAGGTCTTTCATCAAATCGATGATCTGTTGCGCGGTCGCCGTATCCAGATTGGCGGTCGGCTCATCGGCAATCACCAACACAGGCCGCTTCACCAGCGCGCGGGCAATGGCCACGCGCTGGCGTTGACCGCCGGAGAGTTGCTCGGGCGGACGGTCGGCAAAACCGCTCAACCCCACCTGTTCGAGTATTTCCGCCACGCGGCGGCCGCGCTCTTCGGCCGACTCGCCCGTGAGCAACAACGGATAGGCGACATTGTCATGCACTGACATGACGGGAATCAGGTTGTAACTCTGGAATATGAAGCCGATACGCTGACGGCGGATTAGGGTGCGCGCCGTTTCATCGCACGCACCGATATCCCGTCCGTCCAGGAGGTAACGCCCGGTATCGAAAGAATCGATGAGCCCGCAGATATTGAGCAAGGTGCTCTTGCCGCTTCCCGACGGACCGCGTACCGCGCAAAAAGCGCCTTGCGGCACGTCGAGGCTGACGCCTTTCAGGGCGGCAACGCTCTCGCCTCCGACGTGATAGTGCTTGACGACACCGTCAAGGCTTACTGCTGGGGTATTCATAGCGCCCTGGGATGCGGATAAAGCACTGGGAAGATGGAAAATCAAAACACGCCGGGCAGAAGACGCCCCAACCCGCGTTTCTTACGGAAGTGACGATCCACCAGCGCCTGCGCCGACATCATCGCGCCCAGGTAACCGCCGCCGGGGAATGTCCACGCGCCGACCTGATAAAGCCCTTTCACCGGATAGTGCATCGGGAAGCGTTTGAACAATCCCGACTGCTGAACGCTTTGTTCGAAACCGTTGAAACTGCCAAAGGAGCTTGCGGTGTACTTCTGCATCGTTGTTGGGGTTCCGGCCTCCATAACCTCGATATGCTGCGAAAGGCCAGGGAGCTTTCGCTCCATCCGGTCGAGAAGCACCTTGACCATCGCCGCTTTCTTTTCACGGTATTCGCTTTTGGGGAGTCCCTGCCAGATATGCCCGGAAACCAGAGAAAAAATCCCTATCGTCGACTTTCCTTTCGGCGCCAGCGTCGGATCGACATTGGTGAAATAGTTGACGAACAGATAGGTATCGTCGCCGTCCTGTTTACCGGACATCATATTTTTGTATTGCGCGGACGAATCTATGGTCGGCAGGTGGAAGACACTGTATTCGTCTTCCGGCACACCGAACTCGCTCAATGGGCAATCGAGCCCGAGGAACATCTGGAACCCGGACAAGGACGGCCGCATGACCATCAATTTCGCATGGAAGGAAGACGGGAAAGCGCCCTTGCCCGCCATTCTGACGATTTCGTGCGGCACGATATTGCTGACCACGGCCGGCGCCGTCACCTTGCCGATCTTGCGCGCGGTAATGCCGCACACCTGATTGTTTTCGATGTGGATATCGGTGACCCTGGACGAAAGCACGACCTTCCCGCCATGCTCCTCGATGACATCGCGCATGGCATCGGAAAGCTTCTGCGAACCGCCTTCGACCGAATAACCGCCATGCGCGAGATAATCGAAAAAGGGGTAGGAAAAATAAAAGAAAGACAATTTCTTGGGCGGCAATCCGTAATAGGGCCATTGCGCGGCAAGAATCTCCTTTAACTCCTCGTTTTCCGTGAAGCGGGAGAAAAACTCATGGACGGTGGTTTTCTCGTAACGCACCAGCCGCGGAAATATCAGCGGCGCAAGAGTGAAACGCAGCCAGAAGGGGAAGGAGGAATGCAAGAACTTCGCCGCTTCCTTGAACGTTTTTTCCGCCTCTGTAAATAAACGGTCGAGATTAGCGCCTTCTTCGGGAAATTTCGTCAGCAAGAGTTTTTTGTACTGCTCAACCCCGCCGTGCTTGACGAGCATTTCGTCCTTATCCGTGACGATCCGGTAAACGTTTTTCTGCGGAAGGAAGCGTACCCGGTCCGCAACGCCACATTTTTCTAGAAATCGATACGACGGCGTGCCGGGCGTCGCACCGTTCAACGCATGAAGCGACACGTCGAACGCAAAATTCTCGCGCTCAAAATTAGTCGCATAGCCGCCAGGCTTGGTGTGCTTCTCGAACACAATGACTTTGCGGCCTTGCTGGGCCAATAAGCTGCCTGTGGCGAGCCCTCCCAGGCCGGCGCCGATCACGATTACGTCGTACTGATTTTCCATTGTATGTTCCTAGCGGGCCCGCCGCCTGCCGCCACACCCGACGGCGCGGATTCTGGCGGCGGCGAGACACCGGTAATGGGGAAATTCGAGGGAGCCTTGGCCCCGCGCATCAATTCAGCGCGAATTTCTCTTCATCGAAATACTCCTCGACAACGTAACGCACGCTGCGCTTCAGCGTTTCCTCCATCGGCGGCAGAACGATGCCGGCCTTGGCCAAGAGCTGCAAAGTCTCTTCGACCTGGAAATCGCGGTCGTATGTCAGATAGGTCTGGTAGATCTTGAGGAGGCCGCCCAGCGATTTATTCATCTGGCCTTCCAGCCCTCCTGTGTCGAGGAGGCCAACCGGGAGATATTGAGGCTTGTAAAGCGGCTCGGACGCAGGCACGTGAGCACGCACGATCTCGTACGCGATGTCGGCGATCTCTTCCAATGGCAGGGTTCGCGCCAGGCCTGCGGCAAGATGGTAGGTTTTCCCGCGCGTATCGGCTTCTCCGCTCAGATAGGCCATCGCATCGGAAACAAAATCGAGCGGCACCATGTCGCTGCGGACCTTGGGATTGGCGGGGATATGCGTAAGCTTCGCCCTGCCGGTACAGGCGATTTTGAGAAATTCCAGAAAACCGAAAAGCTTGCGCACTTTCCCCGATGCCGACAAACAAATGACCTGGCTCGGGCGATAGACGGTAACCGACATTTCCTTGCGCGCCGCTAGCGCGAGCTCCTCCGCTTCGAGCTTGGATTGCTCGTAGGCATTCCAGAACCCCTGCCCGCAATTGAGCTCATCCTCGCGTAGCGGGCCCTGGCGGTTACCCACCACATAGGCGGTGGACGCGTAATGCAATTCGAAGTCATTCGGATGCCGGTCGCGACAGTCTCTGCAGAAATCGAGCACAACCTTCGTGCTCTCAACGTTCCCTGTCCGGGACTCAGGCAAGGTGGCACTGAAGCGCACATTGGCCGCCAGATGAAAAACCCTGCGGGTCGCCGCGCAAAGCTGCTGGTAGGTTTCGTCATCAAGGCCGAATCGCGGCCGGGTAGTATCGCCCTGCAGAACGGTGACACGCTCCATCAGTTGCGTTGCGGGCAACTCGGGCGTCTCGACGGCATCGATCAACCGCTCCTCGGCACCCTGCTGGGTTTTGCCGCGCACGATGGCAACGATCCGCGACTCTGGAAAACGGCGCAGCAGCTTGGGCAAAAGATCAGCCCCGAGCGCACCCGTCGCGCCCGTCATCAAGATAGTGTCGGGGGAAAATTTATGCTGCACTTTCAATTCCTTGGTGAGATAAGGCCCGGCGCCGGAAACGATCCGCGCCGGCCCATGTAATTCGCACTGAAATCCCGCAGTTCGTGGTTCCGCGGTTCATGACCCGATACGTGGTCATATATCCCTTCCGCAAGAATTCTTCACCATGCGGAAATACCGGGGGAAACGGCACGATCAGGCAGTCAATCCACCGTCGATGACAAAGGTTTGTCCTGTCACGTAACGCCCGCCGTCTCCCAGAAGAAATTCCACCATCGCCGCGACGTCGTCGATACTGCCCAGCCGTCTCAACGGTATGTGCGAAAGCAATTTTTTCTTTTGTGCATCCCCCATTTCCTGCGTCATTTCCGTGGCGATCAGCCCAGGAGCCACGGTATTGACGCGGAGATTGAAGCGCCCCAGCTCGATGGCGAGCGATTTCGCCATGCCGATCATCGCGGCCTTGGTCGCCGCGTAGTTGGCTTGGCCCGCATTCCCCTTGATGGCGCTGACCGAGCTGATGTTGATGAGACACCCATCCTTGTTCTCGGCCATCTTCGGCACAAAGGCATGTGTCGCGTGATACACGGAATCCAGATTGTTGCGGATTACGTCATTCCATTTGTCCGGGCCCATCATGAAAATCAGCGCATCGCGCGTAATGCCCGCGTTGTTGATCACCGCATAGGGCGCGCCGTGATCCGCATAAAGCGTTTCGGACAACTGACGCACTGCATCGTGGGACGACATATCGCAACGGAATCCCTTGCACCACCTTTCGCCATCCGCACACTCCCGCTCCAGCGCCGTGGCGCTTTCGTCAGACGAGCGATACGAAAACGCGACGCTGTAGCCCGCGTTTGCAAGACGTTTGACGATGCCTGCGCCGATACCACGCGTACCACCCGTCACAAACACCCATTTTTGATTTGCCAAGGAAAACTCCTAACGACCGTGCTCAAGCGCAAAAGCGCTACGGCAAGGCATTGCGATCACGAGCCCCGGCTTCCAGACCGTTACCGAAACAGCCTGGAAGCCGGTTTTTCAATTGCCACGGAAAACGACAGCGAGATCAGGCGACGAACTCGATATTGTGCGGAGCCGTTTCGGAAAACTGCGCGCGCGAATGTCCACTGGCCCGGTGCAGATACCCCAGGTGAATATCCTGAACTTGCTTCTCGGTGAAGGGATTGTCTTCTCCGAAAAGTTCGACCAGAACCCGGTACTTCTGCTTCGTGATTCTCCGGATGGGCTCGAGCTTGTCTTTGTTCTCGGACAGGAACAACGGCAGCATCTTGTTCAAGCCCTCGAAGTAGGTCTCGTGGACCATGGCATTGTGATAGAGCAGCCCTCTTTCGAGCGACTCCAGCGCTAGCTTCTTGTGCCGCGGGTCAGCCTCGATGAGATCCTTGATCAGTGCCGTCCAGGCGGCAATGTGCCGCGCTTCGTCATTGCGGATATTGGCCAGCGCCGCTTTCAGTTGAGGATGATGAACACGGTTGACGACATCGCGGTACAGCTCGGTATTGATGATTTCCGAGAAGAGGTGCGAAAGGATATAGCTGTATCTGTCCCAATAACGGCGCTCTTCGTAACACCAGATATATTTCTCGCTGAAATCGCGGACATCGACCTGGGCAATGTAGTCGGTTTTACCGGTCGTGACATAGTGATAAAGCAATCCGAGCACGATGCCATGCCGCATTTCTTCATAAACGATGGTGTACATATAGGAAAACAGCGGCGCCCAATCGTCGATCAGTTCCTTTGGCTCACCGTCTTTCCGTGCCTGGATGAGCATGTCGAAAAACTGTGCCGCGGAAGCCTGCCCGGAATATTCACCATCGCGCAGACAGTCGACAAGTTTGATAATGTCCCGGTCGTGCTCGTCCAGCTCCGGCAGCCATGCGGAAAAATCGTAACGGCCAGCGGGCCACCTGTTCTCATCAGAAAGGCACCCGAACTTCGCAATCGTTTCAAGTCCACTCATTTCGCATTCCCCTTCCTTGCTTGGACAGCAAACTCAAACGGTAGCAGCTACCCGTTTTTCAATGTAATCGCAGAATTCGCCAATCGTGGTGATCTGCCCGGAAGTGAAATCGTCGAAATTGATCTCCACCGCATACTCTTTTTTGATCGCCAGTTGCAGAGAAACATAGTCGAGACTGTCCAAGCCAAGCTCCATCAAACCGGTAGTCAGCTTCATGTCTTCGACTTCGAAGTCCACCAGCTCGCCGATTGCGTTCGTCAAAAAAGAAAAAGTCGTGCTCATGTAACTACTCCTATCAATTGATAACAACGGAAGATTTTTTTCTGGCCATCAGGCCGATCTTTACTACCTGCACCATGACACCGTTAATCCAAACCGGGATTTCGACGGTCGCGAACATGGTGTCGTCCGTTGAAATTTCATCGGTCTTTGCAACGCCGTATTCAAACTTCGTGATATCGAGAGAAACGGTGTCGCCAAGCAAAGAGCGATCGAACATGCAGGCGTGATGCGTCTGCATCGTCACCAGCCCACCGGTAGCGAGTGCTTCCTCTTTTTCCGTGCCAAAGTGCTGGGCGAGCTCTTTGCGGAAAGCATCGTCGGCGTGATATCGGATATAGCGGGCAAAAAGCATCGCGTCGATTGCGATCCATGCCGCTGCCGACGAAGGAAACAACGCGGAAAAATGCGCCAGCTCCGCCCGCGCGGTTTCGGGAAGAACGGAAGTACGTTGAAAGCCGGCGTAAGGCGCGGTATCGAATTCACCTACCGAACAATGCCCCGTGATCTTGGCTTCCGCATCGTCCGCATCCGTGAGCTTGAAGCGCAGCTTGCGGCCGGGCTGCGCAACGCGCGTATCGACCGTGTACGACGAGCGCAAAGGCATGGCCTGCCGCAACATCGCCGTCCACTGCAGCCAACCGTTTTCTTCCCACGGCTGCGTTGACAGCAACGCCTTGAGCGGCATCATCGCGAGCATGCCGTGAACCACGACGCCACCCTTGCCGGTTGCCTCGTCGGCAATACGATCATCGAAGTGAATCGGGTTGTAGTCCCCCGAGAAATCAGCCCAGGTCTTGATGGCGCCGGCGTCGAAGCGAAGGGCGCTCATTGCGACACTTTCGAAAAGATGAGGGCGCTGTTAGAACCGCCGAATCCATAATTGACATTCAGTACATTCTGAATGTGGTCCTTGCGACGGTGGACATTCGGAATGAAATCGAGATCGCACTCGGGGTCGGGATTCGCAAGGTGGATCGTAGCCGGCATCAGACCGGTTTCAATCGTCTTGAGACAGAAGATCGATTCGATGGCGCCCGCGGCGGCGATAAGGTGGCCGGTATAGGATTTGGTACTGGAAGTGGGAATCCGATAAGCCGCATCGCCCAACGCGAGTTTCAAGGCTTTTGTTTCATTGAGGTCGTTCAGTGGCGTCGATGTTCCGTGCGCATTGATGTAATCGATGTCGCTGGGAGTGACGCGCGCTTGTGCGCATGCGGCCTGTATCGCCTTGGTGCGCGCGAGCAGATCCTCCGCCGGCGAGGTAATGTCCGAGGCATCGGAAAAATTCCCATACCCGACGATTTCCCCAAGGATTCGCGCGCCACGCGCCTGGGCCGACTCCATATCCTCCAGGCAAAGCACGGCCGCTCCCTCGGAAAGCACGAAACCGTTTCTGTCCGCGCTAAACGGGCAACAGGCTTTCTGGAGCGAATCCTGCTCCTTGGTCAAAGCGCGGAGCGCATCGATGCTCCAGACACAGAAATCCGCCCGGATGCTTTCGGCGCCACCGGCCAGCATGACCTTGGCTCGTCCGGAACGGATGATTTCGTAAGCATCGCCGATGGCAATGCTGCCGGTGGCGCACGCGGCGATCGGGGTATTTTGGTAACCGCGCAGATTCCAGTGCATGGACATCGCCGCTGTGGCGACATTCGGCATCACCAGGAGATTGGCGAAGGAAGAACCCATCCCTTCCTCGCTGTATTTCCGGTTCTCCACGGTGGACTCGTCCTGCGCGCCCCATCCCGTGCCAAAGATAACGCCTCGCTCAAAGGGGTCGTAGTACTCGTCGAGTTTCGCTTTTTCGCCGAACGCCATGGAAAACGCCTCTTCCACAGCCAGCATGCCGAGCCGGGCAAATTCGGGGAGAAACTTGAGAATCGCTTTGGGAATGCCTTTACGCGGGGGCCTGTTGTGCATCACGCCGAAAAATTTCGCGACGATGTTGGGATCCTGAAATGCTTCCCGCTTGTAACCAACCTTGTAATCGGAAATGGCATTCCATATTTCCTCGACATTGTTCCCGAGAGAACAAAGCGCGCCATATCCTGTAACAACCACACGACGTGATGAAGGGCCCTTCATGACTTCCCCATGAGCTTATTTGTTCGCATTAATTTAAAAATATGATTTGCATCATTGCAATAATGCATTTTGCGATAATCGGGCATGACAGTAGCGAAACGTTGTCATACATGTCAAATATTTTTTACTAAGAGGCGGCTTGTTTTTATTTTTTTGAACCGTTACATTTATTGGTTGGCTTTTTTTGAAATTACCCGGAAATTCAGCCATCCCTTCCTGGGCTGAATCACACGATTTATCGCTGTTGCCAGCGGGCAACCCAGCGAATATCCATTGCAGGGCTGGCACATTCAGCCCAGCGCATGCGGTGGATTGCCAATCAAGCGTACCTTGACCGCCGCAAGCAGTGTAAAGCGGGGGGTGACGCCATGCGAAAAAACCGTTGAGCAGAAAAATAGCCTAGAAATTCTGCGCCGGGACTGGTTAAACCAATCCATTAAACACTGAATAACTCGATATAAAAATGGTCTTATATTAGATAATGTCTAATATAAGACAGGTACAATTAAAACTGCCAAACTCATTATCTGTCCTCTTCGAAAATCGAAGACTGAGTGGAAGATGGCAAATAAGATACAGGGAATACATTCCTGCCAACTCGGCGGATTGGCCTACTCGGGTTTTTCAAACCCTCCGAAACTTGAGAGGATGGCTTCCAGGGTAGTTACTAAGGACTTTCCCTCCCCATGGGTCGCCGAAAATCGCGCAAAGCTTGAAAATCACGAGAAATCCACTGATTTTTAGCTACTACATCTAGTGTCTTAAAAGCCATTGACACACAAGGGTGAATGTCAATTATTTGATTTATATAGATTTTATTTTTTTGCAAATCCACTGCCCTCGCGCTATGCTTCAATGCGTTGACAGACATGGTGCCTGTCATGAAGCAACGAGAGTCTGAAGAGAACCATGAGCATGACCGCCAAAAGCCAAACCAAACGCGATGCCAGCACACTTGAAGCGCAGGAAATTTCCGGCGAAGTTCTGATCGAGAAATACGCCAAGGGTGGCGAACGCAACGTACACGAGGTTCGCCAGCGGGTTGCCCGCGCACTGGCGGCGGTCGAGGCGGAGGACAAGCGCGCGCATTGGGAAGCGAAATTCCTGGAGGCGCAGGAAACGGGCTTTGTGCCCGCCGGGCGCATCAACAGTGCCGCAGGCACCGCGCTGGCCGCAACACTGATCAACTGCTTCGTGCAGCCGGTCGGCGATTCCGTGACCGAAGCGGTAGACGGCCGCCCCGGCATCTACACCGCGTTGGCCCAGGCGGCGGAAACGATGCGCCGCGGCGGTGGCGTGGGTTACGACTTCTCCTCCATCCGCCCCAAGGGCGCGCTGGTCAAGGGCACATTGTCGAACGCCTCCGGCCCGGTGTCCTACATGCGCGTGTTCGACCGCTCGTGCGAAACAGTGGAGTCGGCCGGCGCGCGCCGAGGCGCGCAGATGGGCGTGCTGCGCTGCGATCACCCAGATATCGAAGAATTCATCCACGCCAAGGATCACGGCGATCTGAGCAACTTCAATATTTCCGTCGGCGTCACCGATGCGTTCATGAAGGCGGTGGAAGCCGGCGGCGATGTGGAACTGGCGCACAAGGCCGAACCCATCGACGAACTGAAGACCGCCGGCGCCTACCAGCGCGATGATGGCCTGTGGGTGTACCGCAAGGCGAGCGCGCAGGGGCTGTGGGAACAGGTCATGCGCTCGACCTACGACCACGCCGAGCCGGGCATTCTGTTCCTCGATCGCATGAACCAGGACAACAACCTGCACTACTGCGAAACCATCGAGGCCACCAACCCCTGCGCCGAACAGCCGCTGCCGCCGTATGGCTGCTGCGACCTGGGCTCGATCAACCTGACACCTTTCGTCAAGAATCCGTTCTCCGACAGCGCCGAATTCGATTACCCCACCTTCGGCAAGATCGTCGACATCGCCATTCGCATGCTCGACAACGTGCTCGACGTTACCCACTGGCCGCTTGAGCAGCAACGCAATGAGGCCGCGTCGAAGCGCCGCGTCGGCCTCGGCTTCACCGGCCTGGGCGACGCGCTGATCATGCTTGGCCAACGCTACGACACCGCCGAGGCGCGCGAGGTGGGGCGCAAGATTTCCGAATATATGCGCAACCGCGCCTACCTCGCCTCGGTCGAGCTGGCGCGCGAACGCGGCGCTTTCCCACTGTTCAACGCCGATCTCTACCTTTCCGGCGGCAATTTCGCCTCGCGCCTGCCCACCGACATCAAGGACAAGATCCGCAAGCACGGCCTGCGCAATTCCCACCTGCTTTCCATCGCGCCCACCGGCACGATCTCGCTCGCTTTCGCCGATAACGCCTCCAACGGCATCGAACCACCCTTCTCCTACACCTACACCCGGCGCAAACGCATGGCCGACGGCACCTTCAAGGAATACGCGGTCGAAGATTACGCTTGGCGTCTGTACAAGCACATGGGCGGCAACGTGGACAAGCTGCCACCGAGCTTCGTCACCGCGCTGGAAATTTCCGCCCAGGCGCACAAGGATATGGTCGCCGTGGTCGCGCCCTACATCGATACCTCGATCTCGAAGACGGTCAACGTTCCCGAGGACTATCCCTACGCCGATTTCGAGGATCTCTACCTCACCGCATGGAAAGCCGGCCTTAAGGGTTTGGCCACCTACCGGCCCAATTCCGTGCTGGCGCCGATCCTCTCCGTCACCCCGAGCGCCGAACAGCCGCGTCCGGACAGCGTCGATCTCGGCGACGCCAACCGCCGCCTGTCGATCAAGAGCCTGCCCGCCCCGGTGCTCTCCAGCCTGCGCTGGCCCGGCCGCCCCGAACTGCCCGACGGCAACCTGGCGTGGACCTACATGCTCAATACCCCGCAGGGTGAATTCGCCCTGTTCGTCGGCCACATTGCCAACGGCGTCGAAAACAACGGCGCGGGCGGCTTCCCGTTCGAGGTGTGGGTCAATGGCGCCGACCAGCCACGCGGCCTCGGCGCGGTCGCCAAAACACTGTCGATGGACATGCGCGCCAACGACCACGGCTGGCTCAAGCTCAAGCTCGAAATCCTGGCCCGCACCATTGGCGAAAAGGCTTTTGAGATGCCCTTCCCACCGCACGGCGAAAAGAAACTCTTCCCCGGCGTCGTCTCCGCCTTCGCCCAGGTCGTGCGCTACCGCTGCGAAAAGCTTGGCGCCTTCGACAAGGAAGCCGTCACCCCGGTGCTCGACACCCTGTTCAGCCTCGACGAACCGAAAACCAGCACCGACGGCACCCTGTCATGGACCGTCGACATCTACAACCCCGCCACCGGCGAGGATTTCGTGCTCGGCCTGAAAGAAATCACCCTGCCGCCGCAGGATGGTTTTTCCACCGGCGTCACCCGCCCCTACTCGATGTGGCTGTCGGGCAACTACCCGCGCGCGCTGGACGGCCTGTCGCGCGTCCTCTCCCTCGACATGCGCGTGATGGACCCGGCCTGGATCGGCATGAAGCTGCGCAAGCTGCTCAACTACCCCGAGCCACTTGGCGATTTCATGGCCTTCGTGCCCGGCACGCGGCGCCAACAGAATTTCCCCAGCACCATCGCCTACGTCGCCCGCCTTATCATCCACCGCTACGCCATGCTTGGCGTGCTCGACGAAAAAGGCTACCCGATGCGCGAAATGGGCATTCTCGAAGCCCCGCGCGACGACAGCGACCCGCGCCTGATGCAAGGCGCGCTGTGCAACGAGTGCGGTAACCACACCGTAATCCGCAAGGATGGTTGCGACTTCTGCACCGCCTGCGGCGCGGTCGGCACCTGCGGCTGAATCGCGGCGCGCATTTCTCGTCAGGGCCGGCCACCGCCGGCCCACTCACCCGACCCTCGGAGGCCATGCGATGAACATGCACAATCTACTGGAAGCCGTCGTTTCCGGCATAGATCAGTTTCATGCCGCGAGCGATTCCGAAAGCGACCTCGAAGATTTTCAGCGAACCACCGCGGCAGTGGCGCTGGAGGCGTGCAAGCTTGGCTACATCAGTTCCATCAAGCTGCGCCCACCGTTTTTCGGCAAATATCCCTGCGATGCGTTTTGCGTCGAAAGCATCACCCCCGCCGGACTCGCTTACCTCGACCAGATCAGAGCGGAATCGCCTCACGGCACGTCCTGATTCGCGTGCCCGGTAGCACCGGACGGCTGTAATTGGAATCCGCTTCCCGCCTGTCCGCAACTGCCTTTATTCGATTGGAAGCGACAGGTGGAAGACCGGCGAGAGTCTGTTCCACCCCCTTGTTCATCCCATGGTCGCGCGCCGTCTCGGTCGAATCCAGGCAGGCGGTTGTTTTTCTTCCCTCGCGCACAAATCAAACTCTCGGGATCGTCCACCTGTATCCGACCGCCCGGCAAATGCCCGGTGGAACGGTATAACCTGTTTTCCCCCACCCCGGCTCCCTGACAAGTCATCCCCGCAGATCACGTAAAACCGTTGGCAGCCTACTTTCAGCACCGGTAGGCACCATTGGGTTGTCCCACGGCAAGGAATGAACTACGATTCACTGTCCATGAACGATGATTCATTTCTTATGGTTTACCGTCAGACTAAAAACGTCGAAGCCCGCCTGCTCGACAACCGCGCCCGCATTCTCAAAGCCGCGCGCACGCTTGTGGGCGAAGGCGGCTGGGGCGAAGCGCAGGTCGCCAATGTTGCCGCAGCGGCGGAAATCGCCACTGGCACCGTGTACCGCTACTTTGCCTCCAAAGTAGAACTCTTCAGCGAGGTGCTGAGCGAGGTGTCGCAACGCGAAGTCGATGTGCTGGCCGACATCGCCTCGTCCGGCGAGCTGGCTCTCGAATGTCTGCGCACGGCGGTCGCCACCTTCGTCCGCCGCGCCATGCGCAACCCGCGCTTGGCTTACGCCTTGATCGCCGAGCCGTGCGACAAGGACATCGACGAAATGCGGCTGCGCTACCGCTCCGCCATCAGCGAGGTAATCCTCTCCATCATCACCGACGGCCAGCGCGCGGGCCTCATGCGCACCGACGTGCGCGCCGACGTGGCCGCGACCGTGATCGTCGGCGGCTTCATGGAAGGCTTGATCGGCCCGCTGTCGCCACTCAACGGCCAACAACCGGATAACGAAGAAAAACACCAGCGAATCGCCGAACTGGCCAAACAAATCGCCAGTTTGGCCTGTGCCAGCGTGAGCACCGCGCCGGCACCCATTCACCCCCCGGAGGAGACACATGAATAAAATCGCCGATACCAATCTGGCCGCATCGCATACAAACCCATCGCCCGTGGACCGCTTCCACACCCACGAAGTCCTCAACCAAGCGCAACCGGCAGCCGGCTTCAACGCCTTTACCGGCGATCGCGTTCTGGCTGCCGCGATCGCGCGCGAAGCGCCCTGGGCCACCGAGCGCTGCGCGGCACTCGGCGCCGTGGCCGGGGACGAAGCCGTGCAGGAACTGGCCCGCCTCGCCAACACCCACACGCCCATCCTGAAAACGCACGACCGCTTCGGCAACCGCATCGATTGGGTCGAATTCCACCCAAGCTGGCATCAATTGATGACTCTGGCCTGGAAGCACGAAGTCCCCAACCTCGCCTGGACCGCGCGCGAAGCCCAACCGCATTACGCCCGCGCCGTACTGTCCTACCTGTGGAACCAGATCGAACACGGCACCGCCTGCCCCACCGGCATGGCCTACGCGTCGTATGCCGGCTTCCAGGCTGAACCGAGCCTTGCCATCTGGGCGGAGAAATCCAGGGGCACGGTCTATGAGTTCAGCCGGCGCGAAGTGGCCGATAAGCCCTCGGTCGTCATCGGTTACGCCATGACCGAAAAACAAGGCGGCTCCGACCTGCGCGAAACCCAGACCACCGCCGTGTTTTCCCACTCGGCTGCGTACCACGGTGGCACCGCCCACTGGTACGAACTCACCGGCCACAAGTGGTTCTGCTCGGTACCGCAATCGGACGGCTTTTTTACCCTGGCGAAAGTCAACGGCGGCGTCACCTGCTTCTTCCTGCCGCGCACTTTGCCCGATGGCAGCTTCAACCGCTTTTTCATCCAGCGGCTGAAGGACAAATGCGGCAACAAATCGAACGCCTCCAGCGAAGTGGAATACGCTGGCACGCTCGCCATCCGCGTCGGCGAGGAAGGGCACGGCATCCGCGAAATCCTCACGCACGCGCACCTTACCCGACTCGATTTCGCCGTCGGCTCCGCCGGGCTGATGCGTCAGGCTCTCACCCTCGCCCTGCGGCACACCACCACGCGCCGCGCCTTCCACACCTCTATCGCCGAACGACCAATGATGGCCAACGTGCTCGCCGACATGGCCGTCGAAGTCGAAGCGGCCACGCTCATGGCCCTGCGCGTGGCCAAGGCCACCGACCACCTGGAAAGTAACGAGCACGAACGGCTGCTCGCCCGTGTAGCCACCCCGGCGGCGAAATTTTTCAACTGCTCGCGCGCGCCCGCCATCGCCTACGAGGCACTGCAATGCCACGGCGGCAACGGCTTCATCGAAGAAAACCCGATGGCGCGCATTTTCCGCGAGGCACCGCTGAACAGCGTGTGGGAAGGCACCGCCAACATGATGTGCATGGACGTGCGCCGCGCCATGCTCAAAGACCCGCGCACGCTGGACGCCCTGCTTGCCGAGTTACTCCCGCTCACAGGCCAGGACAAGCGCTTCGACGCCCTGCTGCGCCACACCGAAAGCCTCGCGCGCGCAGCGCTTGATGACGAGTTCCTCACCCGCCCGATGACAGAAGCCGTCGCCCGCGCACTCCAGGCCGGTGAACTGCTGCGCTACAGCACGCCGGAAGTCGTGGATGTTTTCCTCTCCACCCGTGGCGCTGGCGAGACGGCCTGGGGATCGCACTTCGGCACACTAGGCCGCGCAACGAACGCCACCACCGCCCGCCGCATCGTCGAACGCGCCAGCGTTTCCGGCTAAAGCCGTGCGCTCCAACAGACGGGCTGGTCGCCTTCGCGCGACCGGCCCGTCTGCCGTTTTCCCGACCTTGCCAGATAACCCACGCAATCCGGCAACCCCGCAGCCGATTTTCAGGAACTTTGTCGCACCTGCCCGCTTGCTCGCTTTGCTATGTTTCTGTACCGGCTAGATACAAGCGCTTGGGGTCGCTACCTGTAACACGCGGCGACTGCTTTCAGATAGCGACAAAATGGACAGAACGGGCAAGCGCCAAGCTTGGTTTATCGAAACGTCGTTATCGGGTATCGCCGCGTTGCAATGAATATCTTTCAGGCCCTTCCGTTTCCCATATTGCGTCCGTTCGTGGACCGGCTGTGGGGATGGGAAAGCGCGGACGGCGAAACCGTCCAGTTACCCACGCTGCTGCCAGGAACCGGGGCAGAACTGTATTTCCATCATCGAGAACCGTTTCGATACATATCCGGTAGCGATCGCCAGAAAAACTGCGGCCCGGGGCATTTGTTTTGCATTCGCCGCCATCCACTCCGGTTGTCGCCTTCCTCGAACATCGGATTCGTCGCCGTCCGCTTCAAGGTCGGCATGGTTCATCGCTTTACGGACATTCCTGGAGAAGCGCTATCGGATCGTGTTCTGTCCGCCGAAGAAATTTGGGGCGCGCCGGGCGCCGCTCTCGTTCGCCGCTTGAGTTATGCGAGGACGCTGGGCGAACGACTGTCGCAGGTTCAGTCTTTTTTGATCGCGCATTTGCGAGACGAGCCGTTGGATTTTCTAGCCGAGCAGGCCATGGCAGTGCTGTATCGGCAATACGTATCGGCTTCCATCCAGGATCTCGCGGATAGTCTGCATCTTGCCCGCCGGCAATTGGAACGCCGGTTCAAGGCGCTTGCCGGCCAGTCCCCTAGTGAGGTCAGACGCTTGAGCCGATTTCAGCATACCGTGCGGCAGTTGATGCTGGATACCTCAGCCGGCCCAACAGATGCCGCGCTGGATCATGGTTACTACGACCAGGCGCATTTCATCCGCGATTTTCGGCAATTCACAAACGCCACACCGCGGCGCTACCTTGAGGACGCCCGTGCGAAGACGCATTTTTACAATACGAGCCATCGCGTGGCGGGCAATCTGCGTGCTCCGAATAACCTTATTTGATGGAGCGCCCCATGTTCTTGGTACTTGTCGAATTGGAAGCGAACCCCGCATCCGCCGGGGAACTTGAGCGGGTTTTACGCATGCTGGCCGATGCCGCCGAGCCGGAAGAAGGAACGGTCTACTATGCCGTTCATCGTCCCGTGGAACGGCAAAACGCTTTCGTACTGTACGAACTGTACAAAGATCGGGCAGCCTGGGATATACATCTCCAGTCCGAGCCCGTGCAAAAAGCCTTAAAGCAATTCGAAACCATGCTGGTGGCGCCGCCAAAAATCACATTTTGCGAGACTGTGGTGGCAACAAATATCGGCTAAGCGCGTTTTCGACCCTCTCTTTTCCCGTTCAAACTGGAACGTCCGTGCGATAAAACCGGTCTTGTCCACTACGCGGCGGTAGGATATCGGGCGGGTTCCACCGCATGTCGATGCGTTGCCCGAGCAGGCGGAATCCATCAGCCGATGCCGCCCGGCTGGCCGCATGAACGAAAACGCCTATGTTGAAGCGACCTGCACGAAGAAATCGAGCGAGCCAGGGGCATCAGGTTTACGAAACTGGGCTTTCCACACACAACAAGAGAGTATCGAATGCGATTTTTGCGGGTTTATAGTCGTGTTCTGGGGCTTTTGGCCACGGAAAAGCGCGTGGCCTGGATGCTGGCCGTCGCCAACGTGGCGCTGGCCGGGCTATATTTTTTCGAGCCGGTACTGTTCGGGCGCGTGGTCGATCTGCTGGCGCGCTCCGCGCAGATGGAGCCGGCCAAGGTCTGGTCCGAAGCGGGCGCCTTGCTGGGTTTGTGGGTAGCGGTGGGGCTGGGCGGCATTGGCGCGAACATCGCGGTTGCCTTGCAGGCCGACCGCATGGCGCACCGCAATCGTTTGGCCGCGATGAGTCGTTACTTCCAGCATGTGCTGTCGATGCCCCTGTCGTTTCACGGCGAGGTGCATTCGGGCCGCTTGCTCAAAGTGATGCTGTCGGGTGCGGATCACCTGTTCGGCCTGTGGCTGTCGTTCTTCCGCGAGCACCTTTCCACTTTCGTCACCGCCTTGGTGCTGCTGCCGCTGACGCTGCTGATGAACTGGCGGCTGGCGCTGACCTTGATCGTGCTGGTGGTGGTGTTCTGCATCGCCACAGTGTTCGTAATCCGCAGGACGGAGGCGGCACAGCGCGCGGTGGAGGAATACCACTCCGAACTGGCGGGCACAGCGCAGGACGCGCTGGCCAACGTGATGGTGGTGCAGGCGTTTACGCGGTTGAATGCGGAAGCGCGCTTGTTCGGCGATATCGTCAAGCATGTGCTCGACCATCAATTTCCGGTACTCAACTGGTGGGCGGTGGTGTCGGTGCTAACGCGAGCGGCCTCCACCATCGGCGTTATCGCCATCTTCGTCGTCGGTACCATGTTGCATATCCAGGGCCAGGCCAGCGTGGGGGAGATCGTTTCCTTCATGGGTTTCGCCAATCTTCTGATCGGTAAACTGGAGGCAGCCACGGGTTTCGCATCGCGCCTGTTTTTTCAGTTGCCGAGCCTGGAGGAGTTTTTCGGGGTTCTGGATGCGAAAAGCTCGGTGCCGGAACGTGTCGGCGCGCGTGACATGGGGCATGCAAAGGGCGAGGTGGTGTTCGATCAGGTCTGTTTCGCGTACCCGAACACGGAAAACATCCTTACCGACGTGTCGTTCAGCGCCAAACCGGGTATGTCGATCGCACTGGTCGGCCACACCGGCGCGGGCAAATCGACGGCGATGGCGCTGTTACAGCGCCTATGGGACGCCACATCTGGCTCGATCCAGATCGACGGCCAGGATGTGCGCGACGTGCCGCTGGACAGCCTGCGGCGCAACATCGGCGTGGTGTTCCAGGAGAGCCTGCTGTTCAACCGCTCGATTGCCGACAACCTTGCCGTCGGCCGGGCGGACGCGACGATGGCGGACATCGAGCGTGCCTGCCAGTTGGCGCAAGCCGCCGATTTCATCAAACACCAGCCCAAGGGCTACGACACGCGGGTGGGCGAGCGCGGCTCGACGCTCTCCGGCGGCCAGCGTCAGCGCCTGGCAATCGCCCGCGCGCTGGTAAAAGACCCACCGATCCTGATTCTGGACGAAGCCACCAGCGCGCTGGATGCGGCCACCGAAGCCAAGGTACAGGTCGCGCTAAAAAATCTGATGCGGGGACGCACGACCTTCATCATCGCCCACCGCCTGTCCACCGTGCGCGATGCGGACGAAATCCTGGTGTTCGAGGCGGGCCGCATCGTCGAGCGCGGCTCGTTCGACGCGCTGGTGGCGCAGGGCGGCAAATTCGCCGAACTGGTCGCCACGCAATTGGCCGTACCCACGCCCACTCCAACGCCCACGCCGGAAGGGCAGCCCAAGGCTGCCGCCGATACCCCGCTTTCCGATTGATCGGATGAACTGTTCCATCACGCGGCGGGGAAACTGCCCAGCCCCATGCCGGGGCATGCGCGCGCCACGCTTTCCGGCCCGTTTTGTTACGCTGTCACCCTCTGATTTGGCACGGAGTGTTCGAGCATGAGCGCATCTTCTGTGGATTGCCGCGCGCACTGGCTGCGTTGGCTATCGTTTTTCGCCTGCTTTCTTGCCCTGGGCGTGCAAGCGGCGGCGCCGAACGAACGGGGCGGCCCGCGCAACGAGATCGAACGCCTTGCGGCCACGCTCGCGCCGGGGACGTTCGTCGAGCTGAAATCCGCCTTGCCGCCAGGCTACAAGCGTTTTTACGATCTGCTGCGGGTGCGCCTGGACGACGGGCGCGGTATCGAGATCGACGGCTGGACCGACGCAGCCGGCTGGGATCCAGGGCGGCAGCGCACGTTTTTCATCGGCCAGCGCAAATACAAGAAGTTCATCTCCTACAACGCCGCGACCAACGCCTGGGAAGAACTGGGTTGGGATGGCGACGGACCACCGAAATTCGAGGAATTCGGCCACACTTACGGGCGCACAGCGCTGGATCGCAAACACGGCTATTACTACCTGCTGGCCGCCGGAGGGCTGTACCGTTACCGTATCGACGAGGCGCGCTGGGAAGCGCTCGGCGCGGTGCCAATCAAGGGTTTCATTTCGATGCAATGGCACGAGCGGCTCGACGCGCTGGTGGCCGTTTCCACCGGCAACGAGGTGTATGCCTTCCGCGACGGCCGCTGGGATTCGCTCGGGAAATCGGCGGTGCACGGCTACCATTCGCTCGGCCGCTACAACCGCAAGCGCGGCGACATGCTGGTTGCCGGTGGTAACGAGAGCCTGCGCAAGGTCGATCTGATCGACGCAGCGGGAAAAATCCATGCGATGCCGGATGCGCCTTTCGACATTTCGATCAAGGATCACGCGCTGACCTACGATCCGGTTTCCGGCAATTACCTCGTGCTGCGCCGCGATCAACGGCAGTTGTACGAGTTCAACCCGGATGCGAAGGAATGGCGGCTCGCGGCGGATTGGAGCGCGGGCGGCTGGCCTTTCGGCAAGTACGGATTCCAGGTACCGGTCGTCATCGACGAGGCGGGCGTCATCCTGTGGCAGCACGAAGCGGGACCGCAGCTTTACCGCCACCGCAGCGTGTTCGGCGCGGGCGCGGCGGAAATCGCACCGCTTCGCCCAGCGTCATCCGGCCGCCCACAGCCAGTCATGCCGCCGCCGCGCGGCAAGGCGACGGAGAAAGCGGACGTGGAGGACGAGGGGGATGGCGAGGGCGGCGGGGCGCCGGTGAAAGAAAAGGCAACGCCGGCCAAACCGTCTGCTTCCAAACCCCCTGCCTCGAAACCACCCGCCGAGACATCGGCCCAACCGGACGCCACACCCGATACCACCGCCGCGCGTCCCATCACCACCCCCATCGTCGGCCCCCAGGCCGGTCCGCCGCCCCGCGCAGAACCGCCGCACAAGCTCGCGGCCATCCTGGCACAGATGAAGCCGGGCGAATGGCGCATGATCGAAACCCCGCTGCCACAGGGGTACAAGACGCTGTTCGAGGTTTTCCGGGTATTTTTCTGCCCGGCCGAATCCGGCAACACCTACGGTAACGGGTGGATGGATTCCTTCGTCTACGACCCGGACACAAAAGCCTTTTTCGCCATGATGATGCGCGACTCCAGCCAGAAGAACCTGATTTGGCTGGATGCCGATTTGCGCTGGCATATCGCGGTGACGCCGGAAGGGATGAACGACTGCACCTACAACCACCGCGCGTTCAACCGCCTGACCTTGGTCGATGGCTGGCTGTACTGGCCACCGGCGTTCTGGGGCGAGGCGCGCAAGCGCACCGGCGAATTTCGCCGCGCCCGCGTGCGCGATTTCATCGACGGCGGCGAGGTGCGCTTCGTCGATTACGGCCTCGGCATCGGCATCACCAGCCTCGGCCAGGCTGGCGACCATGCGGCCGAATGGTTCCCCGAGCTAGGCGGCTGGATCATGCACGTTGCCGGCAATAGCAAGATACTTGGGGACTGGCCCGCGCCCTCGGGGCATACCGCCGAAGGACAGGCGGAAGGCAAGGCGTTCGCCGGCCGGGTGTTTCTGTACCACCCCGGCGACAAGGAATGGACCTACCTGGACCGCACCTACGCCCAGGGCTTCCGCAGCCGGCTGGTGTACAACCCGATCCGCCACGAAATGCTGATCGCCCCCGGCGGTTACGGACCGGATGACGAGTTCGCCCGCATCACCGCCACCGGCAAAGTGGAAAAGCTCGACCGCGCCCAACTCGACGACGGCGGCCGCATGCACTACCACACCAGCAACAACCACCTGACCTACGATCCGGTGAATGGCGACTACCTATGGTGGAGCTACAACAGCCGGCGTATCTGGCGCAGCAAGGACGGCAGGCGCTGGTCGGTCTACGACGACTTCGCCGGCAGGGTGTTCGCCGGTGCGGGCGGGCTGTTCGGCGCGAGCAGCTTCATCCAGTTCAACGCCATTCCGGGCAGCGACGGCTTGATCATGTTCGACCCCAACCGCGGCGTCATCCTTCACCGCATGCGCCACTAGGTTCTGGCCGGCGAGCGTTCAGGTACGGAAGCGGCCGACTTCCTGGCCGATGGTTTCCGCCAGCCGACGCAGGCTGGCGGCGGTATCGGCGTTGGTGTTGGCCGCGGCGTTGTTCTCCTCGGCCATCTTGGCGATGCTCTCGACGCTCCGGGCAATCTCGGCACTGGCCGCGGTTTGCTCCCGCAGCGCCACGGAAATTTCCGAGATGGCCTCGACCACCCGCTGCGACTGCGTCTTGATTTGAGTAATCGCGGTACCGGCCTGCTGCGCCTGCTCGACACCGGCGGCCACCCGGCCGACACCGTGCTTCATGCTGCCGACCGCCGTTTCAGTGCCACCCTGGATGGCACCGATCATGCCAGTGATTTCTTGCGTCGACTTGGCGGTCCG
The DNA here is from genome assembly GCA_031546845.1 of Azoarcus sp. GTDB lineage: Bacteria > Pseudomonadota > Gammaproteobacteria > Burkholderiales > Rhodocyclaceae > Azoarcus. The sequence continues at coordinate 96,355 of JAVBJT010000018.1, read as the reverse complement.
CTCGGCCAACTTGCGCACCGCGTCGGCGACGACGGCAAAGCCACGCCCGGCCTCACCGGCGCGCGCGGCCTCGATAGCGGCATTGAGCGCCAGTAGATTGGTCTGATCGGCAATGTCGCGGATCGTGTCGACAATGGCCGAAATCGTCCCGGACTGGCGACCCAGCGCCTCGACCGAGCTAGCGGCCTGGTTGACTGTTGCGGCGATGTCGCGGATGTCGTCGACCATATTACCGACGATGCGCCCGCCTTCGACGGCGACGGCATCGGATTGCCGCGAACAGTTCTGAGCCTCCTGGGCATTGTTCGAGATGCGGTCGATGCCGACCGTCATCTGCTCGACCGCGGTCGCCATACTCGAGGCCGCATCGCTCTGGGCGCTGGCGCTGCCCGAAATCCGCTGGCTCGAATCGGTCAGGCGCTCGGCTTCCGAACGCAGGGTCAGAACGTCATTCTGGATGCGTCCGAGCATCTGATGCAAGGCCATCGCCATCTCGTTGAAAGCACGGCCGGCGGCATGCAATTCGTCGTTGCCCGCGGTATGGAATTCGACGGTCAGATCGCCGCCGGCCAAGCGCTGAGCGCCGCGCGAAAAGACATCGACGCTGGCAATCACCGAGTAGTAAGCGCCGATACCGAGATAGCCGACCACGGCCATGATCAACACCGAGATTCCGAGGTTGAAGCCAAGGCTCCGCCAGGCCGCCTCCCTGCGCACCTCCAACTGCTTTTCGAACTGCGGCAACAGTGTCTCGAACATGATCTTGTAGCCGAGGTCGATAACCTGCGTGGTCTGCGCGAAATAGTCCTGCGCCGGGGTCGCGAACCGCTCGCCGAGAATGTCCTCGCGAACCAGCGTGAAAATCTTCTCGGCGCCGGCCGAGAATTCCTTGGTCGGACCGGACAGCGAGGGCTCCAGGTGCGGCGCATAGTGCATGGCCCTGGTCAGGTTGTCGTTCTGCGCTTTCAACGTACTGGACATCTGGTTGATCAACGTCGAGATATCGACCCGCAGTTGCAGCGGCAATTCCTTGCGCGTCAGCACGCCGGTGCCGCGCGCCCGGGTGATCCCGAGCGGCTCGAGCATGGCCGGCATCTTGGCCACCACGATATCCATGAAGTAGTGGGTATCCTCATACGGATCGGCGGTCAGTTGCGTCTCGTCGGCGACATCGACCATGAACAGCAGCGCACCGGCAATCATCTCGCTATGGCGCTTCAGGTTTTCCGGCGCCGTCCAGCTCAGGCCATCGCGGCGGATCGCCTGCCATTCGCTGTTGAGTTGGCGCCAGGCCGCCCGCTCACGCAGGGTTGGAGAAAGCAACTTCTCCAGCTCGGTCAATGCGGCGTCAGCGTCCTTCTCCTTGTCGGCGCGCCGTGCCTTCATCCCCTCGTTACCATTCAGCACGCCCGACGACAAGCCGCGGTGCTGCTGCATGTGCTGCACCATGAGGTTCAACGGCCTGAGTATCCGCAGGCCGGTCAGTTCATTTTCCGCGGCATCGATATCGCGCTTGAGGCCGGCGTAGATGGTTGCCAGCAGAACCAGCATGACCAGCGCCACAACGGTACCGAGCAGGAAAAACTTGCCGGTGTAGTGCAAACGATTCATCAGCATCGTCGCCGGCCGGAAAAATGCTTCCATCAATCGCCCCCCTTATCGATTCACCGCCCCATCCAGACAATAGCCGATGCTACAGACAAAGTAGCAAGAGATTCCAGAAGCCGTTTTTGTATGGATCAATTTTCCGCGGCAACAGAACGCTGCCGCCGGTAGCCATCTGGTCTTCGCCATGCGGCGAAGTGGGCGCGATCGTTCAACCCGCGCCGTCATGCCACGGCACAAGCCGGTACTGCTACTGAGCAGCTAACGCAGCCGTTTACCGACGATTTTCGCCAGTGCGGCCGGCGCGCTGGCGAGCAGGCCGGGGTCGCGCAAGAGTAGGGCGAAGAATTCGCGCGGGATGGCATCGCGCCGGCGCAGACAGGCCAGCAGCCCATCCCACACGCCTTGCCGGGCGATCGCCATGCGTTCGCGCAGGCGTTCGCCCGCGAGCGGGAAGTCGGCCACGAGCGGTTTCATCGCCAGGCGCGATTTCAGGTAATAGAGGCTGCGCAGGAAAGCGGCGCGCGAATTCCATCCGCCTTCCGAGAAGATGTTGACGCCGCGCCCGCGCGTCGAGTCGATGCGATTGGAAACCAGCATTCGTGGCCGCGCGCTGGCAAGCGTGGTGACGAACAGGCCGTCCTCGCCGGAGGTGCGCAGCGAGGTATCGAAGCGCAACGCGCCGATGCACTCGCGCCGTGCCACTAGCACGCTGAGCAAACCGATCGGCCCGCACACAGAGTAATTGATCAACTCGTCTTCCAGCTCGAACGCCCAGTCCGGCTCGCCGAGCGCTTTCAAGCGCAGACGGCTGCCGTAGAAATGAGCATGCGCACGCGTGCCAGCGTCATCGATGCACCAATCCGACGTGTAGACGTCGTAACCACGCTCGAACGCGTGCAAGGCCGCGCTCAGGTGGTCGGCGCTCCAGCAGTCGTCCGAATCGAGGAAGGCCACATAGCGTTCGTCACCCAGCGCGTCTAGCGCCAGATTGCGCGCCGCACCGGGGCCGCCGTTCTTCTGTTTGAGGATGCGCGCGCGACAGTTCGCCGGCCAGGCGATGGCTTCCACTTCCGCCTCCGGCAGGCTGGGCGATTCGTCGTCGGCGATATAAACGTTGATCGGCACGGCCACGTCCTGCGCCGCGACCGAGCGCAGCGCGGCGGCGAGGATGCCGGGCTGGCGCTGGAAGTAGGGGATGATGACGGCGAACATTTGAATTGAGCAGTACCGCGAGCGAGAGGCGCTTTGAGCACCGTGTTGGAAAAGTGAGATGGGCGGGCGCGATCCGTTGAGGATTACAGATTTTTCACCGACCCCAGGAAAGCGATGTTGCCGGCTTCGTCCACGATGACATAGATGAACGGGTGATCCACGCGCATTTCAAAAGGCACGTATTGCGGTTGCTGAAAGGCGGCTCCGACGGCAATGGCCACGGTGACGGCAGCCGCGCGGGTGCCTTCCTCATCCACGGTGATGTTGGCCTTGTGGATCATTGCGGATAGGTCGTTCTGTTCGAGAAGGCGTCCCGTTCGCTTGTCCGTGAGAATCGGCAGTTGGGCGCCGCCGAGCGCGACGCCAAGGATTGCCTGGCTCTTAGGCAGCAAGTCATCGAAAGTGCTTTCTATGTCGAATCTCGGTAAATACAAGGCGCCCTTGTAGCGCTGCTCGGGCGAACGGGCGCTATTCAGAATACGGGCGAAAGCGGCGCCGTCCAGTTGGCTGATCGCGTTTGCCAGACCTTGCGCCGTTTCGTCTTTCGGCAGGATGACGAGCATGGCGTACTTGTGCCCGCGATAGGGCAGAAAAATAGCCTGGAGCGCCGCATCCTCGTAATACTGTTCCAGACCGCTCTGCTGCATGGTCGGTACTGGCCGGCTTTCCCGCAAACCCTTGAACGAGGCATTCTTGGTGTTTTTCTTGTCGAAGAATTTTTCCGGCCACTGCCCCACAAATGCAACCGCGTTCAACAAGGCGATGTTGGTATTGGTATCCAGTGAATCGACGATTTGCAGGATGCGTCCGTCAGTGTTCTTGTTCACCCACTGATTGACGGTAGCCGTGGCTTTTTTGGACGCGAGGAAATCGAGCGTTTGGGCATCGGCCTGATATGCGTCGGACAACGCTTGGGCAAAGTCCGGTTTGATCCGATAGCGCGTATCGACGAACAATCCGTTGGCGATCTTGAGCCGGTTTTGACTGGCGGTTTGCCGTGAGGCTTCAATCCGCTGATCCCAGTCACCCAACCGTTTTTGGAGCATTTGGACGTGTTCGGTTTTATCGGGCGAGGAATCCGGCAGCGATTTTGTCTGCTCCAGCAGTTTTGCCGTTTCATCCCGTATCCGCATGAGCTCCTTTTGCTCTACGCCACCACTTTCGGAGAATCCGTCGCGCTGGCTTTTCATGATCTGGGCCAGGTTCCGGTTCATCTCCGCCACCGGCAGATCGCCGAGCCCCCAGGCGCGTGCGATATCGTCTGAGACAGGCGGGGTTGCCCCCGTGCGCACGATGCCCATCATGAATTCGATACTCAGCGGGGAAAAAACCAGGTTGCGATCCTTGCTGCCTTTTTCCAATTGCTGAAACATTCGCAGACCATACGCTTGCGATTGCCGGGTAAATCGTGCCGCAGCGGATTCCGTGACATTGATTTTTTCAGACGCCGCCGCCTCTACTGTTGCTTTCATTGGTCCTTGGCCCTGGCAAATACCCGATAAGAACAGCGCGGGAAAAGCCGCTATTGCCCATAGTTTCCTTTTCTTCTTCAGCATGAGCATCTCCGTTTGGCGCTTTCCGTCAATCCACACATGAGGCGTGGCCGGCAGCCGGACCGTCGAGCCGCAGCGCTAAGGTCCACTCATGGTGGCCGGGCGCGAGAAGACTGGATGCGGCGCAGCGGCCGATGCCGCCGGGCAGGCTGGATGGAATGGGAGCGCCATGCCAACCGGGGTTCGGCGGCGCGGTTTCGACGATAGCCCACCCAGCGCTGGCGACGATGGCGTGACCGAGCGGATTCAGGTATTCGACCGGGCGAGTCCCCGCGACATCCAATTCCAGTTGCCAGCGGATGGATGGTGGCTCGAAGCCAATGTCGATCCGCAGCCGGCCATCGACCGTGTTCAACCGCCGGCGCCGCAACGATTCTCCGCGCCCGAGCCGGCCGCCGAACAGACGCCAGTCGAGCGCGGAAACGATTTTCCGCCACGGTGTATCCGGCGCGGTACGGGTGAGCGCCGCCGGCTGGCCGGAGAGGTCGATACGATAACCGCCGGCCTCTTCCCTGATTTCGACGGTACTGAAATCGGTCAGGCCGAACAGCGTATCGCCGCTTCGCAGCACCGGCGTCCACCCGGCTAGTGCGGGATCGGCGAGCAAGGCGGCGCGCGGCAGGCGTATGGGCGGTGGAACGAGCATTTGGCCGGCAGCGGACGACCAGTGCGGCACCATTGCGCCGGCATAGCGCAATTCGACGTGGTCGAGACTGAACGCTTGCGGCGCCTGACCACGGGTCGTGCACAAAAAGGTGGCACCGGAAGGCGCGCGCACGCTGAAAAGACCGGCGACGGCGTCGTGCTTGCCGGAAACGGGTTCGCCACCGCGCCATTTCAGCGTGCGCAGGCAGGCGGGCACGGCATGTCCGGCGCGTTGTAATTGACGCGCGAACGCGACGATGGCGGCGGTCCAGGCGTTATAGACGGAAAGGTGCATGTAGTCGTCCCAGCCGCTGGCCCCATCGACAGGGCCGGCCGGGTTGAGCCACAGTAATCCGTCTTCCCTGGTTTGGTGGCTCAGGCGCGTGGCAAGCGCAGCGGCCGGGGTGCGACCGGCCTCTTCGTCGCCTGCGGCGCAGTCGAGGCCCGCCAGGACGAACGCGGCAAGCAGACAGCCGTCGCCGAACAACGCGTGGGTGCTGCGTCCCAGGCCGCCCGCGAAGCCAGCCGGGTCCCAGCAGCGCGCGGCCCAATCCAGCAGGCGCTGGGTTTGCGCGCCCAATTCGGGTGTGTCGTGGTGCCAGGCGACCAGCACTGCGAGGAATAACGCTTTGTGGTGATAGGCCAACGGCGTTGCGCAAAAGCCCGCCGGTTGCGCCGGAAAATCGATGAAGCCGCCGTCGGGTGTCGTCCAACGGTCAAGCAACGCGCCAAACGCCTGGGCCGCATCGGCACGACGTTCGGCCGGCGCTTCGAGCACGCGGCAGGCGGCGGCGAGCAAGGTCCAGTTGTTCGACGGGTAATCGTCGCGTAGCGGGCAAAGCGCGAGCGCTTCGTCGATATAGGGGCGCAGACTGTCGCCGGCAACGCCCGGCGAGCGCAACATCAGCAGCAACAGGCGATTGAACGGCAGATGCCCGCGCTTACCGGGAGCCAACGCGACCCAAGCGTGCAACGTTTCCGCGCAGGCATCAGTCTGGCCAGCACAGGCCAGCGCCACTGCGGCGCTGAGATTGCCGTAGTGATCGGCGGGCGTGGGCGCATCGCGCAGCGGGTCGCGCAATCCAATGCCGGGCACGACTTGGGCGGCAAGCGCGGTAGTCAGCCCTTGCAGCAGATCGCCCAACGGGTCGACAGCGGCCGTCATGGGCGCGACAGGAGGTTGCGCAGCAAGCGCAAACCGAAACGCCCCGGTGTTTTGTCCCACGGCGTGAAGCGCGGCAATTGGTAAAGATCGGCGCGCCCATCCGCCGCGCCGGGGTTGGTGGACACGGCGGCCTCGAAGCCGCGGGCGCGGGCCATATCGACGTGCTCGGGCGCGTAGTCTTTCCCGGCGCGTCCGTTAGGGTAAGCAAAGAGGCGGATCGGCGTTTGCAGGATCGCTTCCAGTTTCGCCTTGCCTAAACGGATTTCTTCCTCGGCAGCGGCGGGGTCGAGGCGCGCGAGGATGGGATGAGTATCGGTATGGCCGCCGATCTCCATACCCAGCGCGTGGAGCGCGCGCAGTTGTTCGCTGCTCATCATCAGATCGCCAGGCAGGGTGACGCCGAAGGAGGCGGCGAGTTCTTCCGCGCGCGCGAGCCGCTGCTCGGCGGGCAGGTATTTGAAATGGCCGACGAGCACGCCAACAAGACGATGGCGGTCGGCGGCCGAAGCCAGCGCGTGAATCCCGAGGCCGAGCGCGGACAGATCACAGGGGCCGCCGGGCAGGCGGCGCGCGAGTTCGATCAGGGTGTCGTTGAACATCCTGCCACCGTCCAGATAAGCGGTGGCAACGAAAAAAGTGGCCGGCAGACCGAGTTCACCCAGGATGGGGGCAGCGAGGGTGTAGTTGTCCGCGTAGCCGTCGTCGAAAGTCACGCAGGCGGCGCGCGCGGGCAGCGTGCCCTCGCGCAGCCGCGCGGCGGCTTCGGCCAACGGCAGAACGTTGAAGTGTCGCGCGAGCAGACGCATCTGCCAGCGGAAGGCGGCGACGTCCGGATCGCCTGGCAGCAGCGCGTCGGGCTGCGGCAGCACACGGTGGTAGATGAGGATGGACAGCCGCGCGCGCGGCCCCGCCGGCGAGGCGAGGGAAAGCGCGGCGGTGAGGGCGGAGGCGGCGAGGGCGTTCATTGCGTTTATCGGTTCGCTTCTTCGGCGGTGCCAACGGAAGGCGTATCGACCAGACAGACGACGTGGCGGAATTTACCGTTGGCCAAGGGCGGAATATCCGCCACGGCTTCGACGCACACATCCATGTCGGCGCCAAGACGTTGACGGAATGCGGTGGCGAGCTGTTCCGTCAACGCTGGCTCCACGTGCTCTAGGCGCAGCAGCACGCGAACGAGGCCGCGCGTTTCCTGGACGATGCGATAGGCTTCCAGCCCCGGCACTTCGCGCATCAAGTGATTGAGCGCGCTGCCGTGAACCCAGGCACCGCTAGTGGCGATAAGCCCATCGTTGGCTCTACCGGCAACAGCCGCCAGTAGCGGCAGACCGCGCCCGCAGGCGCAGGGCTTGGGCGAAAGCGCGCCGCGATCGCCGGTGCGGTAGCGGATGAAGGGGAATTCCGGCCCAGCCAGATTGGTAACAACGATGTCACCCTCTTCACCTGCCGGCAGCGCTTGACCGGCATCGTCGACTATTTCCACGATGACTTCCTCGGCGGTGATATGCAAGCCGCCGGCCGGGCATTCGCGCGCGATGAAGCCGGCGTCGCGCGCGCCGTATTCGTTGGCCACACCGCAGCCAAAAACTGTGCCGATGACCTCACGCCACTCCGGGCGCAGCACTTCCGAGGTACAGAAGGCGACGCGGATGCCGAGATCGTCCATGCGCTTGCTCGTGGCCCGGGCATGGAAAGCCAGGCGCGACAACGCCGACGGATAGCCGAACAGCATGCGCGGGCGGAAGGCGCGGAATTCAGCCAGGATCGCATCCATGCGCACGGGCGTGAGGTCGTGCGTGGGGATCAGGCGGGAGCGGAACAGGCGGTCGCGCACGGCACGTAAGCCATCCTGCGCGCCATGCTCGATCGACGAGCCCCACAGCACCATTTCCGCGTCGCCGATATCGACGTTCCACCAACGCATCGCGCGCCATTTGGCCGCAATGTCGAAACTGACGCGGTGGCGCCCGAGCAAAAAGCGCAGCGGCTCGCCCGAGGAGCCGCTGGTCTGGTTCCATGCAACGTTTTGCGCCCCCTCGGCGGCCCATTCCGCCATGTGTTGGCGGATCAGCGCCTTATCCACCACGGGCAGGCGGGCGAGATCGCCAAGATCGCGGAAATCCGCGCCGCGCACGCCGAGACGCTGGAACAGTTCGCGGTAGTAGGGCACACGCTGGCCGGCAACATCGATGAGCACGCGCAGATCGGCCAACTGCGCGGCGCGGATCTGCTCCGGAGAATGCCACTGGCTGCGTTCGAGGCGCGCGAGAATGGCGGCGGTATCGTGCTTTTTCAGCCGCTCGTGGAGCGGGAACAGGATGCGCGAGGCAAAGCGGGTGTAAAGACTCAACGGCGGACTCATTGGCGGACTCAGCGGCGCAGCGCTTTATCGACAATCGCCTGAAAAGCCGCAACCAGCCGGGGAATGCGCGTTTGCCATGCGTTGCGGCGCGCGTGTTCGAGAATCGCGTCACGGTTCCAGGTGCGGTCGAACGCCGCGCGTAGCGCCTGCAACAACGCGCCGCTGTCGCCATAAGGCACGAGCAGGCCGACTTCTTCGGAACTGACGACCTCGGCATTGCCGCCCACCCGCGTGGTCACGATGGGCAGACCGCATGCGGAGGCTTCGAGAAAAACATTGGCCCAACCCTCGAAACGGGTGGCGAGCACGAACACATCGCCCGCCGAATAGACAAAGCGCAGATCGTCCGGCGACACCGAGCCGAGCAGATGCACGCAATCGCTCAGGCCAAGGCGCGCGATCTGCGCCTCCAATTCCGCTCGGTTGTTGCCTTCCGGGCTAGCGCCGCCGGCAATGGCGAAGTGGATGTCACCGTGGCTTTCGCGCAGTTGCGGCAACACCTCAATCACGCGGTGAAAGCCCTTGCGCTCGGTCAGCCCACCTACCGAAACCAACAGCCGCGCTTCGGCCGGCAGACCGAAACGGCGGCGGCTGAGGGTTTTATCCTCGGGCCGGAAGCGATCGAGATCGACGCCGTTGCCGACTACTTCCACATGATCCGCCGCCTGCCCCCAGGAGATCGCATCCTGGCGCAGCGAATCGGCAACGGAAAACACCCGCGCCGCATCGCTCATGGCGTGCTCAATCTGGCGGCGCTGCGCGGCGCTGACGCCAAAGCGCAGCAGGCTGCCGCGCAATGTGATGGTGTAGGGCACGCCGAGCCAGCGCGCCAGCAAGCGGGCCGCCGCGCCATCGGGATAGACGAAGTGGGAATCGATCAGATTGAAGCCGAATTCCCGCTTCAGTCGGCGCATCAAACCAAAGCTGCCGAGCGCCTGAAACCACGCGTCGGTCCACTTGAAAACGCCAGGAAAGCAGAAAAAGCGCGGGTGATAAACGCGAATGCCGTTCTGCTCCTCAAGCGCCGGCACCCAGGGGCGGTAGTGCGGCCGAAAGCGCCGCAGCAAGCCCTGAAACGGAAACCAGGGCACGGGCGAGACCACCACGAGCTCGACTTCCGCCGCAACGCGCCGCATGCGCTCGCGCACGAACAGGCCGTAGTTGGGCTGGGCGGCGTTGGGGTAAACGCGCGTATACACCACCACGCGAAGTGGAGGATTCTTCATAGCGTGATCCGCGTTCTCCTGCGGGAAAGATAACTGCACAAGCTTGACTATATTGGCTTATGAATCCCGCGCAAACAGCCGGGTTGGATTGAACAAGCACCGCCAAGCATCTGATTTCAAAAGGGCGGAATTTTGCATTATGAACGACTCGCCGCAGGCGGCCAATCGAGATTGTTAAGGGCGCGGCGATCGACGCCTTGTCCGGCAGAGGGGCAGCATATGCGTTACGGGAACCAAATCCAGGCAGCCCTCGCACTTTCGTCGATGCTTGCCATCCAGACCGCCACCGCCGCCTCGCTCGACTGCGGCGACCCTTTCGTCAATCCTACCGGCCCGTGGGACTACCGCACTATCAATAAACAAGATAAATGGGTGGTCGAGCGGCGTCATTACACCGAGGGCATCCGCGCACTCAAAGAAGGCAGCACCGGCAAACTGGCCGGCGACGTCGCTTACACGTTGCGGGTCTTTCCGAACCATGTAAACGCGCTCATGACCATGGCGGAATGGTCGATCAAGACCCAAAAGAACCCGCCGGACGGGACCATCTACACGGTGGAATGTTGGTTCGAGCGCGGCATCCGTTTTCGGCCGGACGACGCCTGGGTGAAAACCGCCTACGGTGTTTATTTGATCAAACGCGGCGAATACCAAAAAGCGGTGCAACAGCTCGAAACGTCGGCTGCGCAAAATGACAATAACGCCAGCACCTATTACAACCTCGGGCTGGCGTATCTGGGCACGAAGAACAACGAAAAAGCGCTGCAAAGCGCCTGGCGTGCCTATGCGCTAGGCTTTCCCCTGCCTGGTCTGCGCACCCGCCTGACCAAGGCTGGCGCCTGGCGCGAACCTACCGCGCCCACCACCGCCGCAGCGCTGCAACTTCAATAAAGAAAGGCCAGCGGAGAGAACGCGGCGCTCGCAGCGCCGCGTTGCGCTTACTTGCTCTTGATCATCGTGCCGACGCCGTGGTCGGTCAGGATTTCGAGCAACAGGCAATGCTCCACGCGGCCGTCGATGATGTGCACCGACTTCACCCCGCTGCGCGCAGCATCCAGCGCCGAACCGATCTTCGGCAACATACCGCCCGACAGCGTGCCATCGGCCACCAAGCCGTCGATCTGCTGCGGCGTCAGGCCGGTGAGCAGATTGCCCGCCTTATCCAACACCCCCGGCGTATTAGTCAGCAGAACCAGTTTTTCCGCCTTGAGTATTTCCGCCAGCTTGCCGGCCACCACGTCGGCATTGATGTTGTAGGTTTCCCCCTCGCTTCCGACGCCGATCGGCGCGATGACGGGAATGAAATCGCCGCTGTCGAGAAACGCGATCAGGCTCGGATCGATCTGCGTGATCTCCCCAACCTGGCCGACGTCGACCACATCGCCCGGCGGCGCGTCCTGCTTCTGCATCAGCAGCTTTTTTGCGCGGATGAAACCGGCATCCTTGCCGGTCAGGCCCACCGCCTTGCCGCCGTGCTGGTTGATCAGATTCACGATTTCCTTGTTCACCTGCCCGCCCAGCACCATTTCCACCAATTCCATGGTTTCCGCGTCGGTCACGCGCATGCCCTGGACGAACTCTCCCTTCTTGCCGACCCGGTTGAGCAGCGTCTCGATCTGCGGACCCCCGCCGTGGACCACCACCGGATTCATCCCCACCAGTTTGAGCAACACCACGTCGCGCGCGAAGCAGTCCTTCAAGCGCGGATCGGTCATCGCGTTGCCGCCGTATTTGATGACAATGGTCTTATCGAAAAAACGCTTGATGTACGGCAACGCTTCGGCGAGCGTTTCCGCTTTCTGGCGCGGAAGCAGGGCGGCGGGAGTCGAGGCGGTCATGGCGGATTCCTTGCTCTTGGAGTGTTAAATCGTTGCTGAGCGGGTTGTGAACTAACGTTTCCGGTTCAATTGGCATGGATTCTAGCAGCTTGATGCAAGACCCATCGAGTCGGCTAATTATTCTAATGTCATTAAAATGTTATCGAATTTACCATCCCGACAGCGATGCGCGGCCAACTTGACCCTCAGTCTGCGATGTTCCACCACTTTTCGCCAAAATCGCGCGTTGAGTGCGATTTCGTCTGAACTGGATGCACGGTACTCGATGCGCTCGGATCGGCAGTTCTGCAAGCAACCGGACTACAATATTTTGTTCCGCTGGTTTCTTGACATGGATCTGGAAAGCGCAAGCCTAGATCAGTCGAACTTCAAGCTCAGCCTGCTGCTAACCATAGCGGGGAAAATCAAAAAAACATCATGACTGACAATTTACGTCTCGGCGTAGACCTAGGCGGCAGCAAGATCGAGATCGCCGTTCTCGGTCATGACGGCGAGGAGTTGCTACGCCGTCGCGTGCCCACACCGCAGGGCGATTACGGCGCCACGTTGGCGACCGTGGTGGCGTTGGTGGCAGCGGCAGAGGCGGAACTGGGCACGCGCGTCAGCGTGGGTGCGGGCACACCGGGTTCGATTTCGCGTTTGACGGAACGCATACGCAACGCCAATTCCACTTGCCTCAATGGCCAGGCGCTGCAGGCCGATCTTTCGCGCTTGCTGGGGCGCGAAGTACGGCTTGCCAACGATGCCAATTGCTTTGCCATGTCGGAAGCAGCCGATGGGGCCGGCGCGAGGGCGGAAACAGTGTTCGGCGTCATTCTCGGCACGGGTGTAGGCGGAGGCATCGTTGTACGTGGCGGCTTGCTGACGGGCGTCAATGCGATCGCTGGCGAATGGGGGCATTCACCGCTGCCGCTGGCGGATAGTGCGGATTCGTTCGCGCCGCCGTGCTATTGCGGCCGGCGCGGCTGTATTGAAACGTGGCTGTCCGGCCCCGGCTTGGCGGCCGATCATGCCCGCCGCCACGGCGGCGCGCTGGATGCCGCCGCGATTGCCCGCGCCTCGCAAGCCGGCGACCCGGCTTGCGAGGACAGCTTGCACCGCTATGAGGAACGGCTTGCGCGCAGTCTGGCGGTGGTGATGAACCTGCTCGATCCGGATGTGATCGTGCTTGGCGGCGGGCTTTCCAAACTCGAACGGCTGTACCACAACGTGCCCCGGCTGTGGCTGCCGCACGTTTTTTCCGACGCGGTCGCCACCCGCTTGCTACCGGCGCTGCATGGCGATGCGTCCGGTGTGCGCGGCGCCGCGCGGCTATGGCCGGGCGGTTCTTGAAACGAGAACGATGCGCCCTACGGCCACGGCTATGATCGTGAAAACAAGCGTTGCCGCCAGTCGCGTAGAACAGCGACAAAAACCGCATCGGCGCGCGGACTGATCAGGCCAAGCGGCGAATAACCCGTGCGGCAGGCACGGGACAGCACAAGCAGCATCAGCACGATGGTGATGCAGGTATTTTGCCAGCCGATCAACGGCCACTGCCCGCGCCATACCCATTCGTAACTTTTATCGAACGGTCCCAGATAGTACAAACCCCAAAGGTCGTCGACCGTGCTGCCGCGAGAGCCAACGAGATCGCAAAGAAAATGCAGATGCACGCAGAGAAAGGCGGCAACGGCGGCACGGTAGCGGTCAATGCCATACGTTGCGGCCAATGCGCTCAGCAGCAGCGCGGCGGCGATGCCGTGTGCGTAAAGACGGTGCCAGCCTTGGTAGTAGTTGGTCGGCGTCAGGTCGAGCATGCGCGTGGCGAAGTCGATGACGATACCAATGCCGTCGAGATCGGGCGCCAGACCGGCGGCCAGGATCAGTACCCGGTCGCGGTCGGTGCGCAGGTGGGGCTCAAAGACAACCCAACTGGCCAGGAGATGAGTGATTGGACTCATGGGGGGTAATTGGACTCATGGACCATCACGCTACCGCTTTGTCATGGCATATGGCAAGGTGACGCGCCTATTCTGTTCTTGCCGTGCTTTTGCCACCTCACACCTCCAGCGGATCGACATCGATCTGCCAGCGCAGGTCGCGCGCGGTGGATTGGCCGTAGAGGGCGGCAATCCAGGCTTTGAGGAAATTTTGCAAGGTATCGCGCCGGTCGGCCTCGACCAGTAGCTGAGCGCGTTCGCGCCGCGCCAGGCGGGTTAGACGCATCGGCACCGGGTCGAACAGGCGCACGCTTTCGACCAGTCCAGTACCAATGTGATGCGCACGGCGCAGGAATTGAACGGCATCGTCCAGTACGGGCGCGTCGGCGCGCAACATGGCTTGATGCGTATGGGGTGGGAAACCGGCTTGCAGGCGTTCGTCCAGCGCCATGCGGGCAAAGGCGTCGAAGTCGTGCCGCACGAGGTGGCCATACAGGGGATGTAGCGGGTATTCGGTCTGGATCAGCACCTCGCCGGGCCGCTCACCGCGCCCGGCGCGTCCGCCCACCTGCATCAATTGCTGGAACAGGCGTTCTGGAGCGCGGAAGTCGGCAGCGTGCAAGGAGGCGTCGGCGCCGATCACGCCAACCAAGGTGAGTAGGGGAAAATCGTGCCCCTTGGCCATCATCTGCGTGCCGACGAGGATATCGGCCTCGCCATCGGCGATGGTGGCGAGCAGGCTTTCCCACTGCGCACGGGTGCGAGCGGCATCGCGGTCGACACGCAGCACACGGGCGGCGGGAAACAGTTCGACCAGGCGTGCTTCGACGCGCTGGGTACCGCGGCCATAGGGCTGGATATCCTGGTTGCCGCAACTTGGGCAGGCGTTCGGAATCGCACCTTCACAGCCGCAGTGGTGGCAGCGCAGGCGACGGTCGGCCAGGTGGACGACGAGGTTGGCGGTGCAGTGCGGACAAGCGCTAACCCAGCCACAGGATGGGCACGACAATACCGGCGCGTAACCGCGGCGGTTGATAAAAACGAGGCTTTGCTCGCCACGCGCAAGACGCTGACCGACGGCATCGAGCAAAGCCGGGCTGAGCCCTTCATCCAGCCGTAGCCGGCTGGTGTCGATGCAGCGGACCTTGGGCAGCGCGGCAGCCACCGCCCGCTGGCCTAGCGTAAGCAAGGCGTAACGCCCGTTATGCGCTTGCCGCCAACTTTCCAGCGACGGGGTAGCCGAACCCAGCACCACGGGCACGTCGCGCTGGCGCGCGCGCCATATGGCAACATCGCGCGCCGAATAGCGCACACCTTCCTGCTGTTTATAGGAGGCATCGTGTTCTTCGTCGATGACGATCAAACCGAGCCGGGGCAGCGGCGCGAACACGGCCAGCCGCGTGCCGAGCACGATATCGGCATCGCCACTCAGCGCCTGGACGAAGCCGCGTGAGCGCGCACCGGCCGCCAACCCGGAATGCAGGCTAACCACATTCGCGAACGGAAAACGCTGCGCAACACGGCTTTCAAGCTGAGGCGTCAGCGCAATTTCGGGCACCAGCATCAGCACTTGCCGCTTTGCCGCGAGCGTGCGCTGCGCAAGACGTAGGTAAACCTCGGTTTTACCACTGCCGGTTACCCCGTGCAGCAGCCAGGCACAAAAACCGGCCGAGGCCGCTTCAATGCAGGCAAGCACCGCCTCTTGTTCGGTCGTCAACGCGGGGCCGTCGGGATAACTTGCCGCGCTATCCGCCAACCTGTCTTCACCATCCACTTCGCTTAACCAACCGCGTTTGAGCGCATCGCGCGCCGCCGTGCCAGCGGGCAGCGCACGCAGGGCATCGAACCGCGCCGGCAGGCCATTTGCCTGTGCCTGGCGAAGCAGTTCGAGTGCGCGGCTGGCGCGGCGGTTTTCGGTGAGCGCGGCGTGGCCCAAAGGGGAAAGGGTAAGCAGTGGATCGGTCTGCGCCGTGCTAACGCTGTCGGCACGGCGCAAACCCGGCGGCAGCGCGAGGGCGACGACTTCGCCCAGCGGCGCGTGGTAATAGCGCGCGACAAATTCGACCAGCGCCAGCCAATCCGCCGGCAGCGGTGGCACATCGCGCTGGATGTGGTGAAGCTGCCTAAGGCGGGTAACGTCGATACCCGCCACGGGCGGCAAGGCGACGATCAAACCGCTCTTGTCCCCACGGCCGAAAGGGACACGAACACAGCGCCCGAGATCGTCCTCGCACACATCTTCCGCTTGATAATCAAATAGTTGCGGTATGGGTACCGGCAAGGCGACACGGACGATGCGCATACGGACGACGGTCTCTCCGAAGTAAATCGATGCCGATCAAGCGCTTACGCGCGCTTGTTGAGGCAAAACCATACAAAGGAGGGGTAAACAATTGCCACGTAATCCGCTCTTTCTTTGTCCACAAAAGCTGTGGGTAACTTTGTTGAAAAACTGGGCGAATCGCTGCCAACCTGAGGCGGCACAAGCATTCCCGCTATACTGCACTAACATTACGCAACAAAAATTTCATTTAAATTCAATGCGTTAAATTTTGTGCGACATAAACCATTGGTTCCGCATACTGAACATGGCGAGATTGCTGCAGTGTGTATAAGTCAAGCAGTCGCAGCAAAATTTTTCCCTTGACATCCTCGTTCAGCAGCGGACGTAAATAGGCAAATTCAAGCCGTCATTCGCTGGCGGCGACTGTGCTCATGCACCGTATCGACCAGCACGGAAACGCTTTCCGGTGGAGTGAACTGTGAGATGCCATGGCCGAGGTTGAAGACGTGGCCGGGGTGCGGGCCATAGGCATCGAGTACGCGGCGGGCTTCGGCGGCAACCGCGTCGGGCGGGGCGAATAGCACACTGGGGTCGAGATTGCCTTGCAGCGCAACTCGCTCGCCGACCAAGGCGCGGGCGCGGCCGATATCGATGGTCCAGTCGAGACCGACGGCGTCGGCGCCGATAGCGGCGATCGACTCCAGCCACAAACCACCGCCTTTGGTGAAGACGATGCTGGGCACGCGCTGGCCATCGCGTTCGCGGATCAGACCGGCAATGACTCGTTCCAGATAGTGCAGGGAGAATTCGCGGTAGGCGGCTTCGGACAGCACGCCGCCCCAGGAATCGAACACCATCACCGCTTGCGCGCCGGCTTCGATCTGCGCGTTGAGGTAGGCGATGACGGCGTTTGTAGTGACGTCGAGAATGTGATGCAACAGATCGGGCCGGCCGTAGGCAAAGGTCTTGATCTTGCGGTAGTCGTCGGAGGCACCGCCTTCGACCATGTAGCAAGCAAGCGTCCACGGACTGCCGGAAAAGCCGATCAGCGGCACGCTGCCGTCAAGCGCGCGGCGGATCTCGGCCACCGCATCCATGACATAGCGCAGCTCGGCGTGAGGGTCGGGCACGCTAAGGTTGCGGATTTCCCACTCGTCGCGCAGCGGCCGCTCGAAGCGCGGCCCTTCGCCATCGGCGAAATACAGACCGAGGCCCATCGCATCGGGCACGGTGAGGATGTCGGAAAACAGGATGGCGGCGTCGAGGTCGTAGCGCGCGAGCGGCTGCAACGTTACCTCGCAGGCCAATGCCGGACTTTTGCACAGTTGCAGGAAGCTGCCGGCGCGCTTACGCGTTTCGCAGTATTCCGGCAGATAGCGGCCAGCCTGGCGCATGAGCCAGATGGGCGTGTAGTCGGTGGGCTGGCGCAGCAGGGCGCGCAGGAAGGTGTCGTTTTTCAGGCGGCTCACGTCAGGTTCCTCTCGTTCGGCCATGCCGGGGTAAATTGAGATTATCGCGGATAAGCGGCCGCTTATGTCCGTAGCGCAGTTTGTGAGGCGCAAGGCCTTGCTTGGCGTGCGGGAATCAGCGCTTCCAGAAAACCGGATTGAGCACGACCAGCAGGGTGAAGATTTCCAAGCGGCCAAGAATCATGGTGAAGGACAGCACGATGATATGGAAGTCGTTCAGCGACGAGTAGTTGGTCGAAGGACCAACCGCGTCCAGGCCCGGGCCGGTGTTGTTGAGGCAGGCGACGACCGCCGAGAACGCGGTGACGAGTTCGAGCCCGGTGGCCGACAGCAGCAGCGTCAGCGAAACGATGGTGACCATGTACATGAAACTGAAGCCGAGCACCGCGTGCAAAATGTTTTCCGGCACCGGCTGGCCGCCCAGGCGCACCGGCCGTACCGCGTGCGGATGCAGGGAACGGACGATTTCGCGCATGACCTGCTTGTACAGGATGATCGCGCGCATCATCTTGATGCCGCCGCCGGTGGAGCCGGAACAAGAGATGAAGCTACCGAGAAAGAGCATCCACAACTGCGGAAACATCGGCCACAGGGTGTAATCGTAGGTGGCCAGACCAAGCGAGGTGGACAGGGAGACGATGTGGAAGGTGACGTAACGCAGCGTGGTCGGCAAATCCTCGTGCGCGTCGAACTGCATCAGATAGGCGGTGAGCATGACGACGCTGAAGAGAAGCGCGCCGAAAAAGAAGGGGATTTCCGGATCGCGTAGATAGGGCTTGATGCTGCGCCGCGACAACGCGAGGTAGTGCGTGGAAAAATTGAGCGCCGAAGCGAGTGCGAAGAAGATCGCCACCATTTCGGCGTTGACGTTGTTGAAATAGCCGAGCGAGGCATCCTTGCTGGAAAAACCACCCAAACCGGCGATGGAGAAGGCATGGATGAGCGCATCCCACCCCCCCAGCCCGGCAAGCCACAGGCTGAACGCGCAGGCGGTGGTAAGCAGGCAGTAGGTCAGCCACAATCCTTTCGCCGTTTCGGTAATGCGCGGGGTCAGGCTGCTTTCCTTCATCGGCGTGGGTACTTCGGCCTTGAACATCTGCCGGCCGCCGATGCCGAGCAACGGCAGAATCGCCACCACCAGCACGATCACGCCCATGCCGCCGATCCAGTGCATGAAGGTGCGCCACAGATTGATCGAGATCGGCATGTCGTCCAGCCCGGTAAGCACCGTGGCGCCGGTGGCGGTAAGGCCGGAGGTGGCTTCGAAGTACGCATCGACCACCGATAGATCGGGCAGGAAACCCAACAAGGGCAGAGCGCCGAATATCGGCAACACGATCCACGCGGAAGCAACGAGCAAAAAGCCGTCATACACCCGCAAATCGCGCTTCGGACGGCGGGTGATGGCCCACAGCGCCAGGCCGGCAAAGAAAGTGATGGCAAGCGCCTGTTCGTGGGCAGGCGTGGCGCCGTCGTCCAGGAAAACCGAGACGGTGAGCGGAAAGGCCATCAGCAGGCCGAAGATCATGACGATCAGGCCGAGCGCATTGAAGGCTGGGGCGTAGGGGCGCATTCGATCAGAGGAAAGAGAAGCCGACCTGGAACAGTTTTTCGACCTTGCGCACCAGTTTCTTGTGGGTACAGAAAATGATGACGTGATCGTTTTTCTCGACCAGTGTGTCGTGGTGCGGAATGATGACCGCGTGACGGGCAACCGTGCCATCGGCGCGTTTTTCATCGCGCACGATGGCGCCGATGCTTGCACCCCTGGGTAGCGGAATCTCATCGATGCGCTTACCGACCACCTTGGAATCCTTGGGGTCGCCATGAGCGACGATTTCCAAGGCCTCGGCAGCGCCACGACGCAGACTATGCACGGCAACGACATCGCCCAGGCGCACGTGGGCAAGCAAGGTGCCGATGGAAGTATGCGCGGGCGAAATGGCAATGTCGATCGGCCCGCCTTGCACCAGATCGACGTAGCTCTTGCGGTTGATCAGCGCCAACGTGCGGCGCGCGCCCATGCGCTTGGCGAGCGAGGCGGACATGATGTTGTCCTCCTCGTCGTTGGTCAGGGCGACGAACAGGTCCGTTTCGTCGATGCCTTCGTTTTCGAGCAGTTTCTCGTCGGTGGTATCGCCGCGCAGAACCAGGGTATTGCCGATCTGGGTCGCCAGCCATTCGGCACGGTTCGCGTTGACCTCGATGAGCTTGACGTGGTGATCCTGCTCGATCGAGCGCGCCAGGCGCAAACCGATGTTGCCGCCACCGGCGATCATGATCCGCCGCATTGGCCGGTCGGTGCGCCGCAACTCACGCATCACCTGGCGGATATGTACCGTGGCGGCAAGGCAGAACACCTCATCACCGGGCATGATCACCGTATCGCCCTCGGGCATGATCGGCTCGCCGCTGCGGTAGATCGCGGCAATGCGGACTTCGATGTTGGGCAGGTGAAAGCGCAGCGCCTTCAACGGATGCCCGACCAGCGGACCGCCTTCGAAGGCGCGCACGCAGATCAAACTGACCACGCCACCGGCAAACTCAAGCACTTGCAAGGCCTCGGGGAAAGCGATCAAGCGCTGGATGTAGTCGGTAACGCTCTGTTCCGGGCAAATGGAAAAATCGACGGCGAAATTATCGTCGTCGAGCAATTCGGGATAATCGACATAATCAGTCGACCGCAGCCGGGCAATGCGCGTGGGCAGATTGAACAGCGTTTTGGCGATGCGGCAGGCGCATAGATTGGTCTGATCCGACTGAGTGACGGCAATCAGCAGATCGGCATCGTCCGCTCCGGCTTCGCGCAGGATCGACGGCGACGCGGCGTTGCCCTGCACGGTACGTATTTCCAACCGCTCGCGCAGAACAGAAAGCTGATCCTGGTTGGTATCGACCAGGGTAATGTCGTTTGCTTCCGAAACCAGATTTTCGGCGACCGATGCGCCCACTTGCCCGGCGCCGAGAATGATGATTTTCACTGATTCGGACTCTTGACGGATTCAAGAAGGCGGATTCTACGCGTGCTATCCGTGCGTTGAAACAAAATGTTGCGCTGCGTCATCCCAGGACGAATACCCGTGTGTCCGCTTCAGCACGGCATGACCTGAAAGCTGCCGCCAACGGAATTGAGCAACCCGGTCGTAATGCGGGCGCGGTTGAAAAGTACATCGCAGAGGAATGCGAATACAACGGCCAGATAGCCGACGAATGCGAAACCCATATAGTCGCCGAAGACGACGGTATGCAGCCAGTTCTGGTTGAAGAGATAGAGGTAACCCACCAACAGGGCCGCCACCAACAGCACGACCGCAACCGGAAGCAGGTGCAGGCTCGCATTTCGCCTGAACAGCGCCGCGAGCCCGAGCAACAGGAAAACCACCGCATTGGTGCCGGTGAAAATACGGAACTCAAGGGTGAGCTTCCCGGCTGTTTCCATGTACTGCGTACGAATAAGCGTGGTCAGGCGCTCTTGCATTTCAGCCGCATTCGAAATTCGCTGCTCGAAAATGGCGCGAACTTTCCCTTCTACCTTTTTTCTGCACTCGCAGTCCAAGTTTTGCATTTCGGCAATGACCGCGGCAATTTTCTCGGGCAGCTTTTCGTTCAGTTCCCGCTTGGCGAGGGCAATCTCATCGCTATATTTTTTGATCCAGTCGGCGGCTCTGGAGGATAGGAACGCCGCATCGAGGGATTCCACTTTTTCGTGGATTTTTTTCTCTATCTGAAGACGGATAAGTTCTTTCGCCACTTTCTCGACATAGCCGGGATTCAGCGCGGAAGCGGCGAACATCAGGCCGAACAGGCTGCTGCCCACGGCACTCAGGATAAGCAGAAACGTCCGAATAGTGCTCAAGTTGGCTGACACAGTAGATAGCCTGGGGCGGGGGCTTTACGTTTCCTCGTGTCGCCGCCCCGCCTGCAGGCCAAGCTGCTTGAGCTTGCGGTAAAGGTGCGTGCGCTCCAGGCCGGTTTTTTCCGCCAGACGCGTCATGTTGCCGCCTTCGAGGCGCAAATGGTGCTCGAAGTACATGCGCTCGAACGCCTCGCGGGCTTCGCGCAGCGGTTGGTCGAGCTGGATGCCGGTGGCGCCGATTTCGGGTGGAGGCGTCAGCAGGCGGCGCACGTCGGACAAGCCGATTTCTTCCTCCAGCGTGCCGAGTGCAAGCGATTTGACCGCCGCGCGCAGTTCGATATAGCCGCCGGGCCACGGTTGAGTGCGCAACTGATTGAGCGCGGCGGTGGAAAAACGCCGCCGCGGCACTTCGTTGCCTTCGACCAGATGCAACAGGATCTGCGCCGCGAGTTCGGGCAGATCGTCGCGGATATCGGCGATCGACGGCGGCGCCAGACTGACTTCGAACAGACGCGACAGCAGTGCTTCGTCCCAGCCTTCAGCGAGCAGCGCGTCGATACTGTGGTCGGTAGCAACCACCAGGCGCAAGTCATAGCGGTCGAGGCGGTCGACGGCAAAGGCGAGGTTTTTTTGCTGTGCCCTCGATAAGCGGGACAACTCGCCGACGAACAACACGCCGCCATGACAGGCTTGCAGTTGGGAAAGATCGAGCGGCGCGGTCACATTCGCCAGATCCAGCCACGCGCCGCCCGGGTGCTGCACGCTGCGCGCGATCAACTCGACCAGACTACCCGCGCCCACGCGCATCAGCAGCACGCGCGCATTGTCGGTGATCTGATCGATGCGGCGTTTGAGTTCGCGTAGCGGCGTCGAGCGGGTAAATGCCGCCAGCGTCAGCGGCGCTGGCGCGCCGACGGTAACCGGGCGCTGAAGGCCGCGTTTGACGGCAACGAGCAGCTTTTGCAGCGCAATGGGCTTTTCCAGATAGTCGATGGCGCCGATACGCGTGGCTTCCACGGCGGTATCGATGGTGCCGTGGCCGGACATCATCACCACCGGCATGGTGAGCTGACCGTTGGCGGACCATTCCTTGAGCAAGGTGATACCGTCGGTATCGGGCATCCAAATGTCGAGCAGCACCATATCGGGCCGCGCCGCATTGCGCGCGGCGCGGGCGGCAGCGGCATTTTCGGCAAGCAGGACGTCGTGTCCTTCATCGCGCAGAATCTCGGAAAGCAATTCGCGGATACCGATTTCGTCATCAACAATAAGTATCTTTGCCATGGTTCAATGTTCGCTGCTGGTTGCCAGACGCAGGCGGATATGTACTTCCGCGCCGCCACTGTCATGATTGGCGAGACGGACGTCGCCGCCATGTTCATCGACGATTTTTTTCACCATCGCCAAGCCGAGTCCGGTACCGCGCGCCTTGGTGGTGAAATAAGGCTCGAAAGCATGAGACAAGACTTCGGCGGGAAATCCAGGGCCATTGTCGCTGAATATGAGCAAGGCGCGGTCGCCGTCGTGCCGAGTGAAGATATCGATGGCGCCACCCTCCACCGTGCTCAGCGCATCCTGCGCGTTTTGCAGCAGATTGTGAATGACCTGACGGATTTGCGTGGCATCGGCATGGACGGACGGCAGATCGCGCGCTAGGCGGGTACGGATGCGGACGGTCGAGCTTTCGTAAAGGTTGAGCAATTCGTTGATAAGCCCGTTGAGATCGAACGCGCCCAACATCGGCACTGGCAGGCGCGCGTAGTCGCGGAAGGCGTTGACCAGGTTCTTCATCGCCTCGACCTGGTTCACAATAGTCTGCGTGGAGCGTTCGAGCATTTCGCGCCCATCATCGTCCAGACGATCGGCAAGCTTGAAGGCCAGACGCTCGGCGGAAAGCTGGATCGGCGTCAAGGGGTTCTTGATCTCGTGGGCCAGACGGCGCGCGACCTCGGCCCAGGCGGCGGTACGCTGAGCGGCGATGAGGCGCGAAATATCGTCGAACACGACGACGAGGCCACCGTTGTATGGCAAGCGCGAACCATGCACCAGCAGCGTAAGCGGCTGGTGGTCCTTCACCTGTATTTCGATTTGCTCATGCCAATCGCCCTCGTTGCTGGCAAACCCCTCCAGCAACGCATCACGGAAAGCTTCATGGCGCGGCCACTGTTCCAACGTAATGTCCTCGAAGCTGGTCAGATCGTCGGCGAGGATATCCAGTGCGCCACGGTTGGCCGCGCGCAGCGAGCCTTCGGCGGTAAAAGCCAGCACGCCGGTGGACAGGTTGGCGAGAACGCTTTCGAGGTAGGCGCGGGCCGACTCCACGGCCGCGCGATTGCGGTCGGCAACGCCGCGCGCCTCTTCCAGCTGCCGCGTCATCTGGTTGAAGGATTGGGTGAGCACGCCCAACTCATCGCGCGCCGGCAACGCCTGGCGCGGGCTGAAATCGCCTTGCGCCACCGCCTGCGTGCCCTCGGCCAGAATCAGCAGCGGCGCCACCAGCCGGCGCGCCAGAACAAAGGCGACGGCCACGGCGGTCAGCAGTGCGAGCAGCAGCGTCAACGTCAGCGTCAGCGTATAAATGCGCTTCAGGCCGGCGCGGCCAAGCGTGAGCTGTTGGTAATCGCGGTAAGCCTCCTGCACCGCATCGGCATGACGCGCAAAGGTTTCAGGTACCGATTGGGTCAGTTGCAGAATATAAGGCTCACCCGTCAGAAAACGGGGCTGAATCGACACCAGCACGCGGATCACCAGGCGCCCGTTCGCTTGCGTGTCGATGGTATGAACGTACTGGGTTTGTCGCGCCTGGCGCAGTTGGCTTGAAGGCGGTGGATCGGGTATCAGTTGCGCAACATCGTCGGTCGAAGAGGCGAGCGCCTGCCCATTCAGGGCGAACACCGTGGCGCTTTCAACCTGGGCGGCTTCACGTAGCCGGTTCAGCCGTATGGGCGCGATCTGCTCACTCTCTTCAAGGTCGAGCGCCATGTCGCGCGCCTTCGAGGCGACTTGCCCGACGAGATAATCGAGCGCGTTCTGTCCCAGGGCGATGCCGCCTTCGAGCGCGGAATCCACGCGCACGTCGAACCAGGATTCGATGCTGCGAACGACGAACTGAAGCGACACCGCATAAACCAGCACACCGGGCACCAGCGCCATCAGCGCGAACATCAACACCAGCCGGTATTTGAGACGGGAGCCGAACTGGCGCGCGCGGCACTCCCGCCACAGACCACGCAACTGGACAGCGACCAACCCCGCCAGCGCCACTGCTGCAATCCCGTTGAGCGCCAGCAAATAGGGGTAAATGCTGGCGAACAGATCGGTATTCGCGCTTGCCGACGTGAGCAAGAACAGCGATATACCGGCCAATGCCGCAACGATGGCGAGCGCGATGCGTTTCATCGGGAAGTCGGCGTTCCCGGCAAGAACATCCACCGTTGCCAGTCGGACGCCAGATTCCAATCGTGGCTACCGATCGCGGTCACCTGAAACGGCTTGGGCAACTGGCTGGTATCGAGGCGAAAACGCAAGGACACTTCGTGCGATACGCCAGCTTGCAACTCATCCTTATCGGCGACTTGCCAGTTTCGCACGCGCTGCATGGTGC
Source organism: Azoarcus sp. (assembly GCA_031546845.1). Lineage (GTDB taxonomy): Bacteria > Pseudomonadota > Gammaproteobacteria > Burkholderiales > Rhodocyclaceae > Azoarcus. The sequence goes on along the minus strand of JAVBJT010000018.1, from coordinate 71,611 downwards.
GCACGGCGGCTTCGAGGCTGTCGAAATTCTGATGGAAGCTGCCTATGGATAGCCGGTAACTGCGGGTAATAGCGTGGTAATACAAGCGGTAGTTGAGCGCCTGCTCCGTCACCACGGCGTCGAACCAATACCAGCGCGGCCGTTCGATCACCACCTCGGTAACGAAATAAAGCGACACGCCGCGCGTAATGACATCGGCCAGGCGAGGATTGAGCTCAAAATCGATATCGGCGTTAAGCACATAACCGTCGGTGTCCGGCACGATCTCGGCATGCGTGATGGTGACTTCTTGTTCGGCGGCGCGCGCAAGCGTCGCCGGCACCGTCAGCGCCGCGAATGCGGCACACAAAAACACGGCGCACCAAACCGTAAGCCGTCGCCAGAGCGCGGCTTTACCCGTTTTTACGCAGCAGGGCATAGTAAAAACCGTCATGTTCGGCGGTCGGTAATAGCTGAAGCGCGGGCCGATCTTCGATCGGCAAGCATTCGGCATTCGGGTGGCGGGTATGAAAATGCTCGATCTGAAGACGATTTTCCTCGTCGAAGACCGAGCAGGTGGCATAAAGCATTGTGCCACCGGGCGCCAACGTCTGCCAAAGCGCGTCGAGGATATCCCGTTGCTGCGCGGCGAAAGCCGCCACATCCTTGCGCCGGCGCAGCCATTTGATATCCGGATGGCGCCGGACCACGCCGGAGGCGGAGCAGGGCACATCGGCCAGAATGCGGTCGAACGGGCGGCCGTCCCACCAAGCGGCGAGATCGCGGCAATCGGCAACGCGAATATCGACGCTGCGGTTGCGCCCGCCTGGATCGGAAACACACAAGCCGAGACGATCGAGATTGGCGCGGACGCGATTGACGCGGCGCGGATCGATATCGAGCGCGAGCAATTCGATATCCGCCCGCTCCAGCAGATGCGCTGTTTTTCCGCCGGGCGCGGCACAAGCATCGAGCACACGCTCGCCCGCTTGCGGATCGAGCAAAATGGCCGCCCACTGCGCGCCGGCGTCCTGCACCGACAAATCCCCCTCGACGTGGCCGGGTAGGCGCGAAACAGCAAGCGGCTGTTCGAGCAGCAGCGCGCCATTGATCAACTGCCGCGCGCTCAGATTTCCGGCCTGCAAACGCGCCTGCGACGCAGCGCAATCGCGGCGTGCATTCAGCCGCAGACTCATCGGCGGATGGCTGTTACCGGCAGCCAGTATCGCCTCCCAGGCGGCCGGGTGTGCGTTGCGCACCGCAGTAATCCACCACGCGGGATGGCGGTAACGCGCCTCATCGCTCCCCTCACGCCAGACCGTCAACGCGCCGGACTGGCGCAACACGTTACGCAGCACGCCATTGACCATGCCTTTAAAGCCGGGCATTACAACGGCCGCCGCATCCACGGCTTGATCGACGACGGTATGAGCCTGCTCCGGTCGCTGCGCCAGGCGCAGCAGCGCCACCAGCAACAAAGCGCGGATGAAAGAAGGCGGCGGTGTGCGCAACAAGTGGCGCAAAACAGCATCGCCACGCCCGTAATCGCGCAGTGTCGTCCACGCCAAATCGCGTATCGCGCCGCGCGTGGCATCGCTCCATGCGGGATTGGCCTGGCGCAGCGCCTCAAAGGCATCGGTCAGGTTACCGCCATCGAGAACCACGGCGACCAGCTCCGCCGCTTGCAACAACGCATAGCCGAGACTATCCAGCGGTAACGACGAATGGGTGGGAGCAGGGCGGTTACGCTGGGAGAGTCGAGTCACGGCAAGGTGGCGGCGTGGCAAGCACGAAGGAAAAATGGCGGCAGGTGTCGATAAGGCGCGCGAATTACCACATCGCGCCACATCAACCGACAAGCAGCGCGCGCAGGTGGTTGGGAAGAACGAATTGAGCGCAGTGGACTAAGCCATTGTAGTGCTGCAATAGGGAAATCTTCCGTGCGCTAATACGCGCTTCGATTTCGGTGGCGGACAGGGCCGCAGGATCCAACGTATCGGATGCGCAGGCCATGCCCCACAAGCTGCCGTACAGAGGAACGTAGAGAAAGTACGGACGCACTAGGGCGAAAACCGCGCGCAGCGCCGCCACCAGACCGGCAACCCGTTGTGGCTGGAAGACCGGCGCGCCGATATGCAGCGTAATTGCCCCTTCCTGCGTTAACAAACGCCGGCACGCGCGAAAAAAATCCACACCGTAGAGCGCCTCGACCGGCCCTACCGGATCAGTCAAATCCAACACGATGAGATCGAATTTCTCCCCGGCGGCAGGCGCGGATTCATGGACGTAGGTCAAACCGTCGCCAATCCGGATATCCAACCGTGGATCGTCGAGCGCACCGCGATGCACCGCGTGCAGATGAGCGCGGGCGATATCGATGACCTTCTCGTCCAGCTCGACGAGCACGACACGCTCCATCGACGGATGCTTGAACAGCTCTTCCGCCGAACCGCCATCGCCACCGCCGATAATCAACGCACGGCGGGGCAGGGGATGCGTCAGCGCGGGAACCTGAATCAAGTTCTCGTGGTAATAGAACTCGTCGCGCTCCGAAGTCATGAAACAGCCATCTAGACGGAACAGCTTACCGAAAGCAGGCGTATCCCAGACTTCATAGTCCTGGTAGGCGGAACGACCGCGCTCGAGCAAACGACCGCCACGGATAAAAAATCCTGCGTCGTCGTTCAGATGCTCAAACAGCAAGTCGTCTCCCATCGACGACACGGCATGGCTCATCGAAGCGCTCTTGCGTGCGCCACGGTACCGAGCGGCAGCGGGTTTTCCTGGAAATGCGTCGGCGAGTCCGCCTTGTCCACCGCATCGGGCCTGCCGCGCACAACGGTGTGAACGACAGAACTTTCCGGTGCCATGTGCTCGATTACACGGCGAAATACCTTACGCGCGCGCTCGCTGTTATCACGGGAGTAATTGCAGACATAGACATCCAGGGTGATGTCGCCGCTTTCCGGCCATGTGTGGATGGCCAGATGAGACTCGGCCAACACGACGGTCCCGGTCACGCCCGCAGCCTTACCCGCGTCATCGTGGAATTGATAAAAATACGTCCCCAACGGCGTCAGCCCCGCATCGCGGCACTCATGCACGCACATCGCCTCGAGAGCCTCCCGTTCGCACAGCGCACTGCCGGCGCCACCACAACGATAAAGGTCGGCGATCAGATGAAGTCCATTCATTGCCAATAGCCGGTAGGTCAAAGCCGTCTATTCTACCATGCTATCCAAGTCATTAATATTCTTGAGGAATTTCTTGCACATTGAATCTTGTTTCACGTGAAACAACGCACTCCGCGCCGGAGCATTAACTGAATACGATGTCGTAGGTCAGCTTAGCGATCAACGCGGCAACCACGCCAAGAAACATCTTGCGTACAAAGCCGACGCCATGTTTCAACGCCATGCGCGACCCCATCACAGCACCACTCAAATTACACACCGCCATGATTCCACCAAGCAGCCAAAGCAATTGAGTATGGCTAGCGAAAGAAACAATAGCGGCCAGGTTGGTTGCAACATTGAGTATTTTTGCCGTCACCGATGCGCGCAAAAAATCCATACCTAAAAATCGTATGAGCAGAAAGATCAAAAAGCTACCCGTACCCGGACCAAAAAAACCATCGTAAAAACCAATGACTCCACCAATGGCGATGATGATTGCGATCGAGCGATGGTCGTAGCTTAGACGCCGGGATGTTGCACCCCAATCCTTGCGCAAGAAGGTATACAACGCAACCAGGATCAGCAGCACAAGAACCAACGGACGCAGTACGGTCGGCGGCAGCAAGACGACAGCCTTGGCTCCGTGCCAGGAGCCGATCAAGGCGGCAATGGCACCGGGCAGTGCAACCTTCCATGGAACGGCCACCCGTCGAGCATACTGCACCGCCGCGCTCGTCGTTCCAACAATACCCGCCAATTTATTGGTGCCGAACAAAGTCGCGGGTGAAAGTTGAGGGTACGCAGTAAAGAGCGCGGGAACCTGAATCAAACCGCCTCCGCCAACAATGGCATCGACAAAACCGGCAAAAAAAGCAGCGAACCCAAGCATGACGAGAGAAAAATTAACATCCATATGGTTTCACGTGGAACAAGATTTGAAGAACAAGCAGAGGGGCACCAAGCTGGAAGAATTGCTTATGGCATTGGATTGCGCGAAGCCCAGTGTATCAGCGCAGTGCGAAGGAGAACCCACCCAGCACCTACTCACAAGTACATACGGCATTGCGCCTAACAATCTAGAATAACGGTTCTATTCCATGGAGTTTCCGCCATGCAAATGTCCACCACTCCCACACTCGAAGGTCATCCGATCCAACGTTACCTCGGCGTTGTTACCGGTGAGGCAATCATCGGCGCCAATATCGTCAAAGACCTGTTCGCATCGGTCCGTAACATTGTTGGTGGCAGGGCCGGGGCTTATGAGCGCACGCTGGCCGATGCACGTAAAGTGGCAATGGAAGAAATGGCCGAGCAGGCGCAGAAGCTCGGCGCCAATGCCATTGTCGGGATCGACATCGATTACGAAGTGCTCGGTGCCGACAACGGCATGCTGATGGTCTGCGTTAGCGGCACGGCGGTAGTCGCCGCCTGATGATCACACCAAGCGCCCAGGCTCTCGTTCCCACGCGTATTCTCGGCCTCGATCCCGGTTTGCGCTCCACCGGCTTCGGCCTTATCGACGTGACCGGCAACCGCTTGTGCTATATCGCCAGCGGTTGTATCAAAACCAAAGACGGTGAATTGCCCGAGCGCTTGAAGACGCTGCTCGACGGCGTGCGCGAAATCATCGCCGCTTACACACCGGACGTAGCGGCAGTGGAGAAAGTGTTCGTCAACGTCAACCCACAATCCACCCTGCTACTCGGCCAGGCACGCGGCGCGGTCATCTGCGGCGCTGTTTCCTGCGATCTGCCGGTAGCCGAATACACCGCGCTACAGGTCAAACAATCCGTGGTCGGTCACGGTAAAGCCGCCAAGGAACAAGTACAACATATGGTCCAACGCCTGCTGAGCCTCGAAGGCCAACCCAGCCCAGATGCCGCCGACGCACTCGCCTGCGCCATTTGCCACGCGCATGGCCGCCATGGCTTGGGTGGCTTGGCTGGCATTGGCGCGCGCCGCCGTGGCGGGCGGGTACTTTCACCCTGATTTTTCGAGCCGTGGGTGCTGTCGAGCGCGGAAGCAACCAGCGTAACGGTTGTTGCTGTTGGCAACACTTTCCCCGACGGTGTGCGCGATCTCGCGCACGATGACGATTGGACTGCTCGGTGATCAGCGCATACGTGAACTGGATACCCTCGTGCCGACGACAGGATCGTTCCAGCCTGTCACTTTGGCTGCCGTGACGATACAAGACTCTGCGTCAACCTGCTCAACCACCGCGTCAAGGCGCCGGTCGCCGATGTAAAGCCGCATACCGACGAATACGCCGTGGTGCGTCCCCAGGTTGGTCGTCATCCGTAGTTCGAATGGCTTACCGTCCGTGGGCGCATTTATCTGCGTCACCCGACCTTCGATCGGACGCGCCAGCACACGGGATGCATACTGGGGGGGGAGACTGTTACGCAACTGAATCCGTCCCACGGTTGGATCGGCTGTGTTTGTTTCCAAAGCCACAAGATAATGCAAATTGCGGAGCGGGATTTTTTCCCCGGTACTGTGAATCCGTCCGCCTTCGATGTCCGCGACACGATGCAGCAAGTATCTCGCGTCTATCAAATACGAATCATGGTTATTGACCTGATTGACGTACCCACGCAAGGTGCTATCGTCAAGCAGCAAGTGGTATCCCTCCGCTGTAATCGCGGCAAAGCGGTATGACTCTCCCTTTGCGGTAATAGCCCGGAACGCCTCCCAAGGTGTCGAACCGCAGTGTGATCGTACCGTCGTCGTAAGAGGCTTTCCCTGTGCCATGGCTGTGGTCAACGATATCGCCACCCACAGGGGTTATCCCTTCCCACTCGAAAGTCCCATCTACATCAATACGGTAACCATTACCCAAACCTCCTCCATAGTAAAACCCCGCCCACTCGGATAACCCTTGCCCAGGCATCGTTGCGCATCCTCCCTGTATCCCCGCGAGTATCCAGAGGCTGATTCCCGCAAGGAGGGCAAATAGCCGCCGAAAGTATCGGACCGCCGCCGCAGTTCCGTAGTCAGTGCGGTGAAGCTGTTCCATTTACGTTCCTTGATGTGAGGTATCGCATTTTTCCGTTTTTACCTAACTCACCTTTCCCACCGCGTCTTGGCGGTCTGTTCCAGTTCTTGCACCAAGCCTCGGAGAGCGCATCTGCCCATTCTCTGTCAGCCGACAGCGACGCCTCAAGACCCAGCTGCACAGTTCAATTTACAGGCTCTATTTTTCATGCTTCAAGTTGCGCCTTGCGCAATAACACGTTAACATTCTTGGCTTATGCTGAGCGGAATCGTTAGCGACTCCAGCCGGCGGCAGCAAAAGAGATTTCGGGGGTATAGCTCAGTTGGTAGAGCAGCTGACTCTTAATCAGTAGGTCCAAGGTTCGAATCCTTGTGCCCCCACCAGAACACGAAAGGGTTGCGAGCGAAAGCCGCAACCCTTTATTTTTCTCCCGCTTGCTTATCGGTTTTTTCGGAGGAGGAAAAAGCATGCGCTACTGGCTGATGAAATCCGAACCCGCCGATTGCTCCATTGACGATCTGGCGGCAATGCCGGAGCAAACCGTGCCGTGGTACGGCGTGCGCAACTACCAAGCACGCAATCTGATGCGCAACCAGATGGCGCAAGGCGACGCGGTGCTGTTCTACCATTCAAGCTGCGCCGAACCGGGCATTGCCGGTCTTGCACGGGTGGCGAGCGAGGCTTACCCGGATGCCACCCAGTTCGATTCCAGCAACCGCTTCTTCGATCCCGCCGCCAAACCGGACGCACCACGATGGTTCAACGTGGATGTGCGCTTCGTGCGCAAAACCCGCTTCGTCCCGCTAACTGAATTGCGCGCCCAACCAGCGCTCGCGGGCATGCGCGTGCTCGCCCGGGGTAACCGGCTATCCATCACACCGGTGGATGTGGACGAATGGCGTTTCATCACGCGCGAACTCATGGGTCTGGATAAAAAACTGGGAAGGGAGCTGGGCAACGATGGTTTTTGATCCCTGGTGGCTGGCGTATCCGCTGCTTGGCGTTTTTGTCGGTTTTTTCGCCGGCCTGCTCGGCGTGGGCGGTGGCGCCATCATGGTACCGATGCTCACCACTCTTTTTCTCGCGCAGCATTTTCCCCGCGAACAGGCCGTGCATCTAGCACTCGGCACGTCGATGGCGACCATCATCATCACCTCGGCCTCCAGCGTGCGCGCGCATCACCAGCATGGCGCGGTGCGTTGGGAGGTCGTGCGAGCGATCACGCCGGGCATTCTCGTCGGCACCTTTGGCAGCACCTTTCTCGCTTCACACATCGACTCACGAGCGCTGGCGATTTTTTTCAGCTGCTTCATGGCTTACGTATCAGTGCAGATGCTGATCAACGTCAAACCCAAACCTTCGCGCGAACTGCCCGGCATGCTTGGTCTCAGCGCGGTGGGTTTGGGTATCGGCGGTATTTCCGCGCTGGTGGCAATCGGCGGCGGATCGTTGTCGGTACCGTTCATGACTTGGTGCAACGTCAAGATGCAGAACGCCATCGGCACCTCGGCCGCCATCGGCTTGCCGATTGCCATTGCCGGCACGGTGGGCTATCTCGTCAATGGCCAGGGCGCGCCCAATTTGCCGGCTTACACCATCGGCTTTATCTATTTGCCGGCCTTGGTGCTGGTGGCGCTCGCCAGTATGTTCACCGCACCGCTTGGCGCACGGCTCGCACATCGTTTACCGGTCGTGGTACTGAAAAAGATCTTTGCCGGCGTGCTGGTTCTGCTGTGCGCAAAAATGCTGCATTCCTTGTTCGGCTAAACCCGGCCCAGGTCTGCCTTCAAGCGCAAGTCGGCGCGGTTTCGGCGGCAACCCAATCAAGATAAGCGGCAAGGCCCGATGCGACGGGCAGGGCGACGATTTCCGGCAACTCATAAGGATGATGCCCACGGATCGCTTCTTCCAGCGCGGCATAGCGCGCCGTGGTGGTTTTGATCAGCAGCGGCACCTCGGTTGCGGTTTCCACCTCGCCGCGCCAGCGGTACACCGACGTACATGGCGCGAGAATATTCACGCAGGCAGCAAACCGTCCATTCACCAGATGTCCAGCCAACGCAGCGGCGCTGGTGGCGTCGGGCAGGTTGGTGAGTACGATCAAGGTATCGGTAATGGTATTAGTCATCGCAGACTCCAACCGTATTCCAGCCTATGCCGGCGGCTCAAAAGCAATGCGGCACGCGTCTACTTGAGCAGACGGCGACGCATCAGCGCCAGCGCGAACCAGAACGCGAGTGCGGCATACGCGGCAAGCACACCGAGGTGAAGCACAATGCCGTCCGGCACCTGGCCGAGCAACAGCGGACGGGCCAGTTCCACCGCATGGCTCAGTGGCAACAACGCGGTAACGGCGCGTAGCGGCGCGGGAAGTTGTTCGAGCGGAAAGAACACGCCCGACAGCAAGGTCATCGGCGTGATGAACAGGGTAAAGTAGTACATGAAAAAGTCGTAGCTCGGCGCCAGCGCGGTCATGATCAGACCCAGCGCGGCAAAGCTCAGGCCGACGAGAAAAACCAACGGCAGCAGCCACGCCACGTAACGCGTTTCCACCAAACCGAATACCGTGACGACCAGCAGAATCGCCGCGCCCGACAGCAAGGCCTTCGACGCCGCCCACACCAATTCGGCAAACACCACGTCATCCAACGCTACCGGCGCGTTAAGGATCGCATCCCACGTGCGCTGCACGTGCATGCGCGAGAAACCGGAATACAAGGCCTCGAACGTCGCCGAGTTCATTGTCGAATAACACACCATGCCGGCGGCGAGAAAGCTGATGTACGACGTGCCGCCGATTTGCGGCACCAGCATGCCGATGCCGAAACCAAGGCCGAAAAGATAGATCACCGGATCGGCCAGATTACCCAGCACCGAAGGCAGGGCGAGCTTGCGCCAGACGAGGAAGTTGCGCTGCCACACCGGGACGAAACGGCGCGACAGATACGGCGGACGCCAAATGCTTACGGTCATGCTTCGGCTCCTACTGGCGGACAGCGATCGGGACGTCTGATGGCGACGGGCATTTCAACGGAAAACGATCGTCTTGTTGCCGTGCGTCAACACACGGTCTTCAAGGTGATAGCGTAAGCCACGCGCCAGCACGGTCTTCTCGATATCCTTGCCGTAACGGACCATGTCTTCCACCGAGTCGGAATGGTCGATACGGATCACGTCCTGCTCGATGATCGGCCCCTGGTCCAGATCGGCGGTTACGTAATGGCAAGTCGCGCCGATCAGTTTCACCCCCTTGGCGTAAGCCTGATGGTAGGGCTTGGCGCCAACGAAGCTGGGTAGAAAACTGTGGTGGATGTTGATGATACGCCCCGGATAAGCGGTGCACAGATCGGGCGACAGAATCTGCATGTAACGCGCCAGTACCATCGTATCGCCACGCACCTCCTCGAAAATGCGCTGTACCTCGGCGTAGGCGGCGGCCTTGTTGTCGGCCGTCACCGATACATGATGAAAGGGAATGCCGTGCCACTCGACGAAACCGCGCAGGCTGTCGTGGTTCGAGATCACGCACGGAATCTCGATATCCAGCTCCTTCGACTGCCAACGCGAAAGCAGATCGTAAAGGCAATGCTCCTGCTTCGACACCAGCATCACCACCCGCTTCTTCACCGCCGAATCGCTGATCTTCCAGTCCATATCCAACTCTTTAGCCAGCGGACGGAAGCGGTCACGAAACTCGGCCAGATGGAAAGGCAGCGACGACGCCTTGATCTCGATCCGCATGAAATACCGCCCAACCTCCTCACCCTCCTGAGGCGGTTCGGCATGCAGCGAGGTTTCAAGAATCCAGCCTTGATGTTCGGCGATGAAGCCCGACACGCGGGCGACAATGCCGACGCGGTCGGGACAGGAGGCGGAAAGGGTGAAGAAACGTTCGCGGTGCATGATTGATGAATGTCTGGTTATCGCGCGGGGCGGGTTCATAGCGCGCGGTGATTTCGGGATGGATGGATTATCCGGTATCTATCGGGTATTTGCCGGATCAGTCCGGCACATATACCCACGACCGGCGTTCGAAGTTGTAGATATACATATCGAAAACAATGAAAGTCGCCGGATAAAACAAAAATGGCTTACCGTCTTGTGCGACATAAGCGACTCGCCAAGCAGGCCGCGCCTCCAGACCCACAGCCTGAAGATTCTCCGGGTACGCACCGTGTTCTCGTTCGTAGCGGAAGATAGCAGCCAACACGGTATCCGCCGTTTCTCTGGCTGCGTGGTGGTAATACACATGGGCCGACGCAATACCGCCGACCGTCAAAAACCACATCCCGGCCTTCCATTTCTCCAGTCTGCGCCGTTCGGGGGTTTTCCAGGCTGCATAAAAGCAATAAATCAGCCCGGCCACCAGAAAGGGCAGAACGAACAGCATCATAAATCCGCCATGGACCTGGGCGCAGAAAAAAACCACAAGCATGCAGCGAACCGACGTTCCAATCAGAGGACGAAACTGCATGCGATTTTCAGCCATGCTCTATTCGCAATCCGGCATGGTTGCCGTAATGATCAATGGTGAATAACGTACCAGTTCCGCTTTCCGAAATCGTAATAGTAGTAAGCGGGAAAGATCGTGTAGGTTGCGTGGTAGCGCAACTGCGGTTCGCTTTCCTGTAGAGAATAAAAGACCGGCCAGTCGGTCTGGGGTTCTTTCAAGCCGGCGGTCGGAAGGCTTTCGGGAAAAACGCCGTTCACCCGCCTGTAGTCGAGGACGGCGGCAACCGCGGTATCCGCCGCACTTCTCGCCGCATGGTGGTAATACAGATTGGCGAGCAGGATTACACCCGCTGTCAGAAGCCATAACCCGGTTTTCAGTTTGTACAGCTTTCTCAGCGGCGGATTTGTCCAGGCAATGCCGACGCCGTTGGTAAACCAGAAACCAGGAACAGCATCACCAAACCCGCTGCGAACCCAAGGTACGGCTGCGCAAAAACGAGCGCCACAACCGTACAACGAATCAGGGTTCCGATTAGTGGGGGGAACAGCATGCAGGCGTACCCGGCAATGTTTGCTGTTTGATTGCTCTATTCCCCCGGCTGGCTCGGACCGCCAGCCAATCGAGCCGTTTCGTCCGCGCTCCGTTCAAGCGTTGCGCGCGAACGCCTTGTCGATTTCCGCGCGTAGCGCGTCATAGTCGCGCACCACCGGATACTGCGGAAATTCGCGCACGACGTTTTCCGGCGGATGGAACAGGATGCCGCCGTGGGCCTCGCCTAGCATCGCGGTGTCGTTGTAGGAATCGCCAGCGGCGACGACCTTGAGGTTCAATTCCTTGAAACGCTTCACCGCTTCGCGCTTCTGGTCCGGCATGCGCAGGTGGTAATTCACCAGAATGCCATCGGCGCCAGCTTCCAGGCTGTGGCAGAACAACGTTGGCCAGCCAAGTTGGCGCATCAGCGGATGGGCGAATTCGTAGAAGGTATCGGACAGGATCACCACCTGGTAACGCTCGCGCAGCGCATCGAGAAAGGCGCGCGCGCCGGGCATCGGCCCCATGTCGGCGATCACCTTTTGAATATCGGGCAGGCCGAGTTTTTTCCGCGCCAGAATGTCGAGCCGATATTTCATCAGCGTGTCGTAATTGGGTTCGTCACGCGTGGTGCGGCGCAGTTCCGGAATGCCGGTACGCTCGGCGAATTCAATCCATATTTCCGGGACCAGCACACCTTCAAGGTCGAGGCAAACGATCTGCACGGAGGCTCCTGTAGGCGGTAAACGGCAAAGCGTGGATTCTAGCATCGGCCCCCGGCGCCACCCCATGCGCAGGCGGATGGAATTATTGCCGGAATTGTGGCGGATTTCCCGCCGCCGGCCCAATCGGGGTGGATTGCCGCGCCGGGAAAAGCCATACTAATTCCGTCCACTCGGGTGTTGAAGATGATCAAGCTGATACCGATCGAACAGTTGCAGCCAGGCATGTATATCCACGACCTGAACTGCGGTTGGCTCGATCACAATTTCGTACGTAGCCGTTTCGCGGTCAATGATGAGCAGACGCTGGAGAAAATCCGCGCCATCGGCGTACACGAAATTTATATCGATACCGAACGCGGCCTCGACATCGACGATGCGCCCACGCTGGAAGAGCACGCGCATAAAGTGGATGAGCAGATCGAAGCCATCATATCGAGCTCGCAGCAACCGCTGGTTTCGGTGGCGGATGAAATGCGCCGCGCGCGTAACCTGCATGGCGAAGCAAACCGCATCGTGCGCAACATGATGGGTGACATTCGCCTGGGCCGCCAGATCGAAGTGGAACAGATCGAACCCTTGGTCGAGGGCATCGTCGATTCCATCTTCCGCCAACGCGATGCACTCCTGCCGCTGGCACGCCTGAAAAGCCACGACGATTACACCTTTCTGCATTCCGTATCGGTATGCGCGCTGATGGTGTCCTTCGCCCGCACGCTCGAACTGCCGCGCGAAATCATCCGCGAAATCGCCATCGGCGCGCTGCTGCACGACGTCGGCAAGGCCAAGGTACCCGACAGCATCCTGAACAAGCCGGCCAAGCTCACCGACGCTGAATTCGAAAAGATGAAGTCCCACGTCGTACAGAGCAAATTGCTGTTGATGGATACGCCGGGCATCCACCAGATCGCTCTCGACGTCGCCGCGCAACACCACGAACGTTTCGACGGCACCGGCTACCCGAACAAGCTCAAGGGCAGCGAAATCAGCATTTACGGGCAGATGGGCGCCATTGTCGACGTCTACGACGCCATTACTTCCAACCGCGTCTACCACAAAGGCATGCCGCCCACTGAGGCGCTACGCAAGCTGCTGGAATGGAGCAAGTTCCACTTCAACCCCGAACTGGTGCAGGCCTTTATCCGCGGCGTCGGCCTTTACCCCACCGGCTCCCTGGTACGGCTGGAAAGCGGCCGTTTGGCGGTGGTACAGGAACAGCATCCCGAGCAGTTGATGCAGCCGAACGTGCTGGTGATCTTCCACACCAAGGGAAATTATTACCTGCCGCCGGAAAACATCGACCTGCGCCGCAGCCAGGACCATATCGCCGGCTACGAGGATTTCGAGAAGTGGAACATCGACCCTCAGCGCTGGCTCGCCGCCGCCTGAGCGCTTGTTTCATCGTTCCACGCCTGTTTAGGAAATCCGCCTCAATCCCCCGCCAACTCTTCCAGCCGCGCGGAAATTTCCAACCAGCGCAGCTCGGCTTCGTCGATCCAGCCGGCCAGTTCTCCCTGGCGCTTGAGCAGCGCGGAAACCTGTGCCGTGTCCGCGCCGGCGGCATATAGCGCTGGATCGGCCATGCGGGTATCGGCGGCTTGTTTTTCGCTTTGCCAGCCAGCCAGCTTTTTTTCGATCTGTTCCAGTTCCTTCACCAATGGCCGGCGTTCGGCCAGCCGGGCTTGGCGATTGGCGGCGGCCTCTTCGCGCTCGGCCTTGCGGGCGGCCTTGTCGACGGCACGGTCGGAGGATTGCATCGTGTTGGTGGCAGCGCGGCGGGCGGCAAGCCAATCGCGATAATCGTCCAAATCGCCATCGAAAGGCTGTACGCAGCCGTCGTCCACCAGCAGAAAACGGTCGCAGGTAGTGCGCAGCAACGCGCGGTCGTGCGATACCAGCACCATGCCACCTTCGTAATCCTGCAAGGCCAGCGTAAGCGCGTGGCGCATTTCCAGGTCGAGGTGGTTGGTCGGCTCATCGAGCAGCAGCAGATTGGGCTGGCGCCAGATCAGCAGCGCCAGCGCCAAACGCGATTTTTCGCCGCCGGAAAACGGCCCGCAGGGTGTAGTCGCCGGCGTCGATACGCCACCGCCATCGCCACGGAAATCGAAGCCACCGAGGTAGTCGCGCAGTTCCTGTTCGCGCGTGGCCGGGTCGAGACGCGTCAGATGCTGTAGCGGCGATTCGTCCGCGCGCAGGGTTTCGAGCTGGTGCTGGGCGAAATACCCCGCCGCCAGCCCCTTGCCTTCCAGCCGCTGCCCAGCGGCAAGCGCTAATTCGCCGGCAAGCAGTTTGATCAGCGTCGATTTACCGGCGCCATTGCGCCCGAGCAGGCCGACGCGCTCGCCCGGCCGCAAGGTGAGCTCGATCCGCTCCAATACCGTGCGCCCGCCGTAGCCGACAGCCCCTTCCTCGATGCGTAGTAGCGGATCGGGCGCTGCCGGACTGGCGCGAAAGCCGAACGAGAACGGCGTATCCACATGCGCCGCGGCGATCCGCTCCATGCGCTCCAACGCCTTGATGCGGCTTTGCGCCTGGCGCGCCTTGGTTGCCTTGGCGCGAAAACGCCGGATATAGTTTTCGATATGCGCCACTTCGCGCTGCTGGCGCTCGAACAAGGCCTGCTGTTGAGCGAGGCGCTCGGCGCGCTGGCGCTCGAAATCCGAGTAGCCACCGTTGTAGAGCGTGAGCTTTTGCTGTTCGATGTGGGTAATGTGGGTCACGCAGGCATCGAGAAATTCGCGGTCGTGCGAAATCAGCAATAATGTGCCGCGATAGTCGCGCAGCCATTGTTCAAGCCAGATCACCGCGTCCAGATCGAGGTGGTTGGTCGGTTCGTCGAGCAGCAACAGATCGGAGCGACACATCAAGGCCTGCGCAAGATTGAGCCGCATGCGCCAACCGCCGGAAAAATCCGCTACCGGGCGTTCAATGTCAGTAGGCAAAAAACCCAGGCCGTCGAGTAACGCGGCCGCACGCGCCCGCGCGGCGTAACCGCCGATCTCGTCCAGACGGGCATGCAGTTCGCCAATGCGCGCACCGTTGTGAAGGTCATCGTGCGCCGCCTCGGCGCTGGCCAGTTCGGCCTCGATCCTGCGCAACTCCGCATCGCCATCGAGCGCGTAATCGATCGCCGGCTGCGACAGCCCTGGCGTTTCCTGTGCCACATGGGCGATCGTCCAGCCAGGCGGTATCTCCAGATCACCCCGGTCGGGGTGCAATTCACCGCGCAACAGCGCGAACAGGCTCGATTTTCCGCTGCCGTTGGCGCCGGTAAGGCCAACCCGCCAGCCGGGAAAAATCTGCGCGTTCGCGCCCTCGATCAAAGTTTTGGCGCCACGGGCAAGGCGCAGATTACGAAAGTGGATCACAAGCGGAACATTATCGGCGGGTCAAAAAACGCTATTCTACGCATCCTGGCTTTCCCGCTTTTTCCCTTCCCTTCTTTTTCTTCATCTCTTCCCCCCCCACCGCATGTCGATCCGTCCCGCCGCCCTTCTGTTCGCCTGCCTCATTCCGCTCGCCTACGTCCAAAAAGCCGCAGCCGAGGAGGCCGCAATCGAGGAAAGCGCGACCACCCAGCGCGCTACCCAGGACATTGCGCCGGAAACCCGGAACGAAAATACCGACCCAAATGCGGAAGCGCGCGAAAGAAGCGCCCGCCTCAAGAGCGAGGCAAAAGCCTTGCGCGATCAAGCCGAAGCCGACTACCACGCCGCTCAACCGGAGTGCTACGAACGATTCCTGGTCAACCGCTGCATCGACGAAGCAAAGCAAACCCGTCTGGAAGCGGTCAGGCACGCCCGGCAATTGGAAAGCGAAGCGCGCAAAATCGATCTGGCCGAAAAACAGCAAGCCGTATTCGAACGCACACCCAGCGCGGAAATGCGCGATCCGTCCGCGCCCTCGCCCAATGCCACTATCGAACCCAACGCGGAGGCTGAACGCATTCGCGCCGAGCGTGCCGCTGCCGCCAAGCAGGCCGATGCCCAAGCCCGTGCCGAGCGTGCCGCCGCCGATGCCGAGCGCGCCCGCAAACGCGCCGAGGCCGAAGCCGAGGCGGCCGGCCGCGCCGAGCAGGCCGCGCGCGACCGCGCCCGTTACGAAGAACGTATCCGCCAATACGAAGAAAAGAAAGCGCGCGACGACTCCGACCGTTAGACGCTGGCGCGGTCAGCCTCAATCCGTCGATGGCCGGTTGGCGACCCAGATGCCCATGCCGACCAGTAACAAAGCGATGAGCACCGCCGGCGTCAATGGCTCCTTCAGCAATACACCGCCAGCCAGCACACCCAATACCGGCGTCAGAAAAGAAAACGAGGACAGACTCGTCGCTGGGTAATGGCGGACCAGCCAGAACCAGGCAAGGTAGCTCATTGCCGTAACCACGACGATCTGAAACGCCAGGCAAGCCCACACCAACGGCGTCGGCGCGAACACCCCCGGCTCGCCCAGCGATAGCGACAAGCCCGCCAGTATCGGCGCCGATACCACGAGTTGGTAGAGCAATGTTTTTTCCGGCGCCGCATGCGCCAGGGAAGATACCTTCACCGTCAACGTTGTTGCCGCCCACAGCATGGCCGCCGCCAGCATCAGCAGATCGCCGATCCACGCCCTGCCGGCGGGCAACAGCAGATTCTCGCCAAACAAGGTCATGACGCCTACAAAAGCCAGCCCCATACCAATCCAATGCGCGCGGCGCATCCGCTCCTGCGGTAGCAGGCGCAGTGCGCCAAGTGCGACGAAGAACGGTGCGGTGTAAAGGAAAATCACTCCGCGCGATGCCGTGGTGAAGGTCAGCGCAATAAAAATCAGGGCGAATTCAAGCGCAAAAAGCACCCCGGCCAATAAACCGGGGGCGAGGGTACCATCCTCAAGGTCGAACAGACGCACCTTGCGCGACCTCGCCCACGCCCACACCAGCACCGCGGCGCCGAAAGAACGCAAAGTGCTCTGCCAGATCGGTGAAATCCCCGTGTTGGCGAGTTTGATGACCGTCTGCTGCACGCCCCATGTGGCGCACAGCAGTATCATTATGCCAATAGCAATACGGTCGAGCTCGGTCCGGACATGCATGCGGTGTCTCCATCATTGTTTTTATCTTTGTTCCGACCGTACCCGTCCGGGTCCGTACCGCTTGAAGCCGATTTTCAGGCCAACAATGCCGCCAACGCTTCGGCCGTTGCATCGACGTTGGCACGATTCAGCCCCGCCATGCACATCCGGCCGGAACGGACCAGATATACACCGTATTCATTGCGCAGACGATCCACCTGATCCGCGCTCAATCCCGTGTAACTGAACATGCCGCGTTGTTCCACCAGATAGTCCCAGCGCCGCTTCGACAAACGCGCCGCCAATACCTCGTGCAACCGCGCCCGCATCGCCTTGATACGGGCGCGCATGTCGTTCAATTCCCGTTCCCATTCGGCGCGCAATGCCGGTGTGCGCAACACCGCCGCCACAACACGCGCGCCATGTGCCGGCGGGCTGGAATAATTGCGCCGCACCGTCGCCTTCAACTGGCCCAAGACCCGCTCCGCCTCGGCCCTGTCGCCGCAGATCACACTCAAACCCCCGCAGCGCTCGCCATACAGCGAAAAACTCTTCGAGAACGAATTGGCGACAAAAGCACACACTCCCGCATCGGCAAGCGCACGCACGGCAAACGCATCCTCGGCCAAGCCGTCGCCGAATCCCTGGTACGCCATATCGACAAACGGAATCAGCTTGCGTTCGCGGATGAGTGGAATCAGCGTATTCCACTGTGCCACCGACAAATCCACCCCGGTCGGGTTATGGCAACAAGCATGCAGCAACACGATGCTGCGCGCCGGCAGCGCCGCGATAGCCGCCAACATCGCATCGAAACGCAGCCCACCGGTGGCCGGGTCGTAATACGGATAGGCATGAACCTTGAAGCCGGCGCCCTCGAAAATAGCGCGGTGGTTATCCCACGTCGGTTCGCTCAACCAAACCTCGGCATCGCCGAAGTAGCGCCGCAAAAAGTCCGCGCCCACCTTCAACGCGCCAGAACCGCCCACCGTCTGCACCGTGGCAACGCGGCCATCCCGCACCGCCGCATGCTCCGCGCCGAACAGCAAATGCTGCACCGCTTCGCGGTAATCGCTCGCGCCTTCCATCGGCAGATAGGCGCTCGGCCCTATATTGCGCGACAACGCCGCCTCCGCCTCGCGTACCGCGTTCATTACCGGCAGGCGGCCCACATCGTCAAAATAAATACCAATACTCAGGTTGATTTTGTTATCACGCGGATCCCGCTGAAAATCCTCGTTGAGCGTCAAAATCGGATCGCCAGGATAAGAGTCGATGTGCTCGAACATGATCGTTGCCTCTATCGGATAACGTCCCCGTTCACGGGGCTTGCGTGGAAAGCGGACGAGTATATACGCAGCGGCGGATGCGGCATCCTCGTCGGCCTCGGTGAGCCCGCCTACGATGACTTCAAAAAACTCGCACGCGCACCATTCGACGAAATGAAGCCGATTATTCCTTCCCGGCCTGCCATTTCCGGTAAAGCCAGATGATGGCGCCAATGATCAACAGAACTGCAATGAAACGAGTCACTCCCGCAACCTGTTTATCGGAATGAAGCATTCCCCAGCGACTGAAAATTTCCGTCCAATCGTGATCACCACCACCAACCAACGGAAGCAATTGATCACGGGCATCGGCCATGTAGCGGGCAATATTGAGCAGGTTCTCGCCCAGCCAAACCAACGATGCCGCCATGCCTACAGGTGAAAAAGCACGGTAAAAATGCCATGCAGCGGCCACTGGAAAGGCGATCTGGAACAGTGTTCCGCCATAAACCGAAGCACGACTACTGAACAACCCGACCAAAGGGTGCCCTGCTTCATGCAGAGCCAGATTCGCGCTATCGAGAATCGGTACCCAGCCTTGCAGGCTGAACCAGTGAAATCCCAGACAAAGAATGGCGAAGAGCGCAACAGCAGCAAGACTCTGCAAAGAAACGACAGTACCGTCCTCCTCTGGCAACTGATCCAAATCAGATCGATGACGGGATAAAGGCATAGAAATACACTCATTTTTATAGTCGGAAACAGTTCCGGCTATTTAAGCATGAAGGGGATCACGACAGGGAGTTCTTCCCATGCACTTTTATCTTACAATACATTATTGTGCTGAATATTTTATTCGTTCGCCGTGGTTGGTGAAGTCAGAAATAAAGATGGGGTTTGATTTTGAAATTCGAGCATCTAATTGAAATAAATGATCTTTCAGATTCAACACACGCTCCGTTAACGCGTGAGGATTTATGGTTCGGGTTGCTTTGTCGGGCCGAAGATGCCCGTGCTTTCTTGCCTGGATTGGATTCCTGCGAAATTATCGAACGAAACAATGATTTTGTTTTTCGTGAATTGCGTTTCGGCAGCACGATTATCCGCGACCGCGTGAGTTTTTGTGAAATGGAATGGATCTGCTTCGAGTCCGAGAAAAATTCAGAACATTCGGGTGGAAAACTGACCATCAGCATTGAAGAACCCCAGCCAGGCTCACTTTTCTTGCGTTTTCAATACATCACCACGCTACCCGAAAATGCTGACGGCGAAGATGCGCGCTACGCTGATTTTGTTCGTTCAGCTTATCATCAGTCCGATATCGACACGCTTAAAGTAATCCGTATGATTTCGGAATCAAAACAACCTCAATAGTTTTTCTTTTTTTCTCATACCAATTTCAAGTAGGAATATTATGTTTTTTAAAAATATCCAGTTGTATAGATTGCCGGCTGGCTGGGATATGAGTGCCGAGCGGCTTGAAGTGCAATTGGCGAAGAAACCTTTCCGCTCCTGCTCGGGACAGGATATGGAAAGCAATGGCTGGCTGCCCCCTTTTGGCGAGGGCGCGTTGGTGCATGCCATTGGCGGGCAATGGTTGATTTCGCTCGGGTTGGAAAACAGGCTGCTACCTTCCTCCGTCGTTAAGCAGGAAGCCGACGAACGCGCGGCGGAAATCGCCGAAAAGCAAGGCTATAA
Organism: Azoarcus sp.; assembly: GCA_031546845.1. Classification (GTDB taxonomy): domain Bacteria; phylum Pseudomonadota; class Gammaproteobacteria; order Burkholderiales; family Rhodocyclaceae; genus Azoarcus. Next base: position 51,731 of record JAVBJT010000018.1, on the reverse strand, counting down.
GCTCGGCCGTAAGCAGTTGAAGGATCTACGTGAGGACGTTACCCGGGAATTTCTGCCACGCGCCTTTACTCGGCGGCGGCGTTGCTTCGCGTGGATAGATCCCGCCAAGGGCTGGCTTGTGGTCGATGCGGTAAGCGCGGCGCGGGCCGAGGAGGTGTTGGAGGCATTGCGCCAGACTCTGGACAATTTCCCACTCGCCTTGTTGCACACGACGAAATCCCCCGCCTCGGCGATGGCCGGTTGGCTGGCTACCGGCGAGGCCCCGGTTGGTTTCACTATCGACCAGGATTGCGAGCTGCGGTCGGTTACGGAGGATAAGTCCGCGGTTCGCTATGTACGCCATCCCTTGGACGGCGATGAAGTAAAGGACCATCTGGCCGCCGGCAAGCTGCCAACCCGCCTTGCGTTGACCTTTGACGACCGTATCAGCTTTATCTTGACCGAAAAGCTCGAAATCAAGCGGATCGATTTTTTGGATGTCGTGCGCGAACAGATCGATCAGCAAACGGAAGACGACGCGGAGGCGTTGTTCAGCGCTGAATTCGCTCTGATGACCGGTGAGCTTTCGCGCTTGTTGCCAGAGGTCGTCGATGCGGTAGGCGGCGAAGTCAAAGCAAGTGGAGATGCTTCGGGCGATCCGCCATTCTGAGGTCTTGTGAGGAAAAAATTTCCTTTGGTTTGTTCTTTCTTTATTTGTTAACAGAAGTAAACATAAAGACTATATACCTTCGTTTTCTGTGGACAACATGATTTTGTTTTTACAAAACAATATGTTGACTGTCTTGAAAGGTATTGGAGAAGTCGCTTTGAAAGCCAGGACGGATTGTTGATAGAAATTTTTATGGCAAGTAAAAAGCGACTTATTCCCTTTTTCTCCACACCAAAATCACAGACTTTCAACAGCACGCAGGCTGCGACGACATTCCCGTGCCGCCTTTGCTGTGGTTCAATCCGTCCCCATGCTCGAAGCTGAAGACCTTTCCTGCCTCAAGGGCGATCGCTTGCTGTTTCGCGGCCTTGCCCTGCGTCTGGCGGGGGGGGATTTGTTGCGCGTCGCGGGGCCGAACGGCGTCGGTAAGACGAGCCTGCTGCGTCTGATCGTTGGTCTTGCCTTGCCTGAAGCCGGCACGGTGCGCTGGCGTGGGCGGTCGATTCGTACCGATCGTGAGGCTTTTCACCGGGAATCGCTTTATCTCGGCCACGCCGCCGCGCTCAACGATATGCTCACACCGGTGGAGAATCTGTGTTTTGCTTGCGCCGTTGCCGGCGATACGGCGGATGAGCGCGATTGTGTCGCGGCGCTGACCCGCATCGGTCTGGGCAACCAGCTTGATTTGCCGGCGCGTGTGCTGTCCCAAGGGCAGCGCCGCAGGGTGGGGCTGGCGCGCTTGTTTCTTGCCGATGCGCGCCCGTTGTGGGTGTTGGACGAGCCCTTTACCGCGTTGGATGTCGCCGCCGTCGGCGAGCTCGCGCATACCCTGTCGGCGCACTGTGCCAATGGTGGCATGGTGGTGCTTACATCGCACCAGGATGCGCCGTTTACCGTGCCGCAAGGCGTGCTCGACGTGGGGGCGTGGGCATGCTGAGTAACTGGCTTGCGGTGCTGCGGCGTGATCTGTTGCTGGCTTGGCGGGGGCGGGCGGATGTGCTGGTGACGCTGGCTTTTTTCGTCATCGTCGTGTGTCTGTTTCCTTTCGGCGTGGGAGCCGAGCCGAACAAGTTGCGCGCGATCGCGCCTGGCGTACTATGGGTCGCTGCGTTGCTCGCCTGTCTGTTATCGTTGCATCGTTTGTTCGCGCAGGATCATGCCGACGGAACCCTGGAGCAGCTTCTTCTGTCCAGTGAGCCCGCGGTGGTGTGGGTGAGCGCGAAGGTGCTGGCTTTCTGGCTTACCACGGGCTTGCCGGTGGTGGCGGTAGCGCCGGGGCTTGCCTTGCTACTTGACCTTGAACAAGGTGCACTGCCGGTGCTCGTTGTAAGTTTGCTTGCCGGCACACCTATTCTTGCTTTGCTGGGCGCGGTGGGCGCGGCGCTGACGTTGGGTTTGCGTGGCGGTGGTATGTTACTGGCGCTGCTTGTGCTGCCTTTGTTCGTGCCGGTGCTGATTTTTGGCGCTGGCGCGGTGCAGGCGGAGCTTTCCGGCACGGGTGCGGCGGCCCATCTGCTGCTGCTCGGCGGTGGTTTGGCGGGTGCGTTGGCGTTGGCGCCGTGGGCTTGTGCGGCAGCGTTGCGGATTGCAATGGAGTGAGAAGGCCGTTCTTGAAAGGCCGTTTTCTCGAGGCTGTTTTGAAGGCCGCGCCTGGATTGTGGCGTGGATTTTGACTGATAGATTTTTTCGCATGACGATATCCGAACGCGGCGGGCGCTTGTTTCGCTTTGCCGCTCCCCAGGTTTTTTACCCGCTCGCCGGCCGTCTCGCTCCTCTGTTTGCCGCCGCTGCCGTGCTGCTTACCGCCATCGGTTTGTGGCTGGCGTTCTTCGTCGCGCCAACCGATGCGCAACAGGGCGAGGTCTATCGCATCATCTTCATCCATGTGCCAGCGGCCTGGATGTCGATGTTCGTTTATCTGGTGATGGCGTTCTGGGCCGCGATCGGGCTGGTGATGAACACCCGCCTATCCTTCATCATGAGCCAGGCGCTGGCGCCCACTGGGGCCATGTTCTGCTTTGTCGCGCTGTGGACCGGTGCGTTGTGGGGCAAACCGACCTGGGGCGCTTATTGGGTGTGGGATGCGCGGATGACGTCGCAGTTGCTGCTGCTGTTCCTTTATTTAGGCTTTATCGCATTGACGCACGCGATCGAGGATCCGCGCCGCGCCGACCGCGCCGGTGCCATCATCGCGCTGGTTGGCGCGGTCAATATTCCCATCATTTATTTCTCGGTGAAGTGGTGGAACACGCTGCACCAGGGTGCGTCGGTAAGCTTGACCAAAGCGCCGTCGATGGCAGCGACCATGCTCGTTGGCATGCTGGTGATGGCTTTTGCCGCATGGGCTTATACCCTGGCGGTAACGTTGTGGCGTGTGCGCGCGTTGATTCTGGAGCGCGAGCGCCACACCGATTGGGTCGGCGCGGTTTTGGAGCGGGAAGCGCTGGCACAGACAGGAGGGCGCGGCTGATGCAATGGGCGTCATGGACCGAATTCTGGAGCATGGGCGGCGACGGGTTTTTTGTCTGGGGCAGTTATGGCCTCACCCTGGCGTTGCTAGCGCTTGAAGTGGCGCTGGTGCTGCGTGGCCGCAAGGAAACCGTGCGCCGGCTGCTACGCTGGCGCCGCGCGGTGGGTAAGGATGTGGCAGGTAAGGGCGGGCAAGGTATACCCGCCGTGGAGAGCGCAAGATGAAACCTCGTAACAAGCGTTTGATTCTGGTCGGTAGCGGGGTGGCATTGCTCGTTGCGGCGGTGGCGTTGGTGTTGTCGGCGTTCCAGCAGAATCTGGTTTTTTTCCACACGCCAACCGAGGTGGCTGAAGGCAAGGCGCCGCAGGGTAAGACCTTCCGCATCGGCGGATTGGTGGAAGACGGTTCCATTGCGCGTGAAGCGGACGGTTTGACCGTGCGTTTCGTCATCACCGATACGGCCAAGGTCATTCCGGTGAGCTACAAGGGTTCGCTGCCCGATCTGTTCCGTGAGGGCAAGGGCGCGGTGGTGCAGGGCAGTCTTGGCGCGGATGGCGTATTCCACGCCACCGAGGTGCTGGCCAAGCACGACGAGAACTACATGCCGCCGGAGGCTGCTCATGCCGTGGAACAAGCGCACAACGCGTCGCGAACCATGAGCCAGTGAGTGAGCCAATGAGTAAGCTAATGAACAAGCCGCTGAGCTGGCGCGGTTAAGAGAAGTATCCAATATGATTCCCGAACTCGGTCATTTTTCCCTTGTGCTCGCTTTTGTGCTTGCCGTCGTGCAAGCGGTGGTGCCATTGGTGGGCGCGCACCGTAACCGGCTGGCGTTGATGGCGGTGGGACGGCCGGCGGCGCAGGGGCAATTTTTCTTCGTCGCCTTTGCTTTCGGCTGCCTTGCCTGGGCATTCGTCGCCAACGATTTTTCCGTACAGTACGTGGCGATGCACTCCAACACGGCGACGCCGCTCATCTATCGCATCACCGCGGTATGGGGCAGCCACGAAGGTTCGCTGCTGCTGTGGGCGCTGTCTTTGGCGCTATGGACGGTGGCGGTAACGGTGTTTTCGCGCCATCTGCCGGAAGCCTTCGTCGCTCGCGTGCTCGGCGTGCTCGGCGCGGTCAGCGCGGGCTTTCTCATCTTCACGCTGGTTACGTCCAATCCTTTTGAGCGTCTGCTGCCGGCCGTGGAGGAAGGGCGCGATCTCAATCCGCTGCTGCAGGATCCGGGCCTCATCATTCATCCACCGCTGCTTTACATGGGGTACGTCGGCTTCTCGGTCGCTTTCGCCTTCGCCATCGCCGCGTTGCTTACCGGCCGGCTCGATGCCGCCTGGGCGCGCTGGTCGCGGCCATGGACCACAGCGGCATGGGTGTTCCTCACCGCCGGCATCGCGGTAGGGTCCGGTTGGGCCTACTACGAACTGGGCTGGGGCGGCTGGTGGTTCTGGGATCCGGTGGAAAACGCCTCTTTCATGCCCTGGCTGCTCGGCACCGCGTTGATCCATTCGCTTGCCGTCACCGAAAAGCGCGGCGCTTTCCGCAGTTGGACGGTTTTGCTGGCAATCGGTGCGTTTTCGCTATCGCTGCTCGGTACCTTCCTCGTCCGCTCGGGGGTGCTCACCAGCGTGCACGCCTTCGCCACCGATCCACGGCGCGGGCTGTTTATTCTCGGCTTTCTCGTTCTCGTCATCGGCGTGTCGCTGGTGCTGTACGCGTGGCGCGCGCCCAAGCTCGCCGGTGGCGGCGGATTCAGTTTTTTTTCGCGCGATACCGCACTGCTTGGCAACAACGTGCTGCTTTCCGTGGTGTCGGCGTCGGTGCTGCTCGGCACGCTCTACCCGATGCTGGTCGACGCGCTCGGGATGGGCAAGATTTCGGTCGGCCCGCCGTATTTCCAATCGGTATTCGTGCCGCTGATGACGCCGGTGGTGGTGTTGATGATGTTCGCCCCCTTCCTGCGCTGGAAGGGCGACGTACTTGGCGCGGCGGTGCGCCGGGTGGCGCCGGCGTTTATCGCTAGCATCGCGCTTGGCGTGGGCATTGCGTTCGCCGTTGGCCACGTCAGTTGGCGCACCGTGCTTGGGTTGGCGCTTGCCGCCTGGGTGGGGCTGGCCAGTGTGCAATTGCTCGTCGGGCGTTTGAAGGAACGCGCCGGGGCCACCGCTTCCGCCCGTTTTGCCAGTATTCCCGCCGCGTGGTGGGGTATGTGGCTGGCGCATTTCGGGATAGGGGTGTTCATCGTCGGCGTGACCTTGGTCGGCAGCCTTGAAAGCAGCCTGGACGTGAAAATGAAAGACGGTGAGCGAGCCGATTTCGCCGGCTACACGTTGTTATTTCACGGCGTGCGGGATGCACCCGGCTCGAACTATGCCGCCACGCGGGCGACATTGACGCTATCGCGCGGCGGGCACGAAATCGCCACGCTGCAACCGGAAAAGCGCCTCTACGTCACACAGCAGATGCCGATGACCGAGGCCGCGATCGACATCGGTCCGTTCCGCGACATCTATGTTTCGCTCGGCGAGCAGTTGAAGGACGGCAGTTGGATCGTCAGCCTGCATTACAAACCGTTCATCAGTTGGATTTGGGCCGGCTGCATGCTGATGGGACTGGGCGGCATCTGCGCCGCCGCCGACCGCCGCTACCGTCGCCTTGCCGCACGTACCGTTCCCGCCGGCGCGGTGCAGCAGGCTGTTTGAGGCGCGTTCATGAAAGCGAAATTCCTCGTTCCTTTTTTTCTTTTTCTCGTGCTGGCGGGTTTTCTCGCCTTCGGTCTGACACTGGACCCGCGCGAGGTGCCTTCACCGCTTATCGATAAACCCGCGCCCGCCTTCCGCCTCGCGCGGCTGGACGACCCAGCGAAAGCCTTCGCGCTGGAGGACATGCGCGGGCAAGTGTGGCTGCTCAACGTATGGGCGTCGTGGTGTGTGGCCTGCCGGCAGGAACACCCGACGCTGGTTGCGCTGAACAAACGCAACATCGTTCCCATCGTCGGCCTCAACTACAAGGAAGTGCGCGGCGATGGCGGTATCGATGTGCGCGATATGGAACTCGCCGCTGAAACCAGCATGGCGGTGGAGCGCGCGCGCGGCTGGCTGTCCGCGCATGGCAATCCGTATAACCTGTCGGCACTCGATATCGATGGCCGCGTCGGCATCGATTTCGGCGTTTACGGCGTGCCCGAAACCTTTCTGATCGATCAGCGCGGCAATATCCGCTACAAGCAGATCGGTCCAATCACGCCGCAGGTTCTGGAATCCGTGTTGTTGCCCAAAATCGAGGAGTTGAAACGTGCCGGTTGAACGCCGTTTTCCGTCTCTGCCGGCGCGGCTGCGGGTCACGCTGGCGGTTGCCGCCGGCTGTGCCGCGTTCGCTTTCTCCGGTGCTGCGTTGTCCGTCACGAAGCCTACCGGTGAAGCCGCTTCCACCGAAGTGCCGGTGGCCGCGCCGGCCGTTGCCGATCCGGCGCTCGAAGCGCGCGTGCTCGAACTGTCGCACAAGCTGCGTTGCCTCGTCTGCCAGAATCAATCCATTGCCGAATCCAATGCGCCGCTGGCATTGGATCTGCGCGACCAGGTGCGCGAACAATTCGTTGCTGGCCGCGATGAAAATCAGGTGGTGGATTATCTTGTCGCCCGCTATGGCGATTTCGTGCTTTATACGCCGCCGTTCAAACCCGTAACGCTGTTGCTGTGGCTTGGCCCGGCGTTGTTGCTCGTTGCCGGCGCGGCCTGGCTCGCCGTGCGCCTGCGCCGCCGCGCCGCCGAAGCGCCACCGTCGCTATCCGATGCCGAGCGCGCCCGCGCCCGCGCGCTGCTATCCGAAACCGGCCCATCCGCCGAGGAAACCCGTTCGTGAGTCCTGTCCTGTCTTTTGCCCTGCTCGCTGTTCTGCTTGTGGCGGGCGCCCTGCTGCTCGTGTTGCCGCCTTTGTTCGGCGCCGGTTTGCGCCGCCGTTCCGCCAAGGTTTCGGCTGGAGACGTCGATCAGGCCGCCACCGCGCTAACCGTGCTGCGCGAACAACTCGCCGACCTGGAAGCGGAACGCGCGGCCGGCGGCATCGACGACGAAACCTACCGCCGCAGCCGCGACGATCTCGAGCGCCGCGCGCTCGACGAAGGCGAAACAGCGGCTGAAGCGGTTGTGGAAGTCCGGCCGTCGCGGCGCTGGGCGGCGGTTGTCGCCGTCGGCGTGCCGGTTGTTGCGGCGGCCATGTACTTCGCGCTCGGCACCCCGGATGGGCTCGACCCGGAAAAGATCGCCGGCGGACAAAATTTCAGCGAGGAACAGATCGCCGAAATGGTCGGCACGCTCGCCGCCCGTCTCGAAAAAGAACCGGACAACGCCGAAGGCTGGGCCATGCTCGCCCGTTCCTACGCGGCGCTGAAAGATTTCTCCAAGGCCGCCGATGCCTATGCCCATTTGGCCAAGCTGATGCCGGACGACCCCGATATGATGGCCGACTGGGCCGATACGGTAGCCGCGCGCAATGGCACGCTCGTCGGCGAAGCGGAAGCGCTGATCGACAAAACCTTGGCGATCGATCCCGATAACCTCAAAGGTCTGCTGCTTGCCGGCACCGTCGCGTACCAGAAGGGCGATTACGCCTCCGCCTCGGCGCGCTGGGAACGCATCCTGGGCAATGTGCCGCCGGGCGAAGAGGCGGCGGCCTCCTCCCTGCGCAAGGCGATCAGCGACGCGCGCGAAAAAGGCGGATTGCCGCCGTTGGCTGCCGCTGCGTCGCCGGCTGCCACGGAAAATACCGCAACCGGCGGCAAGGCGGGCGCCGCCGCGCTGACCTTGGCCGGCCGCCTCGAACTCGCGCCGGCGCTGCGCGAACGCGTTGGGCCGGAGGATAGCGTGTTCGTCTTCGTCCGCGCCGGTGGCGGCCCGCCGTTGAGCGCGCTGCGCTTCAAGGCCGGCGAGTTGCCGCGCGATTTCAGCTTTGTCGACGCACCGCGCATGATGAACGACGGCCAACTGCCCGGCCGCGTGACGCTGGCCGCGCGTATATCGAAAAGCGGCGACGCTACCGCCCGCGCCGGCGATCTGGAAGGGCGCATCGAGAATCTGGCACCGGATGCGAGCGGTGTGGCGCTGGTAATCGACCAGGTACGCAAGTAAGCGCGGGATGGGTTGACCAGCAGCCATCGAACGGCCGCTCCGGCAAAGTTGGAACGCATGCGCTTGAACTGAACGGTAACCGGGCAATGCTGCGCCGCAGTAAGCATTCGGGCCTGGTTTCGATTGACGCGGCCGTGCGTTAAGTGCAACTTATACGTATATAAATAACTAAGACTGTTGATAGAGTAATTACAGCTACGAGGAAACCACACGAGGGGACCATGCAAATCACACGACGGCAATTCTTCAAGGTCGCTACCAGCGGTGTCGCTGGCAGCAGCCTGGCCCTGATGGGATTCTCGCCGGGCGAAGTCCTGGCGGAAACCCGCAACTTCAAGCTCGCGCGCACCACTGAGACGCGCAACACCTGTCCGTACTGTTCGGTTGGCTGTGGCTTGCTGATGTACAGCCTGGGCGACAAATCGAAAAACGCGCACTCGCGCATCATCCATATCGAAGGCGACCCGGATCACCCGGTCAATCGCGGCACGCTGTGCCCGAAAGGCGCGGGGCTACTCGACTTCGTGCACAGCCCGAACCGCTTGAAGTACCCCGAGGTGCGCGAGTCGGGCAGCAAGGAATGGAAGCGCATCGGCTGGGACGAGGCCTTCGACCGCATTGCGAAGCTGGTAAAGGAAGACCGCGACGCCAACTTCATCGCTAAGACCGATGACGGCCTTACGGTGAATCGCTGGCTGACGACTGGCTTTCTCGCCGCCTCCGCCTCCTCCAACGAATCCGGGTACGTGACGCATAAGTTCGTTCGTGCCCTGGGGATGATTGCATTCGACAACCAAGCGCGTGTCTGACACGGCCCGACGGTGGCAAGTCTTGCCCCGACGTTTGGCCGCGGCGCGATGACGCAGCATTGGCAGGATATAAAGAACGCTGATCTTGTTCTGATTATGGGCGGCAATGCCGCCGAGGCGCACCCGTGCGGTTTCAAATGGGTGACCGAGGCGAAGCAGCACCGCAAGGCGAAGCTTGTCGTGGTCGACCCGCGCTTCACGCGCTCGGCCTCGGTATCGGACTTCTATGCGCCGATCCGCACGGGTACGGACATCGCTTTTCTCGGCGGCGTCATCAATTACCTGCTGAGCAACGACAAGATCCAGCACGAGTACGTGAAGGCTTACACCGATTTCACCTACCTGGTGAAACCGGAATTCGACGTTACCGACGGCATCTTCTCCGGCTACAACGCCGAGAAGCGCAGCTACGACAAATCAAGTTGGGATTACCAATTCGGTGAGGACGGTTTCGTCAAAACCGACCCGAGCTTGCAGGATCCGCGTTGCGTCTATCAGTTGATGAAGACGCACTACACACGCTACACGCCGGAACTGGTGACGAAGATCTGCGGCACGCCGAAGGACAAGTTCCTCAAGGTGTGCGAGATGATCGCGAGTTGTTCGACGCCGAACCGCACGATGACGATCATGTACGCGCTTGGTTGGACGCAGCACTCCGTCGGCGCGCAGATGATCCGTACCGGCGCGATGGTGCAACTGCTGCTGGGCAATATCGGCGTACCGGGTGGCGGCATGAATGCGTTGCGCGGGCACTCCAACATCCAGGGCCTGACCGACCTCGGCCTGCTGTCGAACTCGCTGCCGGGTTACATGACCTTGCCGGGCGACAAGGAGCAGGATTACGAGAAGTATCTGTCCACGCGTTCGCCGAAGCCGCTGCGGCCGAACCAGATGTCGTATTGGCAGAACTATCCGAAGTTCTTCGTCAGTCTGATGAAGGCTTGGTATGGCGATGCGGCGACGAAGGACAACAACTTCTGCTACGACTGGCTGCCGAAGATCGACAAGCTGCACGACGTGTTGCAGGTGTTCGAGGACATGGGCCAGGGCAAGGTGAACGGCTACTTCTGCCAGGGCTTCAATCCGATTGCCTCGTTTCCGAACAAGGCCAAGATCGGCGGCGCGTTGGCGAAGCTGAAATATCTTGTCGTCATCGATCCGCTGGCCACCGATACCTCCGAGTTCTGGCAGAACCACGGTGTGTACAACGACGTCGATCCGACGAAGATCGCAACGACGGTATTCCGCCTGCCCTCGACCTGCTTCGCCGAGGAAGACGGCTCCATCGTCAATTCGGGCCGCTGGCTGCAATGGCACTGGAAGGGCGGCGAGCCGCCGGGCGAGGCGCTGACGGACGGCGAGATCATCGCCGGCCTGTTCATGCGGCTGCGCGCGATGTACGCGAAGGATGGCGGCGCGTTCCCGGACCCGATCCTCAAGCTCACGTGGAAGCACAAGATTCCGCTGAATCCGTCGCCGGAAGAGCTTGCCAAGGAATACTCGGGCGTGGCGCTGACCGATCTGACCGACCCGAAAGACCCGACCAAGGTGATCGCCAAGGCCGGGGAGCAACTCGCGGGCTTCGCGCAATTGCGCGACGACGGCAGCACCTCGAGCGGTTGCTGGATCTTCTCGGGGTCGTGGACGCAGGCCGGCAACCAGATGGCGCGGCGCGACAACGCCGATCCGTTCGGCATCGGCCAGACGCTTGGTTGGGCCTGGGCATGGCCGGCGAACCGGCGCATTCTCTACAACCGCGCGTCGAGCGATCCGTCCGGCAAGCCGTGGGATCCGAACCGTAAGCTGGTGTATTGGGATGGCGTTAAGTGGACCGGCTCGGACGTGCCCGATATGCGGCCCGACGCGGCGCCGGACCAGGACGTCGGCCCCTTCATCATGAACCCCGAAGGGGTGGCGCGTTTCTTCGCCCGGGGTGGTTTGAACGAAGGGCCCTTCCCCGAGCACTACGAGCCGTTCGAGTCGCCGCTCGATACCAACCCGCTGAATCCGCAGAACCCGGCGGCCAAGTCGAACCCGGCCGCACGCGTGTTCAAGGGCGACATGGAAGCCTTCGGTAAGCCGAGCGAGTTCCCCTACGCGGCGACGACCTACCGGCTGACCGAGCATTTCCACTATTGGACCAAGCACGTGAAGAGCAGCGCGATCGTGCAGCCCGAGCAGTTTGTGGAAATCGGCGAGGAACTGGCGAAGGAGAAAGGCATCGCGGCCGGCGACCGGGTCAAGGTGCGCAGCAACCGCGGCCATATCGTCGCGGTGGCGGTGGTCACCAAGCGGATCAAGGCGCTCGATGTCGACGGCAAGAAGGTTCATACCGTCGGCATCCCGATCCATTGGGGCTTCAAGGGCGTGGCGAAGAACGGCTACATTGCGAACACGCTGACGCCTTACGTTGGCGATGGCAACACGCAAACGCCCGAGTTCAAGTCCTTCCTCGTCGACGTGGAAAAGGTAAAGGTGTAAGCCATGGCCCTTCAATCGCTCGATATCAAGGCCCGCTCGGCCACCACCACGCCGTCGCCGGAGATCCGGCAGACGGTCGAAATCGCCAAGCTCATCGACACCTCAGCATGCATCGGCTGCAAGGCCTGCCAGGTAGCCTGCATGCAGTGGAACGACATCCGCGACGAAGTCGGCACCAACCACGGCGTTTATGACAACCCGATGGACCTGACGCCGTCGTCGTGGACGGTGATGCGCTTCACGGAACACGAGAACGAGGCAGGCGACCTCGAATGGCTGATCCGCAAGGACGGCTGCATGCACTGCTCCGACCCGGGCTGCCTCAAGGCCTGCCCGGCGCCGGGCGCGATCGTGCAGTACGCCAACGGCATCGTCGACTTCCACGAGGAAAACTGCATCGGCTGCGGCTACTGCGTTACCGGCTGTCCGTTCAACGTCCCGCGCATCTCGAAGAAGGACAACAAGGCGTACAAATGCACGCTGTGTTCGGATCGCGTCTCGATCGGTCAGGCGCCGGCCTGTGCCAAGGTCTGTCCCACCGGCGCGATCACCTTCGGTGCCAAGGAAGACATGATCGATTCGGCGCAGACACGCATCGCCGACCTCAAGGAACGCGGCTTCAACAACGCGGGCTTGTACGATCCGCAAGGCGTCGGCGGCACGCACGTAATGTATGTGCTGCGCCATGCCGACCGGCCGGAGTTGTATCACGGCTTGCCCAAGGATCCGCAGATCAGTCCGATGGTCAGCCTGTGGAAAGGCTTCGCCAAGCCGCTCGCGATGGTTGCGATGGGCGCGGTCGCGGTCGGCAGCCTGTTCCACTACGTCATGAAAGGGCCGAACGAGGTTTCGAAAGAAACCGAACGTGAGGTGGAGAAGGAGGGCGAAGCATGATCCGCGATCCGAAAGACCTGAAACGCTACACGGCGTCCGAGCGCGCGAACCACTGGGTCGTGGGCATCAGTTTCATCCTGCTCGCGCTCTCGGGGCTCGCGTTCTTCCACCCGGCCTTCTTTCCGCTGACCATGCTGTTCGGCGGCGGCGTGTGGGCGCGCATTCTGCACCCCTTCATCGGTGTAATCATGGCGGTGTTCTTCGCGATTCTGACGATCCGTTTCTGGCGCCTGAACGTGATGAACGCGACCGATTTGGAATGGCTGCGCCGCTCGCGCGAGATGGTGGATGGCGACGACCACAACATGCCGATCCAGGGCAAGTACAACGGCGGGCAGAAGGCGCTGTTCTGGGTGCTCGTCGCGTGCGTGCTCGTGCTGTTCCTCTCCGGCCTGGCGATGTGGCGCGAGTATTTCAGCGCCATGCTGCCGATCGGCGTGGTACGGCTCGCATCCGTGCTGCATGCGGTTGCCGCGAGCGTCATGATCGCGTTGATCACCGTGCACGTCTATGCCGCGATCTGGGTCAAAGGCACCATCCGCGCAATGTGGTACGGCACGGTCACGCGCGCTTGGGCCAAACAGCATCACGCCGCGTGGTATCGCGAAATGACCGGCAAAAAGAACTGAGGGTATGGCGAATCGATGACCACCCGTTTGCTCGAACCGGGCGAGATTGAGCAGCTCTCGACCCAGATACCGGAACTCCGCTTGCCGGAAATCAAGGGCTTTTTCGCGGCGCGCGCGGCACGGCTGCGCGCGCTCGCGGCGGGTAATCCGCTCGGCGCCTACCTTGAGTTCATCGCGCATGTTGCCGATGCGCAGCAATGGGTGGCGGATTCGACACCCTTGCCTGTCATTGCCGACGCAACCATGCGTGCGCAAGCGCTGGGCGCTGGCATGCCACCCTTGCCAGCGATGGCGGGACGGCGGCCGGAAGGCTGGGACGGCGTATTGCGTGCCTTGCTCGAACGCCTCGGTTCGGCTCCTCTGAATGAAGCGGCTCGTGCCAACGTTGTCGCGCTCGCCAAGCAGGAAGCCGGCTGGCTCGACCGGCAGGCGGCGCAAATCCTCGCCAACCGTTACGAAGAACTCGACCTCGCCACCGCGCCGCTGATCGCGGCGGCGCTGCAAGTCGTCTGGACCGCCGCCGCGGCGCAACTCGACAGCGCCGCTTTCGGCTCGCTCGTCGACCGCAGCCTGTGTCCGGTATGCGGCAGTCACCCGGTCGCGGGCGTGGTGCGTATCGGCGGAGAAGCCGCCGGTTACCGCTATCTGCACTGCGCGCTGTGCAGCAGCGAATGGCATCTTGTGCGTGTCAAATGCAGCGCCTGCGACAGCACCAAGGGCATCGACTACCGCGAGATCGAAGGCGGGGCCGGCGTCGTCAAGGCGGAATGCTGCGCCGAGTGCGGCAGCTATCTGAAACAGCTTTATCAGGAAAAAGCGCCCGAGGTCGATCCGGTTGCCGATGACCTCGCAAGCCTTCCGCTGGATCTTTTGCTCGACGAACAAGGCTTGGCGCGCAGCGGCACGAACCTCATGTTTTTTGCCGCGCCGGCTTAGCGCCTGTTCACGATCCTCCCATTTATCCCGTGAGCGGGGTAAATGGGAGGTACGCGATATTCCCGGTGTGCGCATCCCAATACGGGTCGTCGGCGCCGTGCGCCGCACCACACAAGGCCCGCTGCTGCCGCTACCATGGTTTACTCGCGTCCAGGCCTGAAGGCCCACACCATGCAAATCAGGCATCTCCCCTGGGTAACAAGCCGTATGCGAAAGTTTTTGCGAACGGCGCTATTGGTCGGGCTGGGCACGTTCAGCGCGGCTGGTCATGCGCTCGAAGGCTTCACCGATCCGCAGGATGGCGCCTTCGATACGTCGGAATGGTTGATCGACCGCAAGGGCTTCCTGCCTGTACCCATCGTCATCACCGAGCCGGCTGTGGGGTACGGCGGTGGCCTCGCGCTACTGTTTGTGCGCAACTCGTTGCGCGAAAGCGCCGAAAAAGCCCAGCAAAGCGGCCACCGCCTGCCGCCGGATATCTGGGGCGTGGGCGCGGCCGGCACCGAGAATGGTACCCGGGCCGCGTTCGGCGGCGGCATGGTGACTTCCGAAGACGGCAACTGGCGTTATCGGGGCGGGCTCGGCATGGCCGCCGTGAACCTGCAGTTCTACGGCATCGGCGGCGACCTTGGCGGAGGCGCGCGCAAATTCGGTTACACCCTGGAAGGGTTGATGTCCAGCCAGCAGGTACTGCGCCGGCTGGGTGACAGCGAAAACTGGCTGGGCCTGCGCTGGATTTACCTGAACCTGAACAACGAGCTGAACATCGACGACCCGAACGCCCGCCTGCGCCCTGGGGAGCAGACGCGCCGCAACTCCGGCCTGGGCCTGACGCTGGAGCACGATTCGCGCGACAACATCTTCACGCCCTCGAGCGGCTGGACCGGTGCGCTCGATGCCATGTTCTACGCGCCGGGCTGGGGCAGCGACAGCACCTTCCAGACCTGGCGGGGCCATGTCTTCGCCTACTGGCCGATCACATCCCAACTGGTGCTCGGCAGTCGCGCCGACGGGCGCGGCGCGAATGGGGACGTACCCTTCTATATGTTCCCCTTCATCGATCTGCGGGGCATCCCCGCTGGCCGCTACCAGGACGAACGCACCGCGGTGCTGGAAACGGAACTGCGCTGGAACATCACCCCGCGCTGGGCCGCCATCGGCTTTCTCGGCGCGGGCCGCGCCTGGGGACGGCAAGCCAGTTTCGACGAGTCTCCCTCCGAAGTGTCCAAGGGTATCGGCTTTCGCTACCTGCTCGCGCGCCGGCTCGGCTTGTGGATAGGCCTCGACTTCGCCCGTGGCCCCGAAGGACCGGCCAGCTACATCCAGGTGGGCAGTGCTTGGCGCTGAGGTTGTGGATCAAGCGCCGAGAAGCCGGCGAGCCAGCACCGACTGCATATCCCGGCGGCCATCGACAATCAGATAGATGACAACTCGATTGCCTGTTACACGGTAGATCACCCGATAGGATTTGAGCGCGGTCTGGCGATACTCCTTGATACCCAGCGCAACCAACTCTTTCGGGTAGCTGCCTCGCTCGGGGAACCGCGCTAGACCTTCCACAGCTTCCATCAGCTGGTCAAGAACGTAGCCGGCGTTGGCCGTGCAGTCGGATCCGGCGATGTAATCGTGGATGGACTCCAGATCCTGTTCCGCGCCCTGGGTAAGCAGAACCTCGTAACGATCCGGTTTGCCGGCCATCAGTCCGTTGCCCGCTTTGCGCGTAGCCGAGCCACCACCTCGGCCACCGGTTTGACCTGTCCCGCTTCCACATCCTGATTGCCGAGCGCCAGAACCTTGAGCAATGCCAGCGTCTCCTGGGTTTCCTCGAAGGAGGCGACGTCCTGTAACACAGCCTTGGCCTCGCCATTCTGCGTGATGATCAAGGGTTCGCGCCGTTCGGAAAGATGTGCCAGCACTTCGGCGGCGTTGGCCTTGAGGTAGCTGATGGGTTTGACTTGGGATGAGTAGCG
Organism: Azoarcus sp.; assembly: GCA_031546845.1. Classification (GTDB taxonomy): domain Bacteria; phylum Pseudomonadota; class Gammaproteobacteria; order Burkholderiales; family Rhodocyclaceae; genus Azoarcus. The sequence goes on along the minus strand of JAVBJT010000018.1, from coordinate 35,761 downwards.
CATGGGCTTCTCCTTTGATCATGGTGAGACTGAATATAGTCTTTATTCAGTCCTTTCTCAATGGTCGGCCAATTCGTTCCGTGCGCTCTTCCGTAACCTTTTCTCACCGCTCAAAAGGCAAACGGGCGTTATCTTTGCGCAGGGCATACGCCGTTCGATTTACAAATCCAAGAAGAAGGAACTATTGATGTCATATCGCTATTTATGCCTGATCGTTGCAGGCACGCTTGCCGTTTCTGCTTGCAGTACATCCACATCCGAACTGCCCACGGCCCATGCCCCGGAAGAGGCCCGCGCGCCGGCTTCTTCGGCACCCAGAGCCGAGCCACCTTCTCCGGCACCGGCCAGAGCTGTGGCAAGTCCTTCTCTTGCGCTACATATCCAGGCGGGCGGAGCCGTGGCGCAGGAAACCGCACAGTACAAGCAATACACGGACAACCCCGTCAAGCAGGTTGTCGAACAGCCTCTCACGACCTTCAGCCTGGATGTCGATACGGGCAGCTATGCCAATGTACGGCGCTTTCTCAATAGTGGCCGCATGCCGCAACCCGATGCCGTGCGTGTGGAAGAGCTGATCAACTATTTCCCGCCGCAAGGCAATGCGGGAAAAATTCTTGGAAATTCGCCTTTCGCTGTCGATTACGAACTGGCCCCCAGCCCATGGGATAGCAACAAAATCCTGCTGCGCGTCAACGTCCAGGCAGTGGATATGCCGCGCACGGAATTGCCTCCATCCAACCTGGTATTCCTGGTCGATGTCTCCGGCTCGATGGACTCTCCCGAGCGTTTGCCGCTGCTTAAATCCGCGCTCAAGTTGCTGGTTGGCCAATTGCGCCCGCAAGACAAGGTATCGCTGGTCACTTATGCCAGCGGCACGAGCGTTGCGTTGCCTCCGACATCCGGCGCGGAAAAAGCGGCTATCGGCAGCGCTATCGATCAACTGCGCGCGGGCGGCTCCACGGCTGGGGCCTCTGGCTTGAAGTTGGCTTATCAGATGGCCGAACAGGGGTTCATCAAAAATGGCGTCAACCGCATCCTGCTTGCCACGGACGGCGATTTCAACGTCGGTGTCACCAGCACGGAAGAACTCAAGAGCATGGTCACGCGTGCTCGTGAATCCGGCACAACGCTGTCGACGCTGGGGTTCGGCACCGGTAACTACAACGAAGCGATGATGATGCAGGTCGCCGATGTGGGTAACGGCAACTACAGCTATATCGATTCATTGTCCGAAGCGCAGAAGGTATTGAATGAGGAAATGAGCGCGACCCTGGTCACGGTTGCCAAGGACGTCAAGGCGCAGATCGAATTCAATCCCGCGCAAGTGCTTGAGTATCGGCAGATCGGTTACGAAAAACGGCAGTTGAAAAACGAAGATTTCAACAATGACAGCGTCGATGCGGGAGATATTGGCGCCGGTAAGCGTGTAACCGTTCTGTATGAGCTGACCTTGGCGGGACAAAAACCCAGCATCGATCCCTTGCGCTATCAGGAGTCGAAAAAGGCACCGAAAAAATCAGCCGCGAATGCCGCGCCGGACGAACTGGCATACCTCAAGCTGCGCTGGAAAGCGCCGCAAGAATCGAACAGCCAATTGGTTAGTCTGCCATTGGAAAAATTGGCCCTGCGCACATCGTTCGAGCAAGCCTCGGGTGAAACCCGCTTTATGGCGGCTGTAGCGGCCTATGGGCAAAAGCTGCGCAACAACCCGCAACTGGCCCAAACCCCATGGACGGCGGTTGAAAAATGGGCAGAGGAATCCAAGGGGGCGGACAAGGGCGGATATCGATCCGAGTTCGTTAAACTGGTTACGCTGGCAGAGGCTATGTCCAAGCAATAGAGCGGGGAAGGGCCGCTTTTAAAAGCGGCCATCCAGGATAAACTCTCCTCCTTCGTCATTGCCTGGGTGGAGCGTCATCGTGGATGGCCCGAATTCTCCGACGACATCGCGGTTCAGGTGTTTGCCGGCGGTCGACCGGCTGCTGAATCACGAAGTCGTCCTTGCTCTTGCGGAGCGCCACGGGCGCGCCGAAACCACGCGCGCGGTGCGCGAGATTCTCGATGAAGTGCGCCGTGCCTTGCAGGCCGACGATGCGCGGCCGCCGCCGGACGAGGATGCTGTAGCGCGTGCGGCGCAGGCGCGGCTCGAAGCGGCGGGCCGACCCGCGCTACGGCGCGTTTTCAACCTTACCGGCACCGTGCTGCACACCAACCTTGGGCGTGCCTCGCTGCCTGACGAAGCGATCCGCGCCCTCGCCGTTGCGGCGGCCGAGCCCTGCAACCTCGAATACGAACTCGAAGACGGCGGACGCGGCGACCGCGACGCGCTCGTCGAAGAACTGATCTGCCGCTTGACCGGCGCCGAGGCGGCCACCGTCGTCAACAACAACGCGGCAGCGGTGTTCCTGATCCTGAACACGCTGGCCGCTGGTCGCGAAGCCGTGATCTCGCGCGGAGAGCTGATCGAGATCGGCGGCGCCTTCCGCATCCCCGACATCATGGCGCGCGCCGGCTGCCGCATGATCGAGGTCGGCACCACCAACCGCACCCATCCGCGCGATTACGAAACCGCCTGCGGCGCGGATACCGGGCTTTTGCTCAAGGTGCATACCAGCAACTACGCCGTAACCGGCTTCACCACGAACGTGTCCGAAGCGCGCGTGGCGGCCATCGCGCATCTCCACGGTCTGCCCTGCGTCGTCGATCTGGGCAGCGGCACGCTCGTCGACCTCGCGCGTTACGGCCTGCCGCACGAACCGCTGCCGCAGGAAGCGCTTGCAGCCGGCGCGGACCTCGTCTGCTTCTCCGGCGACAAACTGCTCGGCGGGCCGCAGGCGGGGCTGATCGTCGGCCGGCGCGATCTTGTTGCGCAGATCAAAAAGAACCCGCTTAAACGCTGCCTGCGCGTTGGCAAACTCACGCTCGCGGCGCTCGAACCCGTGCTGCGGCTCTATCTGGACCCGGATCGCCTGAGCACGCGCCTGCCCGCATTGCGCCAGCTTACCCGGCCCGGAACCGACATCGCCGCGCTGGCGCAGCGCCTGCTGCCGGCGGTGCGTGCGGCGCTCGGCGAGGGCTGGCGCGTCGACGTCGAACCGATGAAAAGCCAGATCGGTAGCGGTTCGCTGCCGGTCGACCTGCTGCCCTCGGCCGGCTTCGTCATCCGCGCGGCGGGCGGGCGCTCCGGAAGCGCGCTGGCCCGCCTTGCCGCCGCGTGGCGCGCGCTGCCGGTGCCGGTGCTCGGGCGCGTTGGCGACGACGCCTTTCAGCTCGACCTGCGCTGTCTCGACGACGAAGCGGGTTTTATTGGGCAATTGGCCGATTTAAAGTCCGGTATGAGTGCAGCCTGACATGCTCGTCGGAACCGCTGGCCACATCGACCACGGCAAAACCACGCTGGTACGCGCGCTGACCGGCGTCGACACCGACCGCCTGCCAGAAGAAAAAACGCGCGGCATCTCGATCGAACTCGGCTACGCCTACCAGCCGCTGCCCGGCGGCGGTGTGCTCGGCTTTATCGACGTGCCCGGCCACGAACGGCTGATCCACACCATGCTGGCCGGCGCGGCGGGCATCGACTTCGGCCTGCTCGTCGTCGCCGCCGACGACGGCGTAATGCCGCAGACGCGCGAACACTTGGCGATTCTCCAACTGCTCGGCATCGCGCGCGGCGCGGTCGCGCTGTCCAAGATCGACCGCGTTACAGAAGCGCGGCGCGAGGCCGTTGCGGTGGAACTCGCCGCGCTGCTCGAAGGCACGCCGCTGGCCGGCGCACCGGTATTTCCGGTCGCGGCGACCAGTGGCGAAGGCGTGGCGGCGCTGCGGGCGCATCTCGAATGCGAAGCGGCAAGCGCCACGCGCGTGGCCGAGGCCGCCTCATTTCGGCTGGCGGTGGACCGTAGCTTCACCCTTCCGGGTGTCGGCACCGTGGTTACTGGCACGGTGTTCGATGGCCGGGTTGGTATTGGCGACCGCCTCGTCGTCAGCCCCTCCGGCCGCGAAGCGCGCGTGCGCAGCCTGCACGCGCAGGGCCGGCCGGCCGAGGGCGGGCAAGCCGGCGAACGCTGCGCGTTGGCCTTAGCCGGCGTCGCGCGTGACGAGGTGACGCGTGGTGACTGGGTGCTCGCGCCATCCCTGCATGCGCGCGTGGAGCGCGTCGACGTGCGCCTGCGCCTGCTGCCGGGCAAGTACGCCGCGCTGCGGCAATGGAGCCGCGTCCACGTACATCACGGTGCGCGGCGCGAAATGGCGCATGTGCTGTTGCTCGATGCCGAACAACTCGCGCCCGGCGGCGAAGCCTTTGCCCAACTCGTCTTCGACGCTCCGGTGGTGCTCTGCGCGGGCGATACACTGGTGCTGCGCGACGCCTCGGCGAGCCATACGCTCGGCGGCGCGCGCGCGCTCGACCCAGCCCCGCCGCTGAGGCAGCGGCGTAGCGTGGCGCGGCTTGCGCAACTGGCCACGCTCGATACCGCCGATCCGCTGGCCGCGCTCGCCGGCCTGCTCCCGCAGGCAGCACATGGCGTAGAACTACGCGGCTTCATGCGCGCGCGCAACCGCGCATTGCCGGAAGACGCGCTAACCGCGCTCGGCACCCGGATCACCGCCAGCGAGGGCGATTGGCTGATTGCCCCCCAAGCCTGGGCGGCGCTGCGGGCGCGGGTTTGCGAAACGCTTGGCGTCTTCCACGCCCGCACGCCCGACGAACTCGGCCCGGACCTTGGCCGGCTGCGCCGCATCGCCGCGCCCGCCTGCCCCGCGCCGGTTTTCGCGGCAGCGGTCGATAGCCTGATCGAAGAACGCGCGGTGGCCCGCAACGGCCCATGGCTGCACCTGCCGGACCACGACATCCGGCTCTCGGACCAAGAACAGCGGCTTGCTGAACAGGTGCTGCCGCGCATTGCCGCCAGCGCCTTCGATCCGCCCTGGGTGCGCGACCTTGCGCGAGAAACCGGCACTGGCGAAGCGGTGATGCGCGGTCTGCTGACCCGCCTCGCGCGGCGTGGTGAACTGTTCCAGGTCGTGCGCGATCTGTTCTTTTCGCACCGGGCGATTCTCGACCTTGCCAGCATCGCCCAGGCGCTCGCGGCGGAAAACGGCGGAGTGGGCGCGGCCGACTTCCGCGACCGCACCGGGCTCGGCCGCAAGCGCGCCATACAGGTACTCGAATTCTTCGACCGCATCGGCTACACGCGGCGCACGAAAGAGACGCATCGCCTGCGCGGCGACAGCCTGCTGCGGCAGTAAGGGCATTGCCGTAGTGCGTTTGGGAAGGGTGAGATTGGAAAGGTAGAATTGCCGAACTGCCCACCGGGCAGAAAAACCCCGGTGCGGCGGTTGCCAAATCCGTGCTTCAATCCGTGCTGTAAAGGAGGAGATTCGTCCCTGGTGGGGCGGCCGGGCTTCAAACCCGGTTGGGGGCGTCAGCCGCTCCCGGGTGGGTTCGACTCCCACTCTCCTCCGCCACCGTTCCGCCTTCCATCGTTTCTTTCCACGGCTCCACACCACACCGCGCGACCATGCGAATCGGCTCCTACGACTTTCCCGAAGATGCCCTGTTCGACGCCCAGGGCGAAGTCTGGCTGCGCGAGGCGGCGGATGGCACGCTCGTGCTCGGCCTTACCGCCCTGTCGTGCGACTTCGCGGGCGAATTCGTCATCTTCACACCGAAGCCGGCTGGGCGCGAATACGAAGTGGGGCGCTCCATCGGCCTGCTCGAAACCTGCAAAACGGTTGGTGCGGTAAAAACGCCAGTTTCGGTGCGCATTCTGGCAAGCAACCCAGCCGTCGAAAAACGGCCGCTGCTGGTCAACGAAGCCTCATATGACGGCGGCTGGCTGTTCCAGGTGCAGCCGCTGGATTGGGCAAACGAACGGGCGGCGCTTGTCGACGCGGCGGGCCTCGCGGCACGCTACGAAGCGCTCGTCGCGCGTATGAAGGCGTTGCGGGATGAATAAAGCGACCCTTACTGTTCCCTGCCCGAGTATCGCAGCATGAACACCGAACGTACCGGCCTCGCAATCCTGCTCTGGGCGACTGACCCAGACGACCCCGCGCGCTGCGCAACGCCGTTCTTCCACGCCGCCGCCGCCGCCGCCATGGACCTCGAAGTTGAGGTCTACTTCGCCAGCCGTTCGGTGGGGCTGCTGCTACCCGGCGTCGCCGAAACCATCCGCACGGCGGAAAGCGGTGGTGAAACGGTCGCCCACTTCATGCGCGAAGCGCATCGTGCGGGCGCGCGCTTTTTCGCTTGCAGCAGTGCGCTGCAAGCGTTTACCGACAAAGATGCACAACTGATCCCAGAGCTCGATGGCTATGCCGGCGCGGGCACCTTCATCGCCCGCACGGTCGATTCCGGCTGGGCCACGCTGGTGTTCTAAAGTACGCGTGTTCCGTACTTATTGAATGGCTGCGTTGGTGTAATCGAAGCGCACGCGCTTCACATTGCACAGCAACTCGTAAGAAATCGTGCCCGCCGCCGCCGCAATGTCGTTGACCGACACCTGCCGGCCCCACAACTCCACCCGGCTGCCGATGCCCGCGTGCGGCAGATCGGTTAGATCCACCGTCAGCATATCCATCGATACCCGGCCGATCAGTCGGGCAGGTTGTCCATCCACCGCCACCGGCGTACCGTCCGACACCGCGCGCGGGTAGCCGTCGGCATACCCCATCGCCACCAGCCCCACGCGGGTCGGGCGCTCGGCCCGGAAGCGCGCGCCGTAGCCCACCGCCGCGCCGGGTTCGACATCGCGTAGCGCAACCACCGCGCTTTCCAGCGTCATCACTGGGCGCAGCGCGCCGTTCGGTTCCGGCATCGGATCGATGCCGTAAAGCAGAATGCCGGGGCGGGCCCAATCGCGGTGGGCGGCGGGCCAGCCTAGCACCGCGCCCGAATTGGCCATGCTGCGCGGGCCGGGTAGGCCGTGCGTGGCGGCGTCGAAAGCGGCAATCTGCTCCTCGGTGGTAGGCGTATCCGGCTCGTCGGCGCAAGCAAAATGGGTAATCAGCGTAATGTCGGCAACCTTGCCGCTATCGCGCAGCCGCTGCCAGGCCTTGCGTACCGCATCGCCGGTAATGCCGGCGCGGTTCATGCCGCTGTTGATCTTGAGCCAGACGCAAAGCGGCCGCGTCACGGTGGCGCGCTCGATCATGTCGATCTGCGCGTTGTGATGCACCACCAACCACAAATCGTGGCGGGCCGCCTCGGCCAGTTCCGCCGCGTCGAACGCCCCTTCGAGCAACAGAATCGGGCGTGTCACGCCCGCCGTGCGCAGCTCCAGCGCTTCGTTGAGAAAACCGACGGCAAAACCGTCCACCTCGGCCGCGAGCGCAAGCGCGCACGGAATCGCGCCGTGGCCGTAAGCATTGGCCTTCACCACGGCAAGCACCCGGCCGCCGTGGCGGGCGCGGGCAAGGCGGTAATTGTGGCGCAGGGCGTCTAGATCGATTCGGGCGAGAGCGGGGCGCATGCGGGATCGGGAAAAGCGTGGGGTTAGACGGATGAATAAAGGGCGTGCCAAAACCCAAAGAGTGTGTCAAAACCCGGCGGATCGGGCAAACCGCGATGGTAGAGGGCTTCGGCCGTGGCGGGGGGAATATCGACGCTCGAATTGCTTCTGGGTATTACCGGCCCAACAAAAAGGGCCGCATTCGCGGCCCTGATCTGCTCTTTTTTCAAGCAAGAGCGAAACCCTCATGGGGCTGCATCGAAACTGCCATATTGAACGCCGCTGAGCCTTCCTATTTCATTGCAGGATTCACCTACCGAATACTTGGCTGTGTAAACAAGCGAGAGGAAACCATTTACCACCTGCAGGCGATTCACCGTGATGTTTCCCCCACGGCCGTTGGTGCACGAAAATCGTCCGCTTCCGGTGAATACCAGCCCCGATTGAACAAGGTCCATGTCGTAATTGCAGGAATCAAGGCCGGCATTGCTTTGCGTTATCAAGCTGTAATGGGTTGTGCCGGTTTTTTCCGTCGTGGCGAAACCGCTGTTCGCATTCTGTCCCTGGTTGCTGGAGCGAAGGCAATTTGAACGTGCATACACAGAGGCGAACTGCCATGATCCTGCGAGGGGTATGGCCTGCATGGTGAAGCGGGTCAGATTGAGCGAACCGCTCTGACCATTCAGCGTGTATTCGAAGACAGCGCTGCTCGGGGAGGTAAAGCGGAATGTGGCGGTACCAACGGTTCCGCTCGACACTTGCGCCGGGTTGTACGAAGGACCGGGGGGAGGGCCGGAAGCTAGCATCAGTTGCCCGGTCAACACCCCGTTTACGAGCTTGCCCGCGAGCAGGTTATAAGTGGAAGTGCGATCACCGTTAAAGTGATACCAAGCAACCGCGATTGTGTCGCCTTGCTGGCCAATATTGAAACCCATGCCGTCCTTTGATGGATCCCACCACCAGTCCTGGTAATCGGCGGCGTATGCAGTGGTCCCCACTCCAGACAGGGCCACGAAAACCGCGGCTAATAAGTTTGCTTTTACACCCATGTTTTCCTCCTACTACCAATAGTTATAGCTGACAGGCGGGCCGTGCTTTGCCGGAGCCAGCAGGCGCTTCTCTTCTCATATCGTAGGAATTACGGCTCTATTTTAAGAAAAGACGTGAAATGAAAGAAATGCTCGGTACTGTCGTACGTGCGAGGCTGTGATCTTGCCCTAATCCTGGGTATTTGCTTAAGCAATTTGGGAAAGCGCGAACTGGGTTGAGGTAGCCCAATGCCGAGTGAAACCCATTATCGATTGTATCGGTCTTGCGCTTCATCAGTCACCTGGATGGCAAGGGGTATCGCTTATCGGGGTGTTCGGGAAAGAGGGGTAAGATCAGCCAGAGGCTCTACCCGTAAACCGCCCGCTCTGGGACAATGCGTGCGGCACGATGGGTCAGCGGCGCGACGGCGGCGAAAAATCGCCGCGCAACGTTGGCGGAACCGCGCCAGCCCGCGAAACGCTGATTTTTTCGACTTCTTCCCCCGCCGACACCACCGGACCCGCAAGCTGTGACGCTCCGTTTGCTGATTTTCCTCGCCGCACTGGCGAACCTGCTCCTTTCCGCGCTACCCGCTCAGGCCTCCGAGCCGATCGACCCGCAAAAAGCGTTCGCTATGAGCGCGCGCGCCATCGACCCCGCCACGGTGGAGGTAGTGTTCCAGATCGCAAAGGATTACTACCTGTACGGCGGTAAGTTGCGTTTCGAGGCCGAACCGGCCACGGTCGCCCTGGGTACGCCCGAGCGCCCGCCCGGCGAAATCAAGCAAGACGAATTTTTCGGTGAAGTGGAAACCTACCGCGGCAAGCTGCGCATCTTGCTGCCGGTGGCCGCCCCCGCCGGCACAACCGCCTTCCGCCTTGCGGTCACAAGCCAAGGGTGCTGGGACGGCGGCGTGTGTTACCCGCCGCTGATGCAAACGGCCGATATCGACCTTACCGCCAGCGCCGCGCCCGGCGGCAGCCTGCTCGACCGTGCCCTGGATCGTGCCGCGAACGGTACGTCCGGCAACACTGCCACCTCTTCCGCCAGCGCTTCCCTCAGCATGGCGGATGCACCGCCCGGCAACGAAAGCGAGCGTATCGCCGGTCTGTTCGGCAACGCCGGCCCGCTGCTGGTCATCGTCAGTTTTTTCGGCTTCGGCTTGCTGCTGGCCTTCACACCCTGCACTTTTCCGATGATCCCGATCCTGTCCGGCATCATCGTCGGCCACGGCCACCGCATCTCGCGCGCCCGCGCCTTTGCCCTGTCGCTCGCCTACGTCCTCGGCATGGCCGTCACTTACGCCATTGCCGGCGTTGCCGCCGGTTTCACCGGTACGCTGCTTGCCGCCGCGCTGCAAAACGCCTGGGTGTTGTCGGCCTTCGCGCTGATCTTCGTCGCGCTGGCGCTGGCCATGTTCGGCTTCTACGAGTTGCAGCTCCCCACCGCGCTGCAAAGCCGCCTTGCCGGCAGCGCCAACCACGAAAAAGGCGGCCACCTTGGCGGCGTGGCGGCGATGGGCGCGCTGTCCGCGCTGATCGTCGGCCCCTGCGTGGCCGCACCACTGGCCGGCGCCTTGCTGTATATCGCGCGCAGTGGCGATGCCGTGCTCGGCGGCTTGGCGCTGTTCGCCATGGGACTGGGCATGGGCGCACCGCTGTTGGCGGTGGGCGTGGCCGCGCGCTCGATACTGCCCAAGGCGGGGCCGTGGATGGAAGGAGTGAAAAAAACCTTTGGCGTGCTCTTGCTCGCCGTTGCCGTCTGGTTGCTCACCCCGGTTCTGCCGCCGCTGGCCGTCATGCTGGCGTGGGCCGCGCTGCTGCTGTTTTCCGGCATCTTCCTGCACGCCATCGATCCGCTGCCGCCGCACGCAAAGAACTGGCAGCGTTTCTGGAAAGGCGCCGGCGTGGCGCTGCTGGTTGGCGGCGTGGCGATACTCGTCGGCGCGCTGGCCGGCTCGCGCGACCCCTTGCAGCCACTCGCGGTCCTGCGTGGCACGGCTGCCAATGCCGCCAATGGGACGAACGATGCGCCGCGTTTTGTCGGTGTTGCCTCGGTGGCCGAACTCGATGCCCGGCTGGCCGCGTCCGACCGTCCGGTCATGCTCGATTTCTACGCCGACTGGTGCGTATCGTGCAAGGAAATGGAACGCTATACCTTCTCCGATCCGCTGGTGGCGGAACGGATGGGCCGCATGCTGCTACTGAAAGCCGACGTCACCGCCAGCGCGGACGAACACAAGGCGTTGCTCAAGCGCTTCAACCTGTTCGGCCCACCGGGCATCATCTTCTTCGCCCCCGGCGGCAAGGAACGCGCGGATTTGCGCGTCATCGGCTTCATGGCCGCCGAGCCGTTCGCCGCGACGCTCGATCGGGCGTTGCAATGATCCACTGCAGCCCTTGTTTCCCTGCGGGGTTTATTGGCCGGAAAGTTTTTTTCCGCCAATAAGTCACCAACCCGCCGCTCATGGTTCCGAGTGGTTGGCGCGCAGCAGCGTTTGCAAAATCCCTACCAGCAACGCAACCGACCAGCCCGCCATCAGTGTGCCGACGACGCCTTCGATAGCGCCGACCAAGCGTAACGAAGCGGGGAGCACCACGTCGCCATAGCCGATCGTGGCGTAACTGACGATGGAGAAGTAAAGCGCTTCGGCAAATTCGGGAATTCCGCCCTTATAGACAAAAAACGCCGCCCAAAAGACCGTTTCGACGCAATGCAACAGCAGCAACATGACGACGCTATGAATCTGAATGTAGAGCGCCGACGCCTTGCTGAATTTCCAGTTGGGATGATTGTGTTTGCGTAGCCGGTGGACAAGGTAGGCGCTGTAGAGGACATGGCAGGTGACGGTGAGCGCGGACAAAACGATGGCCCAGAGTAGCTGTTCGATCATGGCGGTATGAAGTGTTTTTAGAGTTGATCCCGCGCCAGGATGCGGTAGGCAAGTTGATCAAGCGCGGCGGGCGATAGGTCGTCGGCGCCGAAGCGTGGCGCGGTGGAGAAATGGCGGTAGTTGCCGCCGTGCGAGCGGCGGTAGAGCGGGTCGTAGTGTTGATCTATCAGTTCGCCGAACAGCGCCGGCAGCTCGCCGGTATCGGCCCAGGTTTGCCAGCGGGCGATGGTTTCGTTGCTTTGCAGGCCCTGGAGCCGGTCCAGGTTGGCGCGTAGCGTGGGGCGATCGTCGCCCAGCCAAACGTAGTCGCGCAGAAGGAAGGCAAGACGGGCGTCGCGCGTGGCATCGATGATGGTGCAGGGGGCTTCGCGCATGGCCGTCAGCAGCATGTCGGGTAGGTGCAGGCGGCCGATTTTGCGGCTTTCCGCCTCGACGAACACGGGCCGGGCGGGGTCGAAGCGGCGCAGGCCGTCGTGGAGCAAGGTTTCAAAAGCTTTCTGTGTCGGCTGGGGGCGGTCGGGCATGGCGCCCAGCACCGAGCCGCGATGGGCCGCCAGCGCTTCGAGATCGAGCACTTGCGCGCCGCGCGCGGCCAACGCCTCGAGCACGCGCGTTTTGCCGCTGCCGGTGGGGCCGCACAGCACGTGGAAGGGAAGGCTTGCCGCGAGCCGGTCCAGCTCGTGGATAACATGGTTGCGAAAGCGTTTGTAGCCACCTTCGAGCTGGCGGGCATCCCAGCCGACCATGCGCAGCCAGGCAACGAAAGCGCCGCTGCGCATGCCGCCGCGCCAGCAATAGACCAGCGGCCGCCATTGCTTGGGTTTGTCGTGAAAGTGGCCGGTAAGGTGGCGGGCAATGTTGTCCGCCACCATCGCGCCGCCGATTCGCCGCGCCTCGAAGGCGGATTGCTGCTTGTAAGTGGTGCCAACGATGATGCGTTGGCCGTCGTCGAGCACCGGCAGGTTGCGAGCGCCGGGGATATGGTCGGCGGCGAATTCGGCCGGCGTGCGCGCGTCGATGATCTCGTCAAAGGTTTCTAGCTGTGCTACGGTCGCAGCGCCTTTGCGCGTATTTTCGGGGGGCATGTTTTCCGGGCCACTTCCGGGGCGACCCCCTTCCGTTCCGTTTCTCCAGGTGACAATGGATACGATCAAACTCACACGATTTTCCCACGGTGGCGGATGCGGCTGCAAAATTGCGCCCGCCGTATTGTCCGAACTGCTCGCGCGCGTGCCGGCGGGCCTCGTGCCGGCCGATCTGCTCGTAGGCGCCGATACCGCCGACGATGCGGCGGTATACCGCTTGAACGACCGCCAGGCGGTGGTCGTCACCACCGATTTTTTCACGCCGATCGTCGACGATCCGCGCGATTTCGGCCGTATTGCCGCGACTAACGCGCTATCCGACGTCTATGCGATGGGCGGCACGCCGATTTTGGCGCTGGCGCTGGTCGGTATGCCGCTGGACAAATTGCCGCCGGAAGTCATCGGCCGCATTCTGGAAGGCGGCGCGTCGGTGTGCAGCGACGCCGGCATTCCGATTGCCGGCGGGCATTCCATCGACGTGCTGGAGCCGATCTATGGCCTTGTCGGCGTCGGCGTTGTCGATCCGGCGCGGGTGCGCACCAATGCCGGCGCGCGCGACGGCGACGTGCTGGTGCTGACCAAGCCGCTGGGCATCGGTATTTTGTCCGCCGCGCTGAAAAAAGAGCGGCTGTCGCCCGCCGGCTACGCCGACATGCTGCGCTGGACCACGCTGCTCAACCGCGCCGGCGCGAACCTTGCCGACATCGACGGCGTGCATGCGATGACCGATGTGACCGGCTTCGGCCTTGCCGGCCACCTGCTGGAAATGTGCCGTGGCGCGAACCTGACGGCGCAACTGCGTTTCGACGACCTGCCGCTGATCGACGAGGCTGCCCTGCTCGCGCGCGACGGCATTGCCACCGGCGCCTCCGCGCGCAACTGGGCAAGCTATGGCGAGGCGGTAACGCTGGCGCCCACGCTGGAGCCGTGGCAGCGCGTGTTGGTGACGGACCCGCAGACCTCCGGTGGGCTGCTCATCGCTTGCACGCCGCAAGCCTTGGCCGGCGTGCAGGCCGTGATCGCCGCGACGCAGGGCACGCAAGGCCACGTAATTGGGCGAATGGTGGCGGGCGCGGCGCGGATCGAGATCGGCTGAGATGCGCGCGGGGGCAGCCGTCTTAGCGTTTCAGCAGCGGCGTCAGCCCCCTCCACACGGTATCGAGGATCAAGGGCTGCGCCGCCGCCGTCGGGTGAATGCCGTCGGTCTGGAACAAATCCGGCCTGTCGGCGAAACCGTCGAACAGAAAAGGCACCAGTGGCACCTTGTCCGCCTTCGCCACATCGCTAAAGCTCTGCTCGAAACTGCTTGTGTAGGCCGGGCCGTAGTTGGGCGGCATGCGCATGCCCACCAGTAACACGCGGGCGCCTGCTGCGCGGGCGGCGCTCACCATGGCCTTCAGGTTGTCGGCGAGCAGCGCCGGCTTGAGGCCGCGCAGGCCGTCGTTGGCGCCGAGTTCGAGGATGAGAATATCCGGCTTGTGCTGCTTCAGCGCGGCGGGCAGGCGCGAAAGACCGCCGGCGGAAGTCTCGCCGGAAACGCTGCCATTCACCACGGTATGGCGGAACCCTTCGCCCGCCAGGCGCGTCTGCAATAATGTGGGCCACGCTTCGGTGGGCTTGAGGCCGTAACCGGCGGAAAGGCTATCGCCCCACACCAGAATCGTCGCCGCTTGCGCGACGCCGGAGCACAGCGCGAACAGCAAAGGCAGGAAGGTCAAGATGGATCGTAGCGGCATAAGTTCTTCCATTCCGGTCGTCGAGGCGGCTGGCCTCGGTAAATCGGTGCCGGCCGCCAACGGCCGGGATGAATTGCATATTTTGCAGAATATCGACTTTACCGTTGGCGCGGGCGAATCGATAGCCATCGTCGGCGCTTCCGGCTCGGGTAAATCGACGCTGCTCGGCCTACTCGCCGGGCTCGACATTCCCAGTGCCGGCACGGTTCGCATCCAAGGCAACGAACTGTTCGCACTCAGCGAGGACGCCCGCGCGGCGCTGCGCGGCGAAAAGATCGGTTTCGTTTTTCAATCCTTCCAACTGCTGCCGGCGCTGACCGCGCTGGAAAACGTCATGCTGCCGCTGGAACTGGCCGGTACCGCCGATGCCCGCGCCACCGCCGCCCGCTGGCTGACGCGCGTTGGCTTGGGCGACCGCCTGGGACATTATCCCAAGCACCTCTCCGGCGGCGAACAACAACGCGTAGCCCTGGCACGCGCCTTCGCGCCTGACCCCGGCCTGCTGCTGGCCGATGAGCCCACCGGCAACCTCGACGCGGAAACCGGCCAGGCCGTGATCGATTTGATGTTCAACCTCAACCGCGAAGCCGGCACCACCCTTGTTTTGGTTACGCACGACGAAGCGCTGGCGCGGCGCTGCGGCCGAGTGCTGCGCATGAGCAGGGGACGGCTGGCGGAAGAAATACCGGCGTAGGGATAAGGCAGCCGCCCAAAGCGGCAGCAGCAGCGGAATTTTGGATAAAAAAAAGGCCCACGAGGGGCCCAAAATTGCCGACAAAATCCCGAAGAACGGGGGAGAGGCGGTCGGCAAGTCGATGCGGCCGTTCAGTATGGAAACGGCCTCGGCAGCCGGAGGAAAGTCCGGCTGCTTGAGTTCAGATTCGTTGCTCCTCCTGTCGCGGGTTCAGGTGTAGGCAGGCGATATCGACAGGCACGCCGGGCACGAGCGGGTAGCGTTCCAGCACCAGCGGGTCGTGCCCAGGAACCACGTGTTCGGGCGAGGCGGCTTGGCGTAGCAGTTCGGCATGGCCGGCGAGCATGTCGGCGACGTTCCACACCACTACGAAGGGGTTGCGCCGTTCCATGTTGGCGTAATAGTGGGCGGCATCGGAGGCGAGCACCACCCAGCCGCGCGCGGTATGCACCCGCACGGCTTGCAAGCCCTTGGTGTGGCCGCCGATGTGGATCAGTTCGAGGCCGGCGCGCAGGCTGTTGCTGCCGCGATGGAAGCACACCCGCTCTTCGTACACCCGCCGCACCAGATCGCACACGTCCTCTACCTCGAAGGCGCGGCGCAGATAGGGTTCGCACATGCAGCGACCGGTGGCGTATTCGACTTCTTCGTCCTGGATGTGGAAGCGGGCGTTCGGCAGTTTGTCGAGATTGCCCGCGTGGTCCCAGTGCAGGTGGGTGATGATGACGTCGCGCACGCTTTCCGGTTTCACGCCCAGGTACGCCAGCGCGCTGATCGGGCAGTGCATCAGCGTGCGCTGGCGGGCCGTGGCGCTGCGCGCGCCGAAGCCGGTATCGACCAGCACGACGTCGTCGCCCGCGCGCAGCAGCCAGACGAAGAAATCCAGCGGCATGGGGCCGTCATGCTCGTCGCGGTGGATGAAGTTGTCGTGCACGCTGCGCTCCATGCGGGCGAAGCGCAACGCGTAGACTTCATATTCAGGCAATGCCCGCACCGTTTCCATGCTCACTGCTTTTCCCACGGGCTGGCTCACTGCCCTTCAAATATCAGGCTGATGGCCGGCGCGTATTTTTCGCCATGCCCGGCATCGATGGCTTTTTGCAGCGTCGCCAGCAGGTTGGCCGCGCCGGTGGCGTCCACGCCGACCTGTTCGGCCAGGGCCACGGCGTATGAGATGTCCTTTTTGGCGTAACTGACCGGGAAGGTTTTTTCCGGGAAGCTCTGCGGTGCGATGGCCTTCATGCCGTGGTTGCGCAGCGCGAAGCTATCCGCCGAGCCGGTGGCGAGGGCGTTGAACAGAACATCTGGCGCCACGCCGGCACGGCGGCCGATGGCGGCGGCTTCGGCCAGCGCCAGTACGGTTTCGTACAGCACCATGTTGTTGAGGATCTTCACGACCTGCCCGGCGCTGATGCCGCCCGCGTGGGTTACGTCGGTGGCGAAGGTGTGGATGTAAGGGGCGATCAGGTCGAACACGGCTTGTTCCGCGCCGATAGGCACGGCCAGGGTGCCGGCTTCGGCGGCGGTGCGGGTGCGCATGACGGGGGCGTCGGCGAAGCGGATGCCCCGGCCGCGCAGGCTGGCCGCCACGGCCAGTGTGATGTCGACCGCCGAGGTGCTCAGGTCGACCACTGTTTTGCCTTCCGTCAGCCGTTCCTGCAAACCGCCCAGGCCGGTGACCACTTGGCGGACGACTTCGCCGGAGGGCAGGGACATGAAAACGATGTGGGCCTGCGCGGCCAGTTCGTCAAGCGTGACCGCCTTGACGCCATGCGCGGCCAACCGTTGCAAGGGTTCCGGGTTCTGGTCGCAGGCCAGCACGGTGGCGCCGCTCTTGGTGGCAATGTGGCGGCAGATCGGTTCGCCCATCACGCCGGTGCCGATAAAACCGACAACTGTTGTCATGCTCATACTCGTATTTCCTTTACAGAGAGCCCTTCATGGCGCCTGGATGCGCCATGGGTGGGCGCTTCGTTTATCCCAGTACGTTGGCCGGGTTCATGCTCCAGTACAGACCTTTGCTTTGTTGATACAGGCGCATGCCGGTCAGTCCTTTCTCGCGTCCGATGCCGCTTTCCTTGAAGCCGCCGAAGGGGGTGGCGATGGAGAGTTGCTTGTAGGTATTGACCCACACCACGCCGGCGTCCAGCGCGCGGGCCACGCGCCAAGCGCGCTGGTAGTTCGCCGTCCATACGCCGGAGGCCAACCCGAATACGGTGTTGTTGGCCTGGGCGATGAGGTCGTCCTCGTCGTCGAAGGGCAGCACGCACAGCACCGGGCCGAAGATTTCCTCGCGCACGGCGGTGGCGCTGTTATTCAGGCCGGTGATGACGGTGGGCAGGTAGAAAGCGCCGTTGGCGTAACGGACGCCTTGGGGGCGCGCGCCGCCGGTGACGATCTGGCCGCCTTGCTCGCGCGCCGTGGCGACGATGGATTCGATCCGTTCGCGGTGCTTGAAGCCGGCTACCGGCCCCATTTGGGCGCCTTCGGCATCCGGCTGGTCGACACGGATACGCTGCGCGCGCGCCACCAGCATGTCGAGCACGCGCTGGTATACGCCGCGCTGCACGAACAGGCGCGAACCGGCCACGCAGGATTGCCCGCTACCTTCGAAAATACCGTCCACCACGCCTTCGACGGCCGATTCGAGGCAGGCGTCGTCGAAGATGATGTGCGGCGACTTGCCGCCCAGTTCAAGCGCGACCGGAATCAGCCGCTGCGCCGCCACGCTGGCGATGGCGCGCCCGGTGGCGGTGCCGCCGGTAAAGGACACCATGCGCACGTCCGGGTGGTTGATGAGGGCGTTGCCGGTTGTCGCGCCGGTACCGGGCAGCACGTTGAGCAGGCCCGGTGGCAGGCCGGCTTCGAGTGCGATACGGCCGACCGCCAGCGCCGCCCCCGGTGTGACTTCGGAAGGCTTGAGCACCACGGCGTTGCCGGCGGCCAGCGCCGGGGCGATTTTCTGCGCTTCCATGGTCAGCGGCGAATTCCACGGTGTGATGGCCACCACCACGCCGTAGGGTTCGTACAGGCTCATCGACAGGTAATCGCCGCGCGCGGGGGTGACTTCGGCACCCATCGTTTCGCACACGGCGGCGTAATAACGCCAGGTGGCGGCGGCGCTGGTGACCTGAACCTTGCATTCACTCCAGACTTTGCCGTTTTCGATCATCTGCAAACGTGCCAGCTCTTCGGCATTCGCCTTGATGCCGTCCGAGATGCGGCCCAGGATTTGCGCGCGCACGTGCGGCAGCATGTTGCGCCATTCTTTCTTGGCCGCCGCCGCGCGAGCGGATTCCACGGCTTGATCGACGTGATTCCGACCTCCGGTGGAAACCCGGTAGTTGAGCTGGCCGTTGGCGGGGTTGATCGATTCCAGCGGGGCGGTTTCGCTGCCGATCCATTCGCCGTTGATGAGCATCGGCTTGGGCGACATATCGTCTTTCGCGGTCATGATTCGGTTGATCCTTTCAGCTTTGCTTCACGTGTTCTTCAAATACCCAGGTAGGCCTTCTGCACGGACGGATCGTCGAGCAATTCCGCGCCGCTGCCGCTGCGTACCACCACGCCCTGTTCGAGCACATAAGCGCGGTCGGCCAGGCGTAGCGCCAGGCGGGCGTTCTGTTCGACGAGCAGGATCGAGATGCCCGTTTCGCGGGCCAGTTTCTGGATCGCGTCGGCGATCTCGGCAATGATCTTGGGCGCGATCCCGAGCGAGGGTTCGTCGAGCAACAGCAGCTTGGGCTGCGCCATCATGGCGCGGCCGATGGCCACCATCTGCTGCTCGCCGCCGGATAGCGATCCGGCCAATTGCTTGGCACGCTCGGCCACGCGCGGGAAAAGCGCATACACCTGTTCCAAGGTGCGCCGCCGTATCGCCGCCGAGCGCACGGTGTGGGCGCCGACCTGGAGGTTTTCCAGCACCGTCATGCGCGGAAACAGACGGCGCCCTTCCGGCGACAAGGCGATGCCGCGTCCCACCCGGCTGGCTGAATGCAGATGGGACACGCTTTCGCCGTTCCAGGCGATGGTGCCCTTGGATATCGCCTTGATACCCATCAGCGCTTTCAACGTCGTGCTCTTGCCGGCGCCGTTGGAGCCGACCAGCGCGACCAGTTCGCCTTCGTCGACGCGGAACGTGGCGCCGCGCACGGCTTCGACCTGCCCGTAGTGGACGACGATGTTGTCGGCTTCAAGAGTGGGCATAGTCGGGCGCTCCCAGATAAGCTTCAACAACGGCGGGGTTGCCGGCGATGTCCTCGGGCGTGCCCTCGGCAATCTTTTTCCCTTGCACCAGCACGACAATGCGGTGGCACAGCCCCATCACCAGCGCCATGTGGTGCTCGACCAGCAACAGGGACATCTTGCGTTCGATGCGCAGCACATCGAGCAGCGAGCCGAACTCGGCGCACTCCTCGGGGTTCAAGCCCGCCGCCGGTTCGTCGAGCAGCAGCAACTGAGGCCGCGTGGCGATGCCGATGGCAACACCGAGCTTCTTCTGATGCCCGTATGGCAGGCCGCCCGCCAGCTTGTCGCGGTAGGGGCCAAGGCCGGTGAGCTCCAGAATGTCGTCGATTTCCTTGTGTACGCGGGCCAGTGCGGCGCGCATCGGACCGCCGGAGATCATTTCCAGCCAGATGGGCCGGCGCAGGCTGGAAATCGCCCCGCGATAGATGTTTTCCGCCACTGTCACGCTCGGATAAACCGAGGCCGACTGAAAGGTTCGCGCCAACCCGTACTTGACCACGCGGCTGGGGGCGAAACCGGTAATGTCGCGCTCATGCAGGCGCACGCTGCCCGAGGTGGGCTTGATGGTGCCGCTGATAAGGTTGAAGGCGGTGCTCTTGCCGGCGCCGTTGGGGCCGATCAAGCCGATGGCCTCGCCTTCGGTGACGTGGAAGGATAAATCCTGCACCGCCTTGAGACCGCCGAAATTCTTCGACAGGCCGCTGACTTCGAGAATCCGCGTCATTACGCACCCTCCTTGCGGCGGCGGTTGAGAACGCTCGCCAGGCCGTCCGGCAGAAAGCGCAGCATCAGGATCACGGCGCAGCCGTAAAAGATGTTCTGGCTTTCCACCGCGCCGCGGAACAATTCGGGTAGCGGCGTCATCACCAGCGCACCGACCACCGGGCCGAGGATGTAGCCACGGCCGCCGACCACCAGCATGATGATGGCTGCCACCGAGGCATTGAAGGTGAAGGATTCCGGCGATACGTAGCCGACGTAATGCACCGTCAGCGCACCGCCCAGACCAGCCAGCGCGCTGGCGACGACGAAGGCGAAAAGGTGCGTTTTCTGCACGCTCAACCCGCTGGCTTCGGCCAGCGCCGGGTTCTCGCCCACCGCGTCGACGGTATGTCCGGCCGGCGCGGTAAAAAGCCGCCACAGCCACATCACCACCAACACCGCCATCACCACGGCCAAGCCGTAGAAGGACGATTTAGTGTCGAAAACATAACCGAGCACAGAGGCCGGCGGTACGCCGGTCAGGCCATTGGCGCCGTGGGTCAGGCTTTCCCACTCAAGCAGTCCGAGCCGTACCAGTTCGCCGAAGGCAAAGGTGATGAGGACGAAATACACCCCTTTAAGTCGCAGGATGATGCTGCCCAGCAGCATGGCGACGGCGGCGGCCAGCAGCATGGCAGCGGCCGCGCCGAATGCGAACGGCAGCTTCAGCTCCATGACCAGCAGCGCTGAAGCGTAAGCGCCCAGGGCGGCGAAGGCGCCGTGGCACAGCGACACCTGCCCGCCGCGCAGGAGAATGGATAGGCCGCTGACGATGACGATGTTGATGCACACCATGATCGCCAGGTGAAAGTAGAAATCCTGCCCCCAGACCCAGGGCGCGGCGATCAGCGCGAGCAGTGCGGCGCCCACGCCCAGTTCGCGGGCGCCGATGGTATGGTGCCGCCCGGCGGCGGCCAGGGCTTTCAGTTGTATGGAGTTGTCCTGCATGTCAGCCCTCCGCGCGACCTAGCAAACCGGTCGGCCGGATCACCAGGACCAGCATCACCAGCGCGAAAATCAGGATTTCGGACAGACTGCTGCCCAGGAAGGTGCTGCCGAAGCTCTCCGTGATGCCCAGTAGCAGGCTTGCCAACGCGGCGCCGGGAATGCTGCCCAGACCGCCCAGGATCACCACGATGAAGGCTTTGAGCATCGGTGTGGCGCCGATGAAGGGCGATACCGAAAAGAGCGGCGCCATCAGCGCGCCGGCTACCGAGGCCAGCCCCACGCCGATGCCGAACCCGAGCGGGTACATCAGACGCGCACGGATACCTTGTGCGCCGGCGATCTCCATGTCTTGCACCACGGCGCGCAGCGCGCGCCCATACCGTGTCCAGGTCAGGAACACATACAGCAGTACCAGCACGGCGGCCGAGAAGCCGACCACGTACAGCCGCGACATGGGCAGTATCGCCCCACCGAGCGATACGCTGCCCTCGGCCACCGGCGGCATGAATTGCGGATCCGGTCCAAAGATCATCAGGGCCACGCTTTGCAGAATCATAGCCAGACCGATGGTGGCGATCATGCCGTTCAGCTCATTGTGGCGGAACGGCTTGAGCACCAGCCATTCGACCAGCCAGCCCAGCCCGACCGCCAGCACGAAGGTGATGCAGACGGCCAACAGAAAGGGTACCTGCCAGTACGAAACCAGCACGTAACCGGCAAAGGCCCCGAACATGTAGAACTCGCTGTGAGCGAAGTTCACCACGCGCATGACGCCAAACACCAGCGTGAAGCCCACCGCCATCAGCAGATACAGCAAGCCGATGATGATGCCGTTGCTTAGCACCTGCGCGATAACCGAAAACGTATTCATCGGTGCGGGACCATGTGCTGTTTATTGGCAAGCCACCGTCGTACAGCGGGCGCGGATCACTTCCTGCCCGTTCTGTACTTCGGCGATGTAGAACGGCGCGTCGATCTGGTGATTGGCGCCATAAACGGCGCTGCCAGCCCAGTTCAGGGTGCCGAGAATGCCCTTGTAATCCTTGCCGTTTTCGAGCGCGGCGCGAACCTTGTCGGTATCGGTCACGGTGCCGGCCTGCTGCATGGCCTGGAACAACATGTGGGTGCCATCGTAGAAGTTCGGGCTGAAGCCGTTCATGCGCTTGCCGTACTTGCTCTGGATACGGTCGGCATAGGCTTTGACATCGGCGTTGGCCGGGTCGATGGGCGTATTCACCATCATCCCTTCGCACGCTTCCTTGCCCGCCACGGCGACGATTTCCGGCGTGGCCGGTCCGCCGCTGCGTACGATCAGGCCCTTGAAGCCCAGCTCGCGCGCTTGTTTGACGATCAACCCGGCGGTGGCCGGCGAGTTGCCGTCCAGCTCAATGGCATCGACCCCGGCGGCCATGATGCGGGTGAGTAGCGGCATCATGTCGACGCGCTGGCGCTCGAAGAACTCCTTCGCGGCCAGTTGCGCGCCGGCGGCGCCATAGGCTTTTTCCAGATCCTTGGCGACTTGCTGGCCGGTTTCGTCGTTGGGGAACAGCGCGCCGACTTTCTTGATCTGGCGCGTCTTCACCAGCCAGGCGATCTGCGGCTGCGAGGTTTC
Source organism: Azoarcus sp. (assembly GCA_031546845.1). Lineage (GTDB taxonomy): Bacteria > Pseudomonadota > Gammaproteobacteria > Burkholderiales > Rhodocyclaceae > Azoarcus. The sequence goes on along the minus strand of JAVBJT010000018.1, from coordinate 13,303 downwards.
TTCGGTGGTCAGCACCGGGCGGAAGGAATAGGGCTTGTCGGCGCCGAGAATCTTCGGCGAGAAGCCCAACGTCATCATGATGACCTTGTTGCGCTCCGTCACCGGTTGAATCGCCAGCGCGGGTGCGGCCCCAACCGGGCCGATGATGTATTTGACCTGATCGTCCGACACCAGCCGGTTGGCTGCCGTCACCGCCTCGTTGGCGAGATATTTGTCGTCATACGGAATAACCTTGACCTGGTACTTCTTGCCGCCGACTTCCAGACCGCCCTTGGCGTTGATGTCGTCGGCCGCCAGTTCCGCGCCATACAGCAGCGCCTGCCCCCAAGCCGCGCCCGCGCCGGATAGCGTGACCACGGCGCCAATCTTCAAAGTCTCCTGGGCCTGAGCATGCGCCGCAGCGCCCAATGCCACACCCACACCTGCCATCACAGCTAATACTTTTTGTTTCATGCTGCTTTCCTCCTTAGAAACTGCACACTGCGGGTGCTCGCTGTAGCGCCGCGAGAGAGATTGAAGATCGACTGGCCGATTACCGCGCCGCGATCTCGTCGAGCACCGGCAGAATATATTGACGGAAGCGCGCCGGGTTCTCGCTCATCGGAAAATGGCCGACTTCCTGCATATCCACCACCTTGGCGCCGGGAATCGCGGCGGCGGTGCGGTGGGTGTCTTCCTGCGTGCAGGAAAAGTCGTATTCACCGGTGAGCAGATACAGCGGTGTGCGCGTGGTGTCGATGTTGCCGAGCTTGCCGCGCAGATCGGCATCGACACGGTAGAAATACAGATCGCCACGGAACACGCCAGGCCCGCCCTGCATGTACTGCCACAGCGTTTCGTAGCGGTGCACGTCCGGGCTTTGCGGCGCCACCAGGCCGGAAACCAGCGCGGCGCATACCTCGCCGCCATGCACGTCGCCCCGATGCAGCCAAGATGTGTCGTACCAAGGCTGCTGATAATCGGCGGCTTCCAGCCCGATCAGGGCGCGGAATTCGGCGCCGTGCCGATTCGCCAGTTCCAGCACGATGCGCCCGCCGATCGAGCAGCCCATCACCACCGGTTTTTCCAGCCGCAGCGCGGCGCATACCGAGCGGATGATCTGCACGTAGCTGGCGGTGCTCAATTGGTACTCCCGCTCCTGCCAGCCGGCGGGCGGATAGGATTTGCCATGCCAGGGCATGTCGAAGGCGATAACGCGGTAGTTCCGGGTGACGGCCTCGTCGCACATCAGGTGGCGGAACTGGCGCGAATCGGCCCCGGCGGTGTGCAGGCAGACCAGTGGAATGCCGCTGCCGGCTTCCTCGATGTAGACACGGCAGTTGTCGCCGCCGATGTCGATGCTCAGGTAGCGCCCGATGATCGGTTCGAAAGGGATGGTGCTCATGCGAGGCTCCCTTGGCGCGGAAGGGACAGAATATCCTTTATGAATTGCAAGTGCGCAAGAAACAGCTGCATGTTTCCTTCAAAGCGCATCTCGCCACGCTTGCTCAAGGCAAAGAGGTCATGCCAACCGGCTTGCGGAATTTCTTCCCACAACGCCGACCAGGCCGCGGGCGAACCGTGAATGGACAAAGCCGTCGAGCACAGCAGCGGCAGGCCGCGCTGGACGTTTTCCAGGCGACCTTCACGCACGCGCAGCAGCATCGGCACGGCACCGATCCATACCGCCCAGTCGGCGCTAAAAGTGCGGCCGCGCCGAACCAGGCAGGCGGCCGTGGCGGCCGGGCTGCACAACGCGTGTTCGAAGCGCTCGCACAGCGAGGCTTCGAGCGGCGTATCCTCGAATGCTTTGGGGTGAAGCATTGGTATTCCCTTGGTTGTGGTTCGTTTCCGCACCGATCTGATCGGAGGCGGGCGAAGCGGCCGCACCGGCCCGCTGTCTTTCCTATACCGGCCAGGCCGGTAATGTCGTCCGGACGATGTGGATCAATCCTCCCTCAGCGTCAGCTTGTTCGGCCGGCGTCTCTCTATATTCCATTTGAGTAGCGCCGCGCAACGGTAGACCGCGTGCGCGAACTTGCCATAGGGCAAGGTGACGAACAGCGCCATGACCGCACCCAGGTGCAGCGCCAGCAGCAACGCCATCGCCGCGCTGTCGCGCCCGGCCAGCAAAACCAGCCCACTGACGGCGGACAGCCACAGCAAGGCGATGAAACCGCGGTCCATGGGCCGCTGCGACAGTTCGATGGTGCGTGTGTCGCGCGTCAGGTTGAGCCACAACAGGCCCGTTGTGCCGACGATCAGACTGACGCCGCCCGCGGTGCCGAGCAGCACCGGCAAGCTGGTCAGCGCATAAGGGGCATGCCAATCGAGCAGAAAGTGGTAGAGCGTGGCCACCGAGGTGGCGGCAAAGCACAGCGCGAAACCGTAGAAGGTGCAGTGGTGGAAGTAGCGGCGCCACAAGGTGTAAGTGTCGTCGGCGTTGTTGCAGCCTTCGCCATGGCCGCCGTCGAGATAATGCAGACTCAGCGCATCGCGAGCGGCTCCGCCCATGGCGGGCAGGGCCGACTCTCCCGTCACTGCGCCGGGGCTGACCGCGCGCCAAAAGCGCGCGGCCCCCAAACCCAGGGCAATCACGGCGAAACAGAATACGGCGCCGAACATCACCGCCAGTGTGTCGTGCGGGAAGACAGCGTAGAAATTGCCCGCCAGCGGCGCATGCCACAGCCCGCCAGCACGCCCGGCGGCCAGTGCGAGAAACAATGCCAGCGCGATAAACAGCGCCAGCGCCATGGTGAGGCCGTTGCGGCGGTAGAGCGCGCCGAATGCGCGTGGCCAAGCATAGTCGGTATAGGTTTGCCCGCGCACGGCGGCCATGGCGCGCGGCACATTGATGGCGAATTCATGCGGCGGTGCGTACTGGCAGGCATGAAAACAAGCGCCGCAGTTGTGGCAGAGGTTGGCGAGGTAGTGGATGTCGGCTTGCGGGAACTCAAGCCGCCGTGTCATTGCGGGGAACACTGCGCAAAAGCCTTCGCAGTAACGGCAGGCGTTACAGATTTGCATTTGGCGAGCCACTTCAGCCTCACAGGTGGTGACTGGTGCGTTAACCAAGTTGCTGGCTTGTTGAACGAGCGCCTCAAGCTGCTTCACGATGCGCTCCAGATTGCTTGGCGGCCCGTGCGGCCTGCGTGCCGGCAATGCGCCCGAAGGCGGTGCCGATGGACATGCCCACGCCTGCCGTATACCCCTTGCCGAGTACGTTGCCGGCCATCATTTCGCCAGCCACGAACAGGTTCGGGCTGGGTTGGCCGCCGAAGTGCACGGCGGCGGTTTCGTCGGTGCGCAATCCGAGGTAGGTGAAGGTGATGCCGGGCCGTAGCGGGTAACCGAAGAAGGGGGCGGTATCGATGGGGTTTGCCCAGTGGGTCTTGGGCGGAGTCAGTCCTTCGGTATGGCAGTCGTCGAGTTGGGTGTGGTCGAAGGTGCCGACCCGGCAGGCGGTGTTGTAGTCCGTGATGGTCCGCACGAACTCGGCTTCCGGCAGGCCCAGCTTGCGCGCCAGTTCGGGCAGGGTGTCGGCGCGTGTGCCGGGGAAAACGGGCGGCATGAAACGCCCTACCGCCTTGGCGTCGATGATGGAATAGCCGATCTGCCCCGGCTGCTGGGCAACCAGGCGGCCCCAGATAGCGTAGCGCTTGGGCCAGAAATCCTCGCCCTCATCATAAAAGCGCTGTGCGTCGCGGTTGAGCACGACGCCCAGCGATACGCAGTCGATACGCGTACAAATGCCACCGTCGTAAAGCGGAGCGCGCGCATCGATCGCCACACAATGCGATTGGGAAGGTTCGCCGATCACATCGGCACCCGCATCGAGCATGTACTTGAGCAGCGTTCCCTGATTGAAGCGGGTGCCGCGGATGAGGAAATTGTCCGCTGGCCACTCGCCACGCTCGTTCTGCCCCCATGCCTCGCGCAGCCATGCACGGTTGGATTCGAAGCCGCCGGCGGCCAGCACACAACTGCGTGCTGTGATGCGTTCGCCCTGGCAGTGTGCGGCAACGAAGCGTCCGTTGGCCAGCTCGATGGAGTCCACTGGGGATTCGTAGCGGATCTGCACGCCTTGCTTTTCGGCGCTGTGGTAGTAGGCATTGACCAGAGCCTTGCCGCCGCCCATGAAAAAGGCATTGGTACGCGCCACGTGCAGCGCGCCGGATAGCGGCGGCTGAAAGCGCACGCCGTGTTGGCGCATCCAGGGCCGACAGGTGGCCGAGGCGCGAATCACCAGCCGCGCAAGGTGCTCGTTGGTCAGCCCACCGGTGACCTTGAGCAGATCCTGCCAGTATTCTTCTTCCGGGTAAGCATCGGTCAGTACATCCTGCGGTGCATCGTGCATGCAGCGCAGATTGCGGGTGTGCGCCGAATTGCCGCCGCGCCAGGCGCGTGGAGCGGATTCCAGCAGCAATACCGAAGCCCCGGCCTCGCGCGCCATCAGCGCGGCGCACAGTGCCGCATTGCCGCCGCCAATGATCAGAACGTCGATCATGCGACTGCTTGCTGGTTAGTGGCGGAAGGGAAAACGTGCATGGCGGTGCTGCCTAAATCGTGTTAGGCGCACTGTAGGGACTTACCCGCCGTCTGCTAAGACCAAGAAAGGGATGAGGCCATCACAAATTGTGATGGCTATGCCAAGATATTCTTATGGCGCACCCACCGTCCGGTAACGCCAAAATGCGCTATTCCGCATCCAGCAAGCGCGCTCCGCGCCAGATGCCGGAACGAACCAACTCGCGCATGCAGTCGGCCATCACCACGCGCAGCGCCAGGGCGGCGGGTGACAGTTCGTCGTCGGACAAGCTGCACAGCACATTCTGGCGGCGCACCTTGGGATCGGCGATTTCCGCGAGGTGAAAGCGCTCGCGTGCATCGGCATAGCGTCCGACCGCCGCCCAGGGCTGCAGCGTGCCGCCGAAACCGAGATCGACAGCTTCCATCAGCATCGCCAGCGAATCGATTTCCTGCACTACGCGCGGCACGATCTTGGCGCGCTCAAAGGCCGCCTCCAGGGTGCTGCGCAGGCCGTGCTGGCCGGTCGGCAGAATCAGTGGCACATCGCACAACTGCGCCATGTGCAGGCTGTTGGCCGGCTCCTTCGCGTCCGGTGGCATGTAACGCCGGGAGCGGATGAGGAACAGTGTTTCTTCCAGCACCGGCATCATGCGCCAGCGGCGCGCCGCCTGGGTATTGAACAACACGGCCAGATCGAGCTGGCGGGCATTGAGCATGGCGCTCAAGTGGCCCGACAGGCTTTCCACCAGATGCAGACGCACATCCGGGTAGCGATCGCGCATGGCGCGCATCAGCGGCAGACCCAGAATGGCGGCGGTGGTTGGCGCCAGGCCGACGCTGACCGAACCGGTCAGGCGCGCCTGATGGGCCGCGCGCTTGGCTTGTTCGGCATGGCGCAGCACCAGTTGGGCTTCATGGAAAAGCGCCAGTCCTGCCTCGGTCGGCGTCACGCCGCGTGTGGTGCGGCACAGCAGGCGCGTGGCAAGCTCTCCTTCCAGGCGGCTGATCTGCTGGCTCATGGCCGATTGCACGATGCCTAGATCCTGCGCCGCGCGCCCCATGCTGCCTAGTTCCACTACCCGGACAAAATACTGTAGCTGCCGCAGTTCCATCGTGTCCTCGGCCTGGTCCGTAAGGTTCTGTTCGGTTATACCGCAAAAATCCGACCGCGCCACCGTCGCCGGCATCGGATGAGGGATGTGGCAGACCTGATCGCGTCGGTGGGTTCAGGGTAGATGCGCGGAAGTGGTTGCCGCGTGGCGTTTTTTTGTGGAGCGGGTAGGCTGCGCATATCGCGGCAGCCTGGATACAAAAACGGCGCCGGTAAAGGCGCCGTTTTGTAGGGGCATTCAGCAGGCCTTACTTCACACGGTTACGGTACTCGTCCGTGCGGGTATCGATTTCGATCTTGTCACCGATTTCGACGAAGGCTGGCACTGGCAATTCGAAGCCAGTGGAAATTCTGGCGGGTTTCATGACCTTGCCGGAGGTATCGCCCTTCACCGCGGGTTCGGTATAGGTGACTTCGCGCACGACACTGGTGGGCAGTTCCACCGAGATCGCCTTGCCGTTGTAGAACACGACTTCGCAGGTGAGGCCGTCCTCAAGGTACTTGAGGGCGTCGGTCATGTTCTCGGCCTCGACCTCGAACTGTTCGTACTCGGCATCCATGAACACATACATGGGGTCGGCGAAGTAGGAATAGGTGACTTCCTTGCGATCGAGCTGCACGATCTCGAATTTGTCGTCGGCCTTGTAAACCGACTCGGACGGCGCGCCGGTAAGCAGGTTCTTGAGCTTCATCTTGACGACGGCGGAGTTACGGCCCGATTTGTTGTATTCGGCCTTTTGCACCACCAGCGGGTCGCTGCCGACCATGATGACGTTGCCGGAGCGGAGTTCCTGAGCGGTTTTCATGCTGTTTTCCGAAGGGAATGCGACACGGCGCGAACGGCCGAAAGTCATTTAAAGGGCGAAATTTTACCTCCTTTCTGCGGCGATGCGCACGCAGAATTCGCACAGTTGACTGCTTAAATCGCGTGTTTGATCGAGCCTCGCCGACCACCGCCGCGCGTGCTTGTGCAGTGCCGGCAACGCGCGGGCGAAAACTGGCCATGCCGTCGCGGCGGCTTCCGTACCGCCGTCGGCAAAACCGTTCCAGGCCAGCCACAGTGGTGTCAGCGCGGCGGCTTCCGCCCGCGCCAAACCATGGGTATAGCGGTCGAGAAAAGCGTCCAGCTTGGCCCGATGGGCCGCATCCTGCTGCGGGTAGATGTGCCAGACGAACGGTTTGCCCGCCCATTGGGCGCGGACGAAGGAATCTTCGCCACGGACGAAATTGGCATCGCAGGCCCACAGCAGGCGGTCGTAGTCCGTCTGGGTGGAAAACGGCAGCACTACTGCCGACAAATTGCCGCGCGCTACCTTGTCGCCGGCGGTTAGGTGCGCACGGCCGAATGCGCGCGCCACGTCGCCGACGACACGGCCTTCCGGCACCAGCAGGCAGATTGTTTGCGCGCCCGTGGCCCAAACCTCGGCGAGCGCCGGCAATGCCGTCTGTTCGTAGGCGAACAACGATATCAGCAGCGTCTCCGGCGCTACCTCGATGCCATGTGCCGCCAACCACTCGGCGCGGGCGGCGGAATCGGCTTGGAAAGCGTCGCGTGCGGCAAGCAGGCCGGGTTCGCGCGGCAAGCCGCCGCTGCCGGCGCCAAAGCCGGGAAAGAAAAAGTACTTGGTCAGCGGCAGGCGGGGGTGGGGTGAGGCGAGGCCGTGACAATCCTTGACCCAGGCTTCCGCCGATAGGTATTCGAGGTTGATCCAGACTGGCGACGGCGAGCGCTGGGTCATGGCCGTCAGATAATCCGGCGGCAGTTCGCAGGCGAACGCCTCGATGACGACGTCGGCAGCCTCCGTTGCGGTGAAAGCGGGCGTCCAGTGTTTTACGCGGACGCCATCGATGACGCATTCGCGGTCGCCATCGGCCAAATGGGCCGCCTGGGCTGTCGGGCAAAGGTGCGCGAACGCGGCCCAGTCGTCCACCCACAAACGCACATCGCGGCCATGATTCGCGGCGAGATCGCGTGCTAACCGCCAGCACACGCCAATATCCCCAAAATTATCCACAACCCGGCAAAAAAGATCCCAGCGCCGCAACGTGGGATTTGTGCATGTGTTCATTTTTACGGGAAATTCGGCATCGGGTCGGAAGAGGCCATGAATTGAGGCTTTTCGCCCGGCAGGGTAAACCAAAATGGGCAAATTGCTTTTGTATAGGATGGGTTTGTAAGTCTATTGATGTGTTGCAAGACAGATGTCGGCATGGGAAGCGGTGGATTTATCCACAGTCCGTCGTGGATAGCTTTCCTATCTCCCGGGCGGATAAGGAAAAAAGACGGGGATGGCGGACGGATCAGACCGGGTGATCGGCCAGCCGGGTCAAGTCCGCCGCTTCCAGCCAGCGCCACTGCCCCGGCGCCAACTCGGCATCGAGCGTCAGGCCGCCGACGCGGCAGCGGTGTAGCGCCTCGACGCGGTTGCCGGCCGCGGCCACCATGCGTTTGACTTGATGGTACTTGCCTTCGCGCACGACCAGATCGAGCGTATGGCTGCCCGTGGGCACACAGGCTGCGGCGGCGATGGGCGCGGGCTCGTCGTGCAATTGCACGCCTTGGAGCAGCGCCTCGACCAGTGGTGTTTCGACCGCCTGGTGCAGCGTGACCTGATAGCACTTGGGGGTGTGCTTTTTGCCCGAGCTCCAACGGTGGATGAATTGACCGTCGTCGGACAGCAGTAGCAGCCCTGTCGTGTCCTGATCCAGCCGGCCGAGGCACTGCACGCCGCGCACGGCCAGTTGCGGCGGTAGCAGACCGAACACCGAGGGGTGGTGTTTAGGCTGGTGGGAGCACTCGTAGCCGACTGGCTTGTGCAGCAGCAGATAGGCATGCTTGCGGAAATGCCAGTTCTCGTCCGCAACGCTGAATGCCAGGCCCGGCGCGCCCTCCCATGCAGCGGATTCACCGTTGGCCGCGTTGGGTTCGAATTCGGCGAAGGGGTTGTCGCAAACCGTGTCGGCAACGCGCACAAGCTCCGCGCGGATAAGCGCGCGGCATTGTCTGCGGCTACCGAAACCCTGAGACTGCAAAAGACGTTCGAGTTGCATCGTGTTTGCCATTTTTATATGCCGATATTCATGCGCTAGCCGAGCAGCAAGGCGTCGTCCGTTACCTTTTCACCGCGCGTGCGTTCGAACATATGGAGCAGATCGGGTACGTCCAGGCCGACACGCTCGTCGCCAGCAACGTCGAGCACGACCTGCCCCTGGTGCAGCATCACCGTGCGCGATCCGTAATCCAGCGCCTGGCGCATGCTGTGCGTCACCATCATCGCGGTCAGTTTGTTGTCTTCGATGATTTTGGCGGTTAATTCCAGCACGAAGGCTGCCGTTTTCGGGTCCAGCGCCGCAGTATGCTCGTCCAGCAGCAGGATGCGCGAGGGTTGCAGCGAGGCCATCAGCAGGCTGACGGCCTGGCGCTGACCGCCTGAGAGCAAACCGATGCGGTCGGTCAAGCGCTGTTCGAGGCCGAGGTTGAGGATCGCCAGCTTTTCCCGGAATAGTTCGCGGTTGTTACGGTTGAGCGCGAAGCGGAAACCGCGCGAGCGGCCGCGCGCCATCGCCAGGGCCATGTTTTCCTCGATGGTCAGCGCCTCACAGGTACCGGCCATCGGGTCTTGAAAAACGCGGGCGACGAGACTGGCGCGCTGCCAGGCGCGCCGGTTCGTCACATCGATGCCGTCGATGTCGATACGGCCTTGGTCGACCAGCAGATCGCCGGAAATGGCATTGAGCAGCGTCGATTTGCCCGCGCCATTGGAGCCGATCACCGAAACGAACTGGCCGGTAGGAATTTCCAGGCTGAGACCGCGCAGAACGCGGTTTTCAATGGGCGTACCGGGGCTGAACGTTACCCGGAGGTTTTGCGCGCGCAGCATTCAACTCCCCTCTTTCGCGCGCGACCGCAAGGCGCGTTTCATGATCGGTAGCACGAGCACAAAGGTGACGAGCGAGGCGGCAACCAGGTTGAGGTCTTGCGACTTGAGGCCGATAAAGTCGCTATTGAGCGCGAGCGCGATGAAAAAGCGATACAGCACCGCACCGAGGATGACCGCCAAGGTCAAAAAGATCAGCCGGCGCGCCGGCAGGATGCTCTCGCCGATGATGACCGCCGCCAGACCGATGACGATGGTGCCGATGCCCATCGAGATATCCGCCCCGCCCTGGCTTTGCGCGAACAAGGCGCCGGCCAGCGCGACCAGCGCATTCGATAGTGCGAGGCCGGCCAGCGTGGCAAGCCCCGTGGCCACGCCTTGAGCGCGCGCCATGCGCCGGTTGGCGCCGGTGGCGCGCATCGCCAGTCCGATTTCGGACGAGAAAAACCAGTCGAGCAGCAGCTTGGCGATGGCGACGATGGCGAACAGCACCAAGGGACGTTCGATGTAATCGGGCAGGAACTGCGGCAACAGCGTGGTGAAAATCGTCGGTTCCGTAATCAAGGGCACGTTGGGTCTGCCCATGATGCGCAGGTTGATCGAGTACAGCGCCGTCATCAACAGGATGCCGGCAAGCAAATCCATGATGCGCAGGCGCACATTGAACCAGCCCGTCAGCAGGCCGGCAGCGGCGCCGGCCAGAATCGCCGCGCCGGTGGCGAGAAAAGGATCGACTCCTGATGAAATCAGCGTGGCGGCCACGGCGCCGCCAAGGGGAAAGCTGCCATCGACCGTCAGGTCGGGGAAGTTCAGAATGCGGAAAGAGATCAACACGCCGAGCGCAACCAGGCCGAAGATCAGACCGATCTCCAGCGCGCCCATAAAAGAATACCAAGTCATCGTTTTTTAAGTTTGCAGGTAGGCCATGCCGTTTACGGTTGGCTTCCCTCGGTCGGGTTTTTTTGCGCGCGCGGGGCGGTTCGCTCCGCGCGCCAGGGTTGTGTACGGCTGGTTATTCGATGATGGTCTTTGCCGATTTGATGAACTCGGGCGAGAGCTTGGCGCCTTGTTTAGCGGCGGCACCGGTGTTGATGAACAACTCCAGCTTGTTACTCGTTTCCGAATCGATCGTTCCCGGTTTTTCCCCTTTCAGGATGCGCGCCACGATTTTGCCGGTTTGGCGTCCAAGATCGGTGTAATTGACACCCAAGGCGGCCACCGCGCCACGCCGGACGCTGTCGGTATCGGCGGCAATCAGCGGGATCTTGGCGTCGTTGGCAACCCTGACCAGCGATTCGTAGGACGACACGACGTTGTTATCCGGGTTGGTGTAAATGACGTCGACCTTGCCGGCCAGACTGCGCGCTGCCGCGCCGACGTCAATGCTGCGCGGCGCGGTGGCCTCGACCAGCGTCATGCCGGCGGCGGGCAGCAATTTTCTAAGTTGTTCGACCACCACCATCGAGTTGGCTTCGCCGGGGTTATAGACCATGCCGACACGTTTGGCGTTGGGCACTACTTGCTTGAGCAGCTCGATCTGCTTATCCAGCGCGAGCATGTCCGATACGCCGGTGACGTTGCCGCCCGCCGCCTTCCAGTCCTTTACCAACTGTGCTGCAACCGGGTCGCTCACGGCTGAATATACAACCGGAATCGTTTTGGTGGCGGCGACCACGGCTTGTGCCGACGGGGTGGCGATGGCGACGATCACGCTCGGTTCGTCACCAATGAATTTACGCGCGATCTGTGCCGCGGTGCCGGTGTTGCCCTGTGCGCTTTGATAAACCCATTTCAGGTTCTTGCCCACCTCGAAGCCTTCGGCTTGCAACCCTTCCTTGACGCCATCGCGAACCGAATCGAGCGCGGGATGTTCGACAATGGCCGTGACGGCCACGAACTTGTCGGCCGCCAGCGCCGGTGTAGCGAAAGCGGCCGCCATGAGTAGCGTACCTAGGCTGCGCGCCTGCCACGGGCGTTTCGGGTTGTTCGACGACATGCTGTTCTCCTTTCTGCAAAAACTCTCGGTCAATGGTTGCTCCGCTCCGGGTGTCGCGCATGCGGCATCGGTGCGGGAAAGCGTCATCCTGGACAGGTGTTCCGCCACGGCCGGCGGGCCGGGAGGGTGTCGCAGGTGTAGAGGGCGAGGTGTTCTTCGAATCGGGAAACCGGGACGCCGCCACGCGCGGGAGGATACCCCACTTGAGCATGTTCCAGTATTCGCAAACGGCGATAAGTATTCGATAACCGGGTGTTTCCCTGCTTATTTCTCATGCGTCTCGGCGTGCGTACTGGACTATTCTTGAAGCATGGAAAGGCATGCCGGCGCTCGGTCCGCGACGCGGTGCGTAGCGCGAATCTAAAGTTTCGGCGGAATGGTCCGAGGTTAAACATATGTTGGAACGAAATCGGACTTCCGCCTGGTTTGGGGCCTGCGTCTTCATGCCATTGCGGCTTACGGTCGGGCTGTGGCGGGGTGCGCTTGTGATGTAGGGCGAAACGCGGAAAGAAAGGAAACGGTGAAATGGCTATATTTTTTGTGTGTTGCGTGAATTAGTCATGGAATCGATGCCTGGGATGTTGGTATTTTTCGATGTCACGTTGTTCCGGCGGTCCTTGATGGGGCCAGCGCAAGCAGATTTTTATGGCCGTGAGGCGGCCAGGATGCGCAGCCGGAAAAGTCGAGATAGTTCCACATCGCGCTTCGCTGTATGCCACTTACCCGTTGCTCGTTGATCAGATAGGTGCCGGTGTTGGGAGTTTCGAGACAAATCGTGTACGGAGTTTTCAAATGAATGTCGGAAATCGTGTCCGTTTGCTGAGCGTGGTCGGGGCGGTCGCCATGATCGTTTTGGCGGTGATCATCTCCAATTACATCGCCTATGCGAGAAGCAATGTGGAGATCGTGGTGGAAGATGTCGTTCCCAGCTATCAGGCATTGTTGAAAGTGCAGCAATCCTTTCTGAACGCACGGCGCGAACTGTTCGCCCACATCATCGAGCACGAGCCGGCAAAAATGACCGCGACCCGACAACGTTTCGATGCCCTTGTGGCCGACTTGAACGCGGGAATGAAGGAATACGCTGAAAGTTTTGTCGACGACAGGGACAAGGAAATCACCACCAATGCCATCAAGCACATCGCGAAATGGCAGGAACTGACGGAGCCCATGTTTGCCGCGTCGACCGCGCAGAATAAAGACGAGGCCTACCGCTTGGTGATGGAAAGCACCGCGCCGGAGGCGACGGAAGTGTTCAAGGGCATGGAGGCCATGTCCGCGTATTACAACGAAAGAGCCAAGGATGCCAAGAAAAACACCGAGGGCGGCTTCTCGGAATTGCTACGGATTGTCATTGGTCTGACGGTGGTGCTGGTGATCGTAATGTTCGTGATGGGCGAATTCATTACCCGCAGCATTACGCGTCCGCTGGGGGCGCTGCGCGACCTGGTGGGGCAGGTCGCGCAGGATTACAACTTCACCCGCCGCGCGACGGGCATCAGCAAAGACGAAGTGGGCCAGACGCAGCACTCCTTCAACGGTTTGCTCGAATCCGTGCAGAACAGCCTGCGCCAATTGCGTGACATCGGCAAATCCGTGGGCGAGCGCGCCGGCGACGTGGCGACGGCCTCGACCGAACTGTCGTCGGCCTCGAACATGGTGAGCGATTCCTCGGAAAAAATGGCGGCGGGCACCGAGGAGGTCACGGTGAGCGTGACCCACGTGGCCGACCGCGCCACCGAGGCCGACGAGTGCGCACGCAGGGCGGGGAGCCAGGCGGAAAACGGCGGCGCGGTGATCGAAGGCACC
>JAVBJT010000001.1:0-86087 GCA_031546845.1 Azoarcus sp. | reverse complement strand
CGGCCACGGTGAAGTCGTGAAAGCGCGCGGCGAAGCGGGCCAGGCGCAGGATGCGCACGGGGTCTTCGGCAAAGGCGGGGCCGACGTGGCGGAACAGCCGCCGTTCGAGATCGTCGCGGCCGCCGTAGGGGTCGATGAGCGCGCCGTCCTCGTCGCGGGCGATGGCGTTGATGGTGAGGTCGCGGCGGGCGAGGTCGTCTTCCAGGGTGACGTCGGGCGCGGCGTGGCAAGTGAAGCCGGTGTAGCCGCGCCCGGTTTTGCGTTCGGTGCGGGCGAGCGCGTATTCCTCTTGCGTTTCGGGGTGGAGGAATACGGGGAAGTCCCGCCCCACGGGGCGGAAGCCGCGCGCCAGCATGTCGTCGGGCGTGGCGCCGACGATGACCCAGTCGCGGTCCTTGACTGGCAGGCCGAGCAGGGTGTCGCGGACGGCGCCGCCGACGACATAGGCGCGCATGGGTGGATCAGCCGTACAGGTCGAACTTGGGCAGGCGCTCGGTTTCCGTCCGCGCGGCGTCAACCCATTCCTGCATGTGCGGGTTGACCAGCATCGTCGCCAGGTATTCGCCGGCGACGCCTTCGGGTTGCACGCCGTAGGTCTTGAAGCGGAAGCACACCGGGGCGTACATGGCGTCGGCGATGGTGAAGGTGCCGAACAGGTAGGGGCCATCGTTGCCGAAGCGTTTGCGGCAATCGTTCCAGATGGCGGTGATGCGGGCGATGTCGGCCTCCACCTCGGTCGTGCAGCCGTGGCCGGCGTAGTTCTTGAGCAGGTTCATCGGCATGTTGCGGCGCAGTTCGGTGAAGCCTGCGTGCATTTCGGCGCTGACCGCGCGCGCGGCGGCACGCGCGGCGGGGTCCTCGGGCCACAGCGCGGGGTTTCTCTCCGCCAGGTATTCACCGATGGCGATGGACTCCCACACGGTAATGCCGTGGTCGATCAGACACGGTACCTTGCCCGAGGGCGAGTGCGACAGGATGCGCTCGCGGCTGCCGGGGATGAACAGTGGAATGTGGATTTCCTCGAAGGTGAGGCCGCCGGCGCGGGCGATGAGCCACGCGCGCAGGGACCAGGAGGAGTAGTTCTTGTTGCCGAGAATGAGTTTCATCGCGGGTTCCGTGTAGAGGGAATGTGGAATTGGAATGGGGAAGACTTAGGCGCGGCTGCGCCGGGCGTGGCGGCGCAGTGGGTTGTAGCGCGCGCGCGCGCTACCGCCCAGCCACAGTGGCGCGACTGTTTCCAGCGCGGTGGGGGCGAGGCCGAAGGGCAGCGGCGTAGCGCGGGCGACGTTGTCGACGCGCAGCGAGCGTACGTTGTCGCGGCTCATCAGCGGTTGCGGCGCGAGTTCCATCAGCGCGGCCTGAAGCATGGCGAACCCTTCGGGTAGCGATACGATCGGGCGCGGGCAGCCGACGAGGGAGCAGACGTATTCGACCAGCTCGCGCAAGGTGTAAACAGTGGGGCCGGCCACGTCCCAGGTCTGGCCGGTGGCGCTGCCGTCGTTCAGGCAGCGCCAGACCGTTTCGGCTACGTCCTCGACATAGACCGGCTGGAAGCGGGTCTGGCAGCCTGCCAGCGGCAGGATCGGGAAGATGCGCGCGAGGTCGGCGAAAAGGTTGAGGAAGCGGTCGCCCCGGCCGAAGATTACCGATGGGCGCAGGATGGTCCAGGCCAGCCCGGAATCGCGGATTACCGCCTCGCCGGCCGCTTTCGAGCGTTGATAGCCGGATGGGCCGTTGGCGTCGGCGCCGATGGCGCTGATATGCACAAGCCGCGAAACGCCTGCGGCGCGGCAGGCGGCAACGAGCTTTTGCGGCAGTTCGACGTGGGCGCGGGCGAAGTCGGCACCGTAGGGCGTGCCGCCGCGCGAGTGCAGCACGCCGGCGAGGTTGACCACCGCATCCGCACCGGCAAGCAGGGGGGCGAGCGCGGCGGGGTCGTGGACGTTGGCCTCGACGACTTCGACGGTGGGTAGCAGGTACAGGTGGCCGGCGCGGCTGCGTCGGCGCGTGGGGGCGAGCACGGTGACGCCGGCTGTGGACAGGCGGTTGGCGACGGCGCTGCCGACAAAGCCGGAGCCGCCGATGAGGACGACGCGCTTGAGGGTCATGGCGATATTCTCATAAAGGGAAAGTGGGTATGGCAAGTTTGGAAGCGTTATTGAAGGAATGAATGGATAAGGTGTAAGGCGGTCCCGGTGGGCTGTGTCAGCAGCCCTTCTCAGCGGTTATCCGCTCGCGCGCTGATGGTGCCCAGCCGCGCTTTGAGCGACTGCGGCTGGCCTTCGAGCATGGCGGCGTAGATGACGGTGTTGGCCATGACCTTCTTGACGTAATCACGGGTTTCGTCGAACGGGATCGTTTCGGCATAGATCGCCCCTTCCAGCGGCTTGGCGTCGCGCCAGCGGCGGGCGCGGCCGGGGCCGGCGTTGTAGCCGGCGCTGGCGAGCAGCGGGTGGTTGTCGAGATCGTCGAGGATCAGCCGCATGTAGCCGGTGCCAAGGCGCACATTGGTGGTTGGCTCCGACAGCATGCTGGGGCTGTAGCCGTTCATGCCGAGCTTGCCCGCGACCCATTTGCCGGTGGCGGGCATCACTTGCATCAGCCCCTGCGCGCCGGAGCGCGACCGGGCCGGCACGACGAAGCGGCTTTCCTGCCGCATCAGCCCGTACACCCAACTGATGTCCAGCCCCTGATTGCGCACTTGCGGTTCGATGACATCGCGGTGCGGGGTGAGAAAGCGCAGGTCGAAATTGCCGTTGGGGTCGGCACGCTCGGCAGTGTTGATGGCGCGGTCGTAGATTTCGTTTTTCAACGCGAGGCGTGAGGCGGCGAGGATGAAGCCGTCGCTCTGCCCGCGCAGCGCCCAGTTCCATTCGCGCACGCCTTCCACGCGCATATCCAGGCGAAACAACGCCAGCGCTCGGCGGATGCTCGGGTCTTCCTCCACCTCGCGTAGATTCGCGGGGGTAACGGCGCCGCTGCGCGTCGGCGGCGGAAACAGCCGGCCTTGCTCCTCGGCCGCGAGCAGGCCGTAAAAGTGCGGCTCGCCGGCAATGCGCGCGTACAGGGCGTCGGCCTCTGCCTGGCGGCCCGCGGCGGCTTGTGCGCGGGCAAGCCAGTACGTCCAGTCCGGCTGCGCCTGTTCGTCCGCCGGCAGGCGTTCGATGGCGGCGCGTACCGCGCTCCAGTCGCCCGCGCGCAGCGCCGCGCGCACGCGCCAGGCGCGTTGCTCGGAGGTCATCGGCGCATCGCCGGCGGCGCGGAACCAATCCGCTGCTTCGGGCAGTTGCGCGAAGGCGGCGCGTAGCGCGAGGCCGGCGTAGGCATAGGCGCGCTCGTCCGCCTCAAGCCGGCTTTGGATGCGGATGAGGCGGTTTTCAGCGGTGCGCACGTCGTCGCGCGCGAGGCGGATGAGGGCGACCAGTGCCATTTCGCGGCCGCCGCGCTGAACGGCGAAGTTGGCCGGCAGGCGGTCGAGATAAGTGCCGGGGCCGCGCGCGGCCTGCTCGAAGGCGGGCAGCATGGTCGCGCCGCCGGGAATCCAGCGCAGCGTGGTGCGCGCCGCGTCCAGGTTGTTGTCCAGCATCTGGCGGCGCAGGCGCTGCCAGATATCGGCCTCGCTCACCAGGCCGGCGCTGGCCACTGCCTGCAGCACGGACTCGCATGCGGCGGGGCTGTCCGCCAGGTCCGCCCACTGCCGGGCGAGTTCGCCCAGCACGGCGCGGTCGCCGGTCATCATCCTGGCCGTCCAGTAGAAACAGCGCAATTCCGGTTCGGGAGTCTGTAGATCGGAGTAGAGCTGGGCGAAGCTTTCCCAGTAGCCGTCTTTCGCCAGCCTACGCAGCCAGTCGCCGCGCAGGCGCTCGGCGAGCATGCTGCCGGGGTAGTCGAGGATGAATTCGGAGAGTTCGGCCACCGGCGGTTGCTCGGGGCGGGCAAGCTTGTTGTACAGCAGCCAGTAGCGCACATAGGGTTCGAGCACGTGCTTGCCGCGCTGGGCGGCAAGCCGTTCCAGCGTGTTGCGGTCGCCCGTCCGCACGGCTTCACGGGCGGCGATGATGAGGGAGTCGTCGGCCTGTTGTTGGCCGAACGCGTGGCCCGCCAGAAGCAGACACGCCGCCGCCAGTGCCTTGCGCACGCCTCCCCACGGCTTTTTGCTCATACCCTTGCTATCCTTGTTTCCATCGGCCTGCCAATGGTGGCCACACGACGGCCAACCATACCATAGTGAGTAACGCTCATTCCGCTTCCCTCGCCGACATCCAGATGCGTAGGCGCGCGCTGCGCGATGCCGCCTTGCACGTCCGCGAAGCCTTGCCGCCGGCCGAGCGGGCGCGGCTGACCGCGCGGCTCGAAGCCGGCCTGGACGATTTGCTTTCCACTCTCGATCCGGCCGTGCTGGCGTTTTGCTGGCCGTTCCGTGGCGAGCCGGACCTGCGCGGCTGGATCGCGCGCTGGCTGCAAAGCGGGCCGCCGCGCCGCGCCGCGCTGCCGGTTGTGACCGCGCCCGCCGCGCCGATGCAGTTCCGCGCCTGGACGCCAGACGCGGAGATGGCAACTGACCGCCACGGCATCCCGTACCCGGCCACGGGCGAAACCGTGCAGCCCGATGCGGTACTGGTGCCATTGACCGCGTTCGATGCGCGCGGGTTTCGCCTGGGGTACGGCGGCGGTTACTTCGACCGTACCCTGGCGGCGGTGCGGCCGTTGGCGGTTGGGGTCGGCTTCGAGTTGAGTCGGGTCGATTCCATCCTGCCGCAGCCGCACGATTGTCCGATGGACTGGATCGTGACCGAGGCCGGGCTGTTTCGCCCGTCCGGCGAGCTTTGAGGCGCGCGCCGGCACGTTCAGGCCACCACCGTTCAGATCACCGCAAACTCAGGCCAGAAACAGCCGGTAGGCGGGGTTGTCCGTTTCGGCGACGTATTCGTAGCCGAGGCGCTGGAGGAAAGCCTCGAACGCGGGTTTGTCCGCCGGGGGAACCTGCATGCCGACCAGTACGCGGCCGAAATCGGCGCCGTGGTTGCGGTAGTGGAACAGGCTGATGTTCCAATCCGAATGCAGGTTGGAGAGGAAATTCATCAGTGCGCCCGGCCGTTCGGGGAAGGCGAAGCGGTACAGCAGTTCGTGGTTCACCTGCGGCGCGCGCCCGCCGACCATGTAGCGGATGTGCGTCTTGGCCATTTCGTCGTCGGTCAGGTCGATGGCCGGCAGCTCGTGGCGTTCGAGCAGCTCGACCAGGCGGGCGGCGTCGCCGCGCGCATGCACGGTGACGCCGACGAAGATGTGGGCGCGTTCGGCATCCGCGTAGCGGTAGTTGAATTCAGTGATGTTGCGGCTGCCGAGCAGGCCGATGAACTTGCGAAACGAGCCGGGTTTTTCCGGAATCGTCACTGCCAGCACCGCCTCGCGTTGTTCGCCCAGTTCGGCGCGCTCGGCGACGAAGCGCAGGCGGTCGAAGTTCATGTTGGCGCCGGAGGTGATCGCCACCAGGCTCTTGTCGCGCAGTTTGTGCCGCGCGGCGTATTCCTTGGCGCCGGCCACCGCGAGCGCGCCGGCGGGTTCGAGAATGGAGCGGGTATCCTCGAACACATCCTTGATCGCGGCGCACAGGGCGTCGTTATCCACCAGCAGCATTTCATCCACGTACTGCTGGCACAGGCGGAAGGTTTCCTTGCCGACTTGTTTGACCGCCGTGCCGTCGGCAAACAGGCCGACCTGCTCCAGGGTGACGCGCCGGCCTTCGGCGAGCGAGCGCGTCATGGCGTTGGCGTCGACCGTTTCCACGCCGATGATCTTCGTTTCCGGCCGCAGGCGCTTCACGTAGGCAGCCACGCCGGCAATCAGCCCGCCACCGCCAACGGGGCAGAAAATGGCGTGGATCGGCTTCGGGTGCGCGCGCAGGATTTCCACCGCGATGGTGCCTTGCCCGGCGATCACTTCGGGATCGTCGTAGGGGTGGACGAAGGTGAGTTTTTCCTGTTTTTCCAGTTCCAGCGCGTGCGCGTAGGCGTCGGAATACGATTCGCCGACCAGCACCGCTTCGCCGCCACGGGCCTTGACCGCATCGACCTTGATGCGCGGCGTTGTGCTCGGCATTACGATGACCGCCCGCACGCCCAGCCGTTGCGCGGCCAGCGCCACGCCCTGCGCGTGATTGCCGGCGGAGGCGCAGATGACGCCGCGCTTGAGCACCGCTGGCGATAGGCCGGCCATTTTGTTGTACGCGCCGCGCAGCTTGAAGCTGAATACCGGCTGCATGTCCTCGCGCTTGAAATAGACGGAATTATGGATGCGCGCGGAGAGGTTCGCGGCGAGGTCGAGCGGGGTTTCCTCGGCAACGTCATACACCTGGGCATTGAGAATGCGTTCCAGGTAATCCGTACTAGCGGTCATGGCGGGGTGGGCTTGCGGTGGACAAGATCGGGAGCGTAGCAGCCGCCGCGCGGCGGCTGCAAGGGCGCGGAGGAATCATAGGGTTCGCATTCGACGGCTAACAAGGCGACCCAACGAAGTTAGACGGGCGAAGGCGAAGCTGTATCAGACGCCGCGCGCGGGTTGTGGCCGCCCTGCGGGCCGGGGGATGTCCGCAGCAGGCGCAGGCCGTTGAACACCACCAGCAGACTCGCGCCCATATCGGCGAACACCGCCATCCACAGCGTGCCTTCGCCAATCATAGTCAGGACGAGGAACACCGCCTTGATGCCCAGCGCCAGGGTGATGTTCTGCACCAGCACGCGATGCGTCTGGCGCGACAGGCGGATGAAGGACGGCAGCTTGCGCAGGTCGTCGTCCATCAACGCCACCCCGGCGGTTTCGATGGCTGTGTCGGTGCCGGCCGCGCCCATGGCGAAGCCGATATCGGCACGGGCCAGCGCGGGCGCGTCGTTGATGCCGTCGCCCACCATGCCCACGCGGCTGCCGCCTTCCTGGCGTTGTTTCACCTCGCGCAGCTTATCTTCCGGCAACAGATTGCCCTGCGCCGCGTCGATGCCCACCTGGGCGCCGATGGCGGCGGCGGTGTGCGGATTGTCGCCGGTCAGCATCAGCGTTTTCACGCCCAACTTGTGCAACTGTGCGACGGCCTCGCGGCTGGTTTCCTTCACCGCGTCGGCTACGGCGAATAGCGCCAGGGGGCCGTCCGCATCGAGCAGCACGATGACGGTCTTGCCCTGCTGCTCCAGTGCGTCCAGGCGCGCTTCCAGTTCCGTTGAGCACAGCCCGAGCTCTTCCACCAAGCGGTGGTTGCCCAGGTGATAGGCGCGGCCGTTGATCTCGCCCTTTACGCCACGGCCGGGCAATGCGGTCAACTCGCCAACGTTGTACAGCACGATGTTAGCCGCCTTCGCAGCCTGCGCCACCGCTTGAGATACCGGGTGGTCCGAGCGCGCGGCGAGGCTGGCGGCCAGCGCGCGCACCTCGCCGTCGGGCGGTTCGCGTAATGGGGTGAAGTCGGTCTGGCGTGGACGGCCCTCGGTGAGCGTGCCGGTCTTGTCCAGCGCGATCCAGTCGAGCAAGCGGCCCAGTTCGAGAAACACTCCGCCTTTGATCAAAATACCCTGCCGCGCCGCCGCAGACAGGCCACTGACGATGGTTACCGGGGTGGAAATCACCAGTGCGCAGGGGCAGGCGATCACCAGCAGCACCAGCGCGCGGTACACCCAGTCAAGCCATGCGCCGCCGAAAAACAGTGGTGGCAGCAAGGCGGTGGCGATGGCGACGAGGAACACCACAGGCGTATAGATGCGCGCGAACTGATCTACGAAGCGCTGGGTCGGCGCGCGCGAGCCCTGGGCCTCTTCCACGGCATGAATGATCCGCGCCAGGGTGCTGTCGTCGGCCACGCGGGTAACGCGGTATTCCAGCGCGCTTTCACCGTTGATGGTGCCGGCGAACAGCGCATCGCCCGCCTGTTTTTCAACCGGCAGGCTCTCGCCGGTGATGGGCGCCTGGTTGACGCTGGAACGGCCATCGAGCACCTCGCCATCAAGCGCGATGCGCTCGCCGGGGCGCACGCGTACCAGCGCATCGAGAGCCACCGACTTGGCGGAAAGCTCTTTCCATTCATCGCCAACTCGCACCGTGGCTTGTTCCGGCGCCAGTTGCAGCAGGCCGCGAATGGCGTTGCGGGCGCGTTCGAGGGATTTGGCCTCGATTAGTTCGGCGACGGCGAACAGCACCGCCACCATCGCCGCCTCCGGCCACTGACCGATCAGCATGGCACCGGTAACGGCGATGCTCATCAACGCGTTGATGTTCAGGTTGCGGTTCTTCAGCGCGATCCAGCCCTTGCGGTAAGTCGGCAGGCCGGCGCCAAGGATGGCCGCCAGCGCCAGCGCCGCCACCAGCCATTTCGGGCCGAGGGCGAACCACTCGAAGAACTCCGAGGCGGCCGCCGCGACGCCAGCCAGCGCCAGCGGCCACCAGGGCTTGTGTAGTGTGGCGGTTGGGGCGGTGGGTGCGTTGTCATCGACCGGCTCGGCCCGCATGCCCAGCGAGGCCACCAGCTTCTGTAGCGGCTCGATGTTGTCGAAACGGTGCTGTACGCGCAGCAGGCGCTGCATCAGGTTGAAATCGAGGCTTTCCACCGCCGGCACACGGCCGAGCGCATCGCGCAGCAGGCGTTCTTCGGTGGGGCAGTCCATGGCTTCGATGCGCAGGCTGCTCCAGCGCAGTTCGCCGGCAATGGTGCCGCTCACCGCCTCGGCGGCGGCCTGGGCTTGTTGTGTGCGATCCTCGCCGTGGTCGTGATCGTGCTTATGGGCGCCCTCATGGGCGTGCGGACGCAGCAGCGTGCCGTGGCAGCAGGTATTGGCGTGTTCGTAGCGCATGGAAACACTCCCGGTTTGACTCGATGTTTGTTATTGCACACTCTGTAGTAACTACAGAGTCAAGCGGCAAAGAAAAAGAGGAGAGACAAAGCGATGAAAATCGGCGAACTGGCCAAACGGACGGGCTGCCCGGTCGAAACCATCCGCTACTACGAGCACGAGGGTCTGCTACCCGAGCCGTCGCGTAGCGAGGGTAACTACCGGCAATACGGCGCGGCGCATATCGAGCGGCTGCTGTTCATCCGCCATTGCCGCTCGCTGGATATGGCCCAAGAGGAAATCCGTGCCCTGCTTGCTCTGCGCGATCGCCCCGAATCCGACTGCGGTACCGCCAATCGGCTGATCGACGAGCACCTGCACCATGTCGAGGTGCGTATCGCCGAGTTGCAGTCCCTAAGCCGGCAGCTACGCGACCTGCGCGCCCGCTGCCGCGGCGAGGGCAGCAGTGAGGACTGCGGCATCCTGCGCGAACTGGAGCAGCCGGCCGAGCCTTCGGCGGTTCCCTCGGCCTGTGCCGAGGCGGGGCATTTGCACGTGCCCGGCGCGCACAAGCGACACGCTTAAGGCACGCTACTCAAGCTGGTTCTGATCCGGCCCTTGGCCTTGGATTACCGGGAACATTTTCTGACGAGATGGCGCGGATTTCTGCGCATCGGCCCGTTCATCGGTATATTCCCGTTTTTCCCGTTTCGTCCCGTCCAGCGCCGCGTGTGCCGGGCAGCCGCTTACAAGCTACTTGCCAGAGACCATTCCGCCACGACCATGCTCGAATCCCTTTCTTTCGTCACCGATCCCCAGTTGCTCATCGCCTTTTTCACGCTGACCGCGCTCGAATTGGTGCTTGGCATCGACAACATCATCTTCATTTCCATCCTGGTGGATAAGCTGCCGCAGCAGCAGCGCGCTTTCGCCCGCCGGCTGGGGCTGTTTCTCGCGATGTTCATGCGCATCGCGTTGTTATTGGTGCTGGCCTGGCTGGTCGGGCTGACCACGCCTTTGTTCGAGGTGTTCGGCCACGGCGTTTCCGGCCGCGATCTGATCCTAATTTGCGGCGGCCTGTTCCTAGTGTGGAAGAGCACTGGCGAGATCCACCAACTGCTCGAGGGCGAGGAGGGCGAAAGCTCATCGGCGGTGAAGGCCACGTTCGCGGCGGTGATCATGCAGATCATCGTTATCGATCTGGTGTTTTCGCTCGATTCCATCATCACCGCCGTCGGCATGGTGAACAATCTGGCGGTGATGATCTCGGCGGTGATCGCGTCGGTGGCGCTGATGATGGTGGCCGCCGCGCCGATCGGCGAGTTCGTCTCCAAGCACCCGACGGTGAAGATGCTGGCGCTGTCCTTCCTCATGGTGATCGGGGTGGTGTTGATCGCCGAAGGCTTCGGCCATCATGTGCCGAAGGGTTACATCTACTCCGCGATGGCGTTTTCCGTGGTTGTCGAGATGCTCAACATCCGCATGCGCAAGAAAACGAAGCCAGTGGAATTGCGCGAGCCTTATACGGCGGGAAAAGACGCGGCGGAAAACGCCTGAACGGACGGGCGTTCCGTTCGTCCACCCCCTTCCTTTAATCATCCGTCGTCCGCACCGCCCCGGTTCTGGGGCGCGCGCGTCGGCGCGATCCATACCCTACTATTCCCGCGCGAGAGCTTGCTATGAGCCTGCATTCCACCACCGATGCGCCGCAGCGGATTTGGGTTCCGCTGCTCGCCGTCGCCCTGGCGCTGATGACGGTGCACTGCCTCGGCCGTTTTGCCTACACGCCCTTGCTGCCCTTGCTGGTCGGCGATGGCTTCATGGGGCTGGATGACGGCGCTTCGATCGCAACGTGGAACTACATTGGCTATCTGTGCGGCGCCTTGCTCGCCGTGCGCCTGCACCAGCCGCGCCAGATTCTCCGCACCGTGCCGGCGGCGTTGGCGTTCAACGTCGCCTCCACGGTGGCACAGGGTTTTACCGACAATCTCACCGTGCTGCTCGTGCTACGCATCGTCAACGGCGTCGGCAACGGCATCGTGTTCGTGCAGGCGCCGGCGCTGGTGTTGGAATGGCTGTCGCGTCACAAGGCGGCCTCGCTCAGCGGGCTGATGTATCTCGGCGTCGGCGTTGGTCTGCTCGTTTCCAACGTGCTTGCCACCTGGCCGGCGCAGTGGCTTGCCGGCGCTCAACGCTGGTGGCCGATGGCGGCGGTGGCATTGCCGATCGCGTGGTGGAGCGCGCGTCAACTCGCGTGCCTGGATTTGCCGCCGGCCGATACCGTTCATGCCGCCGGTGGCCCTATCGCACCGCTTGTCACGCCGCTTGTCGACCGTGCCAGCCTGCCGGTATTCATGGCCTACGCCGGCGCTGGGTTGGGCTATATTCTGCCCGCCACCTTTCTGCCGGTGGTCGCCCACGAACAACTCGCCGACGGGCATTGGCTGCAGAACGGCGCCTGGCTCGTCCTCGCCCTGAGCTCGCTCGCCTCCGCGTGGCTGTGGAATCGCCTCGGCACGCGCATGGGCGACCGCAATGCGCTGGTGCTCAATTACGTTTTGCAGTGTGCGGGCGTGGCCGCGCCGCTGTTGTGGCCGGGCGCGGTCGGCGTGTTCGGCTGCGCGCTGCTGATCGGCGCCACTTTCATCGGCACCGTGCTGCTGACTCAGCGGCTGGCCCGCGCCTTGCACCCCCACCAGGGGCCGCGTATCTCCGCTGCGCTCATCACCGTATATGGCTGCGCCCAACTCACCGGGCCGTGGATGGCCAAAATGTGGCTGGAACGCGGGGGTAGTATGAGCGATTCGTATTGGATCGGCGCTGGCGCGCTGGCATGGGCTGCGGCGTGGACGCTGTGCACGCCGGCACACAAGAAGTTGTAATGACGTAAAATTACGCCATAGGCAACAGTACCTATTTGCATCAATCGATAAAAATAATATTGCGTGAATAAGCCGGATATTTTTGTGGATTGATTTTTAAATCATCTGTTTTAGAGAGCGTTCCCCTCCTTTTTTGATGACATCGTCTAATAATCAAAATTTTGTTCAGGTGCCTGCATTAACCGGCTTAAGAGGTGTGGCTGCTGTTTGGGTCATGCTTCTCCATTTATGGCAGCTGGCTGGTATTCCTCAAGTAGCGGTTGGGCCGCTCAACTTTACGCCACTGATCGAATACGGATACCTCGGTGTCGATATATTTTTCGTTCTTTCCGGCTACTTGCTTGGCGGCTCTTTTGTACAAGCGCGATTAACTGGCAATCCGATGCCGAGCTTGCGAGTATTTTGGTTGAAGCGGTTTCGCCGAATCATGCCGCCTTATATCGCGCAAATTGCCATTTTAACCACTGTGGCATGGGCGGCTGGGAGCGCCTTCCAACTCTCTTTTCTCGAGTGGATATCCCATGCATTGTTGTTGTTCAATCTGTATGGCAGCTCTTCTCCCTTGAACCCTGTTTATTGGTCGTTGCCTATAGAGTGGGATTTTTATCTGTTTCTGCCCATTTTTGCATTGATTTTTGGATGCAATAGACGATGGTTGGCGATTTTACCAATGATTTTTTTGGCTGCTGTTGCTTTCCGTTTTTTGTGTTGGTTTTGTATCAGTTATATTGAAAACGGTATCGTAGTGGCTCGTTGGATTATCCAGTTTCCGTCTCGATTCGATCAGTTTTTCATTGGAATGTTCTTGGCGTTTTTGAGCTTTCACGGAGTGAGGGAAGGCATTGTAAAGCTATCAGGCATTGCAGGAGTGGTGGCCATTATTTTGTTTTCTTATGTATTTTCAAAAACCGGGGATGTGGTGAGCAATGGAATTACACCCTGGGTGTTTTTTTACTACACTCTGACAGCAATCCCGATAGCGGCCATCATATTTACCTGTATTCGGCTGCCCCGCGCCAGGCTGGTAAAAATTCTCGGTTCCCGGCCATTTCTTTTTGCCGGCACGATCAGCTATAGCTTGTATCTTTGGCATTACCCTATTTTTGCCCAGCTGCGGCTTTATTTGTCCCCTCATTCTCCGCTACTCTTTTGGACGTTGGCGCCCTTGGCCGCAATACTGGTGTCTCTGCTTTCCTGGCGCTTGTTTGAATATCCTTTTACTCGAAAATCGTTTAGTCACCCAGGTGTTTTAGAGGGGCGCGCTCTCGAGAAGATAGCGATCGCAGGCGGGCGCAATACCTGATCGGCTTTGATCCCGGGGTGCGCCATATAAGCGGGCTATGTGCTTCGGTCGAAATAATATTCAAGGCTCGCTTCGAGCGTTAATACGGTTGAAAAATAAAACAAAGCAGCGAACAAAAATAACGATGCGATCCGCCATGGCGAAGTGATTAGCTCGCTCCGAACCAATCTCCAATCTAATTTAAATGCCACAGAACAGTAAACAAGCAAATGGAAGGGCAGAAAAAAGCGGGTTTCTATCGCGCCTGGAATAATTGCAAAAACAGGCAGCAATATGGCAAAAAGCAAAATGGCCCTCTCTCTTCTTACACCGGAAACGGGAGAGTCTTCGTTTGCTTTTGCGATAAAAGCCCATGTTCCTAAAAACAAAACAAAAAAATTGAATACGGAAATCATATCGCGGCGCTTGGCATGGTTTTTTATGTACAACTCTCCATCCCTCACATCCAAACCCGCGACTATATGTCTGGCATATATTGCGAGAAAATCCAGCGGATTTTTAGCAACGAGATCGGCATACTCGCGGATTGAGAGCCCTCCACGGGTTTTCCCCACATCGCTGGCAGACAGCATTTTCTGGCCCGCCCTATCAAGGTAAAACAAGCCCGCACCGAGCTCGCCGGGAACGTCCTCGTCAGTTGTGGTAGAGTATTTTTGCACAGCGACTCCCCATCTCAGTTGATAGGCGAAAATTTTATCGCTGGCGAAAATCGCAGGCGTGTAAGAGTCGTGGTGCCTTTTATTGATCAGCATTTGAGGCAGGCTGACAATCAACAATCCCAACAAAATCATGCCGCTGGCAATCAGGCGGCGCCTTCCGCTCGCAGTATATTTTTTTGAAAAAATAAAAACAAAGAAAACAAATAATAAAAAAATCAATGAGAAAATATAGATAGTTCTACTGTTGTAGGCTCCGCCAAGAAAAACCCCCGCCATCAATATATAGAAATATCCACTGCCGCCTTGATCGGATCTCGCTTTTTCCAGTCCCCAGATTGCTCCAAGTAGCAAGAGAAAAGCAGGGAGATCACTGAGCGGATACAAGATTGCTCCGGGGAAAATAACCGCGACAAGCACAGGCACCAACAGCCTGCGCGGTACCGTCAATTTTCCGCCAAATATCCGTGTATAAAGATTCGGCAGAAAAACACCGAGTAAAAAACCAAAGGCCGTTGCAGAAAAAAATCTGTATACAAAGTTTTTGCTACCTAATATATCGCTCATCCATTTCGCCGGAGCAAGCAGAAGCGGATAAAAATAACCTCTTATCTCATTCGGGAAATTTGTAATAAATTCATATCCGGCCAACTTCCAATATAGTTCGGCATCGTAATGGAAAGTTTTGACTCGGTATATTTGGTGTAGTATAAAAAATATGATTGACGAAAAAACAAAAGCCTTCACCTCATCTTTCGAGAAGTGATTTTCTTTTTTTAAGAGCATTTTTCTAAGTGCCTGTTCAAATTCTTTTAAGCAAGACGCCCAAGAGGGCGAGATGGATGAACTACAGGTTGGTGTTGAGCAGCCTCTCGCAATCTTTCCGCAAGTGTTCGTTCTTCTCCAGCCAAACAAGGCTGTGCTCGACGATCCTGCGTGTGGGCATGGGCGTGAAGGTGTACAACTTGCTACGCTTGGCGATCTGCAGTGTCGTGTGACCGCCCGGCATTTCTCGCACATTTTGTGCGAAGGATCCTCCTGCATAGCCGTTGTCAGCCGGCAGACTGTTTACCCGATTCAAGCTCGGTCCGCAATATCCAATGCTCCCAAGTGGTGATTTGAAATCCCTTTAGATTCGCGCTATCCATTCTGTGCTGAAACGGCGTTTCTCACGACATCCTTGACCATCTTGAGTGCAGGCTCATTCGGGCAGCTTACCCAATCGTACTCATGCATCAAATCCCTTGCATTGCTGCTTGCCGCCGTCGTCAGTCTTGGACTTTCCGGATTCTCGCAGGCAGAGATCATCACGCTCAAGCCGCCACGGCCCGTCGTCTGGAAAGACTTTCTCGGCGTTAACGCCCATCTTGTCTGGTTTGCGCCACCGCAGTACGGGGAGCAGTACACGCGGCAATTCCAGTACCTGAAGGCGCTCGGGCTGGAGTGGGTGCGGATCGACGTCCATTGGGCCCAGCATGAATATCCGCAAGGCGTTTATCACTTGCAGGATCTGGATCGGGTCATCGCCGATCTGGAAGCAAACCAACTGAAATCGGTTGTCTATGTCGTCGGTTCGGCCAGCCATGCGATCCTCGCACCCCCGGATGCACTCTATCCGGATCAGTACCCGCCCACAGACCCGCAGTTGTTCTCGGACTTTATCGGCATGCTCGCGCGGCGCTACCCGTCGGTCAATGCCTGGCAAGTCTGGAACGAACCCAACCTGCCCAGTTACTGGACTCCGGTGCCGAATAGCGCGGAATACATGAATTTATTCCGCTCGGCCAACGATACATTGCGCACCATCGATCCGAACAAACCGGTCGTTACCGCCGGCATGGCCTATCACAGTGAATTGCCCGGCGGCGGCCTGATGCTCTTGGAGTTGCTGGATCTTGGTCTGCTGAATCTGCAACCGGTCGTCGCCTATCAGCCCTATACCCTTACGCCGGTAGGCAACGATCCTGTCGCCTAGGATTTTCTGAGCGCGACGGAGTACATCAACGGTTTCTTGCGCGGGCACGGTGCCCAGCAAATCTGGGCGACCGAGTGGGGATGGTCCAGCTACCCCGGTCCGGTGGTGGAGCAACCCATCATCGGGGAGAACGGCCAAGCGGATTATCTGCTGAAGCGCCTGGCGTTGATGAGTGCGCAGGACTTCGACCGCATCTTCCTGTTCGCGCTCTCCGATCTCGATGAGCGCGCGTTGCCTCGCGATCAGTTCTATGGCTTGCTTGATCTCGATGGTTATCCGCGCGGCTATGCGAAGCCGGCCTATACCGCGCTCAAGAATTTCTTGGCCGCGACGGGCTCTCGGCTTATGCCCGCCGAGCCTCCGCTGGTTGAAGGGCTGCCTTCATCCGCGAGGCTTTACAGCATCGCCTGGAAACGCGATGACGGCCGCAACGTATGGGTTTACTGGGGCGATCCCGGCTACACATTGACCTTGCCAAACGTCCCCTATGGAGTAGGCATAGTGTACGACCCGATCTACGATTCGCAGCTCGCGCCGGCAGGGAGGAGAGGAGTAATGGGTGTTCGTGTACCGCTGGATAATCGCGTACGCGTAATGGTTTGGTAAATAAATGCCCGGCACATACTTCCGTCTCTTGGGGCGGGAGTATGTACTTTATATTCAATCCTCTATAGGCAATCCGTTTTTCTTTCCCGGCCGTCCCACAAGCATGAATGGTCGGAAATGATTAACCGGGCCTGTGTGCTGGTCGTGGTATTCGCGGATTGAACCCATGGGGCTTTTGAGAGCATAATTTTCTCTGTTAACAGAAAGAAGAGAAATTTTCCCTCGCGCCATGGAACTCAAACCCGTTGCTCAACGCTTCGTGCTGCACTGGGGGGAGATGGGCTCCCGCTGGGGGGTCAATCGCTCGGTGGCGCAGATTCATGCCTTGCTCTACCTGGTCGGGCGACCGATGCATGCCGAGGAAATTCAAGAAACGCTCGGCATCGCCCGCTCCAACGTCAGTAACAGCCTGAGGGAACTGCAAGGCTGGGATTTGGTGCGGATGACGCACGTGTTGGGCGACCGCCGCGACCATTTTGAGACGTCCGGCGATGTGTGGGAGTTGTTCCGCACCATCGTGCTTGGGCGCAAGCGGCGCGAAATCGATCCGACGCTCGATGTTCTGCGCGATTGTCTGTCCAACCCGCATTTCAAGGAAGAGGCGCCCGATGTGCGCAAGCGTATCGAGGATACGCATGCGCTGATGGCGATCCTGATTGGCTGGAGCGATGAAATGCTGCGGCTGAAGCCGGAAACGCTGGTCAAGATCATGAAGCTGGGCGCGAAAATTCAATCCCTCGTGCGCGGCGGCTGACGTTATCGCTTGAAGTCGTTGCACTTGGCACGCACTTGGCAAAAACCCCGCGCGCTCGGTAAACTCACAGCCCTGCCGAGGAGCGCTGCGACTCTTTCAGAACGCGTTTTTTCCGAACGTGTTTTCCGAAACGGGCCAGGCTCGGCAATCTTCAACGGCGCTCGCAAACCACCACCGGGTTTGCCGCGCCGTTTTCGTTTGCTACGCGCGGTGGCCGGTTGAACTTTGAGATATGCCATGCAAGCCGACCGCAGCGAAGAATTCCAGCAACATCTTGCCCGCCGCATTTTGATTCTCGACGGTGCAATGGGCACCATGATCCAGCAGCACAAGCTGGGCGAGGCGGATTACCGTGGCGAGCGCTTCGCCGCCCATCCGCGCGATCTCAAGGGCAACAACGACCTGCTGGTGCTGACGCGGCCGGATGTGGTGGGCGGCATTCACCGCGCCTATCTGGAAGCCGGCGCCGACATCATCGAAACCTGCTCCTTCAACGCCACGCGGGTGTCGCAGGCGGAATACGGGCTGGCGGCGGTGGCGTATGAGTTGAACGTTGTCAGCGCCCGGCTGGTGCGCGAGCTGTGCGACGAATACACGGCGAAAAATCCGGCCAAGCCGCGCTTTTGTGCCGGCGTGCTGGGACCGACCTCGCGCACGCTGTCGATTTCGCCGGACGTGAACGACCCCGGCTACCGCAACGTCGAATTCGACGCGCTGGCCGACGATTATTACGACTCGGCCAAGGGCTTGATGGAAGGCGGCGCCGATCTGCTGCTGATCGAGACGATTTTCGATACCTTGAACGCGAAGGCGGCGGTGTTCGCCATCGAGCGCCTGTTCGTGGACCTGGGCCGGCGGCTGCCGGTGATGGTGTCCGGCACGATCACCGATGCGTCCGGCCGCACCTTGTCCGGCCAGACCGCCGAGGCGTTCTGGAATTCGCTGCGCCACGCGCGGCCGATCTCTTTCGGGCTGAACTGCGCGCTCGGCGCGAAGGAACTGCGCGCTTACGTCGAGGACTTGTCCCGCACCTGCGATACCCACGTTTCCGCTCACCCGAATGCCGGCCTGCCCAATCCGCTCGCGCCCACGGGCTATGACGAAACGCCGGAGCAACTGGCCACCAGCGTTTCCGAATGGGCGCGCGCGGGATTGGTGAATATTCTCGGTGGCTGTTGCGGCACAACGCCCGCGCACATCGCCGCGATTGCCCAGGCGGTAGCGGATATCGCGCCGCGCAAGGTGCCGAACATCGAACCCCGGCTGCGCCTTGCCGGGCTAGAGCCCTTCGATGTCGGTGCCGATAGCCTGTTCGTCAATATCGGCGAGCGCACCAACGTCACCGGCTCGCGCGCGTTCGCCCGTATGGTGCTCGAAGGCCGCTTCGACGATGCGCTGGCGGTGGCGCGCCAACAGGTGGAAAACGGTGCGCAGGTCATCGACATCAACATGGACGAGGCGATGCTCGACTCCAAGGCGGCGATGGAGCGCTTTCTCAAGCTCGTCGCCTCGGAGCCGGACATTTCGCGCGTGCCGATCATGCTCGATTCGTCCAAGTGGGAGGTGATCGAGGCCGGCCTGAAATGTATCCAGGGCAAGGGCATCGTCAACTCGATCTCGATGAAGGAGGGCGAGGAAGCGTTCCTGCACCATGCCCGCCTCACCCGCCACTATGGCGCGGCGGTGATCGTGATGGCCTTCGACGAGCAGGGCCAGGCCGACACCTACGCGCGCAAGGTGGATATCTGCGCGCGCGCCTACAAACTGCTCACCGGCATCGGCTTTCCGCCGGAAGACATCGTGTTCGACCCCAACATCTTCGCCATTGCCACGGGTATTGAGGAACACGACGGCTATGCGGTCGATTTCATCCGCAGCGTCGAGTGGATCAAGGACAACCTGCCCCACGCGAAGACCTCGGGCGGCGTATCCAACGTTTCGTTTTCCTTCCGTGGCAATGAACCGGTGCGCGAGGCGATCCATACCGTGTTCCTCTACCACGCGGTGCGCGCGGGGCTGACGATGGGCATCGTCAACGCCGGCCAGCTTGGCGTGTATGACGACCTCGACCCAGCGCTGCGCGAAAAGGTCGAGGACGTGGTGCTCAACCGCCGGCCCGTATCCGACCAAAGTCCGGGCGAGGCGCTGGTCGAACTCGCCCAGTCGTTACGGGACAAACTCACCGGCCAAGCCAAGGGCAGCGGGCCTGATCTAGCCTGGCGCCAATGGCCCGTGGAACAACGCCTGTCGCACGCGCTGGTGAAAGGCATCACCGATTTCGTCGTTGCGGACACCGAGGAAATTCGCGCCCGCCTCGAAGCCGAAGGCAAGCCGCCGCTGGCGGTGATCGAAGGCCCGCTGATGGACGGCATGAGCGTGGTCGGCGACCTGTTCGGCGCGGGCAAAATGTTCCTGCCCCAGGTGGTGAAATCGGCGCGGGTGATGAAGCAGGCAGTCGCCCACCTCATTCCGTACATCGAAGCCGAAAAACTGCGCACAGGCGCCGCGGCCAAGGGGCGCATCGTCATCGCCACGGTCAAGGGCGACGTGCATGACATCGGCAAGAACATCGTCGGCGTCGTACTCGGCTGCAACGGTTACGAGGTGATCGACCTCGGCGTCATGGTGCCGACGGAAAAAATTCTTTCCGCCGCGCGGGAACACGGCGCCCAGGCCATCGGCCTGTCGGGCCTGATTACGCCCTCGCTCGAAGAGATGAGCCACGTTGCCGCCGAAATGCAGCGCCAGGGTTTCGCGGTGCCGCTGCTGATCGGCGGCGCCACCACCAGCCGCGCCCACACCGCGATCAAGATCGCGCCGCACTACGACCAGCCGGTCGTCTACGTGCCGGACGCCTCGCGCGCCGTCGGCGTCGTTACCGCCTTGCTGTCGGAGGGCCAAGGCGAAGCGTTCAAGGCCCAACTCGCCGCCGACTACGACAAAATCCGCGCCCAGCATGCCGGCAAGACAGGCGTGCGGTTGGTCGATCTGGCGACGGCGCGTGCCAACCGCTACCGCTGGGACGCCGTTACCGGCTACCGGCCACCGAAACCCGCCTTCCTAGGCGTCAAGGTGCTGGACGTGGCGCTGGCCGATCTTGTCCCGTACATTGACTGGGGGCCGTTCTTCCAGACCTGGGATCTCGCCGGCAGCTTCCCGAAAATTCTCGACGACGAAACCGTCGGCGAAACCGCGCGTGGCGTGTTCGCCGACGGCCAGGCCATGCTGGCACGGATCGTTGCTGAACGCTGGTTCTCCGCCCGCGCGGTGTTCGGCCTGTTCCCAGCAAGTGCCGTCGACGACGACATTGAAATCTACGCCGACGAATCGCGCAGCGCGTCGCTGATGTGCTGGCACGGCCTGCGCCAGCAGCACGAACGCCCCGCCGGCAAACCGCACTGGGCGCTGGCCGACTTCGTTGCTGCGAAGGATTCCGGCGTGGCCGACTACATCGGCGCCTTCGCCGTTACCGCCGGCATCGGCATCGAAGCGAAACTGGCCGAGTTCGAGGCCGCCCACGACGACTACCACGCAATCATGCTCAAGGCCCTGGCCGATCGCTGCGCCGAAGCCTGCACCGAATGGCTGCACGAGCGCGTGCGCAAGCAATACTGGGGCTACGCCGCCACCGAGGTGTTGGACAACGCCGCGCTCATCAAGGAGCAATACCGTGGCATTCGCCCCGCGCCCGGCTACCCCGC
Source organism: Azoarcus sp. (assembly GCA_031546845.1). Taxonomy (GTDB): domain Bacteria; phylum Pseudomonadota; class Gammaproteobacteria; order Burkholderiales; family Rhodocyclaceae; genus Azoarcus. The sequence goes on along the minus strand of JAVBJT010000001.1, from coordinate 65,400 downwards.
CTGCCCCGACCACACCGTGAAGGGCGATTTGTTCCAACTGCTCGACGCGCCGGCCAACGCCGGCATGCACCTAACCGAAAGCTTCGCCATGATGCCGGCGGCGAGCGTGAGCGGCTTCTACTTCGCCCACCCGGAAAGCCACTACTTCGCCATCAGCAAGATTGGCCAGGATCAACTGGAAGATTGGGCGCGGCGCACAGGCATCGCGACGGACGAAGCGCGGCGCTGGCTGGCGCCGTTGCTATAAATCTGCCGAGCGAGGGGCAAACGCTCGGCCGAGGAGCCAGAAGAACGATAGCGATTCATTTATGCGTTTCGCCGCGCCTGCTTTTTGGCGCGGGGTGTCGCTTTCTTTTACGCTTTTCCTCGGTATGGCGGGGTCCAGAAAAAAATGTCCTGAATACAAATGGGCGCGTTCAGCGCCCATTTGCAATCGGTGCCAGATCAACCGGTAATGGGCGTTCGGCTGGTTTTCGCGTCCGGCCGGTTAAGCGTGGTCCGCCTTGTTCCCAGATTTCCCGCGCCTGAGAAAACCGTACCCAAGCAGACTTGCCGCCAGCAGGGCGACCGACGAAGGCTCGGGCAATTGGTTGTCTCTGGGCGTGCAAACACCGGCGCAGCCGCCCGGGATATTGGTTTCGGTCAGGGATGTTCCGTACTGGAACGACACGTTCTGTATCGATGCAAGATCGAAGCCTGGTGCAAGGCCTGTGAGGATGAAATCCACGGCATTGCTGATCAGCCCTCCCGAAAGCCCGCCGTTGTCGTTGCCAGGCGCGTCGGAGAGCGGCGTAATGCCGTATTGGATGCCGTTGACGCTACCGGGCCCTTGCAGATTGTTGCCGTTGAACGTCGCGTTGCCATCGAAATAACCGGACGAATAGATGGCGCTACGCCCTGTAAACGCACCCGTCAGCGCATTCGTGTAAGCCCATTCTCCCCCCACGTCGCCGCCAGGGCCCGTCGGTGTCGCGGGTCCGTGCAGGACGCTGCTGCCGGGGGCAAGGATCGCGGAAGTCTTGGTGAGTAGCGGATTGCCTCCGATGCTGAAAATGACGCCGGAGAGGATGTCGCCAGGCGCTGACGGATCGCCCGAGCTGGTATTGGCCAGATGCACCAAAAGCTGATTTCCCGATACGTCGAACGTGACCTGGGCTGAAAGGCTGCCCGCCGATCCCGTGAAAGAGACGGGAAGAGCCTGTACGTTCGCGCTGAAACCGGCAGTGAATGCGATGGCCGTTATCGTATGTAGTGTGGTGCGGGACAGCATGATGGTCTCCTCGCTGGGGTTGCGAGGAGCGTTATGCAAACTGTGTGCCGCTTGTTTAATGCGATGTTTTAATTAATATTTATTATTCGCTCAGAAAATATTTTTCTGTTCTGTTAGCTATTCCGACAATTTTTGTCAGGTTTTGAGCTGGGTAGCCGTGATCGGGGTGACGCGGGGGTAGGGCGGTTGGCGCAACGATGCTGCCGCGGCGCTATCAGGCGGGTGGGCTGGTGTCAGTCACGCCCGGCCAGCTTGTCCGCCCAGGATTGCGCGGTTTCCTCATCCTGCTTGGCGCAGAGGAATTCGTAACCGCACTCGGCGCATTCGTGGGCTAGTCCCCAGTCCTCGCTGGCGGTGCGCTGGAGCTGGTACAGGCCGGCGTCGTCACCGGTTTCCAGCAATATCTTGCCGTACAGCAGGCGTGCGCGTGGGAAGGGGCCGCCCTCGCGTGCCAGCAGGTGTTCGAGGATGGCGCAGGCTTCTTTCGTCTGCCGCTCCCCCGCCAGCGCGTGGGCGAATTCGAGCAATTCCGGTGGCGCCAGGGTATCCGGCGAGCGGGGGCTCAACTTGGCGATCATGGCGCGGTTTTCCGTGTGCTGCCGGTGCTGTGCCTGCCAGTTCGGGAGTTCGTCGCGCCACCATTCGGTATCGAGTTTCTTGGCTAGCGCGTGCGCCAGCGGCCCGAGCAAGTCTTCCGCGGCGGAGAGCTTGATGGGTGGCGGCAGACAGGCTTTTTCGCCGATGGCCTGGAGGCGGTCGCGTAGGCAGGGGTGGGTGTCGTGTAGCCCGGAGCGTCTGCGTTGCGCCTTTTTCAGTTGTCTGGGCGCGGCCCAGTCGTGATAAGTGGCGGTGAGCGCGGTCGGTAGCGATGAATAGGGCATGAAGGTGGGCTGTGGATGGTCGCTCGTCTGGTCGTAAAGGCTGCGCCAGAAGCTTTCGTTGAACCAGTGCCCGAGCAGTTCGCCACGGCACAGGCTGCGGGCGTTGGCCGAGGCGCCGACAAGGCGGGTGGCGTCGGCATCGGCCTGGTATTCGTCCTGGCGCGAGAGGACGAAGGTGTAAGCGTTGAAGTAAGGGGCGAAGCGGGCAAGGGCGGCGAACAGCAGCCGGTTGAGCGGGTTATTTCCGGTGGTGTCCGCGACTTTGTCCATCAGCGCGCTAAAGGTGACGCGCTGGCGGTAGACCCAGGCGCTGAGCTTGCCATGGGCGCTGGCCAAGTGGCCGTATTCGTGCGCCAGCGTGGCGGTCATCTCGCGCGTCGACATGGCGCAGAGGAAGGGGAGGCCGAGGATAAGGTGGTTGCGGTAGTGGCCGAACAGGCCAAAACGCGGAATCTGGGCAATGGCGGAGTTGAAGGAGCCGTCGATGACGACGCGTGTGAGTGGTGGACCGTTGAGTTTGACGCGGATGCGCTCGAGCAGTTTGAATAACCGTGGCGCTTGCGCGGGAGTGATTTCGATCCCTTCCGGTTCCGGCAGGCGCAGCAGGAAAGCGCGCAGCACAGTGAAGAGCAGGCTGGCGATGCCGAGAAGGAAGAGCCCGGCGAACAAGGTGGCGACGAGGTTGTCACCGTCGAGCACGAAGGATAGGGCAATACCGCCAAATACGGTAAGCAGAACAAGAACGAGCACCAGAACGGCGCAGGCGCTGCCGCCGAGCAGCATGACTTTTTTGCGGAAAGCGCCGGGGTTTTCCTCGGCATCTAATTCTAGGCGGCGTACCAGATAGACGTAGCTTTTGTCTTCCATTGGCGATGTCAAATGTGGGCGCGAGAGGCAAGGGCTGCAGGGGGTAAGAGCGGGCAAGACCGGTGGCCTTAACCACGCTAGCATACTCTTTTGTTGGCGCCGGTGTTGTTTAAGAGGGCTGCTTCAGTGGTACAAAATCAACGGTATAAAAGGAAGGCTTCCCGCTCCTGGCGCCAGCTTGCTTCGTCCGCTTGCGCCAGCGTGTCGAGATCGGCGGCGGTCGTGGCGGGGTCGTCCACCCACTGGCGCAGCGACTCCCCGCCGTTGATGAGGTCGATGGCGAGGCGGTCGTGCTCATATTCGTAAGGAAAATCCCGCCACAGCGGGTAATCCGGCTGCAACAGGCGCAGCGCCTTGAACGCCAGCGCCTGCAGGCGCCAAGGGCGGAAGGCGGCGTGGTCGTAGTGGGAGGGGTCTTCAACGTGAATCTGCACGCCGCCGCACAGTTGGCCCGCGTGCTTGTGGAAGGTGGGCTCGAACCAGCACTCGCGTAACCGGCAGCCGTGCATCCAATCCGGTGCGAAAGCGTGCATCCGTTCGATCAACGCGCGTGGGTCGAGATCGGGGGCGCCGAACAACTCCAGCGGTCGCGTGGTGCCGCGCCCTTCGGACAAGGTCGTGCCTTCCAGCATCACAGTACCGGCATAGCAGCGCGCCATCGACAGATTGGGCGCGTTCGGGCTGGGGTTGATCCAACTGCGCTCGCCCGCCGGCCAGCCGAAGCCGGGCGCGGCGTCCGGCTGCCAGCCGGCCATCTCGACCACCTTGCAGTCCACATCGAGCTTCAGCGTGGCGACGAACCAGTGTGCCAGTTCACCCATCGTCAGGCCGTGGCGCATTGGCAACGGGCCGGCGCCCACAAAACTTTCCCAGCCGGGGCGCAGCCGCGTGCCCTCGACCGGCCGCCCGGCTGGGTTGGGCCGGTCCAGCACCCATACCGTCTTGCCATGCGCGGCGGCGGCTTCGAGCAGGTAGCGTAGCGTGGTGATGAAGGTGTAAATGCGGCAGCCGAGATCCTGCAGATCGATCAGCAGCACGTCGAAACTATCCATCATCGCCGCCGTTGGCCGGCGCACCTCGCCGTACAGGCTGAAAACCGGGATGCCAAGCCGGGGGTCGAGAAAATCGGGCGATTCCACCATGTTGTCCTGCTTGTCGCCGCGCAGGCCATGCTGTGGGCCGAAGGCGGCCGTGAGGTGCAGATCGGGCAAGGTGGCGAGCGCGTCGAGTGCGTGGGTCAGATCGCGCGTGACCGAGGCTGGATGGGCGAGCAAGGCAATGCGGCGGCCAGCGAGCGGGCGGCGCAGGGCAGGGGTGGCGAGCAGGCGGTCGAGGCCGGTATGCAGCGTGGTCATGGCGGATCGGATTACAGGGCGGGCGAGGGTGAGGGCAGGGGCGCCCAGTCGAAAGTCAGCGCGAAACTGTCGCGATGATGAAAATCGGGGCGTTCGCCGGGGTGGGCGAGCGCCCAATAAGCAAGCGCGCCGTCACTCGTCTCGACGACTGTCGCCAGCCCGAGCCGCAGTGTGGCACCGGGCGCGCGCGGTGGCAGTGCGGCGGCGGGCAGCGAAACGGTCAGCGCAAGGCAGTGTGCGTAGCGGGCGATGGCAAGCTGCGGCGCGGGCAAAACCGCCGCGTTGGGCGCGGGTACGCGATAAGCGCTGAAAGCATAGGCGGCCCATTGCCCGGAAGGCGAAAAATTGAATTCGCGATACGCATCGTCCGTGGCGATGGCGGCGAAAGCCTCGAAACACGTCTGCCGCCACAGCCCATCCGCCGGCCCGGCGGGCAGGGGCGGTGGAATGCGCAATGCGGTGGTATCGGCACTGAGGCGAAACGCCAGTACAAGCTTGTCGCCTATCCCCGTATCCACCGATACCCGGATGGCGCGTGCGGCATCGGTGGATATCGAAGAGTGAGGACACAGAGCAGCGGTGGTTACGGCCATGAAAAGTGCGGCAAAAGCAATCAAGGTGCAATGTTAGCGCGTACAGGGCAGGGGGTTTGTCAGATTTTTTACTGTTGTCCTGAACTGCCCACCCTGCATCCTTCTCGTACCCCGCCTTTCCTCGGTCTTCCCGCCCACTGAATCCCTCAACGATTTCCCCGCCGCTCGGGGCGAATGATATTTCCGAGAGCGTAGGTTTTTTCAATGACTTAAGAATCGAGGGTATACGTAAGAATTATGTAAGGATTTGGATAAATAATCGCCTAAACATTAACCACTTCGCTATGTCTACTTTTAAGATAAGTCGAATAGCTATGTCCGGTATTTGATCTGTATGAGCCGGCCGGCGCAGAACAGTCGCTGGTCCATGCAAGCGCCCTTTGGCGGGGGCGAAACGAGAGCAGGCTGAATTTCTCCACCTATACCCTGACGGATAGGTGGTATTGGGGTGCGCGCGCCAATTGGCGGTGATGCAGCCGTAATGGGTGGGATGCCACCGGAAACGCATCGAATAATTACAGCAATAAAAAAGCAGCATGAAACTTGTATGAGCCGACTGCGGCGAGACAGTCGCCAGTCCGTATAAGTACCCCCTACTGGGGTGATCCAGCGGTTACCGCCTGTTCTTCCATGCCACGCGCCAAGCAAGGTGATCTTTTCGCGTGGGTGAACGATAAGGACGCTAAGCGCGCCTACGAAAGCAGCGACGATGCTTATTGGGCTTTCCGCTAAATGCTGTTAGTACGGAGAGACATTGCATTTCGAGTAAATGAAAAATTACATTATTAACATGGCAATAAATTAGCTTGTACAGTTAGCCTGTAAGCACTTTACTTTAGTGCCCGCTAAAATATTTCATGGTTAATAATAAAAATTTAAACTCTTAGCGGATTTCACGTGAAAAGTAAAATATATGTAATATTTTATTAGACTGCCGGCTTTCCTCTGGCGGCGCCTCGGCTGAAAAATAATAATGGTGCCTACGGCAGAATTCGGTGAAGCTTGGTCGCTTACAGTACAGCAGGCTGAGCTTGAATGTCGCGGAAATAAGCGCTATTCGCGAGTAAGGAAAAATAATGCGCTCGATGACAAAGCACTAATCTCAGGTCTTCCGCGCCCTGACGCAGCAACAAGGCTTAATGCCGTGCAAGCAGTATTGACTGAGCGTACGGGGCATTATGCGATAAACAATCAATTCAGGGGTAAGAAATAAAAGCCTGATTAACGACTCAGCAAAACAAATTGCAAAGGAGTTGAAAATGGCATTCGTCGCGATATTTTTCAAATTTTGCAGCCTTGCTTTCTTGATTGTGGGCGTTGTCGGATTGCTTGTGCCGTCATTGTTCAAAAGCAAAAAAACCGGGGATGTTCCTGAACGCGGGGCGTTGTTTTTAGGGGGTGTCGCTGCGGCATTTATTGCGATCATCGTGGCCGGCGCCGCAATGACAGTAAAGGATGGTGGGCGAAGAGAGCAAGCATCCGCGCAGGATAAACTTGCAGAGGTCGCGCCACCTCCCTTTCAAACCACGGCTTTAGAGCCGGCGGCCCCAAAGAAAAAGGTCTCCAAAAAGACACTCGGTGTGTCACTGGAGGAATTTAGAAAGAGATTTAACACAGCGATAGTTGACGTTGATAAGAACTACAGGCTGGCTGAGTTGGATATTAAGAAAGGCACTGTAAATGACACGTTTGCACATGTCATCCATCCCGGTTTTTCTGTTGTCGGATCAGTCAATAAGTCGGATGGGTCAGTGCTCGATTTAATGTTTCTTGTCAGTGGGGCGGATACGAAGCGCACGATACAGTCCGTCATTGTGTTGATGGCGGCGACCACGGCTTTGAATTCCGGTGTATCCCGACAGGAAAATTCAATGGCCGTCATTGATCTGACTGCAAGCGCTATTGACAATGTCGATAATGGTGAATCTTTTAAACGAAAAATAGGCGCTTTGGAATATTCAGCGTCGGCAAGCGAGCTTGCAGGGTTGATATTCGCAATCAGCCCGAAATAAAAGTCACCTTTCAGTCACCCACGATAACTGGTTCAATGGAGGTAGATCATGTTTCGTTCTCTTATGTACGTAATAGCCACGGTTTTGGCGCTCGTGGCCATGTCCATTACCAATGCTTCCGCTGCGCCTGTCGCGTATGTGACTACGCAAACTGGTCGTTTTGGTACTCTCGATATGGAAACGGGGGTGTTTGCACAGCTTGGGGATTCCGGGCAAACGCTTGTTGGCCTGGTGAATTTGAACGATACCATTTATAGCGCTTCATACCGTGGGTCGAATATTTTCATTGTCGATCCCAGCAATGGAGGGCTGACACGGATAGGTTCGCCGGGCTTTCCCGTTTTTATTTTTGGGGGGACGAATTCCGCGCTGTATGCCTTGGATTATTCAATGCGCCTGCATTCGATCGATGCAATAACCGGCGCCTCATCGCTTATCGGGGCAACGGGAGTGCCTGGCGGGGTTGGCACATCCGTCATTTCGCTTTCCAACAATTCTTCGTCGCTGTATTTGATCAGCGATGTGAATCTCTACATCCTGGATACCTTGACGGGTATCGGAACGCTCATCGGTTCCACGGGAGGGCCGAGAGTCGGCGCCATGACCGAAATCGACGGCCAATTATATGGCGGGGTGAATCGTCAGGCGGGTTTCCAGATGGGTATTGCAACGCTGGATACAACAACGGGTCGTGCAACGATGACCGGAGCCGTTTCCGGCACAAACGATGGTTTTTTCTATGGCATGACTTCCGTGTTCTCGAATCCGCCGTCAAGTGTGCCTGAGCCTGGAACTTTGATGCTTGTGGCAATTGCTTTTCTCAGTTTTTGTTTTCTGCCTCGATCGCGCGCTTGAATCCAGCGCGTCTCGGTACGGGAACGGGCGTTCGCCGTCCGTTCCCTGGACACATCAGCACTGCTCTGCCGTCATTCGGGATTTGACGCATCGAGGGCGGACCGGCGGTGCGCCTCAAGCACCGCCCCCGCCGCGCGGCGCCGTCAGCGCGGCTTTTGCCGCATCTGTTCGTAGGCTTGCATATGCGCGTTGGCGACCCTGAGCACGGGTGTGGCGATGCCGGCCAGGCGGGCGCGGCGGAGCATGTCGCCCAGCAGGGGTTCGTGCTCGGTTGCCGCTGAGCGCTCCATGTCCCTGAGCATCGACGCGGTGCCTTGCGATGTCTTGTCGGTCAGCGTCGCGCCCGAGTCGCGTGAGAAATTGCCCCTTGGCGCGTACCCGTGCGCCGTTGCTGTCGCCACGCACTCGGCCAGTAGTTCAAGCGCAATGTGGCTGCCGTCGTTGGTTGCCGCGATGGCGCCGATATCGGCGCGCATCAGGCAGGTAATCCCCGCGTAGCTGCAGATGAAGACGAACTTCTCCCACATCTCTTGCTCGATTTCGCCGCTCAACAAAAGCTTGAAACCGCCCCCGGCAAACGCCGCGTGGATGGCTTCGGCGCGTGCCGCCTGCCCGGGGGTGCGCGCGCCCAGCGTAAGGCGCTGCAGGGAGTTCAGGTGGAGGATTTCGCCTGCTTCGGTCAGCGTGACGCCGATATGTGCCAGGCCGCCGAGCACCCGGTCGCGGCCGAAGCGTGCGTCCAGCGAGTCGAGGTGGCGCAGGCCGTTCAGTAGCGGCAGGATCAGCGTGTCGGGCCCTACCGCCGGCGCGATGGCGTCCATCGCGCTATCCAGGTCGTAAGCCTTGCAGGCGAGCATGATGAGGTCGAAGGCGCCTTCCGCCGCTGCTGCCGCGCCGTCCGTCGCCGTTTTCGCCGCCAGGGTCAGATCGCCCGTCGGGCTGCGCACCACCAGTCCGTTTTCGGCCAACAGCCGCGCCCGCGCCGGGCGCACGAGAAAGGTCACGTCGCCGCCGGCCGCGGCGATGCGCGCGCCGAAATAGCCGCCGATGCCGCCCGCGCCCAGAATCAGGGTTCTCATCCGTTTCTCCTTCATGTTCATGTGGATTCCATCAAGAGGCCGGCAAGGGTTCCGCCGCCTGTGCCGGGTCGAGTTGCCAGCCGCCGCCCAAGACTTTGTATAGACCAAGCGCCGCATTGAGCCGCGCCTGGCGTTGCAGGATGAGCGAATCCTGCGCGGCGAACAGGTTGCGCTGGGCGTCGAGCAAGGTGCTCAGCGTGTCGCTGCCTTCGCGGTAACGCAGTTCGGACAAGCGTAGCGCACGTTCGTTTTCGGCGCGAATCGCTCGTTGCGAGGCTTCCTGAGTCTGGCTCAGGGCAACGTCGGAGAGCGCATCCTCGGTTTCCTTGAGCGCGGCGAGTGCGGCGCGGCGGTAGGTTTCCAGGGTCTGACGGCGTTGCGATTCGCTGGTTTCGACCTGGCCGCGCAGGCGTCCGCCATCGAAGATGGCCTGCATCAGCGATACCGTGAGATCGGCGGCCCGGAACGGGTCGGACAGGCCGACGAGGCCGAACTTGCCGCTGGATACGCCGGCCGATGCGCCGAGCGAGAGCTTGAGCGGGAACAGTGCGGCGCGGGCGACGACGATATCTGCGTCGGCGGCGGCCAGCCGGGCTTCGGCGGCGGCCAGATCGGGGCGACGCGCGAGCAGTTCGGATGGCAGCGGCGCGGCGATGGTGGGAATCGCCAGCGGGTCGAGGTTGCGCCCGGCTACGTCGAAGCCTTGCGGCAGACGCCCGGTGAGGATCGCCAGCGCGCGCAGGCTTTGCCGCTCCTGCGCTTGCATGGGGGCGATGGTGTCGCGCTGCGCCAGCACCTGCGCGCGCTGGCGGCTCACGTCCAGCGCCGAGGCGGCGCCGTGCCGGTAACGCGCTTCGACGATGGCGAACAGGCGTTCGGCGATGGCCAGGTTGTCGCGGGCGATGGCGAGCCGCGCGCGCAGCGTTAGCACCTGGACGTAGGCGTTCGCCACGCCGGCGACGAGCGACAGGCGTGTGGCTTCGTAGTCGTAGCGGGTGGCGTCGTGGCGGATGCGCGCGGCTTTCCAATTGGCGATGTTGCTGCCCCAGACGTCGATCTCGTAGCCGATGACGAGGCTTGCGGCGGACGCATCCACCGTGCCCGAGGCGTTGCCGCGCGCGCGGCCCGTGGTGGTGGCAGCGTCGAGGTTGATCGTCGGAAACAACGCGGCGCCCGCGCTGCGCGCGGCGATTTCGGCCTGTACCACGCGTTCGGTGGCTTCGGCCAGATCGGGGCTGCCGGCGAGTGCGTCGGCGATCAGGGCTTCCAGTTCGGCGGAATCGAAGCGCCGCCACCAGTCCGCCTCCAACGCCACATCGGCGGGTGGGCGGGCGGCTGCCTCGCCCCAGTCGGCCGGCGCCTGGAAGCCCGTGCCGGGGTGGCCGACCGGCAGGGCGCAACCCGTAATGAACGTCACCGCGGCCGCCACGGTGCACAGCAAGGAACGCCGCAAAATGGGAATACACGAAACGAAAGCCGTCATTGTCTTCATCGTCTTCATTCGGAAGCCAGGGCGACCACGGGGTCCAGCCGCGCGGCCTTGCGCGCCGGTAGGTAGCCGAACAATAGGCCGGTGGCGAAGGCGCAGCCGAACGCGAGCAGCACCGGTGCGAGCGCGTAGCGTACCGGCGTGCCGAAGGCTTCGATGAGGGCCGCGGTGCCGAGCCCGAAGACGACGCCGATGGCACCGCCGAGCGCGGACACGACCAGCGCCTCGATCAGGAACTGCTGCAGGATGTTGCGCATGCGCGCGCCGGTGGCCATGCGGATGCCGATCTCGCGCGTGCGCTCGGTGACTGACACGAGCATGATGTTCATGACGCCGATGCCGCCGACCAGTAGCGAAATGGCCGCGATCGAGCCGAGCAGGATGGTCATGGTGTTCTGCGTTTCGGACACGCTGTCGATGATCGAGGCCATGTTGCGGATCTGGAAATCCTCGACGCCGTGGCGGCCGAGCAGCAAGGCTTGCACGTCGGCCTGGGTGTCGTCGATGGCTTCGACGTTCTCCACCGCCACGGTCACGTTGCGTAGGTAGCGCTGGCCGGTCAGGCGCAGACTGCCGGTGGTGTAGGGCACGAACACCACGTCGTCCTGGTCCTGCCCCCAGGCGTTGGCGCCCTTGGGGGCCATAACGCCGATGACGCGGAAGGGGATGTTGTTGATGAGCACGAACTTGCCTAGCGGGTCGGCGCCGGGAAGCAGCGCGTCGGCCACCGTTTGCCCCAGCACGGCAACGGTGGCGTAGCGGGTTTCGTCCTCGGCGGTGAAGAAGGTGCCGCTGGCGATTGGCCAGGCGCGCGCGAAGGGGTAATCGGCCGAGGTGGCGTTGATCTGGGTGCGCTGGTCCGCGCCGGCATAACGCACTGTTACGTTGCTGCTCTGCTCGGGAATCGCGGTGGCGACGTTGGGTAATTCGCGGATCGCGGCCACGTCGTCCGGCACCAGCGTCACGGTGGTCTCGCGCCCGCGCAGGTTGGGCGCGCCGGGGCGGACGGTGAGCAGGTTGCTGCCCATCATGCTGATGCGGTCGACCACTTCCTGCGTGGCGCCGTCGCCAATGGCGAGCATGGCGATCACCGAGGCCACGCCGATAACGATGCCCAGCAGCGTCAGGATGGCGCGGAAAACATTGGCGCGTAGGGCGCGTAGCGCGGTTCGGGTGGCCTCGACGATGTCGGTCAGGCGCGAACTGCGGTCGACGTGTGGCGAGAAATCCGGCTCTGGCCCTTCGGGTAAAGCTGGGCCGGGATCGGCGAGGATGCGGCCGTCGCGGATTTCGATGATGCGGTGGGCGTGTTCGGCGACCTCGCGCGCGTGGGTGATGAGAATCACCGTATGCCCTTGCGCGGAAAGCCGGCTGAGCAGGCGCATCACGTCCGCGCCGCTTTGGCTGTCGAGTGCGCCGGTGGGTTCGTCGGCGAGCAGAATGCGTCCGCCGTTCATCAACGCGCGCGCGATCGACACGCGCTGCTGCTGCCCGCCGGAAAGCTGATTGGGCCGGTGGCCGAGGCGTTCGCCCAGGCCCAGTTCGCCCAGCAGCGCATGGGCGCGCGCGTGCCGTTCGTGCGCCGGCATGCCGCAGTATACCGCCGGTACTTCGACATTCTCGGTCGCGGTGGCGGAGCCGATCAGGTTGTAGCTCTGGAAGACGAAGCCGAAATCCTCGCGCCGCAGGCGGGCCAGCTCGTCGCGGTCGAGCGCGGACACATCGCGCCCGTGCAGGTGGTAGCTGCCACTGCTGGGCCGGTCGAGACAGCCGAGGATGTTCATCAGCGTCGATTTGCCCGAACCGGACGCACCCATGATGGCGACGAACTCGCCTGGGTGGATGACTAGGTCGATACCGTGCAGCACCTCGACTTCAAGATCGCCATTGACGAAGCGCCGGCTGATGCCGCGCAACTCGATCAGCGGCGTACCGGCTGCCCGCGTCGCAAGCCGGGCGAGTTCCGGTTCGGCCTTCATCGGCGTGGGACTCCGGGCGGAACCCCGCCGGGCATGCCGGTGGCGGCGCGCCGCTGGCCGGCTGGTTGGCGCTGCCCGGTGACGACCTGTGTGCCTTCTTCCAGACCGTCGACGATCTGCGCCTGGACGCGGTTGCCGATGCCGACGGTTACGCGCCGCTCCGCGATGCGGCCTTCCGCGTCCAGCACCTTGACCGTCGCCGTGCGCGCGGCCGGTGCGGCGGCGGGCTTGTCGGCAGCGGCTCGTGGCGGCTTCGCGGCGCCCGGCGTCGAAGCGCCCGCGCTCGGGCGGCGCGGGCCGTCCTGCGCCAGGGCCGACGCTGGCACTGTGAGCACATCATGCGCGGCGGCGGCGATGAAGAACGCCTGCGCCGTCATCTGCGTCATCAGCGTCCGGTCTGGGTTGGGCACGTCGAACAGCGCATTGAACAGCACCACATTGTTCGTCACCGTCGGCGTCGGCTCGATCTGCGACAGGCGGCCGTACCAGCGCTGGTTCGGGTTGCCCAGCGTCGTGAAGTACGCCTCCATGCCGACCTTGAGCCGGGTCACGTCGGCCTCCGACACCTGCGTCTGCACCGTCATCGTCGAAAGATCGGCAATGCGCAGGATGATCGGCGCGGACTGGTTGGTGTTCAAGGTCTGCCCCGTGCGCGCGGTAATCGACACCACGGTGCCGGCGAACGGCGCATAGATGCGCGCGTAGTCGAGATTGGCCTCGTCGGCGCGCAAATTCGATTCGCTCTGGTCAATCTGCGCCTTGAGCGCCTCGATCTGCGCCTTGGCCGCGCGCAATACCGCTTCCGCATTCTGCAAGGTTTCGGCGGTGGTCGCATCCTCGGCCATCAGATTGACCTGGCGGCGATGCAGCGATTCGGCCAGCAGCAGGTTCGATTCGCGTTCCATCAACTGCGCGCGCTGGTTGCGCAGCAGCGCCCGGGTCGCATCGACCTTGCTTTGCAGCACGATAGGGTCGATTTCGGCGAGCAGGTCGCCGGCCTTGACCTCGGAGCCGACCTCGACATGGATCTTCTTTAACTGGCCCGATACCTGGGCGCCCACATCCACGTAATCCCTCGGTTGCAGTGTGCCGGTGGCGGTCACCACATCCTCGATATCGCCGCGCTGCACGGCGGCAAAAACATATTGATCGGCGGGGTTGCCGTTGCCGAGCCATTTCGCCCAGGCGAACCAGCCGCCACCGGCCAGCAAAACAAGGACAAGCACGGCGGAAACGGAACGCAACCAACGGCGGCGGGGCCGGACAGAGCCGGAAACGGTATTCATGGGGTGTTCATGGAAAAACGATGCAGGATGGGAGTCGGGGGCGGGTTGGCAAAAAACAAGAACGAGGCATCAGGGAAGCGGCCGTAAGGTCGCGGCGCAAACAGCCGTGGTTCGACAACCGTAGCTTAAGCGAGCGCCGCCATTGTGTACCGTCTTCAGCAATCCCGCAGGCGCGCCAGTCGAAAACGGTAACAGAACATCGCGGCGCGTGCCCGGCGGCGGGCAGGCACAGAGGCAATTTCATCCGTTCGGCTCCACAGCGCGACAAATAACCATTTTATAAAAGTGGACTTTGAATATTTCAAAGCTTAGAATTTGTCTAAATTAATACTCTGCACATTGAAAGCCCGTGCGGCAAGCCGGATGCCTTATCGCTGCAACAACTGTTTTTTCAAGCAAGGAGTCAAACATGAAAGGGAAAATCCTAGGCGCGATCGCTACTTTCGCCGCCGTTGCCGCCGCCAGCAGCGTTGCATGGGCTGCGGTACGCGAAGAGCCGATCCAGCCGATCGAACCGGCGAAGGTCATGAATCCCGCCGAAGTCGAGCTCGGCAAAAGGCTCTTTTTCGATCCGCGCCTGTCCCGTTCGGGTTTCATCTCCTGCAATTCCTGTCACAACCTGTCGATGGGCGGAACAGACAACCTGCAAACGTCGATCGGTCACAACTGGCAGAAAGGCCCGATCAACTCTCCCACGGTGTTCAACTCCAGTCTCGCCCTTGCCCAATTCTGGGACGGCCGCGCGAAAGACCTGAAGGAACAAGCGGGCGGCCCGATCGCCAACCCCGGCGAAATGGCATTCACGCACGATCTCGCGGTTGACGTGCTGCAGTCGATCCCTGGCTACGTGGCGGAATTCAAGTCGGTATATGGCTCCAGCCGTATCGATATCGAAAAGGTGACGGCCGCGATCGCCGCGTTCGAGAAAACCCTGGTCACACCCAACTCCGCCTTCGATAAATGGTTGCAAGGCGACGACAAGGCGCTCAATGCGCGCGAGTTGGCCGGTTATAAGCTGTTCAAGGAAAGCGGCTGCGTGGCCTGCCACAACGGCCCGGCGGTCGGTGGCACGTCGTTTCAGAAGATGGGCGTGGTTGAACCGTACAAATCGGCCTCTGGCGCCATCGGCCGCGCCGGCGTTACCGGCAAGGACGAAGACCGCCTCAACTTCAAGGTGCCCACTCTGCGCAACGTCGAGCTGACCTATCCGTACTTCCACGACGGCGAGGCGCAAACGCTGGAGGAAGCGGTGGATATCATGGGCCGTCTGCAACTGGGACGGAAATACTCCAAGGAGGAGGTCGGCCAGATCGTTGCCTTCCTCAAAACGCTGACTGGCGACCGGCCGATCTTCGCGATGCCGCTGCTGCCGCCGTCGGGTAACGACACGCCCAAGCCGCAGCCCTTCAAATAACCCTATAAAATGCTCCCTACACGCTGCGCTGGCCGGTTCGACCGGCCCCGGCGTGGGCGCTTGACGGAGGCAGCCGCGAAGAGCGCGCTTTTCGAGCGATGACAAACGGGAAATGGAGCCCAAGCATTGAACACAGCCCCCAGAGACGCGGAAAAAGCGGACCCCAGAAGTGCCGCGACGGAACGTTTACGCCGTGCCGGCGTGCCGATCACCCTGCAGCGGGTGGAAATCGCCTGTGTGTTGCTGCTGCGGCCGATGCATATGTCGGCGGATCAGGCACTGGCCGCGGTCCGCGAGCGCGCTCCCGAAATCTCCCGCGCCACCGTGTACAACACACTCAACCTGTTTCGCGAGAAGAACTTGGTCAAAGAACTGATCGTTGATCCAGACCGGGTGGTCTACGACTCGAACACCGAGCCGCACCACCATCTCTATAACGTCGACACCGGTGAGGTCAGCGATATCGCCAGCGCTGCACTGCGGGTTGTCGGCACTCCGGCGCTGCCGGCGGGCACCGAACTACAGGAGATCGACGTCATCATCCGCGTCCGCGGCAAACCGCCGACGTGACCCTTAGTAGGCTATTTTGGCCGGAAACCGCCGCGACTCAACGCGCTTCGGCGGTTTCCGTTTCGGGCACTGTGATGAAGCCCATTTTCTCGATGCCTGCCTCGCGCGCCTTCGACATCACCTCGGCAAGTTCCTGGTAGCGCGTGTTTCTGTCCGCCCGCAGATGCAGTTCCGGCTGCGGGTTCAGTGCCGCCGCGCCGCGCAGGCGCTCGCTCAACGCGGTGCTTTCCAGCGGCTCGTTGTTCCAGTACAGCTTGCCGTCGGCATCTAGCGCGAGCGTGACCTTTGCCGGTTTTTCCACGTCGGGTTGGCTCGCCGCCTTGGGCAGATCGATCTTGACCGAGTGTGTCAGCAGCGGTGCGGTGATCATGAACACGATCAGCAGCACGAGCATGACGTCGATCAGCGGCACCATGTTGATTTCGCTGGTCGGGGTGCGCTCGCTTCCTTGATTGAAACCGCCGAAAGCCATTATGCCGCTCCGCTACTTGCCAGCCGCACGGCCGCCCCCTTGGGCGCGGCCTCGCCGCCGTCCGGCAGCGGGTCGATGCGGGCGCCGGTGCACAGCCAGGCGTGAAGGTCGTGCGCGAACGCGTCCAGTTCCGACAGTTCGACGCGATTGGCGCGCACGAAGGTGTTGTAGGCCAGCACCGCTGGAATGGCGACGAACAGGCCAAAAGCGGTCATGATCAGCGCTTCGCCAACGGGGCCGGCCACCTTGTCGAGAGTGGCCGAGCCGGCCACGCTGATGCCCACCAGCGCGTGATAGATCCCCCATACCGTGCCGAACAGGCCGACGAAGGGCGCAACGGAGCCGATTGAGGCCAGCATGGTCAGCCCGGATTCGAGCCGGGCGGTAGACAGCGCAATCGACTTACGCATCGCGCGGGTAATGAATTCCGCCGCATCGAGCTTGCCCCCCAGGGTTTCACGATGTGTGTGGCGGCGCACATGCCCGGCAGCGGCCGCGCCCTGGCGTGCGAGCGCCTCGAATGGGGAGTCGGGTGCCTGCCGTGTAAGGCTGGCCAGCCCTCCGGTCAGATCGGACGCGGCCCAGAAGGCATCGACGGCCTCGCCATGACAGCGAGCGCGCATCTGGCGAAGGCTGCGTGCCAGGATCAGATACCAACTGGCGATCGACATCGCCAGCAGCAGCAGCGCCACGGCGCGGATCAGCAGATCGGCCTGGGACCACAGATGAGCGAGCCCGAAGGCTTGGATGCTTGTTTCCACTACGTTATTTCCCTTCCAGATTGAACACGATGGGCACTTGCACCCAGGCTTCGACGGCCTGCTCGCCCCGGCGGGCGGGCACGAAGCGCCAGCGGCCCACGGCCTCGCGGGCGGCCTCGTCGAGGCGGCTCGAACTTGAACTGCGCGCCAGTTCGACGCGCACCGGCGCCCCCAGCGCGGACACCAGTACCCGCAACAACACCCGCCCTTCCTCGCGCATGCGGCGGGACAGCGCGGGATACGTCGGTGCGGGATTGTGCAGATAGTCGGCATCGAAGCGGGCCGCCGTAACCGGCGCGGCCTCCGCCGGGCCGGCGGCAGCCGACGGAGCAGCCTGCACAGCGGGTGCGGCTGGCGGTGCGGTTTCGGCCACGGGCGCGGCCTCGGCGGGCGGTTCGGGCTTCGGTTCGGAAATCGCCTGTGGCGGCGCCTTGAGCGGTTCCACGACAGGAACGGGCTTGGGCGGCGTCTTTTTTGGTTTTACCGGTGGCGGCGTTTCTACCTTCACCGGTTGCGGCGGCGCGGGCTGGGGAGGCTGCGGCACAGCCCGCTCCTGCGGCGCGATAAAAGCAACTTCGATCGGTCGCGGGCTGGTCGCCGTCATGTCGGGGATAACGGTGTGCAAACCGAGATAAATCAAACCGGCCACGCCAGCGGCGTGCGCCGCGATCACCGCCACGGCCAGCGCCGCGCGCCCGAAGCGTGACGGCCGCACGCCGGCATGGACCCGCCACGCGGCTCGCGCGGCATTTTCCCGCGCGCGCGGCAATAGCGCAGGCGGGGGCATGCCGATGCGAATGGCGGCAACATTCACCGGTTGGCAACCCGGGATGCGAGCGGAAACGACAACAACGGCCGCATGCTCATATGCAAGAAGCAACACTGGCGAGCGCGGCGCCCATCGCCACATGCATCAGCATCGCCGCAACCCCCAGATAGAGTATGAAACGCCCGACGGGAAACGCGCGGATGGGGCGCGCATCGAGCCGGTTCGCGGAAAAGTGCATGTGGCCCATCGCCCGTGCGCCCATGTGGCGCACGATGTGATCGGCCCCGGCTGCGAACATTGCCGCTCCCGAATCACGAACCGGCGGTTTCCATCTGGGATTGTAGGTAGTTCTGCAAGCCAACCTGTTCGACCAGCCCGATTTGCGTTTCAAGAAAGTCGATGTGCTCTTCGGTGTCTTCAAGCAAATCCTCCAACAGCGTGCGCGAAACGTAGTCCTTACAGGACTCACAGTACGCAATCGCCTCGATCAGATCCGTGCGCGCGCCCTGTTCGAGCTTGAGATCGCCCGCCAGACACTCGGGCACGGTTTCGCCGATCAGTAGTTTGTTGAGGTTTTGCAGATTGGGCAGCCCATCCAGGAACAGCACGCGCTCGATCAGCTTGTCGGCATGCCGCATCTCCTCGATGGATTCTTCGTATTCGTGTTTGCCGAGCTTGACCAGACCCCAGTTCTTGTACATGCGCGCATGCAGAAAATACTGGTTGATAACAGTCAGTTCATTGGTCAATTGTCTGTTGAGTAACTGGATTACCTTCTTATCACCCTTCATGCGGCCTCCACGGCAAGAGTAAACGCGAGCGAACGGGCGGCCCCGCCCAGGCATGGGCCGCCAGCGTCCGATGTTTGTCCGGCCAGTGCAGTGCGCAGGCAGTCGCGCGCGTGAGTGGCACAACGGCCGCAGGTGTCGGCGACTCCCAACTCCTGACGCAAATGGCGCAAGGTGGAAGCGCCGCAACTGACAGCCTCGCCAATATCGCGCTCGGTTACCGCATTGCAGACGCAGACATACATAGTTTAACTCCGCCGGAAAACTTCTTGCCTTTCCTACCGCTTTACCTTCTCCATCGCTTCGCGCGCGAGACGCCCTCAGGCGGAACGGCGCAGTGCAAGAGACAGGAAGGAATCCTTAATAAGATCGTAAATGCGAATTATTTTTATTACAACATCTGATTTCGGTGACGTCAAGCGCCGCTGTGCCTAATGCTCACCTCAAACCGAATGAGCCAGGCATCGGGGTCATGCCGTCCCTATTTGGGAGTGCCCGTATTTCTGTGTGTGAGGTGCATCGCGACCTTTCCGGAGAGGAAAGGTCGGATTTTTTGAGCGGCGCTCCGAATAAATTGCTCGTCGTAAAGGCGGGTTCTTCCGGGCACGACGCCTTGGGCGGCTTACCTCCAAGGCCGCTCATGCCCAGGATCACAGCGATTGCGGGCTCAAGTTCTGGGATGTCTACCTGACGGGGGTGCTTACGCACCCATCACAACCGGAACCATCCGCCCATCACGTGAGCGATCCATTTCGTCATTGATACCCAGTCGGAGCAATCTATGGATTCTTTCCGCCGAGCCCGCTTCTCCATGCAAGATCGGTCCATTCGAATAAATCCGACTTGCCGTAGTCGAGCACGTTGCTATCCAGGCCGGTGGTTAGTCTCAAGCCCTTGACGGCCATGCTGCCTGTCAGCCAACTATATTCACCCACCGGGGCGTCGACTCGATGTACCAACAACATCGTCTGCCCCTGTAGATCGTTCTGTATATAGGCGTGCAGACTGCCCCAAGCGGCGGCCGATATCGTTTGCGCCAGCACAGGCGCGCTAAAGCCGGTGGCATCCCCTCTCATTACCCATGCATTGATGGCCGTGCCGTCGGCACGGGCATGCAACACCCATACATCGGAGAACGCTTGGTTGCTGGACTTGGCTATAAGTACCCTGGAGCGCGTTGGGTCGAACAACCCATCCTGCCGGACGCCGTAGGTGCTTGCGAATGCGCTGCCAGTGCTCTTGAAAGTGGAGAGCCGCAATCCATTCACCGCATCGACCGCAATCACGCCCGTACGGTCTGACGAGTCCAATTTAGCCTTGTAAAGCCGGGCGGACGCCTGCAGGCTGGAAGCGGAGGCCCAAAGTTGCGGCGGATTCAGACCCGCGTTGGCATTGTTGGTCATCACCCATAAGTTCAGGCCGCTGTCGCCTCGCATATGTGCGATCAGGACATCGGTCTTGCCATCGCCGTTGAAATCGCCCTCCAAATATTGCTGGGCCTGATCGTAGACGAATACGCCACTCGTCTGCGCCCACAGCACGGGCGCGGCGAAGCTATTGCCGTTGCTCCTGAACAACCAGAACGCCGTGCCGCCATTTTGTCCCGGGGTGGCCGCCAATAAATCCGCTTTGCCATCATTGTCGAAATCGGCCAGGAGATAGCGGGTCTGGTCATAGCATGGTTTGTCCCCTGTGCAGGTTGGGGTGATCGCACTACTTGAAAAACGCACCGGACTGTCATACCACTTTGCGGACTGGATGGCTTTGCTGCCGGCAGACAGCGATGACACCCATATGTTGATGCCGGGCCCATCACCTCGACGGTGCACTTGTACCAAGCGCATGGTTCCATCGCCGGTGACATCCCCCACCATGGCCGTTTCAGCCTGGAGATCGCTGCCTACATTGGTCACTTGGCGTGTCCAGAGTGACGCGCTCGGATAGCCCCTGGAGCAATCGCCGATCATGGAGACCGCCGAGGCGTCCAGACAGCGCCCGCGATTGCCGCTACTGTCGGGGACGAATATTTTGCCAAAGTCCCAGGGTGTCCAATGTTGGGCAACGTCAGCGCTGCTGCAAGGTTCCCCTACGAGGCCGTTATTGCGAGCCGCTACGCAATTTCCCGACCAATCCTGAAGCAAAGCGGTGCCCATGTTCCCGGTTGCTTCGGACGAGGGAACAAACTTCCATAGTTGATCGTCGTGACCTGTACACCCATTCAGAGCAGGCGCCTTGCCAGACCCCATCGATTGCAGGCACTGCTGAGTCTGCATGTTGACGATTGGAGCTGGCACTGGGCTTACCGTGGGCGTCGTATCGAGCGCCTTTGCTGTCTTGAACCGCCGGCGCGCGATCCAGTTGCCGTTGTACTGGTGCTCGCCGAAGGCAGCTTCACCGATATAGCCGCCGCCTTCCTTGTCGAAATAGGTTCCTACCACGTCGCGCGCCAATTGCACGGCGCTTGGAGCCACGTTGGGCACTTCTCCGCCCGTCGGGTAGGTTTCATGGTAAGCGACGTTGAGATTCAGGCTGACATTACGAAGGGCCTCGCGCGTGACGCGCGCCGAATAGATGTGGTCGGGATGTTCCTCGTAAGATATTGCGTCTGGATTCAGGGCATAGACCGTTGTAGCGGAGGCGCTTTCGATCAATGCTCTGATGGTGCCGACGAGCACGCTGCGGGTGAATGTGTTTGTCGGTCCGTCGGCTTGGCTCGTGTAGGGCCATGATTGTTCGGTGGTTCCTGCATCGAAGAGGTTGGCTAGCGGTACATTGCCGCCACGGACTCCGCCACCCTTTATCCGCAAGTAAACCATCGCAACGTTCGGTCTCGCTGTTAGTGTTGCGCGCATGAGATGCACACCACCGGCAACAATGGTATCTATCGTCCAGTTGGAGTCGACGCCCATCATGCGGGCATAGGCGCTCTGAGAAGCCCGCTCGCGCGTCGATACATAATCGAATCCCGCACCAGACGCTCCGCCAACAAGGTAGATCGTGGTTACGCAGCCTCCCGCGCGCGCTGCTTCCGTAATGCCAGGATCGATGAACAGTATGTCGTCATCCTGATGCGCCACCACGGACACAAGACTCGTACCATTGCACTGCTCACCACTGCTGCTCTGAAACAAAGCGGTATTGCTTTGTGTGCGGGCACTGACGGCCTGGCGGGTTCCTGTTTCTTCCGCTTTACTTTCTCCGCTGGGCATTGCGAGAATCGCAGCAGCCAATATGGCTGATACGGACAGGCCCAAGATGTTTCTCATTGCTTACTTTTCCTCGTAACGCCAAGACTGGCCGGGCGCAGACAACTACAATTCGTGCAGGACTTATTGAAATCAGTGCATCAAGGTCGACACCAGCCTTCTTGCTGGCCATGCCGCCTTGTACCCAACAAATTTCAGGAATTTTGGTTTTGCCCTCCTTTGACGCTGGGGGGGCGAAGGACGGTATCGCAAAATAATCGCCCGCAACGAGGCACTAAAACACGCTAGCCACATCGTCCGCACATTCCAGCGCGCGCTGCTTGCTTCCCGATAACCCGTACGTTTTCGCCGCTTCGCTCTTCCGTTCTGCCCTTTCGTCCCATCCGCACATATGCCTTCCGAGTTCGACCTCATCCGCCGTCATTTCACCCGCCCGGTCACGCATAGCGATCTCGGCGTGGGCGACGATGCCGCGTTGCTGCGGCCGCGCGCCGGCATGCAGTTGGCGATCTCGACCGACATGTTGGTGGCCGGCACACATTTTTTCGCCGACGCCGATCCGCATGCGCTGGGCTGGAAGGCGCTCGCGGTCAATGTGTCGGACCTGGCGGCAATGGGGGCGGAGCCGCGCTGGGCGCTGCTCGCGCTCGCGCTACCGGCGGCGGACGAGGGCTGGGTTGGCGCGTTTGCCGGCGGTTTTTTCGACTGCGCTGCGCGCTATGGCGTCGATCTGGTCGGCGGCGACACGACGCGCGGTCCGCTCACGCTCGGCGTTACCATTGCCGGCGAAGTTCCCACGGGCCAAGCCATTACCCGCGCCGGGGCGCACGCGGAGGACGATGTGTGGGTTTCTGGCCAGCCTGGGCTGGCCGCCCTCGGCCTTGCACAGTTGCGTGGCGAAGCGGCGCTGGCCTCCGGTTTGCGCGCGCGCTGCCTCGATGCCTTGCACTGGCCGCAGCCGCGTGTTGAGCTTGGGCTGGCGCTGCGCGGGCTGGCCAGCGCGATGCTCGATGTGTCCGACGGCCTGCTGGGCGATCTCGGCCACATTCTGGAACGCGCCGGCACCGGCGCCATCGTAGAGCTCGACGCCTTGCCGTTGGCCCTGCCGCTGGCGGCCTGCGCGGATGAGGCGCTCGTCCGCCGCTGTGTGCTTGCCGGCGGCGACGATTACGAACTGTTATTTACCGCCGCGCCGGCACACCGCCCGGCCATCGAGGCCATCGGCGCCCGTCTTGCCTTGCCGCTGACGCGCATTGGGGCGATGACCGCCGCCGCTGGTGAAATACTGCTGCGCGCGGGCGACGGTGATCTGTCGCGGCCCATGTTTTCCGGTTACGACCACTTTGCCTGATTCATCTCACCTGATTTATTTCACCCGACCCGATATGCGCCCGACCGCCCGTCTGCTGCTCAGCCACCCCGCCCATTTCATTTCGCTCGGCTTCGGCGCCGGTCTCGCACCGAAAGCGCCCGGTACGTTCGGCACTTTGCTGGCGTGGCTGCTCTATCCGCTGCTCAGCGCGCCGCTGTCCGACGGGGTGTTCCTCGCGCTGCTCGCCAGCCTATTCATCGCTGGCATCATCGCCGCCGAACGCACTGGCCACGCGCTTGGCGTGCCCGACCACGGCGCGATCGTCTGGGACGAGATGGTCGCCACCTGGCTGGTACTGCTGCTCACACCTAAGACGCTTGTCTGGCAAGGCGTGGCGGTGGCCTTGTTCCGCTTCTTCGACATCGTCAAGCCGCAGCCGATACGTTGGGCCGACAGTCAGCTTAGTGGCGGTTTCGCCGTCATGCTCGACGACCTTCTCGCTGCTGGCTATACCGTATTGATACTGGCGGTTCTCGTGCATTTCCTGGGCTGACGCTATGGACGCCATGATGGAAACCGAACTCGAAACGCTCTCGCGCGAACTGGGCGCGGCGCTGTGTCGGCGCGGCTGGCTGCTGGCAACGGCGGAATCCTGCACCGGCGGCTGGATCGCGCAGGTGGTCACGGCGACGGCGGGGAGTTCGGAATGGTTCGAGCGCGGTTTCGTGACGTACTCCAACGCGGCTAAGCACGATCTGCTCGGCGTTGCCGAGACGACCCTGGCCGAGCACGGCGCGGTCAGCGCGGCGACGGTGACGGAGATGGTGGTGGGCGCCTTGTGCCACAGCAAGGCGCAAATCGCCGTGGCCGTTTCCGGCGTTGCCGGCCCGGGCGGCGGCAGCCCGGCGAAGCCGGTCGGCACGGTATTCATCGGCTGGGGCACGCACGACGGCGGAGTGCGGGTTGTCGCCCGGCATTTCGACGGCGACCGCCAGGCGGTACGCCGCCAGACGGTGGTTTTCGCGCTGCGGGCGGTGATCGACGCCGCGCGTGCGGCCGGTTTCGCAGGTGCTGAAAGGGGTGCTTCCGGCGGCTTGGAAGGGGACGAGAAAGGAGGCTTGGGGGGGAACGCAAACCCAGCAAGCACTGTGCCATAATTCGCGCTCCACTCAGCAAGGACAGGACATGGACGACAACAAGGCCAAGGCGCTTGCCGCCGCGCTCTCGCAGATCGAAAAGCAGTTCGGCAAGGGTTCGATCATGCGGATGGGCGATGGCAATGTCGAAACGGACATCCAGACGGTTTCCACCGGCTCGCTCGGACTCGACATCGCGCTTGGCCTGGGCGGATTGCCACGCGGGCGCGTGGTTGAAATCTACGGCCCGGAATCGTCCGGCAAAACCACGCTGACGCTGCAAGTCATCGCCGAAATGCAGAAGCTCGGCGGCGTTGCGGCCTTCATCGACGCCGAACATGCGTTGGATGTGAACTACGCTGAAAAAATAGGGGTGAACATTCACGATCTGCTCATCTCGCAGCCCGACACCGGTGAGCAGGCGCTGGAAATCTCCGACATGCTGGTGCGCTCGGGCGGCGTTGATATCGTCGTTATCGACTCGGTCGCCGCGCTCACGCCCAAGGCCGAAATCGAGGGCGAAATGGGCGATCAGCTCCCCGGCCTGCAGGCGCGGCTGATGAGCCAGGCGCTGCGCAAGCTCACCGGCAACATCAAGCGCACCAATACGATGGTGATTTTTATCAACCAGATCCGCATGAAGATCGGCGTGATGTTCGGCAACCCGGAAACTACCACTGGCGGCAACGCGCTGAAGTTCTACGCTTCGGTGCGTCTGGACATCCGCCGCACCGGCACGATCAAGAAGGGCGATGAGGTGATCGGCTCCGAAACCAAGGTCAAGGTGGTCAAGAACAAGGTCGCCCCCCCGTTCAGGGAAGCGCACTTCGATATTCTGTACGGCGAGGGTATCTCGCGCGAGGGTGAGATCATCGACCTTGGCGTGAATCACAAGATCGTCGATAAATCCGGCGCCTGGTACGCCTACGGCGGTGACAAGATCGGCCAGGGCAAGGACAATTCGCGCGAATTCCTGCGTGCTAACCCGGCGCTGGCGCGTGAGATCGAGAACAAGGTGCGCGCGGCCGTGGGCCTTAACGACATGCCGGCGGTCAACGCCCAGCCGGCCGGCGCGGACGCCTGACGACGGACGCGCCGGCCATGAGCGGCCCAAGCCTGCGCGAACGCGCCATCCGCCACTTGGCACGCCGGGAGCATTCCAGTGCGGAACTGGCGCGCAAGCTTGCGGACCACGGCAGCGCGGAAGAAATCGATGACACGCTTACCCGTATGACCGAGCTCGGCCTGCTATCCGACCCGCGTTTTGCCGAGGCTTGGGTGCGCGGCAAGGCGAGCCGTTTCGGCGCGGCGCGGCTGCGCGCCGAACTGGCGCGGCGCGGTATCGACCGCGATACCGCCGACGAGGCGCTCGCCGGCTGTGCTGAAACCGAACGGGAACGCGCCTGCGCGGTGTGGCGGGCGAAGTTCGGTGCGCCGCCCGCCGATGCGCGCGAATGGGCGCGCCAGGCGCGCTTCCTGCAAACCCGTGGTTTTTCGTCCGAAACGATTCGCGCGCTGTTGAAGGCACCGTTGACAGCGCTGTTGACTGGACTCCCCGATGAATCTGCTTAAAGTCGCCGGCCTGCACAAGCGCTACAAGGCGCGTACCGTGGTGCACGACGTTGGTTTCGAGATCGGCTCGGGCGAGGTCGTGGGCCTGCTCGGCCCCAACGGTGCGGGCAAGACGACCTGCTTTTACATGATCGTCGGCCTCGTGCGCGCCGACGGCGGCGAAATCACGCTCGACGATGCCCGCCTTACCCACCTGCCGATTCACGCCCGCGCCCGCCTCGGTTTGTCCTATCTTCCGCAGGAAATGAGCGTGTTTCGCAAGCTCACCGTGGCGGAAAACATCCGCGCGGTGCTGGAACTGCAAAAACTCGACGCAAAGCGCAGTGCCGAACGTCTCGAACAACTGCTGGAAGAGCTGGGCATCGCCCACCTGCGCGACAACACGGCCATTTCGCTGTCCGGTGGCGAGCGCCGACGCTGCGAGATCGCCCGTGCGCTGGCCACCGACCCGCGCCTGATCCTGCTTGATGAACCCTTTGCCGGCGTCGATCCGATCGCCGTGCTCGATATCCAGAAGATTATCCACTTTCTCAAGGAACGCGATATCGGCGTGTTGATTACCGACCACAACGTGCGCGAAACGCTTGGCATTTGTGACCGTGCCTATATCATCAGCGAAGGGCGCATGCTTGCCAGCGGTCGCCCCGAAGAGATCATCGACAACGAGCAGGTTCGCCAGGTCTATCTCGGCGAGCACTTCCGCCTCTGAACCGTTAGCGCATGAAGCCCACCCTCCAGCTCAAGCTCTCGCAGCACCTGACGCTTACTCCGCAGCTACAGCAGTCGATCAAACTGCTGCAGTTGTCGACGCTGGAGTTGAACCAGGAAATCGAACGCTTCCTGCTCGAAAACCCGATGCTCGAACGCGAGGACGGCGGCGGCGATTTCATTCCGCCGCCCGGTGCCACCTCCACCGCCACGACCCAGCCGGAAAACGGCGAGGCGTCCGCCGCGGACGGTGAGCGCGAACACCATGCAGACAGCAACGAATCTGCCGATTTCGGCGAGAGCATGGATTGGTCCGGCACCGGCTCGGGCGCCCCGCGCAGCGACGACGACGATAACGATTTTCAGGAATTCCAGGCCGCCGGCACCTCGCTACGCGACTATCTCGACCAGCAGGTCGCGCTGTCGCCGCTGTCCGATCGCGATCGCGCGCTTGTCCGCTTTCTGATCGAGGCGCTCGACGACGACGGCTACCTGTATCAAGATTTGGAAGAGTTGCTTGCGCTGCTGTTGCCCGAGCTGGAAGTGGAACTGGACGAATTGAATATCGCCCTGTGCCACGTGCAGAGCCTCGACCCCGCTGGTATCGGCGCGCGTACGCCGCAGGAATGCCTGAGCCTGCAACTGAAGGCGATGCCCGCGGACTCCACGCGTGATCTTGCCTTGCTCGTCGTCAATCAGCATCTCGAACTGCTTGCCGAGCGCAACTTCGTCCGCCTCAAGAAACTCACCGGCTGCAACGACGAGGCGCTGCGCGCCGCCCACGCGCTGATCCGCAGCCTCGATCCGCACCCCGGCACCCAGCACTCCGCCGAGGAAACCCGCTACGTGTTGCCCGATGTGGTCGTGCGCAAGCTGCGCGGACGGTGGACGGTCGCGCTCAACGCGGAGGCCATGCCGCGCTTGCGCGTCAATCAGCTCTACGCCAGCATCCTGCAACACAACCGCGGCCAGAACGGCGGCCTGCCCGGCCAGTTGCAGGAAGCGCGCTGGTTGATCAAGAACGTGCAGCAGCGCTTCGATACCATCCTGCGCGTCTCCCAGGCCATCGTTGACCAGCAGCGGCAGTTCTTCGATCATGGGGAGGTGGCCATGCGGCCACTGACACTTCGAGAAATCGCGGATCAACTCGAACTCCATGAATCCACCGTATCCCGCGTGACCACGCAGAAATTCATGGCCACACCACGCGGCGTTTTCGAGCTCAAATATTTTTTCGGCAGCCACGTTGCCACCGATACCGGTGGCGCGGCTTCCTCCACGGCGATTCGCGCGCTGATTCGCCAGTTGGTGGAGGCCGAGGACAGGAAAAAACCCCTGTCCGACGCGAAAATAGCCGATCTGTTAGGCCAGCAGGGTATCGTCGTCGCACGGCGCACCATCGCGAAGTACCGTGAGTCGCTCAATATCCCGCCGGTCAGTCTGCGCAAAACGATCTGAAGAGCACACAGGAGTCATCATGAATCTGAACATCACCGGACATCACGTCGAAGTCACGCCGGCCCTCCGCGAATACGTGACTACCAAGCTGGACAGAGTGATCCGCCATTTCGACAACGTCACCAGCGTCAGCGTGATTCTTTCGGTGGAGAAGCTGAAACAGAAAGCCGAAGTCACCGTGCATGTGCGCGGCAAGGACATCTTCGTCGAAAGCGACGACGGCGACCTGTATGCGGCCATCGACAGCATGATCGACAAGCTCGATCGCCAGGTGCTCAAATACAAACAGAAGAACAACGGCCACAACCGCGATTCGGTCAAGCACCACAGCCCTGAGGAGGTGTGAGCTTCCAGCCGATTTTTCTTTGTCATTTTCAGCCGGGGTCGTGGTTATAATGCGCGTCTTTCCAGGACGCGCTCGTATCCATACCGCGCCCCGGCTCCGATGAATTCGCGCGGACCCGCCTGCCCGGCGGTGCCCGCAAGCAGTCCAAGCAGCGCATGAGCCTGATAGCCCAACTTCTGCCATCGTCGAACGTTCTGCTCGACTTCGACGCCAGCAGCAAAAAACGTATCTTCGAACAGGCGGGTTTGCTGTTCGAAAACAACCACGGCATTGCCCGCAGCACGGTCTTCGATAGCCTGTTCGCCCGTGAACGCCTCGGTTCCACCGGACTGGGTCAGGGTATCGCCATTCCGCACGGCCGCATCAAGGGCTTGAAGGACGCCTGTGGCGCCTTCCTGCGTCTGGTGAATCCAGTGCAGTTCGACGCCCCCGACGGCCGTCCGGTCAACCTGTTGTTCGTGCTGCTGGTGCCGGAACAAGCCAACGAAACCCACCTGCAACTGCTGTCCGAGCTCGCCCAGATGTTCAGCGACCGCGCCTTTCGCGACGCGCTGCTTGGCGCATCCGACGCGGACGCCGTCCACGCCCTGTTCACCGGTTGGAACGCCGATGCGGCAAACGAGCGTCGCACAGCTTCATGAGTATCACCGCCAGCGGCTTGAGCTGACGCATGTCTGCGGCGGGCTGGAGGCGACGCTCGCCGTCACCGATGAACTGATCTGGCCAGCCGACCTGGTCGGCCATCTCAACCTGATCCACCCCGCGCGGCTACAGGTCATCGGCTCGGCGGAATTGGCTTGGGCGCGCCGTCAGTCGCAGGAAAAAGTCCTCCGTCACATGGAGGATCTTCTCGTCGCGCGGCCCCCGGCGCTCATCATGGCCGACGGCTGCGAAGTGCCGACGATGATCCATACTGCCTGCGAAAACACTGGCATCGCGCTTTTTTCCACGCCGCAGCCGTCCGCGCGGGTCATCGATTCGCTGCGCCTGTATCTGGCGCGCGAACTTGCCGAAAAAATCTCCCTGCACGGCGTGTTCATGGATGTGCTCGGCATTGGCGTGTTCATTACTGGCAACTCCGGCGCGGGTAAATCCGAACTGGCGCTGGAGCTGATTTCCCGCGGACACGGTTTGGTCGCCGACGACATCGTCGAATTCGCACGCATCACTCCCACCGACCTCGAAGGCCGTAGCCCCGCGCTGCTGCAGGATTTCATCGAAGTGCGCGGCCTGGGCATCCTCAACATCCGCACCATCTTCGGCGAAACCGCTTGCCGACGAAAAATGCGCCTGCGCCTGATCTGCCACCTGGAACGCCGCCAGCCCGGCCAGGACGATCCTTTGCGGCTGCCGATGGTGCAGGAGACGCAAGACATCCTCGACGTCAAAGTCCCCCGCGTGGTGCTGCCAGTGGCCGCCGGCCGCAACCTTGCCGTGCTGCTCGAAGCCGCCGTGCGTTCAAGCATCCTGCAACTGCGCGGCATCGACTCCACACAGGATTTCATCGACCGCCAGCGCAAAATTCTTGCCGACGGCGCTGGGCCCTAGAGCAGCGTTGCAAAGCGCATGTCACCGACACCCTCAACGATATCTGTTTGCGACGGGCCCAGGCGGTGAAAGTGGTTTTCGTGAATCAGAGATACACCGGAGACGAATCGACGCAGGCGGTCTGGGACGAAGGCATCGGCCTGCAGGTCGTCAATTGCTTGAGGCGAAGGAGAGCTTCGTGCTGTTGCCGTGGCGATGGGTAGTCGAATGCGGCTTCGGATGAATCAATCGATTTCGAAGATTGGCCCATGACTATGGACGATTACCGAAATCCTGCTGCCAGACTGCGCTGCGTCGTCTTTGCCATCTTGATGCTCGGCAAGGCTGCTTGCAAAATTGCTGATAAAAAGGGGGGTTATATATGCTGGAATATTTTCATGAAGCCATAGGTACTGCATGGTTTTTTATTCAGTCAATATTTGTTGTATATGCAATAGGCTTGGCTCTGGAGGGTTTTTTCGCCAAGGCAGAAAATGACCAACCGATTTCGCATGTTGCTTTTAATATCCAATATACGTTTGTTTTTGTTCTGCTGAGCGCTTTGTTAATGCCAGGGTTTCAGTATGCAGGAAAAGCCTTGCGGGATATGGCGGGGGGGGGGCTGATTCATCTGGAAACGCCAAACGATACTATTGGGATGGTGCTTGGCACAATAATTTACATTGTGATTTTTGATTTTTTCTATTACTGGTGGCACCGTTTGCAGCACTCTCCATTCATGTGGCCTCAGCATGAATTTCATCATGTCGACCGCTCCGTTAACGTTACAACAGGTATTCGTCATCACTGGCTTGAAGAGCCGCTGCGAGTGTTTTTTTTGTGGCTGCCGATGAATGTCATCTTCGATATGAAAGTTATAACTCTTCCTCAGTTTTTTATTCTTTTGTCATTATGGGGGTTTTTTACCCATTTGAACGTGCGTTTGAATATGGGGATTTTGACACCCGTTTTTGCGGGGCCACAGCTTCACCGTATCCATCATTCAATTCATGAGTCCCATCTGAACAAAAATTTCGCTGCGTATCTTCCGATATATGATGTTTTATTCGGTACTTACTATAAGCCGGCGAAAAACGAATTTCCGGCCACGGGTGTGGTTGGCCGCGAAAAAATAAACCACTTGGTGATGTCGTCGATTTCACCTTTCATAGGTTGGTATAAGAGCCTGTTCAAAGCCGCCCCTGCTGAGAGCGAGAGGCTCACGCGATGAGAGCGAGCCGCCCGGGAGAGCGTCATGAACATTTGCTGACGTTTCAATGACTTTGTCATTTATGTGTGGCTATCGGCGGTTGCGGGAAGAGATCGGACGCCGAACGAAGTCATGAAATTGTCATTACAGAATTGCCGTGAATGTCCATGAATACCGTTTTCCCGATTCGTTATGTCGAGCCTGTGTTTCGTCCGCCCAGCGAGGCCGAGTCCTTGATTTTGCCGCTGACCGACGGGTGTTCGTGGAATCAATGTACTTTTTGCGAGATGTACACCGCGCCGCAAAAGCGTTTTCGCGCCCGTGGCGAAGATGAAGTGATGGAGAGCATCCGCTGCTGCGGCGAACTCTACGGAGAGCGTGTGCGCCGGGTTTTTCTGGCCGATGGTGATGCGATGGTGTTGCCCACGCGACGTCTGCTCGCCGTGCTGGAGGCGATTGCGTGCTATTTGCCGGCGGTGCGCCGCGTGTCGAGTTATTGTTTGGCGCGCAATCTGCGCAAGAAAAGTGTTGCGGAGTTGCGGGCGCTGCGCGAGGCCGGATTGCGGCTTGCCTACCTTGGCGCCGAGTCGGGCGACGATGAGGTGTTGGCCCGGGTCGGCAAGGGGGAAACGCATGTCAGTACGCGCGAGGCGTTGGATAAGCTGGGTGAGGCCGGTATCACGCGTTCGGTGATGTTGCTAAACGGGCTGGGTGGCGAGGCGTTGAGTGTGCAGCATGCGGACAATTCCGCGCGGCTCGTCAACGCTACGCAGCCGGAATATCTGGCAACGCTGGTAGTGAGCACCCCCAAGGGGGATGCCCGCTTGCAGGCGGGGTTTGCGGATTGGCGGCCGTTGGCGCAACACGGTTTGTTCGTCGAGATGGAGCGTTTGTTGGCGCGGCTCGAATTGCGCCGGACCGTTTTCCGCTCCGATCACGCTTCCAACTGGTTGGTGCTGAAGGGGACGCTGAACGCGGACAAGGAACGCTTGCTCGCGCAGGTGCGCGAGGCTATCGCCGATCCCGAGGCCGCACATTTGCGGCCAGCCTGGGCGCGCGGTTTGTAGTGTGTGGGGCGGAGCGTTCCGTGCGGGCTGTGATGCGCTTTTTGCCGGGGCAGCGTTTTTCTCTCAGTCCATCGGCACGATGATGACCACGCGGCGGTTCTGGATGCGTCCTTGCTCGGATCGATTGGTGGCGATCGGGCGGGTGTTGCCAAAGCCGCGGACGGTGATATTTTCTTTGGGAATGCCGTTGCCCGCGATTTCCTGCGCCACGGTTTCGGCACGACGCAGCGACAGCATTTGATTGTAGGCGGGGCCGCCAACGTTGTCGGCATGGCCTTCTACCTGCAGGTGGTCGACGTCGACCGATTTCAGTACGTCGACGATCCGGCGGATGGTGTTGCGCGAATCTGGTGTGAGCGCGTCGGTATCCGTGTCGAACAGAATGCGTCCGTCGAAATTCAGGCTTCTGGTGTCGTCGGTTTTATTGAAGCCGGCTGTGATCAGGGCTGTGACCTGCGCCTCGGTGAGCCCATGCACGATCGGTTCGGGTTCCGGCGCGGGGGGCGGCGTCTGGCATGCGGCGAGCAGGCCCAGGGTCAGGGCCATAAGGGCTAGACGGTACCAGGGAAGACGGTGGCGCTTCATGGGGCGAGTTCCGCGAGAGTATCGGTGTCGGGAGTATAAATCCGATAGCACCCGCGTCCGCCGTTCTTGGCAAGGTACATGGCGCGGTCGGCGGCACGCATTAGGCCGTCGCTGTTTTGCGCATGTTCCGGGAAGAGGGCGATGCCGATGCTGACGCTGGGGATGGCGCTTTCGCCCTGGAGCAAAACCGGGGTTTGCATCGCGGCAAGAATTTTTTCAGCCACGCGGGTGGCGTCACCGATATCGCGCAGGGAAGTGAGCAGCACGGTGAATTCGTCGCCGCCGAGGCGGGCGACGAGATCGCTGTCGCGGATCGCGCCGCGAATGCGCCGGGCCATGTCGATCAGTAAGGTGTCGCCAGCGGCATGCCCCAGGCGATCATTGACTTCCTTGAAGTGGTCGCAGTCCAGGTAGATCACGCCGATGCGGGCGCCTGTCAGGCGAGCGTCGTCCAGCGTGTGGTCGAGGCGCTCTTGGAAATAAGTTCGATTGGCCAGGCCGGTCAGACTGTCGTGCAGCGCGAGTTGGGATAGCGAGGCGTTGGCGCGTTCGAGCTTGGTCTGGCGCGCAAGCAGTTCGGCGTTACGCGCTTGGATTTCACCGAGCAAGGCGTTGAAATCCTTGCCCAACTGGTCGAATTCGACGACATCGAAATCCGGTATGCGGCGCTCGAAGTCTTTATGCAGGTTGGTGGCGTGGGCGAGCGAGGACAACGCGTCGAGTTGCCCCACGATGCGCCGTTCCATGCGCGACGCCAAGCGCCTGGCGGCAAAGACAGCGAGGCCGAAGCTGATCAGGCCCGCGGCCACGGCCCGCAGGAAGAAGCCGACGAATACGGTGCCTTCGCCGCGCAGCATGATGCGGCCCAGCACGCGCTGTTCTCGCCGGATTTCGGTGGCGGTGTATTGGGGGAAAATGATTTTCCCAAAGGTCCGGCCGAATAGATCGAGGGCGCCGCGCGGCGGGCGTTCGTATTGCGCCAGCTTGTTGCCTTCGGCGGTGACGATGACGGCCTCGACCAGATGTTCGCGCTCGGCAATCTGCGTAAGGATTTCGTTCGCGATGGCCGCGTCGCCGAACATCACCGCT
Organism: Azoarcus sp.; assembly: GCA_031546845.1. Classification (GTDB taxonomy): domain Bacteria; phylum Pseudomonadota; class Gammaproteobacteria; order Burkholderiales; family Rhodocyclaceae; genus Azoarcus. Next base: position 31,744 of record JAVBJT010000001.1, on the reverse strand, counting down.
GCTTCGCTGGCGTACGCGACGGTGCGCGCCACCAGGCCGAGATTTTCGTTGACCTGCGTGCGCAGGGTGAAAAAAGTAATGACGAGCAGCAAGCCCGCGGCAACCGTCAGCGCCAGGGTAGTGGAGCCGAAATGCGTGCGGTGCAGAGCCGCGAGTAGCGTGGTGCGGGGCGGAGTTCTTGGTTGCTCCACCTCAATTCCCCTTTTGCAACTGACGGGATAGCCGCAGAACTTGGGGATTGACGCGCAGTTCGCTGCGCGTGATGGCGTCCAGGTTGACGGAAAAGCGCACGGCCTCGCCGCTGGTATGCACGGCATCGAGGCAGAACATGCCGCCGGCGGAACAGAAATCGCTGCTTTCACCGATGCTCAGAACCGGCCGGCCGGTGATCTGGCGGATCAGGCGGGCGAGGGTGCTCTGGTCGAGCTGGCCGATGTACGTTACGTCGCACGCATTGGCTGGGTTTTCGTCCTCGCTCAACACACGAACGACGCTGGCCCGTTCGGAGGCAACCAAATCGGAAAAGCGTCGGATTGCCTCGGCATTCGCCGTCTGGCCGATAACGCAGACACGCAGGGGATTTGGTACGGCCGGCCAACGCGTGTAGCTGATAATGCCCCAAGCGGTGGCGCCGACCGCCAATTGCTCTTCGGGCAAGGGTGCGGCGGCGGCGTTTGTTGCCGCGCAGGCTGCCGTTGTCAGCAAGGCGTATAGCGAAGCGGAGTACAGAAGCCAGCGGGAAAGTACGTCGAGCATGTTTTGTTGATGGACTGTCGAGTAAGCGATCTAACGATGAAAGCGGGTAAAAGTCTACCAGCGAGGGCGGGTTGCGCAATGCATGATTGGTCACGCTTGCATCAGTCATTTTTTCACCGGGCGGGCTTTTGCGGCGCGCATAGGTACATATGGGCATGCGGGCAAGAGCATGCGCGGACTACGCCACGATATCCTCGGTGCTTAGCGTGGCGCGACGCGAAACGCTAAACTCCCCCTCTTTTCCTGCCTGGATCACCCCATGTCCGCGCGACGCGTCCTCACCGGCATCACCACCTCCGGCACCCCCCACCTTGGCAATTACGCTGGCGCGCTGCGTCCGGCTATCGAAGCCAGCCGGCGCCCCGATGTCGAAAGCTTCTATTTCCTTGCTGACTATCACGCGCTCATCAAAACCGCCGATCCCGCCCGCGTTCAACGCTCCACGCTCGAAATCGCAGCCACTTGGCTTGCTGCCGGACTTGATGCCGACCGCGTCTGGTTCTACCGCCAGTCCGATATTCCCGAAATCCCCGAACTGACCTGGCTGCTTGCCTGCGTGGCCGGCAAGGGGCTGCTCAACCGCGCCCATGCCTACAAGGCGGCGGTGGATAAAAACCTCGCAGACGGCGAGGATGTCGATGCCGGCGTCACTATGGGGCTGTTCATGTACCCGGTGCTGATGGCCGCCGACATCCTCATGTTCAAGGCCCATTCGGTGCCGGTTGGGCGCGACCAGATTCAGCATATCGAGATGGCGCGCGATCTCGCGCTCCGCTTCAACCACCTCTACGGCGAGCATTTTGTGCTGCCCGAGGCGGCGGTCGACGAAGCTGTCGCCACGCTGCCCGGCCTGGACGGGCGCAAGATGAGTAAGAGCTACGACAACACCATTCCGCTCTTCGCCCCGGCCGCCGATTTGAAGAAGAGAATCTTCTCCATCGTCACCGACTCCAGGCTCCCCGGCGAGCCCAAGGAAACCGAAGGCTGCGCGCTCTTTCAGATTTACCAGGCCTTCGCCACCCCGGCCGAAACCGACGCCATGCGCGCGGCCTTCGCCGCCGGCATGGCCTGGGGCGAAGCCAAGGAGGCCCTGTTCGAGCGCATCGATGCCACCGTCGCGCCCATGCGCGAACGCTACGACGCGCTCATCGCCCAGCCGGCGCTGATCGAGGCCAGGCTCAAAGAAGGCGCCATCAAAGCGCGCGCTATTTCCGCGCCTTTCCTGGCCGAGTTGCGTCATGCCGCCGGTTTGCGCAGCCTTGTCGGCACGGGCGGGGCGAAAACGGAAAAAACCGCGAAAGCCGCCGCGCTGCCGCAGTTCAAGCAGTACCGCGAGGCCGATGAGCGCTTCTATTTCAAGTTTGTCGATGGCGATGGCCGTTTGCTGCTGCAAAGCGTGGGCTTTGTTTCGCCCAAAGAGGCTGGGCAGAGCGTGGCCCGCATCAAGCAGGGCGAGGTGTGCATCGAGGAAGCGCGGGTGATGGTGGGCGAGGCGCTTGCCGGCACGCTGGGCGAGGGGGTTTGCGCGGCGGATGTTCAGGCAGCGGTGGCTGCACTCGCCGAGGGCTGAGTGCAGCCCCTCAACAAATCGCGGCTTGTGTCCGCAGTCGGCGCATAACCAAAGCCGCCAATTTACGGTGCGCTGTGGTTGCCGTCGCCGATGGCGCGCTGCATCAGCACGATATCGACCCAGCGGCCGAACTTGAAACCGACCGCGTGCTGCGTGCCGACAACGTGAAAACCAAGCCCCTTGTGCAGCGCGATGGAACCCCGGTTGGCGCTGTCGCCGATCACCGCCACAATCTGACGCCAGGGGCCCTGCGCGCAGCGTTCGAGCAAGGCCGAGAGTAGTGCATGGCCGATGCCGCGTCCGGCTTCGTCGTAGGCGACGTAGATGGAATTTTCCAGCGTGTAACGGAATGCGGGGCGCATACGGTGCGGGCCGGCGTAGCAATAGCCCACGATACGGCCTTGGCAGTCGGCTGCCAACCACGGCAGGCCGCGAGCGCGCACCGCGTCGAAGCGGGTGCGCATTTCGGCCGCGCCCGGCGGCGTTTCCTCGAAGGATGCGGTGCTATGCAGCACGTAATGGGAATACAGCGCGGCGATGGCCGGCATATCCTCGGCGGTGGCATCGCGCACGACAAATGGGGCAGCAGGCAGTTGGGACATAGCGATCCTATGCGAGGTATTTGGGGCTGAGGCCGTCGAAGGCGGGTGGCATCGAGCAGAGGCGAGTGGAGGGCAAGCGCCATGGCAGCGATGTTGCCCGGCATGGGCGAGAATGAAAAGCCCCCCTCTCCGTAGCCGCGATGCCCGTTTCGCCTTGGCGTTTGGATTGGTTTCCCACGAACGGAATGTTTGGCGCGCGATTTGCTTTTGCCCCCTTACGGCTCTATCGTTTCCGTTTTTTGTATAGCTGGTTTTGCCCTTGTCCGCTTCCGCTCCCTCGCTTCGCTCGTTCCGTGATCGTATCCGACAGGTTGCGCTCTTCGAGATCGGCGGCTTGCTGCTGATTTCACCCCCCTTCGCGTGGTTGAGCGGTATCCCACTGCTTGAATCGACGGGGCTGCTGGCCGTGCTTGCATTGATCGCGGCGGTGTGGAACGGCGTCTACAACACCGTTTTCGACCGCATCGAAGGCCGCCTGACCGGCCGCACCGCCGACCGCCGGCCGTGGCCCTTGCGCTGCGTCCATGCGATCGGTTTCGAGGGCGGCTTACTGCTGCTGACGCTGCCGGTTCTGGTGGCATGGACAGGCATGGGATGGTGGGATGCTTTGATGGCCGACATAGGGCTTGCCATTACCTACACGGTTTATGCCTTCGTGTTCAACATTGCCTACGATCATTTCTTTCCGATTCCGCAGGGTGCGCCCGTGGCTGAGACAACGCGGTGATAACGCGCGATGTCGATCTGCGCCCGCTGAACACCTTCAGTCTGCCGGCGCGCGCGGCCTTCTTCGTCACAGTGGACGATCCGGCGCGCGTGCCCGCCGTGCTGGCCGATCCGGCGCTGGCCGGGTTGCCGAGGCTGATCCTTGGCGGCGGCAGCAATATCGTGTTCGACGGCGATTTCTCCGGCGTGGTGCTGAAAATCGCGTGTGCCGGCCGCAGGCTGTTGTGCGATGACGAGGAGGCTTGGATTGTCGAAGCCGGCGCCGGCGAAAACTGGCACGATTTCGTACGTTGGACTTTGGAGCAAGGCTGGGCTGGGCTGGAAAACCTGGCCCTGATCCCCGGCACGGTAGGGGCAGCGCCCGTCCAGAACATCGGCGCTTACGGCCTGGAAATGGCCGAGCGTTTCGAATCGCTCGATGCGCTGGATCTGTCGAGCGGGGAAATGCATGTGCTCCGTGTGGAAGACTGCGCTTTCGGTTATCGCGACAGTCGCTTTAAACGCGAGCCGGGGCGTTGGCTGATTGCGCGCGTGCGTTTCCGCCTGCCTAGACGCTGGCAAGCGCGCATCCAGTATGCCGAGCTTGCGCGCGAGTTGGACGAACGGACTAAATGTGCTGAACGCGGTTGCCGCGCGCTGACACCGCAGACCGTTGCCGATGCGGTCGCCACTATCCGCCGGCGCAAACTACCCGACCCCGCCGAGATTGGTAACGCCGGCAGTTTCTTCAAGAACCCCGTGGTGGATGCCGCCTCCTACGTCCGTCTTGCCGCGGTTTATCCGCAGCTTCCCCACTACCCGCAAGCAGATGGCAGTGAAAAACTGGCCGCGGGCTGGTTGATCGAACAGGCGGGCTGGAAGGGGCGCAGGATGGGTCCCGTGGCTTGTTTTGAACGTCAGGCTTTGGTGCTGGTCAACCTGGGTGGCGCGCGCGGAGCCGATGTGCGGCGCATTGCCCATGCCGTCGGCAATGACGTCGAAGAACGCTTTGGCGTGCGCCTTGAAGTCGAACCTGTGTTCGTGTGAGTGTGACGCAATGCGCGTATCCACGGCCCGCAGCGGCGAAAGCGCCGTTTTATTGGCTTGATTTGGATTAAAATTCAATTTCGAAATCAAGGTTGTGCACCTTTACATCATGAAAATGCCTGTATTCCGAGTGCCCAGTAAACATGCCTGTGTCAATGCCAAGGCGTGTCCGCGAGCACGCGAAGGATGGGGGGCCGGCGCTTGGGTGCGCAGGTTTGTCGGTTTTTTGCTGCTGGCGTCGCTGTCCGGTGCCGCGCTGGCGCAAGGCAGCGCAGCCCAGATCCTGCAGCAGTTCGGAGCGGACTCGGGGCAGCGCGGGGCGGCGATCGAGGATGGGCGCAAGGCGGCGTTCTTTTGCGCCAACTGCCATGGCGAGGACGGCAACAGCCGTTATCCCGAGGTGCCCAATCTGGCCGGACAGAATCCGGTCTATGTGCTTGGGCAGATCGAGGCCTTTCTTGCCGGGCGGCGAAAGGATGAATTCATGCAAGGCATGATGAAAGTGCTGAGCGAACGCGACAAAGCGGCCATCGTACTCTACTACGCGAGCTCCCCCGTCAAGCCCGCCGGAGGCGGAGCGACCGAATTGATCGACAAAGGCGCCAATTTCTACGCCAAGCTCTGCGCCCGCTGCCATCAGATCAATGCGCATGGGGCCGAGACCTACCCGCGCCTTGCCGGGCAGCAGCCGGAATATATCCGCCGCAACCTCAAACGCTACCTGACCCAATCCGGCGAGCGCTTCTATGCACCGATGACGGCGGCGGTTACGCAGCTTGGCGGCGACAATATCGAAGCCGTGGTGGCCTATCTTGCCAGTTTGAAATAGCGTGCCATCGATAGGGCGGCAATGTGAGGATGGTTGGCCGGATTGTGAAAATGTCATACGGCCACAATGACGGAGGTGTTGTGCCCGCGCGTCACCGGGCCGGTAAAACGCAAGCCCCGTCGCACATTGCTTACCCCGGCGTGGAACACATGGTGAATACTGCGCAGATGGGGACCGGTGAATGCTACCCAAATGGCGAATCCACGCGATGTCTTCTATAAAGATACCGGTGGATGCTCTTTCCCAAGGGAAGATATTTTTTCCTGCAACATGGATGGAAATGACATGAAAAATAAATATTTCTCGCGTTTTGCCCGCCCGCTGGCCGCCGGCATGCTGGTCTGCGCCGTGAGTTTTCCCGCGTTGGCGCAAGATATGCAGCCGGGGTTATACGATCCCACGGCCAATGACAACAGCGGCAGCATGGCGATGGATCTCCTGCTCGTACGCCCGTTCGGCGTTCTCGCTAGCGCGGTGGGCGCGGCTGGTTTCGTTTTTTCCCTACCTTTCACATTGGTGACCGGTAGTGTGGGAGATACCGCCCACGAGTGGGTGGGCAAGCCGCTGGAATATACGTTCAATCGCCCCCTGGGCGACTTCGATAACTGCGGGCGCGATCGCCATCCTTGCGGGCAGCGCTGAATCCGCGCTTGGCGTGACCGAGTCGCGCCGGTTGTCGGTACGTAGGGGGTGCCTGCCCCAACTGTATACCGCCGCTTTATAACGACATCGTTTTTGCTGGTGGGGCTGTGCTTTTCGTCACCGCGACCAAGTGGCCGCCGTGCGTTGGTGTCCGGTCACGGTGGCTGGTGTGGCTACACGTCCGTTCGCCGCTTCCCGGCAACATGTCGTTTGAAGCCGCAGTCGGTTTGCGCTGTAGCAGGTTGGTGTGTTTGGTGTTGCCGTAAGGCTGTCGATCGATGTGTAAAGAACGGTGGAAGCCGCGCTTGCCGCAACGTTGGACGGTCCCGTCTGGATGCTGGATCAGCATCCAGACGGGATAAATACGTTTTTATAAGGGTTTTTGTGGTTTCCTCGGGGGGGGGGCCTTGCCGTATGCCCCCAGGTGTGGTGCATGGCTGTTGTCAAGCGTTGCGGCTTTTCCATTGGATATGGACGTTCCGCCCGCACGATGTCCCGCGCCCGTTTTTGCTGATCGGATGTGCAGAATTGATTGTGTTGGTTCTGTGGAGATCGGATAAAACGGCAGATATAGGCGTTTTGCCGAATGCGGCTCATTCGGTTATCCGGGTCGTTGCGGCAAGCGGGCAGCAGTCGGCGCGTGTTTTTGTGCGTGGGCGCGTGGAATGCCGCTTGTATGGCTTGTATGTATTGCCCGGACGGTCGATCGGACAGCAAAGCGCCGCGAGAGAAATCGGTAGTCGGTCATTGGCGGGATCGTAGTGAAATGGGACATGTAAAACTGCGGCATTGCACTGGCTGAGCGTTTTCACCCTATTCATCAGTGCAATGCCGGTGGGTTCGCGTAGGCAGTGGAATTCATGAGCGAGCGTGAAGGTAAGACAGGCGCAGTGCCGGAAAGACTGCGAGCGCGACTGATTTTGATCGTCGTCGGCATTGTCGGCGCCGTCGTGCTGCCTTTCGCGCTCATCGCTGCCTCCTACATAGAGCGCCAGACGCGGCAAGAAGCTGAAATCAGGCTCACGTCAGTCGTGCAGATCGTGAACGATCTGGTCGCGACCCAGCTCGATGCGTTTGGGCTCACTGTGTCCAGGCTGGCCGACATGGTGGAAACGCATTACGCCGCCACCGAGGCCGCCGAGCGGCGGCAGCATGCCGGATCGGCTGAAATAGCGGCTTTGCGGCGCATGGCGGCGGTTTTTAGCAGCATTGCGGGCAATGGCACCGTCGCCGAGGTGATGGTGCGCGAGGGCGACCGTTTCGTCGCCCTCACCCCCCCTTTGGGCGAGGACGAATCCAAGCTGATCGAGCCGGGAACGGCGGCGCGGGCCAATCTTGACGCCGGTGTGCGTTGGCATGGTCTGACCCGGCTCAATGGCGCAATGCACATCCTGGAATTGATCCCTGCGCGTACCGCGTCGGGTGAACTTGTCGGTGTGTTGTTGGTGGGCGTGAATTTGGTGGACGATCTGCGCAATCTGCGTGACCGCCTGCGCGCTTTTACCCTTGGCGAAGGGGGCTATATCTTTGTTCTCGATACCACGCCGGGGCCGGATTATGGCCGGTTCATCATTCACCCGCAATTCGAAGGGGATTCGTCTCTAGCGAAAAATGCGACCGCGGCCCGCGTGCTACTCGAACATAGCACCGCCAAGGGTAGCGTGGTCGGATATGCATTCCGTGGCGATGTGGCAGGTAGTGTGCCACGCAACAGGCTTGCCGCCCTGGCGAGTTACCCGGAGTTGGGCTGGTTGATCGCCGTCAGCGGTTACGAAGACGTCTTCATGCGCGCTTCCGTCGTGCTGCGTCAGGTAGCGGCGGTGGCAATAGCGGCTATGGCCTTGCTGTTGGCGATCGGGCTCAATGTTGCCATCGGCGGCATGGTCATGACGCCGATGTTGCGTCGGCAGCGCATGCTGCGCACGCTCGGCAAGGGGAATGAAGCGCTCGCGCATTCGACCGACGAGGCGATGCTGGTCAACGACATTTGTCAGTTGGTGGTGCACGTCGGCGGCTTGCGTTTTGCCCGTATCGATCTGGTGGGTGATAGCAGCGGCCGCCTATCTCCGGTGGCACAGGCAGGCAGTGCGATTGATCTGGCGGCCGCGGAGGGGCTGCTGGGTGAGCGCGTCATGCGCGAAAATCGCGCCGTGCATCTGGTTGCGGGCGCGAATATGCCTTCGACGTTGCGGGAAGAGGCGATGCATGCGGACTGCCGCGCATTGATTGCATTCCCTTTGCGCAGTGGCGGTGAAGCGCTTGGCGTGTTAACAGTCGGCACCGCGAATCCGAGCGAACTGGACCAGGACGGCGTTGCTTTGTTGACGGAACTGGCCAATGGCGTGAGCTTTGGTTTGGCCGGGCAGCGCACGGCCCAGGCGCGTCGCGTGGCGGAGGCCGCGCTGCATTTGCGCGAACGGGCGATCGAAGCCTCCAACGACGGGGTTCTGATCCTTGCCGCCAAGGGCGACACTCACGTTGTGCTCGACGCCAATCCGGCAGCCGAGCGTATTCTCGGCGTTTCCCGCGAGGGTCTGACAGGAGCCGCGCTGCAAGCGCTCGGCGTGTTCGACGAGCAGGCGATCGGTACGTTCAATGCCGCGTTGCATGCGCGCCGCGAGGCGATTATCGAGCTTGAAGGCTGCCGTCTGGATGGCGCGCCGTTCTGGGGCGAATACGCCATAGCGCCAGTGATGGGCGAGCATTGGGTGGCCGTTATCAAGGATGCGACCGAGCGCATGGTCTATTTGCGGCAACTCGAGCACCAGGCCCGCTACGATGCGCTGACCGGCCTGCCCAACCGGAACTTGCTCGTCGACCGTCTGGCACAAGCGATTTCCACCGCGCACCGGCGCGGGCGATCGCTCGCGGTCGCTTTCCTCGATCTCGACCACTTCAAGTTGGTTAACGACAATCTTGGCCACGACAGGGGGGATGGTCTGCTGCGCATGGTTGCCGAGCGGGTGCGCAGTGTGCTGCGCGAGGGCGATACGGCAGCCCGCCAAGGCGGGGACGAGTTCGTCGTGGTGCTGCCCGATCTGGAAGGCGAAAGCGACAGCTTTACCATTTTCCAGCGGATACAGCAGGCGCTGGCCAATCCGCCGCTACAGATCGAAGGGCAGCCTTTTTTTGTGACCTGCAGTATTGGCGTCAGTCTTTATCCGCGCGACGGTACCGATGTCGAAACCTTGCTCAAGCATGCCGACATCGCCATGTACCAGGCGAAGGAAAGCGGACGCAACGCCATTCGCTTCTTCACCGCCGAAATGAATACGCGCGTGCAGGAGCGCCTCGTGCTTGAGCGGGCGCTGCGCGTGGCTTTGCCCGCCGGTGAGTTGGTGGTTTTCTACCAACCGATCGTCAATGGCGCCACGGGGAATGTCATCAGTGCGGAGGCCCTGCTGCGCTGGCGCCATCCCGAACTTGGTCTGGTGTCGCCAGCGCGCTTTATCCCGCTCGCCGAGGAAACCGGCCTGATCGAGCCGATCGGCGAATGGGTGTTGCGTGCCGCTTGCCGTCAGGCGCAAGCCTGGCGGGCGGCGGGGCGCGCATTGCGGGTGGGCGTGAATGTGTCCGCGCGCCAGTTCCGCTCCGCCAATCTGCCCGCACTGGTAGCCGAGGTGTTGGCGGAAACCGGTCTGCCGCCGAATCTGCTTGAGCTCGAATTGACCGAGAGCATGCTGATGGGCGATCCTGAGCATGCGGAAGAAATACTGTGGCAGTTGAAGCGGATCGGCGTCGTTCTTGCCCTCGATGATTTCGGCACGGGCTATTCCAGTTTTTCCTACCTACATCGTTTTCCGCTCGATACGCTGAAAATAGACCAATCCTTCGTGGCCGGCATCCACACGGCTGGGTCGAGTTCCGAGTCCATCGTCGCCGCCATCATCGCGATGGCGCACAGCCTGCGGCTGGGTGTCATCGCCGAGGGGGTCGAAACGTCAGTGCAGCAAGAGCGCTTGTTCCAGCTCAACTGCGATGAGATGCAGGGGTATCTGTTCGGTAAACCCGTGCCGGTGGAGGATTTTACGGTCGAGCGCAGTTGAGGGGCCGTGGGTTGAGGGCCGGCGAATTTATGGCGTCTGGGTGAGGCATGTGTGACTGGAAAACCGGCATGCTTTGTATGGGTTCCCCGGCGCGAGCATGAAAAAGCAAAAAGCGCGACTCGCATCGCGCTTTTTTACATGGCCCCCCGCCTGTGCCGCCTCCGCCGGGCATCCTGAACCTAGGGTTCAGGGAGGTCGCTTTCCTTCCGCATCAGGCTTGCCCGGCAAGGGGCATGCACACCAGCGGTGTCTTAGGTCCGCAACCAAGTCTCTCGACATTGGTTCAAGGAATCTACGACTTCAGCGAACACGGCAGGGGATTGATCTTTACCCGCTTGGCATTCAGAACAGCTTTTCCTGCTGTTCCAATATGCCTGCCAAACGTGCGTTCATGAATCCGATTCTACGCTTCGCGGCGGGCATGTCAAACCCATTGCCGCGTTGGTAACGCAATAATTCATGCGCGATATTCAGCGCCGTCATCACCGCCAGTTTTTCGCCGGAGGCGTGGGTTTTTTCTGCCAGTTCGGTCAGTTTTTCGTCGAGGAAAGTCACCGCCGCAAGCAGGCCGTCCTTGTTTTCCGGCGAGCAGGCAACGCTGTATGCCTTGCCCAGCAGCATGATGTCGAGGGATTCCATGATTATCGTGTCTTCAGTCCCGCGGTAACTTGTCGAGCAAGCTTTGGAATGTGCCGGTGGCGGTTTGCACTTTGTCCGACAAAGTGCGGTTGTCGGTTTCCAGCTTGGCTGCACGCGCGCGTAGCGTGCGGTTTTCGGTTTTGAGCGTTTCGCAGAGGGTGGCGAGCTGTTCGATCTGCATTTCGAGGTGAGTGAGTTCGGCGTCCATGACAGGGATGGTAGAGGGGAGGGTGGGCACGGTCAATAACGGTGGGTAGGCGGCGGTGCGTGCGTTGCTCAGCGGCGTTTGCCGCCGCCCAGCAGTGAGCCCAGCACACCGCGTACGAGTTGGCGCCCCAGCGTGCTGCCGATGGTGCGTGTGACCGTTTTCGCCGCGATCTGCACCAGTCCGTCGCGCTGGCCGCCGCGCGGCCCGGTGGAGCCGAACAGAATGTCGCTGAGGATGTTGCTGCCCGAGGCGGGGGTGTCACTCCCATTCCCGGAAGCTGTTCCTCCCGCGCCGTGCGCGGCCGTGCGCGCCGCGGTGCCAGCGCGGAGCATTTCGTAAGCCGATTCGCGGTCGATGGCCTGTTCGTAATGGCCCTTGAGCACCGAGGTGGCGATGGCCGCCGCCCGCTCTTGCGCCGTCAGCGGCCCGAGGCGCGAGGCTGGGGCGACGATAAAGGCGCGCTCCACCATTTCCGGGCGGCCCTTGTCGTCGAGGAAGGACACCAGCGCCTCGCCCACGCCCAGTTCGGTGATGGCGGTGGCAGCGTCAAACGCGGGGTTGGCGCGCATCGTGTCCGCCGCCGTTTTGACCGCCTTCTGGTCGCGCGGTGTGAACGCGCGCAGCGCGTGCTGAACGCGGTTACCAAGCTGGCCAAGCACGGTTTCCGGCACGTCGAGCGGGTTCTGTGTGACGAAGTAGACGCCGACGCCCTTGGAGCGGATCAGCCGCACCACCTGTTCAATTTTTTCCACCAGCGCCTTGGGCGCGTCGGTGAACAGCAGGTGGGCCTCGTCGAAAAAGAACACCAGCTTGGGTTTGTCTACGTCGCCGACCTCGGGCAGATGCTCGAACAGTTCGGACAGCAGCCACAGTAGGAAGGTGGAATAGAGCTTGGGCGATTGGTACAGCTTCTCGGCGGCGAGCACGTTGACCACGCCACGGCCGTCGGCGTCGGTTTGCATCAGATCGGCGATATCGAGCATCGGCTCACCGAAGAATCTGTCGCCGCCCTGTTCCTCTAGTACCAGCAGATTGCGCTGGATGGCGCCGATGGAGGCGGTGGACACGTTGCCGTAATCGGTGGTGAAGGATTTCGCGTTGTCGCCCACGTGCTGCACCATTGCGCGCAGGTCCTTGAGGTCGAGCAATAGCAGTCCGTTGTCGTCGGCGATCTTGAACACCAGTTGCAGCACGCCGGCCTGGGTGTCATTGAGATTGAGCAGGCGCGCGAGCAGCAGCGGCCCCATGTCGGAAATCGTCGCCCGTGCCGGATGGCCGTTTTCGCCGAACACGTCCCAGAACACCGCCGTATTGGCACGTGGCGTGTAATCGTCGATACCGATCGCGGCAAGCCGTTCGAGCAACTTTGGGTTCGCGCTGCCGGCCGCGCCGATGCCGGATAGATCGCCCTTGACGTCGGCAAGGAACACCGGCACGCCGATGGCGGCGAAGCTTTCGGCCATTTTCTGCAGCGTTACCGTTTTGCCCGTGCCGGTTGCGCCGGTGATGAGGCCGTGGCGGTTGGCCAGGCGCGGCAACAGGGAAAGCGCCTTGTCGGCGGTTTTTGCGATCAACATCGGCTCAGTCATGGCGGCGCCTCGGAAAAAGTAGTTTTCTTGGAGTGTAGCAGCGCGCGCGCTCCGTCTCGCACTCCGGCCGCTCTGTATAATGCGGCGCTTCTCAATCGCTTACTGCCGCATCGGGGAACATATGGCTGGTCATTCCAAATGGGCCAACATCCAGCACCGCAAAGGGCGCCAGGACGCCAAGCGGGGCAAGGTCTTCACCAAGCTGATCAAGGAAATCACCGTTGCGGCCCGCATGGGCGGCGGCGACCCCAACTTCAACCCGCGCCTGCGCTTGGCTGTCGACAAGGCCAAGGCCGAAAACATGCCGGGCGACAACATCGACCGCGCGGTCAAGCGCGGCACCGGCGAACTCGAAGGCGTGACCTACGAGGAAGCGCGCTACGAAGGCTATGGCATCGGCGGCGCGGCGGTGATGGTGGATTGCCTCACCGACAACAAAACCCGCACCGTTGCCGACGTGCGCCACGCCTTTTCCAAGTACGGCGGCAACATGGGCACCGACGGTTGCGTGGCCTACCAGTTCAAGCATTGCGGCCAATTGTTGTTCGCCCCCGGCACCAACGAGGACGCGCTGATGGAAGCGGCGCTGGAGGCCGGCGCCGAGGATGTCGTCGCCAATGACGACGGCTCCATCGAGGTCATTACCGGGCCGTGGGAATTCACCGCGATCAAGGCCGCGCTGGAAAAAGCCGGCTTCACCGCCGAGTTCGGCGAAGTAACGATGAAGCCGCAGAACGAAACCGAACTGACCGGTGACGACGCGGCGCGCATGCAAAAACTGCTCGACGCGTTCGAAGCGCTGGACGACGTGCAGGAGGTCTATACCTCCGCGTCCCTGGACGAGTAAGCGGCGGCGCGCCCGCGCTACTGCACGCAAGAAGCGGAAACGGCGTTTTTCATCTTTTGGGAATAGCGCATGGCCGCTTCTTTTTTTCTCCGGCGCGTTGCGCCCTTGCTGTTCGTGGTGCTGTGGAGCACCGGCTTCATCGGCTCCAAGTACGGTTTATCCTACGCCGAGCCGCTGACCTTCCTCTCCGTGCGCTACGCCATCGTGCTGGCCTTGGTGAGCGTGTTCGCGCTGGCAACGCGCGCGCCGTGGCCGCGCAGTCCGCGCGAGGCGTTTCACATCGGTATGAGCGGCCTGCTGATGCACGCGGTCTATCTTGGCGGCTCGTTCACCGCGATTCATCGCGGTCTGCCGGCGGGCGTGATCGCGATCATCGCGGGCCTGCAGCCCTTGCTGACCGCGCTGGGTGCCGGTCTGCTGCTTGGCGAGCGCGTATCGGCGCGGCAATGGGCCGGGTTGGTGCTCGGCTTCGCTGGCGTGGCGCTGGTTGTGAGCAAATTCGCCGCCAGTGTTTCGGCCGCCGCGGTGTTCGGCCAGATGTTGCCGCCGGCGCTGGTCGCGCTGTTTGGCATCACCGCCGGCACGCTGTATCAAAAACGTTTTTGCCCGTCTTTTAATCTGCGCACTGGCGCGGTGGTCCAGTTCATCCCGACCCTGGCCGTTTCCGCGTGGTACGCGAGCCACACCGAAACGATGGCAATCGTCTGGGGCGGCCAATTCATCTTCGCTCTGGCGTGGCTTGTGCTGGCGCTGTCGATCGGCGCCGTCAGCCTGCTCAATCTGCTGATCCGCAGCGGCAGCGCGGTGAATGTGGCGAGCCTCTTCTACCTGACTCCACCTACCACCGCGTTGATCGCCTGGGTCGCGTTCGGCGAAACGCTGAGCGGCTTGGGTCTGTTCGGCATGGCGATTGCCGTGGCTGGAGTCTGGCTCGCGCGCAAGATGTAGGGCCATCGCGTAGCGCTATCGGCGTTATCGTCCAGGCGCGCAAGAGCGCACCCTTTCTAAAGGGCTGGCCGATTATGCGAAAAAGCCCGCCTGCCTGCCGGGCACGCGGCGCATGGTTTATGGCTGAGCGAGGCTCAGCGCATTTCTTGCAGTATGCGCAGCCGCTCGGCCGTGGGTGGGTGGGTGGAGGTGTAGCTGTGCCATTTCGGTGGGTCGGGATCGGTGTCGGCGCAGTCTTGGTCGGCGTTTTCCATGCTCTCCATGCCTTCCTGCTCCGTCCGCTTTTCCGCGCAGCGGTGGGCGGAGTCGAGGCGTTTGAGGATGTCGGCGAAGTGTCCGACCAGAACCTTGTTGCGGGTCAGCATCGTAACCGCGTAACGGTCCGCTTCGCGCTCGAAGTCACGCGAATAGCCCAGTTCGGTAAAAACCACCGGTAAGGCGGTGACGGCCGTGCCGATGGATGAGATATCGCCCGTCACTGCCATCGCCAACAGACCGAGCGCCGAGCTTTGGACGACGTGGCGCAAGGCGTGGCGGCGGTCGATGTGGCCGATTTCATGCGCCAGGATGGCGAGCAGTTCTTCGTCGTTTTCCGCCAGGTGGACGATCTGATCGGTAAACACGATGGTGCCGGAGGGCAGGGCGAGCGCGTTCGGCCCCAGGGTGTCTTCCGCATCGCGGAATTCGATGTGGATGTCGTGCTGCTTGACCGCCGCGACAAAGGGGGCGAAGCGGGCGCGCAGCCGCTCTTGTTCTTCTTCCGGCAGTTTGCTTGGCGAAAAGGGTCCGTGGTCGAGCAGGGCGAGCGTGCCGTTGCCGATCTGTTGGCTGAGTGAGGGCGGCACCGAGAAGGCGACTTTTTCGGCCAGCATGGGGATGCCGTAGCGGACGCCGCCCCAGAGGCAAAGGATCGTTACGATGACGCCGACGAATACGTAGAGCCAGCGTGATTCCAGCAGATAGGCCAGGTTGTGGCGGCGGTCGAGCGTGTTGAGCAGTGTGTCGATGCCGTCGTTGTTCTCGGTTTCGAAGACGCCTTTGCCGGCGATGTTGTCGCCAAGGAGGCTGCTGCCGAAGCGCAGAAAGCGCGGGGTGTTGCCCAGGCGCGACGATACCTCGACCTGGGCGATCGGCAGTGGCCCGGCGAGGGTCGCGCCAGTTTCGTCGATGACGATGAAAATGCCGCCGACCGCATGCAGCTTGGCGCGGATGCGGCGGGAGTTTTCACTGTCGAAGAATGTGCCGCGTATGACTGTTTCTGTGCCGTTCGTTATCACAAACCGATATCCACGTCGAACAATTCGCCGATTTCACCACCGGCTGCCGATACTGCGTCGCGCTGCTCGGCCACGAAGCCGTCGAGCGAGTCCGTGGTGTGCAGGCAGATGTGTTCCGCCGCGTAGCGCGCCGTGCGCACTTTCGCCCACGGAGCGAAGAATCCTAGCGTGAGCACGATGAGCAGGCCATTGACGACGACCAGGGCGAGGTAGGAGCCGAGGTGGTAATCCGCATCCAGCCGATGCTCAGCGAGCAGGGTGTGCCGGTAAATCAGATTGGTGTAGGTGGCCTTGAAGTAAGCAAAGATAGCAAAATAGGTTAGGGCCATAACAAGGAAATTCAGCACGGGATGAATCAAGTTGGCCGCATGCATCGCCGCGAAACCGGCGAGGCCAATCAGCAGGGAAACGCCGTACAGTACGTAGAACGGCTTCGCGCCGGCGGAAAACTCGAAACGGGTGGCACCGTAACGGCTGTTGCCGATGACAAACTGCTGCTGGCGGCGGATCGCCAGCGGTAGCAGTAGCCCGAGCGTGAAGACGCCGACCAGCGGCCACAGCACGAACACTTTCACGCCCTCGCCGACGCGGCCGTCGAAGCCGAAGCGAACGCCGCGCCAAGCGACGTTCTGGTTGCGGAAGCTCAACCCACGCACGACGATCCAGGGGAGGGCGAAGAACAGCAGCAGGCTGAAGGCGACGCTCAGGAAGGGGGAGATTTTTTCGGCGACGAAGGCGACGACGAACAGCGCGAAGGCGATCAGCCGTCCTTTGAGGATTTTCACGGGGTCGGCGAGGTATTCGAAGCTGTTGCCGTCGAGCCGCGTGTTGCCGTGGAAGTAGCGGTTGGTGCGCACCTTGGCCCAGGCGGAGTAGATGCCCAGGGTGACGATGGAAAGCAGCCGGTTAACGATCCAGATGCGGAAGAACTCGCCGCCCGTGCCGGTGAATTCGAAAGGCAGGCGGCGTTCTTCCTTGCTGGCGCTTATGGCAGCGGGGGGGGCGGCCGCCGGAGGGGCGGAAGCGGGAGGGGCAACAGCGCCGGCAGAGGCGTCCTGCGCCGGCGGGGTGGCGCCCTGCGGGGTTTCCAGTCTTGCCAGCGCGCCGATTTCGCCAAGCTTGGCGATGTAGTTGTCGGCGTCTTCGCGGCTTAGGCCCCGCTTCAGGATGACTCGGCCTTGCGTGAAGATTCGTTCCAGGCGATCTGTGTCGAGGTGAAACAGGCGGGCAAATTCGTATCTGACCTGATAATGCTCGAAGCCGTCGAGGATTTCTCCCTGAAACACGACCGTGTATGTGGCATTGGACATAGCGTCCCCTGGTTTTTTTGCGTGAAAAGGCGGTAATGATAAAGGTTGCGGTAGGGCCAAGGCCAGTATCGGGCGGTTTTCCGTGTACCGGTCGTGGCCGGGGCGGTGGGTGTGGCGTAGATGCGGGGCTCGGGGTTGATTTTACCGTCTAGACTAAGGACAACCGGCCCGATCCGGCTGGCCCCGCGCGGAGGAAATGTCCATGTCTGCACGATTCGTTACCCGGGCGCTTGTCGCCAGATTGCCCATCGCGATCGCCATTGCGGTTTTTTCCACTGCGCTGTATGCCGCCGAGGCGTCTTGCACGCAGCGCGCCGACGAGAAAAAGTTGGCCGGGGCCGCGCGCACGAGCTTTTTGAAGAAGTGCGAAGGCGACGCGCGCGCTGCCTGCGAGGCCACTGCCGATACCAAGAAGTTGGCGGGCGCGGCGCGTAACAGCTTCGTGAAGAAGTGCGCTACGGCGCCGGCGCCAGCGGTGGGCGGCGCAGCGTATTGAGCGTTTTCTGCCCGGCGCGGCCGTCCGGTGTCAGGCTGAGTTCTCGCTGAACGGTCTGCAGCGCTTCGCGCGTGCGTGCGCCGATGATGCCGTCGGCTTCGCCTACGTCATAACCGCGGGCGTTCAGCAGTGTTTGCAGCTCGCGCCGTTCAGCGCGGGACAAGCCGGGATCGTCAGTGCGCCAAGTGGTGGCAAGGGGTGGAGCGCCGCGCAGCCGGTCGGACAGCAGGGCAATGGCGAGCGCGTAGCTTTCGGCGGCGTTGTAGGCGTAGAGCGCGTCGAAATTGCGCGTGACGAGAAACGCCGGCCCCTGCGGCCCTGCCGGCAGCAGCAGCGCGGCGGGGGTGGTGGCGGGCAGGGCGTCGTTTTGCAGCGGGGCGCCGTCGATGCGGCGTATGCCGCGCGCCGCCCAATCGGCCATGGGGCGTTTGTTGCGCCGGCCGCTTTGCGCGCCGTTGAAGTCCGGCGGAAGTTTGACTTCGAAGCCCCAGGGTTCGTCGCCGCGCCAGTTTGCGCGGCGCAGGAAGTTCGCTGTCGAGGCTAGGGCGTCGGGCACGCTGTCGGCTAGGTCGCGGCGGCCGTCGCCGTCGAAATCCACCGCCAGACGCGTGAAGGTGGAGGGCATGAACTGGGTCTGGCCGAAAGCGCCCGCCCACGAGCCGACAAGCCGTTCCGGAGCAACGTCGCCCGCTTCGGCGATTTTCAGCGCGGCGTAGAGCTCGCCGCGAAAGTAGTCCTGCCTGCGGCCGAAGCAGGATAGCGCGGCCAGCGAGGGAAGCAGCGGCCGGCTGCCGAGGTTGCGGCCGTAGTTGCTTTCCACGCCCCAGACGGCGGCTACCGTGGCGCGGTCGACGCCGTAGGCGGCTTCCACCGCGGCCAGTGTGTCGCCGTGGCGTTCGAGCATGGCGCGGCCGTCGGCGATGCGTTCGTCGTCCACCAGGCCCGCGAGGTAATCCCAGATTGGGGTGACGAATTCCGGCTGGGCGTCGAGAAAGTCGAGCACGCTCATGTCCGGCCGCAGGTTAGCGGTCCAGGTATCGAACGCCGCGGGGGGCAGGCCGTTGGAGGCGGCATCGGCGCGCAGCCGTGCGAGGCAGGCGGTGAATGTGTTGTCCGCGAGTGCCAGGGGGGCGCCAAATAGCGCGGCAAGCGCGAGGGACAGGCGCGCTGCTTTATGGACCAAGGGGCTATTCATAATGCTTTGGCGTGCATTACAGCTATCAGGCGTTTTTGCGCTTTTGCCATAGCACGTCGTCGCGCCCGCCGGCGCGGTTGAGCGCGCGGCCGAGGACGAACAGCAGGTCGGAGAGACGGTTGAGGTACTGGCGCGGGCCGTCATTGACCGTTTCCGCTTGCGCCAGCGCGACCAGCGCTCGTTCGGCCCGGCGGCATACGGTGCGGGCGTGGTGGGCGAGTGCGGCGGCGCGCGTGCCGCCGGGCAGGATGAAATCCTTCAGCGGCGCGAGTGGCGCGTTGAGGCGGTCCAGTTCTTCTTCCAGCTTGGTGACTTGCTTTGCGGTGATCATGCTCATACCGGGGATGCAGACTTCGCCGCCGAGGTCGAACAGATCGTGCTGGACGTCGGTCAACAGCGCGCGGATATCGTCCGGCAGTTCCTCGCACAGCAGCAGGCCGGCAACGGCATTGACTTCGTCGATGTCGCCCAGCGCATGAATGCGCAGGCTGTCCTTCGATACGCGCTGGCCGTCGCCAAGGCCGGTGGTGCCGGCGTCGCCGGTGCGGGTATAGATTTTGGATAAGCGGTGTCCCATCGCGGCCTCGGTGTGTGCGCCCGGTGTGTTTTGCCCGGCTTGTTTGTAATGGGGGCGATTATAGGCGATGAGGCGGTTTGCGCCTTTCAGCCGTCGTCCGGGCTCATGCTAAACTGGTTAAATCGCCCGTAATGCCGGGTTTTTTTATCCCGATTGCCAAACATTCATATGAAATCCGCCGAGATCCGCGACCAATTTCTTAAGTTTTTCGAATCGAAGGGCCATCAGATTGTGCCGTCGTCGTCGTTGATTCCGCACGAGGATCCGACGCTGCTGTTTACCAACGCCGGCATGAATCAGTTCAAGGATGTGTTCCTCGGTTTCGATACGCGTCCCTATTCGCGCGCGACGACGGCGCAGAAATGCGTGCGCGCCGGCGGCAAGCACAACGATCTGGAAAACGTCGGTTACACCGCGCGCCACCACACCTTTTTCGAAATGCTGGGTAATTTCAGCTTCGGCGACTATTTCAAGCGCGATGCGATCCGCTACGCCTGGGAACTGCTGACCGGCGTGTTCAAGCTGTCCACCGACAAGCTGTGGGTGACGGTGTATGCCGAGGACGACGAGGCCTACGGCATCTGGACCCAGGATATCGGCTTGCCGGCCGAGCGTGTGATCCGCATTGGCGACAACAAGGGCGGGCGCTATGTGTCCGACAATTTCTGGATGATGGGCGATACTGGTCCCTGTGGGCCGTGCACGGAAATCTTCTACGACCACGGCGAGGACATTCCGGGCGGGTTACCGGGTTCGCCGGGCGAGGACGGCGACCGCTATATCGAAATCTGGAACAACGTGTTCATGCAGTTCAACCGCGACGAGGCGGGGGTGATGCATCCGCTGCCCAAGCCGTCCGTGGATACCGGCATGGGGCTGGAGCGCATTTCCGCCGTGTTGCAGGGCGTGCATTCCAATTACGAGATTGATCTGTTCCGCAACCTGATCGCCGCCGCCGCGCGCGAAACCAGCGGGGCGGACATGGATTCGCCGTCGCTGAAAGTTATCGCCGATCACATCCGCGCCTGTACCTTCCTGATCGCCGACGGCGTGATTCCCGGTAACGAGGGGCGCGGTTACGTGCTGCGGCGCATCATCCGCCGCGCCATCCGCCACGGCTACAAGTTGGGTGCGCGCGCCGCCTTCTTCTACAAGCTGGTGCCCGATCTGGTCGGCGAAATGGGCGGCGCCTATCCTGAATTGAAAGTGGGCGAGCGGCGTGTTGCCGATACCTTGAGGCAGGAGGAGGAGCGCTTTTTCGCCACCATCGAGAACGGCATGGCGATCGTCGAGGCCGAACTGGCGGCGATGGCGCGCGATGGCGGTACCGTGTTCAACGGCGATACCGCGTTCAAGCTGCACGATACCTACGGTTTCCCGCTTGATCTCACCGCCGATATCTGCCGTGAGCAGGACGTGGCGGTCGACGCCGCCGCCTTCGATGTGGCGATGACGCGGCAGAAGGAGCAGGCACGCGCTGCCGGCAAGTTCAGGATGGCGGTCAATCTGGAATACGACGGCCCGGCCACGGTGTTCCACGGCTACGAGGCGATCGAGGCGAAAAGCCGCATTCTTGCCCTGTACAAGGACGGCGTGCCGGTGGAAGAGTTGGTGGAAGGCGACCTGGGTGTGGCGGTGCTTGGCGATACGCCGTTTTACGCCGAATCCGGCGGTCAGGTCGGCGACCTTGGCGAATTGCGCGGCACGGCCGGCATCTTCGCGGTGGAAGACACGCAGAAAATCCAGGCCACGGTGTTCGGCCATCACGGCGTGGTCAAGACCGGCCGGCTGACGCTGGGGCAGGACGTGACGGCGAAGGTGGATGCCACCGCGCGCGCCGCCACCGCGCGCAACCACTCCGTAACCCACCTGATGCACAAGGCTTTGCGCGAGGTGCTGGGCGCCCACGTGCAGCAAAAGGGCTCGCAGGTCGATGCGGACAAGACCCGCTTCGACTTCGCGCACGCCGCGTCGCTCACCGCTGAGGAACTGCGTGAGGTGGAAGAGATCGTCAACCGCGAAATCCTCATCAACACCGCCACCGACGCGGCGGTGATGGGTTTCGAGGATGCGCAGAAATCGGGTGCGGTGATGCTGTTCGGCGAAAAATACGGCGACCACGTGCGCGTGCTGTCGATCGGCTCGTCGAAAGAATTATGCGGCGGTACGCACGTGGGGCGCACCGGCGATATCGGCCTGTTCAAGATCGTCGCCGAGAGCGGCGTGGCCGCTGGCGTGCGCCGAGTCGAAGCCGTGACCGGTGAGAATGCGCTGCGCTACGCGCAGGAGCAAGAGCGCCGCGTGCAAGGCATGTCCGCGTTGCTCAAGGTGCAGCCAGACGAGGTGGCCGAGCGCGTCGCCGGCATTCTCGACAACGTCCGCGCGCTGGAAAAGGAACTGGCGCGGGTGAAGTCGCAGCTTGCCGCCGGCCGGGGAGACAACCTTGCCGCCGAGGCGCAGGACGTGAAAGGCATCAAGGTGCTCGCCGCCACGCTCGACGGTGCCGACGTGTCGACGCTGCGCGAGACGATGGACAAGCTCAAGGACAAGCTCAAGTCGGCGGCGATCGTGCTCGCCAGCGTCGAAGGCGGCAAGGTCAGCTTGATTGCTGGTGTTACCGCCGATCTTACCGCCAAGGTCAAGGCGGGCGAGCTGGTCAATTTCGTCGCCGCGCAGGTCGGCGGCAAGGGCGGCGGGCGAGCGGACATGGCCCAGGCCGGCGGCACCGAGCCAGCCGCGCTACCGGTCGCGCTGGCCGGCGTGCGCGCGTGGGTGGAGGGAAAGCTGTAGACGAAGCCCCGATTTGCCTGGTGCATGTGGTTGCTGCACCGCTTTCCCAGGGTTTTTAGAATACCCGCTAGTCCAACAACATATTGATGCGTGCCGCCGTTCCCACGATGCTGTACCGGAGTTTGCCCCTGCTGTGGATGACGGCTGTCCGGGCGCAGGAGGCTGTTGGCGACGGAATCGGGCCGCTCGGGGATGAGGCCGCAGGGATTCCCGTCGAGCTTGCCGGCGGCGGCTTTCTGCTGCTGTTGGCCGTTCTTGCCGGCGTGGCGGTGCTGTGCTGGCGTTTGAGCCGGCGGCTGATGACGGAGATCGTCCGTCGCCGTCAGGCGGAAACGGCCTTGCGCGCGACGCTCGACAATACGGTGGAAGCAGTGATGTGGGTCGGCGCGGATTTTCGCCTATCGGCCTTCAACGACCGTTATGCCGCATTGACTGCACTTCCCCCTGTATATCTGGACAGCCGGCCGCCGGTCGATGAGGTGTTGCGGCGCTGGGCGGGCGAGGGGGCGGCGGCCGGAGAGGCGCTCGCCTTCGGCGGGAAGTCCTTGCAGCCGGCTTTCGAACATGCGGGCCGTCGTTATCACAGCAAGCATATCCCGCAGCCTGATGGCGGTTTCATGTGCATGATCCGCGATGTTACCGAGGCTTGCGAGCGCGGGGGCGTCGGGCGGCATCTGTGCGGCCACAATGCGCTCGTCCGCCATCTACTCGATTTGGCGCCGATCGCCATCATTGCATCCAGTTGTGCGACGGGCGAAATCCTGTTCGTTAATCGCAAGGTGGCCGAGATCGCGGCCTGCGCGGTGGAAGACATACTGGGCCGTAGTGTGCGGGATTTCTATTACGACATCGCCGACCGCGAGCGGTTGTGGCAAGTCCTGGAGCAGCATGGGGAGGTGCGCGATTTCGAGGTGCGGGCCCGGCGTGCCGACGGCAGTGTGTATTGGGCGCTGCTCTCGTCGGTGATGGGCGACTTCGATGGGCAGCCGGCGCTGATTTCCGTCGTGAACGATATTTCCGCGCGCAAGCGAATGGAGGACGAGCTGAAGCAGGCGCGCACGGCGCTGGAGGAGGTCAACGACCATCTTCAGCGGGCGAATCACGAACTGGCGGCGGTGGCATCGACCGACAGCCTGACCGGCCTGCCTAATCGCCGCAGACTGGAAGAGGCGGCCGCGACCGAGATCGCTCGTTCCCGCCGCTATGCGCAGCCATTGAGCGTGATTCTGTTCGACGTGGACTGGTTCAAGACGGTTAACGACCGCTTTGGCCATGCCGTTGGCGACGCGGTGTTGCGTGAAATGGGCGCGCGGCTGGCGGTGCATATGCGGGGGTCGGACATTTTCGCCCGCTGGGGAGGGGAGGAGTTCCTGCTGCTGGCGCCATCGACAACCTTGGCCGACGCCACGATCCTGGCTGAAAAACTCCGCTGCCTGCTGGCGGATGAGCCATTCGATGACGCGGGGCATCTGACCGGCAGCTTCGGCGTGGCCGAATTCAACGGTGCGGAGGTGTTCTCCGCGCTGGTCGGGCGTGCCGACCGCGCGCTCTACGCGGCCAAGGCGGCGGGCCGCAACCGGATTGAGCAGGCCGAAGCCTGACGCGGTGGCGGCCCAGGCCGCGCGGGGACGGTGGGCGGGGGACGATCCGCTCCCGGTGCGGCGGCTCGTAAAGTTGGTCAGGCGCGTGTTCACATTCCGCCGAATTATTCGGCGCGCCTTCCTGCCGGCTGGCGAAAATGCCTACAATTTGGCACAGTAGGACTTGCGTGGCTGGCAGAATAGCAGCATAGGTAAACATGGCGGATACGTGTCGTTCAGCGGTATCCACCCATGCCAAAAAGAAACGACCCGCAAAAATCGGCCCGCTTCTTGGCGCGATGAACAAAAATTATCACGGCGGGCCGGATAGCGCGGTTGCATACCCGTGGATGGTCCTGCACGGGAGAAAAACGAGAATCGACGCCAATAATCAAGAATGCCATCGTCACGGGGAGTGTCAGTGCAAGCGCTTCGTCTACTCGAAAAAAATGACGCGAAAAGTGGGCGCTCGGAGGCGCTCCCGCAGTTTTTGATGGAACTGCCCGCCGGGCCTAAGGAGTACCGCCTGGCTTGGGTCGTAGCACTGCTTTCCGCCGCCGTTTTTTTATTCATCGCGCCCTTTGCGAAAGCGCCGCTGGCGCAGGTGTGGGCTTTCATTCCGATCTATGAATCGGCATTGGCCATCAACAATCTGATTACCGCGGTGCTGCTGCTCGGTCAGTTCCGCACCTTGCGCTCGCGGGCGCTGCTCGTGCTTGCCAACGGCTATCTGTTTGCCGCCGCCATCACCGTTGTTCATGCGCTGACCTTTCCCGGCCTGTTCTCGCCAGGGGGTCTGCTGAATGCGGGTCCGCAGAGTGCTGCTTGGATATACATACTCTGGCATGGCTGCTTTCCGCTGTTTGTTATCGGGTATGCGCTTTTCAAACATCCGCCACATCGGGATGCACCGCTCCCCGGCCCGGCTCGAGGGGCGGTTCTGAAGGGCGTTGTCGCGGTGTTGGCGCTCGTGGGTGCATGCGTGCTGCTCGTGACGGCGGGGCAGGCGCTTCTTCCCGAAATCATGGTGGATCATCGCTATACGTCCAGTATGTTCGCTGTCGTGTTGGGCGTCTGGGGCGTGAGTTTTCTCGCTCTGTTTGTACTCTGGAAACGGCGCTCGCGCTCGGTGCTCGATTTATGGCTGATGATCGTGATGTGCGCTTGGATCTTCGATATCGCCTTGTCCGCGCTGTTCAACGGCGGCCGTTTCGATCTCGGTTTTTATGCGGGAAGAATTTACGGGCTGTTCGCGAGCGGCTTCGTGCTGCTGGTGTTGCTGCTCGAAAACAGTGTGTTCTATACCAGACTGGTCGAAGCGCACGCGCGGGAGCTGAAGAAAAACAGGGCGCTGCAACACCTCGGCTCGCAACTGGAAACGCACGCGGCGGAATTGACGGCAACGCTTTCCGCCCTGCACCAGAAGGAGGAGGAGATCCATGCGGTCATGGATAATCTGCTCGAGTGCATCATCACCATCGATACCCGGGGTATCGTGCGCAGTACCAACCCAGCGCTGGAAAGCGTGTTGGGCTATCGCGCCGAGGAGGTGGTCGGCCGCAATGTGTCGATGCTCATGCCCGAGCCGCACCGCAGCCGTCACGACGGCTATCTGGCGCGCCATGTGCGGACCGGTGAGGCGCGCATTGTCGGCAGCCGCTCCGAGTTGGAGGGGCGGCACAAGGATGGCCGACTGATTCCGATCGAACTGTCGATCACCAAATACACGGTGCGTGACGAGACACTGTTCGTCGGCGCGTTGCGCGATATCAGCGAGCGTAGGCAGTTCATCGCCGATCTGACCCAGGCGCAGGCCGATGCCGAGCAGGCGAGTCGCGCCAAATCGGCTTTTCTGGCGACGATGAGCCACGAAATCCGGACGCCGATGAACGGCGTCATCGGCATGGTCGATGTGCTGGCGCATAGCCCGCTGTCCGAGCATCAGACCGGGCTGGTCAATACCGTCCGGCAGTCGGCGTCCACGCTGTTGGGCCTCATCGACGATATTCTCGATTTCTCCAAAATCGAGGCCGGGCGGCTGCAGATCGACGAAATGCCGGTTTCCATCGCCGATCTCGTCGAGGGCTTGTGCAATTCCCTGGTTTCGGTCGCCACCGAGAAAAACGTGGATATCGCCCTGTTCGTCTCGCCGGACATCCCAGAGCGCGTGCTCTCGGACGATATCCGCCTGCGCCAGGTGCTGTACAACCTGGTGGGTAATGCGATCAAGTTCTCCGGCTTGCAGCCGGGGCGACGAGGGCATGTCTCGGTGCGGGTGGAAATCATCCGCCGCGCACCGCTGGAACTGTCTTTCCGCGTTGCCGACAACGGTATCGGCATTGCCCCCGAGGTGCTGAAAACGCTATTCACGCCCTTTACCCAGGCCGAGATTTCGACCACCCGGCGTTTTGGTGGCACGGGGCTGGGCTTGGCCATCTGCCGACGGCTGATCGGCCTGATGCGGGGTGAAATCGCCGTGACCAGCACGCCCGGCAGCGGTTCCGTCTTTACCGTCACCCTTCCTTTCGCGTTGGCCGTCGAGCAGCCGCCGCGCGTTCTGCCCGATGTTGCCGGATTGAACTGCGTTATCGTAACGAGCGGGCTAGCGCTCAACAGCGACGATATCCGCGCCTATCTGTCGCACGGGGGGGCGCATGTCTATCCGGTGGCCGATCTGGAAGCGGGCGCGCGCGCCACGGCTTCGCTCGATGCGCCCGTCGTCGTCATCCATGGTGCGGAACCCGAACCGCCCACTCCTTGGCCAGGCGTGCGCGCGCCTTTTCCCGCCGCGCCGGGAGTGCACCATCTGCTGATCCATCATGGCCGGCCTCCGCGCGTCAATACGGGCGAGCTTATCGCGCTGAACGGCAGCGCCCTGCGGCGCCAGGTTTTGCTGAGTGCGGTGGCGGCCACTGCGGGACGCGTCTCGCTCGATCTGTTTCAGACCCATACCGCGAAACGTCCGCAAACCGGCACAACGAATGCCCCCGCTATCGCCGAGGCGCGCGCCGTGGGCCAGTTGATCCTGGTCGTCGAGGACGATGAGATCAATCAGAAAGTCTTTCTGCAACAACTCAAACTGTTGGGGTACGCGGCGGAAATCGCCATCAACGGCGTCGAGGCGCTGCAGATGTGGCGTGCGGGAAATTACGGCCTGATGATGACCGATTTGCACATGCCGGAAATGGACGGCTATACGCTGACCGAGACAATCCGGCGCGAAGAAGGCGAGCACGAGCGCCTGCCGATACTGCTCATCACCGCGAATGCCTTGCGCAAGGAAGCGAGCCGCGCGCATGCCGCGGGCGTCGATGCCTACCTGACCAAGCCGGTGCAATTGGAGCAACTCAGGGCCGCGCTGGAAAAATGGCTGCCTGGCGCGTGCGAAATGCCCGCGCTGGAGGTGGCGCCGAAAACCAGACAGGGCACGTTGCCGGCCGTGGTCGATATTGAGGTGCTGAAAGGCATGGTCGGCGACGATACGGAGGTCGTGCGGGAATTCCTTTCCGATTTTCTGTTATCGGCCCGGCGCTTGTCGGCGGAGCTGCGCGTGAGCCATGCGGGGGACGATCTGCGGCAGATGGGCGCCATCGCCCATAAACTCAAATCCTCGTCGCGTTCGGTGGGCGCGCTGGCGTTGGGCGATCTGTGCGCCGGTTTGGAGAATGCGGGTAAGGCGGGGGATCGGCAAAGCACCGCGCGGGACATGCCACGATTCGAGAGCGCGCTGGTCATGGTGGATGCCTATATCGTGGATTTCCTGACGCCAACGTTCTGAACAGGGCGGTTCCACGTTGGCAAGGAGTTTGAAGGGTAACGGCTATAAAGCGGAAAACCGAACGAGCTATCCGACAAGGTCTTTTATGAAAATACTGCTGATCGACGATGAACCCTATGTTCTGAAGATGCTCGCGCACCAGTTGGCGAGGCTGGGTTTTGCCGACACCATTCCACACGAGGATGCCCAGGGCGCTCTTGCCTTGCTGGAGCACGATGCGACCGCCATCGACATGGTGTTCTGCGATCTGCAAATGGCGCAGATGGACGGTATCGAATTCGTCCGGCATCTGGCGCGCATCGATTACGCTGGTGGCTTGGTGCTGGTGAGCGGCGAGGATCAGCGCATTTTGCGAA
The DNA here is from genome assembly GCA_031546845.1 of Azoarcus sp. Taxonomy (GTDB): domain Bacteria; phylum Pseudomonadota; class Gammaproteobacteria; order Burkholderiales; family Rhodocyclaceae; genus Azoarcus. Next base: position 3,957 of record JAVBJT010000001.1, on the reverse strand, counting down.
CGGCCGAAAAATTGGCACAGGCCCACCGTCTCAATATATTGGGCGCGCTGCAAAAACCGGTGCAACCCGAGCAGTTGCGGCAGATCGTGAATGCGTACCCCGCCGGCGACACAAGGAGCCTACGCCCGGAACGTAGAGCGGAACAGAAAAGTTATGGTCCGGACGAGTTGCAGCGGGCCATCGCCAGCGGTGAGATGATCAATTACTACCAGCCGAAGGTCAGTGCCGATTCCGGCGCCGTGGTCGGCGTGGAAGCCCTGGTGCGCTGGCAGCACCCCCAGGACGGGCTCATTTCCCCCGCCGGTTTTGTCGCCGCCGTGGAGGAGTACGGCCTGATCGACAACTTGACGCAAGCCGTGCTGACCCGCGCGCTGCATCAGGCACGGCAATGGATGGACGCAGGGCTGCACCTGAATGTCGCGGTCAACATCTCGATGGACGATCTGGTCAGGCTGGATTTTCCCGATTTTGTCGTGCGAACCGCCGAGCAGGCGGGGGTGGAACCCGCCCGCCTGACCTTGGAAGTCACGGAATCCCGGCTGATGAAGGATTTGCTGGCGCCGCTGGATATCCTCACCCGCCTGCGCCTGAAACGCATCGGTTTGTCGATCGACGATTTCGGCACGGGCTATTCGTCGCTGGCGCAACTGCGCAATATCCCTTTCGACGAACTCAAGATCGATCAGGGATTCGTGCATGGCGCCCACCGCGACGATTCGCTGCGGGCCATCGTTATGGCCAGCGCGCGCATGGCATGGCAGCTAGGGATGAAGACCGTTGCCGAAGGTGTCGAGAACCGGGACGATTGGGATTTCGTGTGCGAGGCCGGATGCGATGTGATACAGGGCTATTTCATCTCTAGACCCCTCCCCGCGGAAACACTGCCCGGTTGGATCGACGCCTGGGAGACATACCGGCCGGCGCTCCCCCTGCGCCAACCAGGCCTAGGAGCGCGTTCCGCAAGCTTCATGTCGTGAATACGCCTATTGGCGTCGAAAAACCACGCAAGGCCGGATAACAAGGCGACCTAACGAAGTCATACGGCCGAGGGCGAAGCCGTATCAATCGTCGTGCCGGGTGGCGTGCGTCATATCGGCCTGGAAACGGAAAACGCGCTGGCGCCCGTTGCGTTTGGCGCGGTACATGGCCAGATCGGCGCAGTGCAGCAGCGTATCGAGGTCGTGGCCGTCGTCCGGGAAAAGGCTGATGCCGATGCTGGCCGACGGGGCGAGCGTGGCGCCTTCGAAGACGAATGGGCGGCACAGCGCATGGAGCAGGCGCTCGGCGGCCGTTTCGGCTTGCTGTGCATTTGCTTGCGGCAGCAACAGGGCGAATTCGTCGCCGCTCAAGCGGCCGGAGATATCCTCGGCGCGCGCTTCGACACTCAGGCGGCGGGCGATTTCGCGCAGCAGCGCATCGCCTGCCGGGTGGCCGAATGTGTCGTTGACTTGTTTGAAGCGGTCCAGATCGATGAACAGCATGGACAGGGCCGTGGCATTGCGGGCGGCGTGGGCCAGCGCGCGTTCGACCTGTATGGCGAACAGGCGGCGGTTGGGTAGGCCGGTGAGCGGGTCGTAGAAGGCAAGGCGATGGATATGCGCCTTGGCGTTTTCACGTTCGAACGCGGTGGCGCAGAGGGACAGGCATGTTTCCGCCAGTTGCCGGTGCAGTGGCGTGGGTTGTTGATCGTTGTGGCAATGGAAGGCAAGCAGACCGAGTGGGCGGTGATCGTTGCCGCGGATGCTGGCGGTCCAGCAAGCGCTGTAGCCGGCATGGGAAAGCGCCTGCATGTAAGGCGCCCAGCCGTCGGACGGGCGTAGGGCGGCTGAATGGGGGGTGGCTCGGCGCAACGGCGCATGGGTGAAGTCGAGCGAATCGGTTTCTTCCGTGGGCAGGGCGATCGTGGGCAGGGACAGACCGGCCAGCGAGGGTGCGGCGAGGCAGCGCAGATCGCGCGAATCGTCGGTAGCCGCGAAGATGGCGACAGCCAAATCGGGTGCGATGCGCTCGGTTTGGCGGCAGAGAACATCCATGACACCCGCCAGGGGCGTGTCGTGCGCGAGGGCCTCGAACGTCAGGCGCTGAAGTGCTTTGGGCATTCTGTTCAGCGTGACGTCGATCAGTGTGCTGACGACGTATTCCCGTTGGCCGGCGTGGTCGACCAGCGGACTGACGACGATGTCCATCCAATGCGACTCGCCGTGTTTGTCGTAGAGCAGCACATCGGCGTGTAGCCCCCAGGGCGTGGAGAGACCGGCGCGAATGATTTCGAGCGCCTGGGTGTCGGTGTGCGGGCCGGCGAGCAGATCGCCGGGGCTGTGGCCGTGAATTTCGTCGGCGCTGTAACCGAAAAGATGTGTGAAGCTGGCGTTGGCGTAGACGATGTGGCCGTCCGCGTCGGCGATGAACACGGCTTGCGGGAGGTGGTCGAGACCGAGGGCATGCAGGCGCGGTATATCGAGGTTCGGTTGAGCGGAGGGTGTGTTGTCGGCGCGCGCCGGACCGGTTGTGCGGGAAGTGCTGCCGATGCGGGCAAGGAACAAGATACCCAACGCGGTCGTGCCGTCTTTCCTCGAAATGAGGAATTCGCCGCTACGCCCGGCGGTGAAATCGATTTCGCCGTGTGGCGCGCGGGGAATGAGCATGGCGATGTCGCGCTTGAGCACTTCGTCCCGCCGCCAGCCCCACATGCGCTCGGCGGCGGCATTGAAGAATGCGACACGGTTTTCTTTGTCTATCATCACTACAGCATCGGCGGCATGTTCCAGCATGTCGGCGAGCAAGGCATCGGAACCCATGCTGGCTTCTGTCGGGCTTGTTTGGGAGCGGTTGTGGCGCATGGTTTCAGGGAGTAATGCCGTGGTCGTATGGCGAAGTGGTGGACCGCTGTGTGTGCTGCGGTTTTTTGGGTGGCCACGGTGAATCGGGTTGATGGTGCGCGACACACATGCCTCTTGGTTTCTCCAGCGGATTCCTGGTGAACTTCCTCGATGTTCAGTCAATAATAGCCGGTGAGATTGTGGGCGATCCAGCGACAGTTGGTCAATATGATTGGCGCCACTGATTGACGATGGCCGGGCTGATAATTTCCGGTAATGCAATCAAGTCTTGAGCGAGAGGCTTTCAGCCGCCGGCTGCGCCAGGTTCTGGCTCGTGTAGGCCATGTCGAAATCGGGCCGACAGAACTGGCGCGGGAATTCAATCGACGCTATCCCGGCGTCCCCGTAACAATTCACGCTGCGCGAAAGTGGCTGCTGGGCGAAGCGATTCCAACCCAGGCGCGTCTGCGCGTGCTGGCCCGTTGGTTTGGCGTGAGCACGGAATGGCTTCGTTTCGGGGAAGGCGCGCCAATGGTGGTGATGGCGCAGGAGCCCGGGCTGGAGGAAGGGGGCGCGCTCGAAATCGACTTTCAGCTTGCGCGTGAAATCGCCGCGCTTTCCCGTGCGCACCGCGAAGCGGTTCATCAACTGGTGCGCGCGTTGCGCAAGGTCGAAAAGCTGGACTGAATGTCGGATGCGGGCAACGAGGGTTGCCACGCCAGCGTAAAAAAGCCTTCCTCGATGGGAAGGCTTTTTTGTTGTTACGCCCTGGCGTGTGCCGCCAGGGCGGCCGTGCCGCTTAGTGGAACTGCTCTTCTTCGGTGGAGCCGGTGAGCGCGGTGACGCTGGAGGTGCCGCCCTGAATCACCGTGGTGACGTCGTCGAAGTAGCCCGTGCCCACTTCCTGCTGGTGCGAAACGAAGCTGTAGCCGCGGTCGCGCGCGGCGAATTCCGGTTCCTGTACCTTTTCCACATAGGCCGTCATGCCGCGCTTGGCGTAGTCCTGCGCCAAGTCGAACATGTTGTACCACATGGAGTGGATGCCGGCCAAAGTGATGAACTGGTACTTGTAGCCCATGGCGCCCAGTTCGCGCTGGAACTTGGCGATGGTGGCGTCGTCGAGGTTCTTCTTCCAGTT
>JAVBJT010000007.1:0-11783 GCA_031546845.1 Azoarcus sp. | reverse complement strand
CACGTTGTTGCGCTTGCGGTCGAGCTTGATGACCTTGAATTCGTATTCCTTGCCTTCATACGGCGAGGTGTCCTTGACCGGACGCATATCGACCAGCGAACCCGGCAGGAAGGCGCGGATGCTGTTGGTCATGACGGTCAGACCACCCTTGACGCGGCCGGTGATCACACCCTTTACCAGAGAGCCTTCGTTGAGCGCCTTTTCAAGATCGTTCCAGGCCGAAATACGCTTGGCCTTGTCGCGCGACAGGCGGGTTTCGCCGTAGCCGTCTTCCAGCGCCTCGATGGCGACGTGGATGAAATCGCCTGGATTGACTTCGAGTTCGCCGCGGTCATTGCGGAACTCCTCGATCGGCACATAACTTTCGGACTTCAGGCCAGCGTTGACGACGACGAAATTCTGGTCGATGCGCACAACTTCGGCGGTAATGACTTCGCCGGTACGCATTTCTTGTAACGCAAGGCTTTCTTCGAACAGCGCGGCAAAGCTTTCCTCGAAGGAAACAGGGGTGGCAGTGGACATAAAAGGAAGAGATCCGGATCGCCCTCGCGGGCAATAGTTCAAGGTTGGAAATTCAGCGAGCCGGCAAAGCCAGCGCGCTACGTTTTCAGCCGGTATGTACGTTGACTTCGCCAACCCGCTTGCGGGCAAGTTCAACAACGAACGCCACAGCCTCCTCGACTCCCATCGATGTGGTATCGAGCAGCACCGCATCCGGCAGCTTTTGCAAGGGCGCCACGGTTCGGTTCGCATCGCGCGCATCCCGATCGAGCAAATCCTGCAAAAGACCGGTTATGTTAGCAGCCAATCCTTTATCCATCAACTGCTTATGCCGGCGCTGCGCACGCGACTCGACCGATGCGGTAAGGAAGACCTTGACGCCGGCATCGGGAAATACTACGGACCCCATATCCCGCCCTTCGGCGACGAGGCCAGGGCCAGTGCGCCAAGCGCGCTGGCGGTCAAGCAACGCGGCGCGCACTGCGGGCAAGGCCGCGACTTTGGAGGCGCCGGTGGAGCACGCTTCGGTACGAATCCCGTCGGTCACGTCATCCCCGCCAAGCCATACCCGCTCGCGCTCGAAGCGTGCAGGCAGCGAGGCGGCAATATCCGCCAGCGGCACCTCGTCGTCCAACGCCACGCCAGCGCGCATTGCGGCCAAGGCCACCAGGCGGTACAGCGAACCGCTGTCCAGATAATGGAAACCCAGCTCTTCGGCCACGCGCGCGGCGACCGTGCCTTTGCCCGATGCCGACGGGCCATCGATGGCGATCACCGGCACGGGATCGGCCACCTCGGAGAAAACGGCGAAATAGCCAGGAAAGGTTTTATTCACGCACGCGGGGTCGTTGATCCGCACCGACTGCCCACCCAGACTGACGAGTGAGAAACACATCGCCATGCGATGGTCGTCGTAGGTGTCGATCACCGCCGGACGCAGTTGCACCGGCGGAACGATGCGCAGTCTGTCCGCGCCCTCCTCCACCTCGGCGCCAACCTTGCGCAATTCCGCCGCCATCGCCGCGATGCGGTCGGTTTCCTTGACCCGCCAACTGGCGATGTTACGCAGCACGCACGGACCGTCGGCAAACAGCGCGGCGACGGCAAGCGTCATTGCCGCATCCGGGATATGGTTCAAATCCAAGTCGAAAGCGCGCAGACGGCCGGAAGCGGGCGCGCGCGCCTCGATCCAGTTCTCCCCCATGTCGATGCGCGCGCCAAGCTGCGTCAATGCTTCGGCGAAACGCACGTCGCCCTGAATGCTGTCGCGCCCCACGCCCTCGACGCGCACGGGGCCGCCGCCGATGGCTCCGGCGGCGAGAAAATACGATGCGGACGAGGCGTCACCTTCGACGAAAACGACCCCTGGGCTGCGATAGCACGCCTTGCCAGGCACGACGAAGCGGCTCCAACCATCGCGCTCGACCACGACACCGAAGCGCGCCATCGATTCCAGCGTAATCGCGATATACGGCTTGGAGATCAGTTCGCCGACCACTTCGATAACGGTTTCCACACCCGTCAGCGGCAAGGCCATTAACAATGCGGTGAGATACTGGCTGGACACATCCCCACGCACACGCACCACACCGCCAGGATGAATCGCGGCCGGCCCGATGTGCAAGGGCGGATAGCCGTCGACCGCAGCGTAGGCAATGTCGGCGCCGATCTGGCGCAAGGCATCCACCAGATCGCCAATCGGCCGTTCGTGCATGCGGGCCACGCCAAACAGGCGATACTCACCGCCGGACAGCGCGAGCGCGGCGGTCAAGGGCCGGAATGCGGTGCCCGCATTGCCGAGGAATAGTTCCGCCGCCTTGACCGGGAACGCGCCACCGGCGCCGGTCACGAAGTAACGCTCACCTTCCCGCCGCCAATCCACGCCAAGCTGGCGCAACGCATCGAGCATGCGATCGACGTCGTCGGAAGCAAGCAGATCGCGGATCTCGGTTTCACCCTCGGCCAACGCGGCCAGTAGCAGAACGCGGTTGGAAATGCTTTTCGAACCCGGCAGGCGCACATGCCCACGAGCGCCACGCAGCGGAGGAAGGTCGAGAAAAATCATGACAATCGCGACTCCGGGCTATTCCGTAACGGCGGGCGGCGGCGCGGCCTGCTCCGCCCAGGCGTTGCGCGCTTGGCGCGCTTCATTGAACACGTGTTCGAGACGCTCACCGTCGCCAGCCAGGAGCAGCGCGCGCAGATAAGCGAGTTCGGCCAGATATTGATCGAGCTCCGCCAGCAGCGCCTGCCGGTTGGCAACGCAGATATCACGCCACATTTCCGGATGACTGGCGGCAATGCGGGTGAAATCGCGAAAACCGCTGGCCGCGTGCGAAAACAGCAACTCGGCGTTGGCACGCCCTGCCAGGTCGTGCACCAGACCAAACGCAAGCAGATGCGGCAAGTGACTAACCGCGGCGAATACCCGGTCATGATCCTGCGGCGCCATATCGACCACGGTCGCGCCGCAAGCACGCCATACAGCGCGGACCCGCTCCACCGCCTCGGGCGCGTTTTCCGGCAACGGCGTGATGACAACGCGGCGACCGTCGTAAAGATTGGCGAAGGCGGCTTCCACACCGCTTTTTTCCGCGCCGGCAATGGGGTGCGCCGGCACGACACGGGCTAGATGAACATCGAGCGCGTTATAAGCGGCCTCGATAACGTCGCGCTTGGTACTGCCCGCGTCGGTAACAACGGTGTTTGGTCCCAGATGCGGCGCCATCGCATCCATGATGTGCTGCATTTGCCCCACCGGCGCGGCAAGCAGGACAAAATCGGCGCCATCGAGCGCCACGGCCCAATCGGTGGCAATCTCGTCGATCACGCCCAACTCGAGCGCGCGCGCCATCGTCGCCGCGCTGCGTCCGATGCCAATGATGTGTTCAACCGCGCCAGCGCGCCGCAAGGCCAACGCAAACGAACCGCCGATGAGGCCAACGCCGCAAATAACCAGCTTGCCGATCAAAGCCATGCATCTATCTCCGTATTAACGAGATGGACACATCGGCATGACGCCTTCCGCCGACGAGGCGGCGGCGTCATCCGGATACGGCCAGCAACGCTCATGCGTTTTTCCAGAATAGGGGTCAGAGGACAGCGACGGGATACGACCCGAGCACCTTGACGAAAGCGGCGCGCTCTTCCAGCGCCCGCAACGCGGCGGCAACCGAGGCATCGCCGTAGTGGCCGTCGATATCGACGTAGAACACGTACTCCCACAGCCCGCTGGAAGCCGGTCTCGACTCCAGTCGCGTCATATCCACGCCGTGCCGCGCCAAGGGTTCGAGCAGCGCGTACATCGCCCCTGGGCGATTGGTGGTGGAAAATACCAGCGAGGTTTTGTCCTTGCCGGACGGCCCCGCATCGTGGTTGGCGATGACGAGGAAGCGGGTCGTATTGTTCGGTTCGTCCTCGACATTGGCCGCCAGCACATTGAGGCCATACAGCTCCGCGGCCGCCTCGCCGGCAAGCGCGCAGGCTTCCGCATCGTCGGCGGCAAGCCGCGCCGCCTCGGCATTGCTCGCCACCGGCACGCGCGGCAAGCCGGCCAGGTGGCGATTGAGCCATTCGTGGCACTGGGCGAGGGACTGCGCGTGCGAATACAGGCGTTTGACCGCGCCGATATCCGCCGCCCGCGACAACAGATGCTGATGGATACGCAGGTTGACCTCGCCGCACACTTTGAGCGGATTGGCCAGCAGCAGATCGAGCGTGCCGCCCACCGCGCCTTCGGTGGAATTTTCCACCGGCACCACGCCGTAATCGGCATTGCCAGCCTCCACGATGCGGAATACCTCATCGATCGACGCCACCGGAATGAATTCGGGCGCGTGGCCGAAATGCTTGCGGCTGGCACTTTCGGAGAACGTGCCGGCAGGGCCGAGATAAGCCACTTTCAACGGCCGCTCAAGGCCGAGGCAGGCCGACATGATTTCGCGGAAGATTTTTTTTACCGCCACCGCCGGCAGCGGTCCCGGATTGTCGCCACCCAGGCGCCGCAGTACCTGGGCCTCGCGTTCCGGGCGGTACAAGGCGCTGTTCTGTTTGAGTTCGCCGATGCGCTGTGCGCACCGCGCCCGCTCAGACAAGCGGGCCAGTATTTCGTCGTCGAGACGGTCGATCTCGTTGCGCAAATTCAGCAGTTCATCGCTCATTACTCAAGCACCCAAATCGTTTCCCGCACCCTTGCTCAGCCTTGCTTCAACCCTTGCGCGCGGCAAAATCGCGCATGTAATCCACCAACGCCTGTACGCCTTCAATCGGTATCGCGTTATAGATCGATGCGCGCATGCCGCCAATCGATTTGTGGCCTTTCAATTGGACCAGCCCGGCAGCCTTGGCGCCGGCAAGAAAATCATCGTTGAGCGACTCGTCGCGCAGGAAAAAAGTGGCATTCATACGCGAACGGCAGGCCGGCGCAACACGGTTTTCATACAGTGAGCAACTGTCGAGAAAATCGTAGAGCAACTTGGCCTTGGCGATGTTCTTCGCCTCGATCGCCGCAACCCCGCCTTGCCGCTTGAGCCACTGGAACACCAGACCGGCGATGTAGATCGCGTAAGTCGGCGGCGTGTTGTACATCGACGCGTTGTCCGCCACCGTCTTGTAGTCGAAGGCCGACGGGCAATGCTGTGCAGCGCGTCCGAGCAGATCCTCGCGCACGATGACGAGCGTAAGCCCGGAGGGGCCGACGTTTTTCTGCGCGCCGCCGAACAGCAGGCCGTATTTAGATACATCCATCGGCCGCGACAGAATGTGCGAGGACACATCGGCCACCACCGGCACGTCGCCACGCCCAATCTGCGCCAGATCGGGTTCGAACGGGAATTCGACGCCGCTCATGGTTTCGTTGGTGCAAGCGAAGACGTAGGCCGGATCGGCGGATAGCTTCCACTCGCTCAACGGTGGCACGGTGGTGTAGCCGCCGGCCTCGGATGTGGCGGCGATATGTACATCGCCGTACTTGCGCGCCTCCTTGGCCGATTTGACCGACCAGCCGCCGGTGAGCACGTAGTCCGCTGTGCGCTTGTCACCCAGCAGATTGAGCGGGATCACCGCGTTTTCGGCGATCGCCCCGCCCTGCATGAACAGGATGCGGTAGTTGGACGGCACCGCGAGCAGTTCGCGCAGATCCGCCTCGGCCGCTTCGGCGATGGAAACGAACTCCTTGCCGCGATGGCTCATCTCCATCACGCTCATGCCGGTGCCGTGCCAATCGAGCATTTCTTCCGCCGCTTGGCGCAGCACGTCCTCGGGCAACGCCGCCGGGCCTGGGCTGAAATTCCATACGCGGCTCATGCTTCGTCACCCCCCTCTTCCTCGTCCGCCGGCGCACCCTCTTCGCCCACGTCATCCTCCACCGATTCGGCGACTTTCTCAATGCTGGCAAGGAAAGTGCCTTCGTCGAGGTTGATCAGCGTCACGCCCTGCGTCGCGCGCCCAAGCTCGCGGATCGATTCCACCTTGGTGCGGATCAGCACCGCGCCGGTGGAAATGAGCATGATCTCGTCGGTCGGATCGACGAGCACCGCGGCAACCAGCTTACCGTTACGATCCGAAGTCTGGATTGCGATCATGCCCTTGGTGCCACGGCCGTGGCGCGTGTACTCCGCCACCGGCGTGCGCTTGCCGTAACCGTTCTCGGTAGCGGTGAGCACCGACTGGGTTTCGCCCTTGGCGACCAGCATGGCGATTACGCGCTGGCCGTCTTCCAACCTCATACCGCGCACGCCGCGTGACGCGCGCCCCATCGGACGCACGTCGCTTTCGGCGAAACGCACCGCCTTGCCGGCGTCGGAGAACAGCATCACATCGCATTCGCCATCGGTGATGGCAACGCCGATGAGGTGGTCGCCATCATCCAGATCGACCGCGATGATGCCGGCCTTGCGCGGATTGGCGAAAGCGGTGAGCGCGGTCTTTTTCACCGTGCCCTCGGCGGTGGCCATGAAGACGAAATGATTGTCGTCGAAGGCCGGCACCGGCAGCACAGCGGTGATCTTTTCGCCCTCGACGAGCGGAAACAGGTTGATGATCGGCTTGCCGCGCCCGTGGCGCGCGCCTTCCGGCACCTCATACACCTTCAGCCAGTAAGCCCGCCCCCGGCTGGAGAAGCACAGGATCGTGTCGTGGGTGTTGGCGACGAAGAGATGATCGATGAAGTCTTCATCCTTCATCGATGTGGCCTGCTTACCCCGTCCGCCACGGCGCTGAGCGCGGTAGTCGGCCAGCGGCTGGCGCTTGAAATAGCCGGTGTGCGACAGGGTGACGACCATGTCTTCCGGCGTGATGAGATCCTCGATGTTGATCTCGGCGGTATTCATCACCAGTTCGGAACGGCGCGGGTCGTCGAACTGATTGCGGATCGCCGCCAGTTCCTCGACGATGATCGCGGTGATGCGCGCGGGCGTGGAGAGAATATCGAGCAAATTGCCGATCACCTCCATGATCTCGCGGTACTCGGCGACGATCTTGTCCTGCTCCAGCCCGGTCAGGCGTTGCAGGCGCAGTTCCAGAATGGCCTGGGCCTGCATGTCGGACAAGCGATAGCCCTGGGCGGACAGCCCCAACGCGGCATCCAGCCCTTCCGGCCGGTAGCGGTCGGCCATGCCACGAGCGAGCATCTCCTCGACCAGCGCGGAACGCCAGGTGCGCTCCATCAACCCACGCTTGGCATCGGCCGGTGTGGGGGCGGCCTTGATCAGGGCGATGATCTCATCCACATTCGACAGCGCCACCGCCAACCCTTCGAGAGTGTGCCCACGGTCGCGCGCCTTCTTCAATTCGAAAATGGTGCGCCGGGTCACAACCTCGCGCCGGTGCTCAAGGAAGCACACCAGCATCTGCTTCAGGTTCAGCAGGCGCGGCTTGCCGTCGACCAGCGCCACCATGTTCATGCCGAAGGTATCTTGCAACTGGGTGTGCTTGAACAAGTGGTTCAGCACGACCTCGGGCATTTCGCCGCGCTTCAGTTCGACGACCACGCGCATGCCGGACTTGTCCGACTCGTCGCGGATTTCGCTGATGCCCTCGACCTTTTTGTCGTTGACCAGCTCGGCGATACGTTCGAGCAGGGTGCGTTTATTTACCTGGTACGGCAGCTCATCGACGATGATCGCCTGGCGGTCGCTCTTGCCGATGTCCTCGAAATGGGTGCGCGCGCGCATCACCACGCGTCCGCGCCCGGTGCGGTAGCCCTCGTGCACGCCGGCAACACCATAGATCAGGGCGGCGGTGGGAAAATCCGGCGCCTTGACGATGTCGATCAGTTCATCGATGCTGGTTTCCGGCACTTCCAGCAGCTTCAGACAGGCATCGACCACCTCGCCCAGATTGTGCGGCGGGATATTGGTCGCCATGCCGACCGCGATGCCGGACGAACCGTTGATGAGCAGATTCGGGATACGCGCCGGCAGAATCAGCGGTTCTTTTTCCGACCCGTCGTAGTTCGGGCCGAAATCCACCGTTTCCTTGTCGATGTCGGCCAGCAACTCATGGCCGATGCGCGCCATGCGGATTTCGGTGTAACGCATCGCCGCCGCGTTGTCGCCATCCACCGAGCCGAAATTGCCCTGGCCGTCGACCAACATGTAGCGCAGGGAAAAACTCTGCGCCATGCGCACAATGGTGTCGTACACCGCCGTATCGCCGTGCGGGTGATATTTACCGATTACGTCGCCGACAATACGGGCCGACTTCTTGTACGCCCGATTCCAGTCGTTCGACAACTCGTGCATGGCGAACAGCACGCGCCGATGCACCGGCTTGAGTCCGTCGCGCGCATCGGGCAACGCCCGTCCCACGATCACGCTCATGGCGTAATCCAGGTAGGAGTGGCGCATCTCCTCCTCAAGGCTGATCGGCAGCGTTTCTTTGGCGAACTGGTCCATGCTTGGGCAGCGGTCGAATCCGCGTCAATCAAAACGTTGAATGTTAGCATGCGCGGCTATTTCCCGGCCCTCTTTCCTGGCGTAATGCCGACTCGCGAAGCAATGTCACGAAGCGATGCCGGCCGGGACTTGAAATCCATCGATCCGCCCCAAGATAGCGGCGAGTTGAATGAATCATCTTTTTCTTTATGGAGCGCGTTATGCCGGACCCCAATCAGACGCAGCCTGTGCCTGAGGAACTTGAGTTGCGCGAGCAACTGGACATGAGCGGCGATTCCCCGGCCGACGGCGGCGAATCCGCCGCGGATGTCATGCCCAGCCTGCAAGAGATGCTGCGGCAAGCCGAGCTGAAGGCGGCCGAGCACCACGACGCGTGGTTACGCGCCAAAGCCGAGGGCGAAAACATCCGCCGCCGCGCGCAGGAAGATATTGCCAAAGCGGCCAAATTCGCCGCCGAGAAATTCGCCGCCGCGCTACTGCCGGTGAAAGACAGCCTGGAAGCCGCCCTTGCGGTGGAAAACCAGACGGCGGAAAAAATTCGCGAAGGCGTCGAACTGACGCTGAAGCAACTCGCCTCGGCCTTCGACGACGCCAGGCTGGCGGAAGAAAATCCGCTCGGCCAGAAATTCGATCCCAACAAACACCACGCCATCAGCATGGTGGAAGCCGACGCCGAACCGAACACCGTCATCAACGTGCTGCAAAAAGGTTACCTGCTGCACGAACGCGTAATCCGCCCGGCGCTGGTCATGGTGGCGAAAACCAAGGACGCGTAAGGCCATTACCGGGAGATTTGATGGCGTCCGCTTGAAAAGCGCCATCGCCACCCCATATTCGATACAAACCGGGCCGGCAACCGCCAAGGGCGGACGGCACCAACGAATACCGAAAACTGTAAAAGGAAAATCAAACCATGGGCAAAATCATCGGCATTGACCTCGGCACCACCAATAGCTGCGTTTCCGTCATGGAAAGCGGCAAGCCGAAGGTCATCGAAAACTCCGAAGGCGCGCGTACCACGCCGTCCGTCGTCGCCTACGCGGAAGATGGCGAAATCCTCACCGGCGCGCCAGCCAAACGCCAGGCCGTGACCAACGCCAGGAACACCCTGTTCGCGGTCAAGCGCCTGATCGGCCGCCGCTTCGAGGAAAAAGAAGTGCAGAAGGACATCGACCTGATGCCCTATACCATCACCCGCGCCGACAACGGCGACGCCTGGGTTGAAGTGCGCGGCAAGAAAATCGCCCCGCCGCAGGTTTCCGCCGAAACCCTGCGCAAAATGAAGAAAACCGCCGAGGACTACCTCGGTGAGGAAGTCACCGACGCGGTCATCACCGTGCCGGCCTACTTCAACGACAGCCAGCGCCAGGCGACCAAGGACGCAGGCCGCATCGCTGGCCTCGAAGTCAAGCGCATCATCAACGAACCGACCGCCGCCGCGCTCGCCTTCGGCATGGACAAAAAGCCGGGCGATTCCAAGATCGCGGTGTATGACCTCGGTGGCGGAACCTTCGATATCTCGATCATCGAAATCGCCGACCTGGACGGCGAACACCAGTTCGAAGTGCTCGCCACCAACGGCGACACCTTCCTCGGCGGCGAGGATTTCGATCAACGGGTGATCGACTACATCGTCACCGAGTTCAAGAAGGAACAAGGCGTCGACCTGAAGAACGACGTGCTCGCGCTGCAACGCCTGAAGGAAGCAGCGGAAAAAGCCAAGATCGAACTTTCCTCCAGCCAGCAGACCGACATCAACCTGCCCTACATCACCGCCGATGCCTCCGGGCCGAAGCACCTCAGCCTGAAACTGACCCGCGCCAAGTTCGAATCGCTGGTGGAGGACCTGGTCGAGCGCACCATCGAACCCTGCCGCATCGCGCTGAAGGACGCGGGTATCAAGCTCACCGACATCGACGACGTCGTCCTCGTCGGCGGTCAGACCCGCATGCCCAAGGTGCAGGAAAAGGTCAAGGAGTTCTTCGGCAAGGAAGCGCGCCGCGACGTCAATCCGGACGAAGCCGTCGCGGTGGGCGCGGCGATCCAGGGCGGCGTGCTGCAAGGCGAAGTCAAGGACGTGCTGCTGCTCGACGTCACCCCGCTGTCGCTCGGCATCGAGACGTACGGTGAAGTCATGACCAAGCTGATCCAGAAGAACACCACCGTGCCGACCAAGGCCAGCCAGGTGTTCTCCACCGCCGCCGACAACCAGAGCGCGGTCACCATCCACGTGCTGCAAGGTGAGCGCGAAATGTCCGCCGGCAACAAGAGCCTGGGCCAGTTCAACCTCGAAGGCATCCCCCCCGCGCCGCGCGGCATGCCGCAGATCGAAGTGATCTTCGACATCGACGCCAATGGCATCCTGCACGTCTCGGCCAAGGACAAGGCCACCGGCAAGGAAAACAAGATCACCATCAAGGCCAACTCCGGCCTGTCGGAAGACGAAATCCAACGCATGGTGCAGGACGCCGCCGCGCATGCCGAGGAAGACAAGAAAGCGCACGAACTGGTCAACACCCGTAACGAGTGCGACGCGCTGATCCACTCGGTGAAGAAAGCGCTGGCCGAATACGGCGACAAGGTGGATGCCGAGCAAAAAGGCAAGATCGAAACCGCGCTGAAAGAAGCCGAGGAAGCGTTAAAAGGCGGCGACAAGAGCGACATCGAAGCCAAGACCCAGGCGCTCGCCACGGTCAGCCAGAAACTGGGCGAACAGATGTATGCCCAGAGCCAGGCCGAAGCCGGCGCTCAATCGGGCCCGACCGGCGGCGATACGGGTGGTGGCGATCGCGCGAAGGCCGACGAGGCCGACGTGGTCGATGCCGAATTCACCGAGGTCAAGGACAAGAAATAAAGAAACGGGAAAACACAGGTGCCCTCCGGGCACCTGCCCGACGGCCGAGCCCCTACCGGAATGCTTTTCCGGACGGCTCGGCCTTTGCATGATCCGGCATAGCCCGGACTGAGCGAGCAGATATGTCGAAACGGGATTACTACGAAGTTCTCGGCGTCAATCGGGACGCGGATGACGACACGATCAAGAAGGCCTACCGCAAGCTGGCCATGAAATTTCACCCGGACCGCAATCCGGACAACAAGGACTCAGAGGAAAAATTCAAGGAGGCCAAGGAGGCCTACGAAGTCCTTTCCGACGCGCAGAAAAAAGACGCTTACGACCGCTACGGCCACGCCGGTGTCGATCCCTCGATGGGCGCCGCTGGCGGCCAGCAGGGCTTCGACGGCTTCGCCGACGCCTTTTCCGACATCTTCGGTGATCTTTTCGGCGGCGGCGGTGGCCGGCGTCCTGGCGGGGGCGGCCGCTCCAACGTCTATCGCGGCGCGGACCTGCGCTACAACCTTGAAATCTCGCTGGAAGAAGCCGCGCGC
>JAVBJT010000040.1:0-17635 GCA_031546845.1 Azoarcus sp. | reverse complement strand
GCCCTGCCCACCGCGGTCGCGGGCATCGCGCTGACCGCGCTCTACGCCGGCAACGGCTGGATCGGCAGCCTGCTCGAACCGCTCGGGATCAAGGTCGCCTTCACGCCGCTCGGCATACTGATAGCGCTGGTGTTCATCGGCGTGCCTTTCGTCGTGCGCACGGTGCAACCCATCCTGGAAGACCTGGAAACCGAGCTGGAAGAGGCCGCGGCAAGCCTGGGCGCACACCGCTGGCAGACCTTTACCCGGGTTCTGCTGCCGATCCTGCTGCCGGCCCTGCTCACCGGCTTCGCGCTTGCTTTCGCGCGCGCCGTGGGCGAATACGGCTCGGTGATCGTCATCGCCGGCAATATTCCGATGGTATCGGAGATCACCCCGCTGATGATCATCACCAGGCTGGAACAATACGACTACCTGGGCGCTACCGCGATCGCCACGGTCATGCTGGCGTTTTCCTTCGCGCTGCTGCTGGCGATCAACCTGCTGCAAGGCTGGAGCGCGCGACGCACGGGGAGGAACCGCTGATGGCCGCCGTCGGCGTACTGCACGGCCGGGCTGATGCCCGCCGCTACGAAAACAATGCCGCCACCCGCGAAGCGCCGTGGGTGAAATGGACGATTCTGACGATCGCCCTCGGCTTTTTCGCGCTGTTCCTGCTGATGCCGCTGATCGCCGTATTCACCGAGGCATTGCGCAAGGGCTGGGGCACCTATCTTGCCGCGCTGACGGACGAAGACGCGCTATCGGCAATCAAGCTCACCTTGATCACCGCCGCCGTCGCGGTACCGCTCAACCTCGTATTCGGCGTGGCTGCGGCCTGGACCATCGCCAAGTTCGAATTCCGCGGTAAGCGCCTGCTGACCACGCTGATCGACCTGCCGTTTTCGGTCTCGCCGGTGGTCGCCGGCCTGATCTACGTGTTGCTGTTCGGCGCACAGGGCTGGTTCGGCGGCTGGCTCGCGGCGCACGACATCAAGATCATCTTCGCCGTGCCCGGTATCGTGCTGGCGACGATCTTCGTCACCTTCCCTTTCGTCGCCCGCGAGCTGATTCCGTTGATGGAGGCACAAGGACGCGAGGAGGAGGAAGCCGCCACCGTGCTCGGCGCCTCGGGCTGGCAGACGTTCTGGCGGATCACGCTGCCCAATATCAAATGGGGGCTGCTGTACGGCGTGATCCTGTGCAACGCGCGCGCCTTCGGCGAGTTCGGCGCGGTGAGCGTGGTTTCCGGCCATATCCGGGGCGAAACCAACACGATGCCGCTGCACGTTGAAATCCTCTACAACGAATACAACTTCGCCGCGGCATTCGCGGTGGCTTCCCTACTGGCGCTGTTGGCGCTGGTGACGCTGTGCCTGAAGACCTTCATCGAATGGAAATCGGGCTCGGCGCGCGAAGAGACGGAATAAGGAACGAAGCGCATGAGCATTCAGGTTGAAAACATCCACAAGGGATTCGGCGCCTTCACCGCGCTGGACAATGTGTCGCTCGACTTTCCGAGCGGCGAACTGGTTGCGCTGCTCGGCCCCTCGGGCTGCGGCAAGACCACGCTGCTGCGCGTCATCGCGGGGCTGGAAAAGGCCGACTCGGGTCGCGTCATCCTCGAAGGCGAGGACGCCTCCTCGACGCACGTGCGCGAACGCCAAGTGGGCTTCGTCTTCCAGCACTACGCCCTGTTCCGCCATATGACGGTGTTCGAGAACGTCGCCTTTGGCCTGCGCGTGAAACCGCGCAAGGAACGCCCGAACGAAGCCGAAATCCAGAAGCGCGTCCACCGCCTACTCGACCTCGTGCAGCTTGACTGGCTCGCCGACCGCTTTCCATCGCAACTCTCCGGCGGTCAGCGTCAGCGCATCGCGCTCGCGCGCGCACTGGCCGTGGAACCGCGCGTGCTGCTGCTCGACGAACCCTTCGGCGCGCTCGACGCCAAGGTGCGCAAGGAATTGCGCCGCTGGCTGCGCCGTCTGCACGACGAACTGCACGTTACCTCCATCTTCGTCACCCACGACCAGGAAGAAGCCCTGGAAGTAGCTGACCGCGTGGTGCTGATGAACAAAGGCAAGGTCGAACAGGTCGGCACGCCGCAAGAAGTGTACGAACACCCGGCGACGCCCTTCGTGTATGGCTTCCTCGGCGCGGTCAACCTGTTCCACGGCCGTATCGACGGAGAGCACGTGCGCGTGGGCGAAGCGGTACTACCGCACGACGGCCGCGACGCGAACCACGGCGCCGACGTCATCGGCTTCGCCCGCCCGCACGAGTTGGAAATCACCTCCGACCTGTCGGCGCCGAACGGTATCGACGCCACCGTCACCCGCGTGCTCGCCTTCGGCGCCAGCGTGCGCGTCGAACTCGATGCCCCTGGCGGCGAAGGTGAAGCGCCGCGCCACTACGAAGTCATTCTGTCCCGCGAACGCCTGCCCGCGCTCAATCTGGCCGAAGGGCAGCGGGTACGGCTGGTGCCTTCGCAACTGCGGGTTTTTCCCCTAGAGGTGGCCTGAGCGGGAGACTCGAGGCCGCTTTTCTCTTGAAAAGACAGTAATCCGCTGATATCGCTCAAATTAATTGAGGGTCAGACACTCAATCCAGGGAGGATGTTATGAATGCAAATTCGATGGTGAAAACCATTGCACTCACTTCGGTTTTGACCGCGAGCCTCTGCGCGGTATCGGGAATGTCTTATGCAGAAAGCTCCGCTGAAGCGCACGCGGAAGTCAGCTACAACGCTTCAAGAAATCATGCCGGCTTACTGAACTATTGCCTGGGTAAAGGCTATATCGACGCCAACGCGGCCAAAGCCAGCAAAGCGCGTATAGCCAGCCAGGTAAAAAGCGTACCCAGCAACACTAAAGCTGGAGATCTGGCGGAAGAGAAGGGTAAAAAAGGAATTTGGATATTCGAAGACGGCTCGGATGATCGCGACGACCGCAAGCTTGAAGACTCTGCTACAAGAATGGGAACGACGCCTCAGGGGCTGTGCAAAACGCTAAGCCTCGCCGACACGATTCAATAACCATAAAAGGCGCTGCTTGACCTTGCTCCTGTTCCGCCTGGATGCGGGTCATATGCTTCCGTAAGCCGCGCCATCTTGCGCCACGGCCACAAAATTTAGCGCAGGCTCTCACCGCTTCGATTTCAGCACCAGTATCTTGGCGAAAGACTGAAGGCCCACTTGCTCTTCCAAGACCAATCCGCTCTTGCCGATCAGCCTCGACCATTCGAAGAGCGTTCTTTCCCTGCCGCGCGTCCCCATGAACATCTGCATGTCAAACGAGGCCCCGGCAAAATCGGCCCGCGATTCGGGCATGACGAACTCCTTGAGGGCGATGCGCGCGCCCGTCTCCCCCGTGGCGCACGCGAGATTGCGTAGCGCCTTGACACAAGTCTCGTCATCGAAACCATGCAGGACGGCGCTGAGCAGATAGATGTCCTGGCCGCTCGTCGCCATCGGCATCGCCCCAAACAGATCGCCAACCTGAAAGCTCAGCCGGGCGAGCAGCGTTGGCGCCTCTCGCCTTGCCCAATGCTGTTCGGCGCCACTGACGACCTGGGCACGGTCCACCACCACGGCTTTCAGGTGTGGGTGCCGTTTCAGAATGGCAACGGATTTGCTACCTTTCGCCCCCCCGATATCGATGACGCGCTTGAAGCGCCCCCAATCGAAGTCCTGGGCGAAACTGTCCCCGCTCAATGCCCCGACATTGTCCATCGCCCGCGAAAACAAGGTATCGAAATCGCGGTTACCGTCCATGTAATCGTATAGTTCTTCTCCATGAGCGCGGCTGAAGGGAACGCCTCCTTCACGCACGCAGCCTTCCAATTGCTCGTACCACGGCCGGCTCATTTCGTCCGAGTTGTGCATCAGAATCATCGCCCGCACACTATTTGGACTATCGTCACGCAAAGGTTCGGACAGGCGATTGTTGGCGAACAGGTGGAGCGATCTTTCCTCGAAGACGCCCATTGCCACAAGCATCCGAAGCAGCCTGTAGATGGCATCGGCTTGCGCGGACACGCGAGCGGCAATCTCATCCGCGCTTAGGCATTCGTCCCCCAATACGGTGGCGATATCAAGCTTTGCCGCGATGTAAAGCGCCCGCGATTGCCAGAAAGCGGAGCCGATCTGCATCAGGCGAAACGATGGCGGCGTCACCTTGTTGGGAATATTCTGCAGCCAGCCGGCAAATTTCATCTTTCCGGCAAATCGCCGAACGGCGCCCGCGTTTTTTTGCAACGACATCGTGGTCTCTCTTACTGCTCGTGAGGGGCCGGCGGGAGCCCGGCAGCAAAAAGCCGGCCGTTGAAATTAGCCAGACTTTCGAGAAATGCAGCATCCATGGTTCGCCCCATCTGTTCCTCGAATATGTCCTTCAACAGCATCGGCGTCAGGGCAAGACTGAGGAACGCCATCCTGATAACCTCGAAATCTATCGATGGGGCGATCTGCCCATCTGTCTTCAAGATGTCGACCCTGCGCGTCCCTCGCGTACGCCCCCGTTCGACCAGTTGTCGGATGAAGCGCCGCCCCGGCCTGTGATTCAGCGTGATCACTTTCAGGATCAGCTTGGGAAATTCAGGGCGCGTCAGCATCGTCTCGTAATAAAGATTGAAAAAGCCCGCGACCCCCTCCAACGACGACAGCAGCGGCGCATCCAGCACGTCCAGCAACGGGCTCCAGGTGTCTCGGATCATCTCCTCGAACAGCCCTTCTTTGCTGCCGAAGTAATACCGGATCATGGAAATGTTGGCGTTGGCTCTTTCAGCAATGAGACGAGTCGTTACTTTGTGGTACTCGTCGGCGAGGAAACAGTCGAGCGCGGCTTTGAGTAGTCGTGCCCGAACTGATCCGGAATCTTCTTCATCCATCTCGATATTCCATGGTGCATAGTAGAAAGCAGGCTAGCATCCGAATTCCGATGTCGATAGCAGTTTTACCAATCAAATCTCACGCATTGATTGACAGCCGGAGTGGGGCGCGAAATATCACGCCCGTGGCACATCCTTATGGCCCGTACCGACATGGAATGTGCCCACGAAACACCCATCGTTCCAAGCGACACACAAGCAACCGGAAGCGGCATCGGCGTCAGTCCGCGCGGATACAACCCGGTGTACTCGGCTAAATCCATACCATCTTGCGTCGCAGCCACAATCTGCGCGACCATGCACTACGGCTCACCGAGTACCAAGCAATAAAGCACCGCACGCTGACACTGGCTGGAATCCGCGTCCACAACACGGCATTTCCCGCGGAATCCCGCATAGAACGGAGCCGGTCCCAGCAAAGCACGGGGCCTGGCCTATAAAGTTGCATGGGAGGAGACAAACATGAACGGTATCCGCGTTTTTACCGGCAAAACCCGTCACGACCCGGGCCGCGCCGCCACCGCGATAGACAAGCACGAAATCCGTGCAACACTGTGGCTAAGCGACACAGGCCTGGACGGCGACGAGCAGGCCGACCCCTTACACCACGGCGGCCTGGACCGCGCCCTACACCAATACCCGCCCGTGCATTACGCAAGCTGGCAACGGCGCTTTCCCGCGCATGCCGAGCGCTTCGTGCCGTCGGCCTTCGGCGAGAATCTGTCCATCGACGGCTGGACAGAGGAAAACGTCCATATCGGCGACATTTTCTCCTGGGGCGACGCGCTGATCCAGGTCAGCCAGCCGCGTTCGCCCTGCCACAAACTCAACGAGCGCCTCCAGCTTCCCGACTTTGCGCTGCACATGCAGCAAACCGCGCTGTGCGGCTGGCTGCTGCGCATACTGCAGCCCGGCCAGGTCGGCCCGGAGGTGCCTTTCGCGCGACATCAGCGCGGCAGCGATATCAGCGTCCGCAAAGCCTTGCACATCGCTTTCGGCCACCTCGCGGACAGCCCCAACTACCAACGCCTGCTCGCCGTCGATAGCCTCTCGGCAAGCTGGCGGCGCATGTTCGAGCGTCGCCTTAACAGCGGCGAAACCGAAGCCTGGGGAAAGCGCCTGTACGGTCCCGGCTTTACCCCCGGCTAAGCTACCACTGCCATGAACATCGTCTGCTTCCAGCACGTCGCTTTTGAAACGCCGGGCTACATCGCCACCTGGGCGCAGGCGCGCGGCCATCGCCTGCGGCCGGTACGCACCGACCACGAAGACCCCGCCGCCGCTCTGCGCGAAGCCGATGCGCTGATCGTGCTCGGCGGACCGATGGGCGTGCATGACGACGCCCTCCACCCCTGGCTCGCCGCCGAAAAGGCGGCGCTGCGCGCAGCGCTCGAACGCGGCCTGCCGACCCTGGGCATTTGCCTGGGCGCTCAACTGATCGCGGATGCGCTCGGTGCGCGCGTGTTCAAGGGCGCGCAGCGCGAAATCGGTTGGCTTCCAGTTGTGAGCAGCGACGACGTTATCGGCCAGGGCGCCACTTTCACACCGCTGCTATGGCATGGCGACGTGTTCACCCTGCCTTCGGGCGCGCGCCCGATCGGCGCAAGCGCGGCCTGCGAACTGCAAGGGTTTCGCTACCGCGACCACGTTCTCGCCCTGCTTTTTCATCTGGAAATGACCCGCTCCGGCCTAACCGAGCTGATCGCCCACTGCGCCAGCGAAATCGACGGCTCGCCCACATGCCAGCCACCCCAGCAAATGTTGGCCGAAAACGCACCGTTCGAGGCCTCGCATGCGCTCGCCGCGCGCATACTGGACGACTTCTTCCGCAGCGCGCCAGCCCCTTCGCCATCCCTGTCTGCCTGACAGCGCCAGCGCGGCCGCCTCGCATGCCTTGCCTCGCGCTGGAATGCGTGGTCTGATCGGATACCGCTCGACCGTACCAGCCAGCATATCGTACGTATTCCAAAGGAGAAAAACCGCGATGAACGGGCCCAATCCGCGCGACCCGCACCCGATGGCGGGCTTCCCGCAAGTCTGCTTCATCCGCAACACCGTCTCGAACCCGAACATCGTGATCGGCGACTACACCTATTACGACGACCCGAGCGATTCGGAAAACTTCGAGCGCAACGTGCTCTATCACTACCCCTTCATCGGCGACAAGCTGGTGATCGGCAAATTCTGCGCCATTGCGCGCGGCGTCAAATTCATCATGAACGGCGCCAACCATAAACTGTCGGGCTGCTCCACCTATCCCTTCCACATCTTCGGCCATGGATGGGAAAGCACGACGCCGAACACGCGGGAACTGCCGTATAAAGGCGATACCGTCATCGGCAACGACGTCTGGATCGGTTTCGACGCGCTCATCATGCCGGGCGTGAAGATCGGCAATGGCGCCATCATCGCCGCCAGTTCCGTCGTCACGCACGATGTGCCGGCCTACGCCGTGGTCGCCGGCAACCCGGCCCAGCCGGTGAAACGGCGCTTTCCGCCCGACATCGTGTCGGCGCTGGAACTGGTGGCATGGTGGAACTGGCCGGTGGAAAGTATCTCGCGCAACCTTCAGCACATCGTCGACGGCAACATCGAAGTCCTGCTGAAACTGCACGAAGACGGCGCCAACCGGCCCACGCCCTGACCCCCCAACACCGAACATGCTCATCCGCCCCGAACAAGTCGCCGACCACGCCGCCATCCACCGCGTCAACGCCGCCGCCTTCGATACCGCAGCCGAAGCGGATCTGGTCGACGCGTTGCGCGAACAGGCCCGCCCTTTCGTCTCCCTCGTCGCAGAGGAAAGCAGCGCCATCGTCGGCCACATCGCCTTCACGCCGGTCGCATTCGATACCCGACCCGATGCGCTCATCATGGGCCTCGCGCCAATGGCCGTCGTACCCGCACACCAGCGCCACGGCATCGGCTCCGCGCTGGTGTGCGCCGGCCTCGCCGAATGCCGCGCGCTCGGCTACGGCGCCGTGGTCGTGCTCGGCCACCCGGACTACTACCCGCGCTTCGGCTTCGCGCCGGCGGCACGCTTCGGCATCAGCTGTGAATACGACGTACCGGCCGAAGTTTTCATGGCGCTGGAGTTGAAACCGGGCTGTCTCGCCGGCACGGCGGGCATCATCCGCTACCATGCCGCTTTCGCCGCCGTTTAACGGCGTACCGCCGATACCTCGGCTCTTACAAGAATCTTTCCCTCACTCCCCCAAACATGATTCTCAATATCGAATTCATTTCCGACTTCGCCTGCCCCTGGTGCTTCATCGGCAAGGCCCGCCTCACCCGCGCGCTGGCGGACCTCCGCGCCGAGCGATCCGATATCGAAATCCGCGCCTACTCGTTGCCGTTTTTCCTCAACCCGGACACACCAATGGCCGGCGTGCCCTATCAAGGCTTTCTCAAAGCCAAATTCGGCGGCACATCCCAGGCCGACGCGGTACTCGCCCGGGTTGCCGAAGCCGGTAAACCCGACGGCATCGACTTCGCTTTCGACCGCATCGCCACCCTGCCGAACACATTCAAGGCCCACACGCTGATTTACCGCGCCCAGGCACGCGGCGACACCCCTGAACGGATCGCGCGCCTCACCGACGGCCTGTTCAAAGCGCACTTCCAGGAAGGCCGCGACATCGGCGACAACGCAACGCTGGCTGACATCGCCACGGAGGCTGGCGACCGGCGCGAAGCCGTGCTTGATTACATCGAGCGCGGCGAAGGCGAAGCCGCCGTCAACAAAATAGCCGCGCAGGTGCGCGAACTGGGCATTGGCGGCGTGCCTTTCTTCATCTTCAACCGCAAGCTGTCGGTCTCCGGCGCTCAATCTCCCGCTGTGCTGGGCGCGGCGATGTTGCAGGCGCTGGGTTAAACCGGTTTTTCATGCGGGCAGCTCAGAAATGACTGGCGAGACATCCCCATGAGCATGCCACCCGACCTCGAAGCCTACTTCCAGCGCATTGGCTACGAGGGGGACGCCAGCCCCACGCTGGCCACGCTACACGAAATCCACCGCCTGCATCCCGAGCGGATTCCGTTCGAGAACCTCGACCCCCTGCTTGGCCTGCGGGTGCGGCTCGACCTCGCGTCGCTGCAAGACAAGTTGATCTCTCGGCGGCGCGGCGGCTACTGCTTCGAGCACAACCTGCTGCTTCGGTACGTGCTCGAAGCCATGGGCTTTCGCGTCAACGGATTGGCCGCGCGCGTCCGCTGGAACGTGCCGGAAGGCGCGTCTCTGCCCTTAACCCACATGCTGCTTCGCATCGAACTCGAAGCACACACCTGGATCGCGGATGTCGGCTTCGGCGGCCAGGTTCTGACCGCCCCCTTGCTGCTCGAACCGGGCCTCGTCCAGCAGACGCCACACGAACCCTACCGCCTGACCACGGAGGGCGACGGCTACGTGCTCGAATGCCAACTGGGAGAGCGCTGGCTACCGCTCTATCACTTCGACCTGCGCGAACAGTTGCTACCCGACTACGAGATGGGAAACTGGTATGTCTCGACGCACCCCGAATCGCGCTTCACCACCAACCTCATCATCGCCCGCACTGAAGCCGGCCGCCGCTATACCCTGCACAACGGCAGCTTCGCGGTCCACAACCTGCGCGAAGGCACACAGCGCACATCGCTCTCTTCGACAGACCAGATGAAGGAACTGCTGCGCGACTGCTTCCGCATCCAGCTACCCGAGCATCCGAATCTCGAAAAAGTGCTCGCACACTTCCTCTCCACAACGCCCTGAGCAAAAAACTGCGGCATCACGCCTTGCAAATCTGGCGCGCTGAAAATAAGACAAAATCATAAAAATCAATTCGTTGTGAGTTTTTCCGTAGGAGCTATGAAGCGTCCTTCTTCCGACAAACGAATACCTGCAATTTCCCCACGAAATCGTCCCCAGGCGGCCATGTCTGACCATCCAGAATCCGTTGGACTGGCAACTGCGCCATGTGCAGCATCTCTTCGTACTCTTCCGTCGTATAAGCCTGCATGAACGAGGAGTATTGCCTGACCTCCGCGCTCGCGGCATCAACAATGAAATAGCGAGAGAGAGCGCTCGCGTCGGACGGATTCCAGGCGTTTTCCTGCAAACACAAGTACGGTGTATCTGAAAACAAACCCTTCACATGACGCTGCCAGGATGCCGGGGCTGATCCGATGGCTTGGATAGCTTCATATGTATGAGCTTCGAGGACGAGCAAGCCATTCTTGTGCAGCATTTCTGCGCAATGATTCAAAATATCCATGGCGTCCTGTCTGGTGAATACGTTGAACTCACCGAACGTCATGATGATGCAGTCGAATTTCTGGCTACTTCTGTAATTTCGGACGTCGGACAGAACGTATTCCGGCCGAGGGTCGGTACCTACAGCTTGCCGGTGTGCGTATTCGATGGAGGCCGGAGAGAAGTCGACGCCAACGCACTGATGCCCCGCCTCGGACAAAAGCCGGGTATATAAGCCCGGCCCGCATCCGATATCCAGAATTCGTGACGGCGCTTGTCCCAGCGCCCCCGCAATCCACATCGTATGCCTGGCGATAATGCCTTCTCGCCTGCTGGCCCAATCATGGTCCTGATTCAGATGATTTTCGAGCATCCTGCGGCTAAAGTCCGGATCGTTCCAAGGGATTTTGGAACCTCTTTCGTTATCCGGATGGCGCGTATCCGGCAAAACCAGTTCAAGCAGGGTCATCTGAGCCGATTTGCCATGCCGTGCGCTCGTATCGTCCGTATCGATTGCATGGCGTAAATGAATCAATGGGTAAGGCCGCCCCTGCAGATCGATTCCTGAGCGGCCGATGCGCCGGAATCCCATACGCTCGTAAAAGCCAATCGCCTGGACGTTCTGTTCGTTGACGTCCGTTTTCAGTCCTGGACAAAGGCGTAGCGCATATTCGACGAGCGCACGGCCGACGCCGGCTCCGCGTTCGGCGGCATCAACGAAGAGAGCCTCCATCTGCCCCTCACCGATCAGCATAAAACCGATGGCGCGATCGCCATTATCCGCTGCGACCCAGAGCATCGACATTGGCAGACAAGCCACAACCTCTGTTTCGATGTCTTGCCGGTCTTTTACCGAGAGGAAGCCATGGGTCGCATCGACGGCACTTCGCCAGATATCAATGATCCGCGGCCTATCTTCTGGTTCGGATAAACGTATGCGTGCCATTGTTTTAGCCATCTAGTCGTGAAGGTCAATCTTATGGCGACGCAGCCTGTGCGGGGCCGTCTCCATTGCCGCGCCGCAGATGTACCGCCAGCCACACCGTGGTGAGGCTAGTCGATTCAACACGATGACGGCGATGCGCCGGAATCGTCAGCCAGTCGCCGGCGCTCAGCGCAATGCGTTCGCCGTCATCGAAAGCCAGTTCCGCGCTGCCTGCGACAACCATGACCCATTCATCATCGTCCTGGTCGTACCAGAAGCCGAGCGGGCTGGCGTGGCCGTGGGAGACGATACGCTCGACGCGACCGCCAGCCGTTTCCAGCAGCGTCTCGAAAACCTCACCGGCGCCGGTATCGGGCAGACCAGCCAATAGCCCGCCGGTACGCGGCCGTTCAGATTTGCTGGCGGACATCGGTATTTTCGAGCATGCAGATGAATGCGGATACGGCAAGGAATGGCGGAAGCGGACGCTCAAAATACGCGAATCGGTTTCACCGACTCGTTGTCGCAATCAATGTATCTGAAAAAGGTTTGATGGCGAGTTTGACGACAAGACGGATTGTCCCATGGAAAAACGAAACCCCGAGGTCGGGGCGAAGGCATCCGAGAAGCGCCGCTCGCTTCAGGTTACGGGGTGGTTTTTCAAATGACTTTTCAAGTGTATTTCTTCTTCCCCAAGGCAAAAGCCACTCCAGCAAACATTTTCCTCGACCTTGCCGCCATGTTCCGCGGCGGTTCTTTTGATTGCCTCGCGCACAGCCGGATCGGCGCAGACGAACAGGTTTTGGCTCCCGCTGTCCCAGTCCGGCATGGCGGCGAAGAAAGCCCAGTCGAACCGTCGCTCGATCTCGAACCAGTTCGCCAATACCAACGCACCGGGACTCCATTCGGATGCTTCGTACCCGATGAGCAAGCGCTCCATCCAATCGAGATCGGGCAACCGCGAAAAGCAACAAAAGAAAGGGGCCGTTCTGCCAGTTATTCTGTGAGAGATGGCGCAAACCATGCTTTCGTCGATGCCGTCGATCAACTCGTAATAGCTGTAACAGGCTTTCGGCAGGCCGTTTTCTCCCAGAACAGCCAGATTACGAAACGGGTGGATCAACCCCCCCACCAAGATTTTTTCGAGCATGACCACATCCACCACGGGTGTGTCAGACGAAAACGCAGTCCGATCCGGACGGCTCACCTGCAAGGAACACGCTCTGCGCAAGGCGGGCATTTGCCCGGCTGGCTGCTCAATCAGAAAACCATGACGTGTCGTTCCTCGCGGCAACGCCGTATGTAGCTCGCGCCTTTCTTTTTCTCCCGGAGACCAGCCGCGCTCCAGACAATACGCGGCACTGCTGTCAATATCTTTTTGAAGCTCGGGATATTCAGCCTGTATCGCTTCGAGGCCGAAGACGTTACGTCTGTCCGTGATGGCAATCTCTTTTACCAGGGCATTCGGATCGTTTAGCCCGACGGGAAGAATTTCAACCGCCTTTTCCTCCGGGACGTTATCGCCAGCTTCGTCCGCAAAGTCGTCGGGGTTGCAATGATCGTCGCTGAGCAGGCAGAAACCGGGGAAATCCCGCCGCAACATATCGAAAACAGCGCGGACGACCGCGAAATCGTCGCCGTGGGAAACCAGTCCGGTTTCCTTCAGATGCTTATCCGTTAGCATGACGTTTAATGATGGTCGTTCGCGCCGCAGCGCGGTAGATGAAATAGAGCGCGTATCCGACAACGCTCCGAAAGTAAGCAAACAAGGCCGGTGAACACTTCACCGCCCGCGCAGAATCCGCGCCGCCTCGCAGCCGCGACCGGGCGCGTTCCCAAACTGAAACGCACCACCGATCCCGTTGTCTCTTCACAGTATTCCCTCCGTATCACTACCCGTGGAGCACACAACGCCATGAACAACTCTGCCGGGCGCGAACAGCGCTTCGTTTTGCTCGAAGGCATTCACGCTTCCGCCGTGGAAACGCTGAACGTGGCGGGCTACACGCGTATCGAAACACACGCGAAATCGCTTGCTGGCGCCAATCTGGTTGCGGCACTGGCCGGCGCGGATTTTGTCGGTATCCGCTCGCGTACCCAGATCGGTGAAGATATTCTCGCCCGCCTGCCACAGCTTGCTGCCATCGGCTGCTTTTGCATCGGCACCAACCAGGTCGATCTCGACGCCGCCGCACGGCGCGGCATTCCAGTTTTCAACGCGCCCTTTTCCAATACTCGCAGCGTGGCTGAATTGGTGATTGCCGAAATCGTCATGATGTTGCGCGGTATCCCGGCAAAAAACGCACTACTACATCACGGCGGCTGGATGAAAAGCGCCGGCAATGCGTGGGAAGTGCGCGGCAAGACGCTCGGCATCGTCGGCTACGGCCACATCGGCACCCAGGTGGGCGTGCTCGCCGAGCAACTGGGCATGTACGTCGTTTTTCACGATATCGAGGCCAAGCTCGCGCTCGGCAACGCACGCCAGATTGGCACGCTCGACGAGGTGCTGGCGGTGGCCGATATCATCAGCCTGCATGTACCGGAAACGCCAGCGACGCAAAATCTGATCGATGCCGACCGATTGGCGGCGATGAAGCCAGGCGGCTTCCTTATCAACGCCTCGCGCGGCACGGTGGTGGATATCGACGCACTGGCCGCCGCGCTCGATGCGAAACATCTGCTCGGCGCTGCCATCGACGTCTTTCCCGTCGAGCCACAGGGTAACGACGAAGGTTTCGTCTCGCCGCTGATCCGTTTCGAGAACGTGTTATTGACGCCGCACATTGGCGGCTCGACCGCCGAAGCGCAAGCGAACATCGGCAAGGAGGTCGCCGCCAAGCTCGGGCGCTACGGCTACAACGGCTCAACCACGTCGGCGGTGAATTTCCCCGAACTTGCGCTGCCGGAACAAGCCGACCGCTACCGCGTGCTGCACATCCACCGCAACGTGCCGGGCATGCTGGCGCGGATCAACGAATGCTTTTCGCACGCCGGCATCAACATCGCCGCACAGTACCTGCAAACCTTCCAGAATGTGGGCTACGTGGCGATCGACGCGGACGCGCCGGCCAACCCGGACGTGTTCGATGCGTTGAAAACACTGGAAGGCACCCTGCGCTGCCGTGTTCTGTGTTGAAAGGGGAAACCGTGAGCAGAACTAGTCAACTACCACCCTATTCTTATCTATCGTAAGAATTCTGTATCGCGCATCAGGGCCAAAAGGAGAATCCCACACAACGGCGACCCATCCATCACTTTGTCAGCGAGACAGGGGCAGGGGTTTGGACGGTTGGACGGGACACCTCTTATTTTTCATCCAATGATGATTCTTTTTTGACTATCAAATTCTCCTTGACGTGAACTCTGCACCAATTCATAGAGAACTTGAACCGCTCCGAGTTTGCCCCCTGCGAACAGAATCGGGTCTTTTGAGTAATTTACCCAATCATCTAATTACGGCCAATGGAGACAAAATCATGATTGTCAACATGATAATGGAGATTGCATTCGTAATTGTAGAGAGCAATATACATTTATTTGCCGTTTTTTTATTTATTAAATAACCTCCAATCAAAATTGAACAGATTAGATACGCGTAAGCAATGACTAAAGAATCGCCCCCTAGGTATACGGGCGATGCCCAATCCCAGTTAAATCTGTACAAATTCATGAGGGATGCAACAAGCCTCTCAGCGATGAACGCAAATGCAATCAAAGCCGACGAAAAAAACAAGAAACAAAATACAGCGATGGTCATTGAGCATGCAACTCCAAACAAAGATTTATTTTTTACGCATCGCCTTAATAATTCATATTTTTTGCAGCAACATAAATCATTTGACCACCCTAATTCTTCCATATCTTTTTAGTACTTCTGTTTTTGGCTTCCATGGAAGTATCGATTTGCTATCAACCGTAACAGAGTCTGTACTAGTCCTATCTATCAAATCTTTGATAATCGACCATTCATAACCGTTATCTGCTGCAATACAGCCAATAGTTCTTCCCGGCTTATGAAGCCTAAATTTATCCCTTCCCGTTATTTCATGCGTATCGTTTCCATAAGGTGTATCAACAGGTTCTAGTCTAAAAAAATTAGGGTCTGGATGCTGCAAAATATCATATTCTCCTTCTGGAATCGGGTCTCCAAACGGCTTTCCTCCCGAAGAAAAATCACCTGAAACTATTCCATTTCCACTGGAGTCGACAAGAACCAAAACGTTAGTGGTCGAATTAAAAGTCCCATCAACTCTTAACCCGCTCGGATCGATCCAATTAACCGGATCATTAGCGGTGTAGCCGTACAGGTTGGCATCGCCCCCCGCGAAGAGGATGGGGTCTTTTGCCGTCCACCGCGCACTTTCGGCATCGTAATCCCGCGCCCCAAACCTAGTAAGTTTCGTATCGGGGTCATACAGCCCTCCCGCAAACCCAAACGGCTGGAATCCTGGGTTGGTGTCCGCCGTGACATTGCCCCACACGTCGTAATCCAGCCGCTGCATCAGAGCCCCGCTATCCGCATCGATCACCGCCCGCACGCTGCCCAGGTGATCGGTAATGAAGCGGTAGGTTCTGCCGTCCTTGAGCATCCCCGCCGGCACGTTGGCTTGATCGGCGTACAGAAAGACAGCGCGGATCGTATTGTCCGCGTTCAGTTGCGCCACGGGGCGTAGCGCATTCTGGTACAGCAAGCCGTATTGCAGAATGCCGTTTCTCTTCTTTCCGATCCGCCTATTTCTCGGATCGATCACGTAATCGATGTGCGTACCCCCCGGCAGGCTCACGCTTCGGAGATTGCCCAACACATCGTAATCGTAGGTCGTCGTGCCCACCGGGGATTGTTTCGTTCGCAGTTCTCCCGCTGGCGTGTAGGTGTAGGTATTGCCCTTGAAGCTTTGGAGCCGGTCCTCACTATCCACCGTCGCAATCAGCGTGCCGTTCTCATGCGTGCGATTCCCATTGGCGTCATAGCCCCATTCGGTGCGCACACCATTGTCTTCCATCGCGCTGAGTTGGCCTGCGAGGTTGTATTCGTAGCGTTGCTCGAAACTTTCACCGAGGAAGGCGCCGCTTTGACGCGTGATGCGCCCAAGGGCGTCACGCTCATAGTCGAATCCGGCGATGAAGGCGATGTGGCTGGCGCTGCTGAACTGGTCGAGCAGGCTGTGCAACTCGGCAACGTCGGCTTCGGACTCGGTGGTGAGGAAGGAGGTGGTGTCGGGCAGCGGGCGGCCGCCACCCCGTTCGCTCACCGCCGCCGCGCCACCGGCAACAATATCGCGCAGATAGGTGAGTTCATAGTGCGCGTGGGTGGGCCAATCGTAGCCGGGAGTCGTGCTGGAGATGATCTGCGCGAGTCCTTCGAGTTGGCCGCCAATCCAGTCGGTGCACCAGTCGGGCGCGCGCGGTTCGGGTTCGCCGTATTCGGCGATGAGCCGGGCCTGTTCTTCTTCGTCGTCTTCAACCATGTCGGCATAGACCCATTGGTCGCTGGCGTCGCGCCCGGCGTTCCAACCCAGGCGGTAGCAGGTACCGAGTTCCTGCTCGTGTTCGATGAGCCGGCTGCGTAGCGTGCCGGTGAGGGCGATCATGCGTTCGCGCAGGGCTGCGAGCGTGGGTGGAACGAAGCCGATGGGGCCGGTATGGCGGGTGCGGGTGAGTTCGCCAAAGTCGCTATAGCCGCGCGTGGCAGCCATCGCTTTGATGGTGAGGGTGGACGGTGCGCCGTGGGCGGCGTAGCCGATGCGCACGTCGCCCACGCGGATGGGCCGCCCGGCGAGATCGGCGGTGGTCGGTACGGTAAGACTCTGGCCGCCCGCTTCGACAGTGAAGTTGGGGGAGGTGATGCGCTCGCGTAGGACTTGCAAATCCCGGCGGTAGATGCCGGCCACGTCGCCTTCCCAACGGCGGCCGATGGGCAGGTTGTTGTTGTAATTGTGGGTAAGGGTCGTGCCGCCAACAGTTTCGGTGATGAGTTGACCGACGGCGTTGTAGCCGTATTCGGTTGCGCCGCTGGGGGTGTCGATGCGGATGAGCCGCCCGGCGGTATCGCGCATGAGCTCAATGGCTTGGCCGCCGGGACGGGTGATACGCGTCACTTCGCGGTCAAGGTTGTAGTGCCAGGTGGTGGCGTTGGCGGGGGCGGTGTAGGTATCCGGCTGGTTGATTGCGTCGTAAGAGAAGCCGTGGGTGATGCCGGCCGGCGTGGTGAGGCTCGTCATGTTGCCGTTGTTGTCGTAGGCGGCTTCTATGGTGCGTCCGTCCGGGCCGGTGGCGTGGGTGAGCCGCCCTGCGCTGTCGTAGTCGAAGGCGGTGGTGCGCCCAAGGGGGTCGGTGATGCTGGCGAGTTGCCCTTTGCCGGGGTCGCTCGTATGCCAGGAGTAGCCGGTGGTACGGGTTTCGCTGCTGGTGCCGATGGCCTGCAGGCGGATTTCGGTGAGCCGGCCACGGGGGTCGCGCTCAAACTCAGCGTAGGCGTCGAGACCTGCCACGCTGAGGTATTCAGGGCGCAGTTGGTCGTCGACGATGGCGCTGATGCCGGGGCCGGCGGGGGTGGCGGTTGTAAGGATGCCGCCGTAGTCGATGCGCCAGGAGGCGTCGCCGATGCGCGTGCT
>JAVBJT010000011.1:0-29661 GCA_031546845.1 Azoarcus sp. | reverse complement strand
TGTGCTGGGTGTTGGTGTGGATGTCGCAGGGGATCATACGGATTCGCCTGCAATCGTATAACTTCGTTGGGTCGCCTTGCCGTGCTACAGCACTGTCTTCGGCTCCCCGCCTTGTTATCCGGTTGAATGCAAACCCGTATCAGTTGTTTTCGGCTTTTGCCGCGCGCTTGCGGTCGATTTCCTTCAGGTAACGTTTGCGCAGACGAATGCTTTTCGGCGTGATTTCCACCAGTTCGTCATCGGCGATGAATTCGATCGCGGATTCGAGCGTGAGCTGAATCGGCGGCGTGAGGATGACGGCCTCATCCTTGCCCGAGGCGCGGACGTTGGTCAACTGCTTGCCCTTGATGGGGTTGACGATGAGATCGTTGTCGCGCGTGTGAATGCCGATGATGATGCCTTCGTACAATATGTCGCCGGGGCTGACGAACATGCGTCCGCGATCTTGCAGATTGAATAGCGCATAGGCGACCGCTTCGCCGTCGTTTTGCGAGATGAGCACGCCGTTGCGGCGTTCGGCCATGCCGCCGGCGATCGGGCCGTAGTCGTCGAAAACGTGGCTGGCGAGCCCCGTGCCGCGCGTCATGGTCAGGAATTCGCCCTGGAAGCCGATCAGTCCGCGCGCCGGAATGCGGTATTCCAGGCGCACGCGGCCCTTGCCGTCGGGCTGCATGTCTTGCAGTTCGCCACGGCGGCGGCCGAGTTCTTCCATGACGCCGCCCTGGTGGTCTTCCTCGACGTCGACGGTGAGCAGTTCGTAGGGCTCGCAGCGCACGCCGTCGATGTCCTTGTTGACCACGCGCGGGCGGCCCACGGCAAGCTCGTAGCCTTCGCGGCGCATGTTTTCGAGCAGGATCGTCAGGTGCAGTTCGCCGCGCCCGGATACTTCGAACACGTCCGAATCGCTGGTGAAATTCACGCGCAGGGCGACGTTTTTCAGCAATTCCTTTTCCAGCCGTTCGCGGATCTGCCGGCTGGTGACGTATTTGCCTTCGCGCCCGGCCAGCGGCGAGGTGTTGACGAGGAAGTTCATCGTCAGCGTCGGCTCATCCACCGAGATCGGCGGCATGCCTTCGAGGTGCTCGGGGTCGCACAGGGTGACGCCGATGTTGACCTGTGAGATGCCCGAGATCAATACGATATCGCCCGCTTCGGCCGATTCCGAGGGCGAGCGTTCGAGGCCCTTGAAGGTCAGCACTTGGCTGACCTTGCCCTTGCCGCGATTCTCGTCGCCGTACATCACCACCACTTCCTGATTGGGGCGGATGCGGCCGCGCTTGATACGGCCGATGCCGAGCTGGCCCATGTAGGTGGAGTAGTCGAGCGAGCACACTTGCAGTTGGAGCGGGCCATTGGGGTCGACGTCCGGTGTTGGCACGTGGCGGAGGATGGCGTCGAACAGCGGACGCATATCGGTGCGCTCGTCGTTTTCGTTGAGCACGGCG
Source organism: Azoarcus sp. (assembly GCA_031546845.1). GTDB lineage: Bacteria > Pseudomonadota > Gammaproteobacteria > Burkholderiales > Rhodocyclaceae > Azoarcus. Next base: position 28,216 of record JAVBJT010000011.1, on the reverse strand, counting down.
AAGCCGTTCAGGCCCGAGGCGTAAATCACGGGGAAATCGAGCTGTTCCTCGGTGGCGCCGAGTTTGTCGAACAGATCGAAGGTGTGGTTGATGACCCAGTCCGCACGCGCGCCGGGGCGGTCGATCTTGTTGATGATGACGATGGGTTTGAGTCCCAGCGCCAGCGCCTTGCGGGTGACGAAGCGGGTTTGCGGCATCGGCCCTTCGACCGCATCCACCAGCAACAGCACGCTATCGACCATCGACAGCACGCGTTCGACCTCGCCGCCGAAGTCGGCGTGGCCCGGAGTGTCTACGATATTGATATGGGTGTCGCCGTACTGGATCGAGCAGTTTTTCGACAGGATGGTGATGCCGCGTTCTTTTTCGATATCCCCTGAATCCATGACGCGTTCCGCGATGTGTTGATTGTCGCGGAAGGTGCCGGATTGGCGCAGAAGTTGATCGACCAGGGTGGTCTTGCCGTGGTCGACGTGGGCAATGATGGCGATGTTGCGGATGGCGCGGGACATGGATGAGGGAAAGCCTTGAAGGGGCGGGGATTTTAGCATGGGCGACGGTTGCGGGGCGGATGGTTTTTGCCCTTTCTCCTCGGTTTGGGCGGGAGATTGGGCAACTGCGTGGGCAACTGCGCGGGCAGCCACGTGGGCCACCACACGGACAGCCGGCATGGGCCGCCGGTGGGGGGCGGAAAATGCCCGGAAGCGGCCAGGGGCGCGGTGGCGCGCATGCTAGAATCGGCGCCGCTTTCGACAGGAGAACCAGCATGCTCGCGATCATCGGCGGCAGCGGTCTGACCAAACTTTCGTCCATGGAAATTACCCGCCGGGAGGTGGCCCGCACGCCCTTCGGCGAGCCGTCTGGCGCGCTCACATTCGGCATGCTGTGCTGTCAGCCCGTGGTGTTTCTCGCCCGCCACGGTTACGGCCATACCATTCCGCCGCATCTGGTGAATTACCGCGCCAACATCTGGGCGCTGAAGCAGGCGCAGGCGGACTGCATCGTCTCGGTGGCTTCGGTGGGCGGCATCCGCCCCGAATTCACCGCCGGTACGCTGGTCATTCCCGACCAGATCATCGACTACACCTGGGGGCGGACAAGCTCCTTCTTTGAAGGCGGTGAAAGCCTGGTGCGCCACATCGATTTCACCACCCCTTACGATCAGCCGTTGCGCGCCCGTCTGCTGGCCGCCGCTGGGTTGGTGGGCGTGCCGATTTTCGATGGCGGCGTTTATGCCGCCACCCAGGGCCCCAGGTTGGAAACGGCGGCCGAGATCAATCGGCTCGAACGCGACGGTGCCGATGTCGTCGGCATGACCGGCATGCCTGAAGCCGCTCTGGCGCGCGAGCTCGATCTGCCCTATGCGGCGATCAACGTGGTCTCCAACGCTGCCGCTGGACGTTCGGCGAGCGCCAACGGCATTCGCTTCGACAGCATCGAAGCGGTCTTGCAGGAATCAATGCTGAGAGTGCGGCAGATTCTGGAGCAACTCTGCTGCCAGCCGTAGCATGGATCGACGGTGAATTAGCTTTGGCGTAAAGTCCAAAGGGTGTGGCGGCGGCTGCCTGCGGCCTTTGTATCTGGCGCGGGGCGGTGGCCGGGAGGCTGACACCGAGCGGTATAAAAAAAGACGATCGAACATGGAGACAAGAATATGAGCAGTACGACTGCACAGCCATTATGGGAGCCTTCGGCCGGGCGTATCGCGGCGGCCAATATCACCGCCTTTGCCCGCCGTGTGGAAAAGCTGTGGGGTGTGACGTTGCCCGATTACGAGGCGCTGCATGCTTGGTCCATCGACCAGCCGGAGCAGTTCTGGAGCAGCGTGTGGGACGACGGCACGGTGGTCGGCGAACGCGGTAAGGCCGTGCTGGCCGATGGCGACAAGATGCCCGGTGCGCGCTGGTTCCCCGAGGCCCGCCTGAACTATGCGCGCAACCTGCTGCGTTCGCGCGACGATAGGGATGCGCTGGTGTTCTGGGGCGAGGACGAGGTCAAAAATCGTTTTTCGCACGGCGAGCTTTATCGCGCGGTGGCGCATTTCGCCGCGGCCTTGCGCGAGCAGGGCGTGGTCAAGGGCGACCGTGTGGCCGCTTATATGCCGAACATGCCGGAAACGGTGATCGCCATGCTGGCGGCGGCGAGCATCGGCGCGATTTTCACCTCGGCCTCGCCGGACTTCGGCGTGCAGGGCGTGCTCGACCGTTTCGGCCAGACCGAGCCCAAGGTGCTGATCGCGTGCGACGGTTATTACTACAACGGCAAGGTGGTCGATTGCATCGGCAAACTGGCGGAAATCGCCGCGCAGTTGCCGTCTGTGCAGCGGGTGGTGGTGGTGCCTTACGTGCATGCCGCACACGACTTGAAGCCGGTCCGGCACGCGCGGATGCTGGCCGATTTCATCGCGCCGCATCGTGATGTGACCGAAATCGATTTCGAACCGCTGCCGTTCGACCATCCGCTGTACATCATGTATTCCTCCGGCACCACCGGCGTGCCGAAGTGCATCGTGCATTGCGCCGGTGGCGCGCTGTTGCAGCACTTGAAGGAGCATCGCTTGCATGGCGATGTGAAGCCGGGTGACCGCGTGTTTTACTTCACCACCTGCGGCTGGATGATGTGGAACTGGCTGGTATCTGGCCTGGCGGCGGGGGCGACGGTACTGTTGTACGACGGTTCGCCCTTTGCGTCCGACAACACTGTGCTGTTCGACTACGCCGATGCCGAAGGCATGACTCATTTTGGCACATCGGCGAAATTTCTCGACGCTGCGGCCAAGTTCGGCCTCAAGCCGCGCGAAACGCACAAGCTTGGCAGCCTGCGCGCGATCATGAGCACGGGAAGTCCGTTGGTGGCGGAGGGGTTCGAGTACGTCTATCGCGACATCAAGGCCGATGTGCAGTTGTCGTCGATTTCCGGCGGCACCGACATTATTTCCTGCTTCGTCCTCGGCTGCCCGGTGCTGCCGGTGTGGCGCGGCGAAATCCAGTGTCGTGGCCTGGGGATGGCGGTGGATGTGTGGAACGACGAAGGCCGCCCGCTGCGCGGCGAGAAGGGCGAACTGGTGTGCACCAGGCCGTTTCCCGTGATGCCGGTCGGGTTCTGGAACGATGCCGGCGGGGCGAAATATCACGCCGCGTACTTCGAGCGTTTCGACAACGTTTGGTGCCACGGCGATTTCTGCGAGATCACCGCGCATGGCGGCGTGGTGATCTATGGCCGTTCGGACGCGACGCTGAACCCCGGCGGTGTGCGTATTGGCACGGCGGAAATTTATCGGCAGGTGGAAAAGCTGGAAGAGGTGGTCGAGGCGCTGGTGATCGGCCAGGATTGGCCGCCGCAAAATCCCAGCGATGTGCGCGTGGTGCTGTTCGTCAAGCTGCGCGAAGGCCGCCAGCTCGACGAGGCGCTTGTCGACCGGATCAAGAAAACGATCCGCGACAACACCACGCCGCGCCATGTGCCGGCCAAGGTGTTGCAGGTTATGGACATCCCGCGCACGAAGAGTGGCAAGATCGTTGAATTGGCGGTGCGCAACGTGGTGCATGCGCGGGCGGTGAAAAATCTGGAAGCGCTCGCCAACCCCGAGGCGCTGGCGGATTTTCGCGGCCGCGCCGAGTTATGCGACTGAAAAGGTGTGCCGTCCACCTATGGAGTGGTGAAACATGTTGATGAAATGCGAAACCTCGGTGTTGTTGATCGTCGATGTGCAAGCACGCCTGGCGCCGGCCATTCACGATAGCGACAAGGTGGTCGCCAACGTTGTCTGGCTGGCCGAGGTGGCGGATCGGATCGGCGTGCCGGTGGTGGTGACGGAGCACTGTCCCGACAAGATCGGCGCCACGGTGGATGCGGTGAAAGCCGTTACCACCGGTGCGCACGTGGTCAGCAAACGCTATTTTTCCGCCGAGACCGACGGTTGCCTGCGCGATACCGAGGTGGCGCGCCATCGGCAGATCGTCGTGTGCGGCACCGAGGCGCACGTTTGCGTGCTGCAGACGGCGTTGGGGCTGCGCTGGGCGGGCAAGGAGGTGTTCGTTGTCGCCGAGGCTTCGGGGTCGCGCGTGCCGGCCGATCGCGAGCTGGCTTTCGCCCGCATGCGCGGCCACGGCATCGAGGTTGTGTCGCGCGAAATGGTCGCGTTCGAGTGGCTGGAATGCGGCGGCACGGAGCTGTTCCGCAGCGTGAGCCGCGATTTCATCCGCTGAAGTTCAGCCGCCGCGCCGCGCACGGGGGTGTTTCGCGCTGACGCGAATGGCGTGGCACGGTGGTGCGCGCAGTGGCTTCCGGGAGCGCGGGGTGTTCGGTTATCATCGCGCTTTCCCGCAGTGCAGTTCTCATGACCAAATACGTCTTCGTTACCGGTGGTGTCGTGTCCTCCTTGGGCAAGGGCATCGCGGCGGCCTCCCTGGGGGCTATTCTGGAGTCCCGCAGCATCAAGGTGACGCACCTTAAGCTGGACCCTTACATCAACGTCGATCCGGGCACGATGAGTCCGTTCCAGCACGGCGAGGTGTTCGTGACCGAGGACGGCGCCGAAACGGACCTCGATCTGGGCCATTACGAGCGCTTCACCAGCGCCAAGATGAGCCGGCGCAACAACTTCACCACCGGCCAGATTTACGAGTCGGTGATCAAGAAGGAGCGGCGCGGCGAATACCTCGGCAAGACGGTGCAGGTGATTCCGCACATCACCGACGAGATCAAGGCTTACGTCAAACGTGGCGCCGAGGGTGCCGATGTGGCCATCGTCGAGGTCGGCGGCACGGTGGGCGACATCGAGTCGCTGCCCTTCCTGGAAGCGATCCGGCAGATGGGGATCGAGGAAGGGCGTAGCTCCACCTGCTTCATCCACCTTACGCTGCTGCCTTACATCCCGACCGCCGGTGAGTTGAAAACCAAGCCGACTCAGCATTCGGTGAAGGAATTGCGCGAGATCGGCATCCAGCCGGACATCCTGTTGTGCCGCGCCGACCGCACCGTGCCCGAGGACGAGCGACGCAAGATTGCGTTGTTCTGCAACGTGATGCCGGAAGCGGTGATCGAATGCCTCGACGCCGACTCCATCTACAAGATTCCCGGCATGCTGCACGATCAGATGCTCGATGGGATCGTCTGTCACAAGCTCGACCTTCTCGCCCGCGCGGCCGATCTGTCGACGTGGGAGCATTTGATCCGCGCGCTGGAAAATCCCAAGCACACGGTCGATATCGCTTTCGTCGGCAAGTATGTCGATCTCACCGAATCGTATAAATCGCTGATCGAAGCGCTCAATCACGCCGGGATGCACACCGAAAGCAAGGTGAACATCCATTACCTCGACTCCGAGGAGATCGAGCGCAGCGGTTGCGCGGTGCTGGAGAAAATGGACGGTATCCTGGTGCCCGGCGGTTTCGGCCGGCGCGGCACCGAAGGCAAGATCGCCGCCATCCGTTACGCGCGCGAGCGCAAGGTGCCGTACCTCGGTATCTGCCTCGGCATGCAGCTTGCCGTGGTCGAATTCGCCCGCGACGTTGCCGGCATGGCGCAGGCGCATTCCACCGAGTTCGAGTCGGCGACGCCGTTTCCGGTGATCGGCCTGATCACCGAATGGCAGGATCGCTCCGGCAAGGTCGAAAAGCGCAGCCAGGAGTCCGATCTCGGCGGCAGCATGCGGCTCGGCGGCCAGGTCTGCAAGCTGACCGACGGCACGCTCGCGCGCCGGGTGTATGGCGCGGAGCAGATCATGGAGCGCCATCGCCACCGTTACGAAGTCAACAACACCTTGCTTTCCGATCTTGAGGGCAAGGGGCTGATCGTATCGGGCCGCGCGCCCGGCACCGATCTGTGCGAAATGGTCGAACTGCCGGCGGATGTGCATCCCTGGTTCGTCGGCTGCCAGTTCCACCCCGAATTCACGTCCAACCCACGCAAGGGGCATCCGCTGTTCATTGCATACGTGCGCGCGGCCCTGGCCAGACGTGGGGAAACGCGGAAGGAGCCGGCATGAAGCTGTGCGGTTTCGATGTCGGTCTCGACCGGCCTTTTTTCCTCATCGCCGGCCCGTGCGTGATCGAATCGCGCGCGATGGCCTTCGATACCGCGTCGGCGTTGAAGGAAATCTGCGCCGAGCTGGCGATCCCCTTCATCTACAAATCCTCCTACGACAAGGCCAACCGCAGTTCGGGCCAGTCCTTTCGCGGCCTGGGCATGGAGAAGGGGCTGGAGATTCTCGCCGACGTGCGCGCGCAGCTTGCCGTGCCGGTGCTGACCGACGTGCATGCGATCGACGAGATCGCCGCCGTTGCCGCCGCCGTGGATGTGTTGCAGACGCCGGCTTTCCTGTGCCGCCAGACCGATTTCATTCAGGCCGTGGCGGCGTGCGGCAAGCCGGTCAACATCAAGAAAGGGCAGTTTCTCGCGCCCGGCGACATGCGTCACGTCGTTGCCAAGGCCAGGGAGGCCAACGGCGGGGCGGACACCATCATGGTGTGCGAGCGCGGCGCTTCGTTCGGCTATAACAATCTGGTATCGGACATGCGCGGTCTGGCGATCATGCGCGAGACGGGCTGCCCGGTTGTGTTCGATGCCACGCATTCGGTGCAACTGCCCGGCGGGCAGGGCGCTGTTTCCGGCGGGCAACGCGAATTCGTGCCGGTATTGGCGCGAGCGGCGGTGGCTGCGGGCGTGGCCGGCTTGTTCATGGAAACGCATCCGACACCCGAAACGGCGTTGTCCGACGGCCCCAACGCGTGGCCCTTGCCGAAGATGAAGGCTCTGCTTGCGACGTTGAAGGGAATCGACGCGCTGGTGAAAGCGGGCGGTTTCCTGGAGCAAGGCGAGTGAGCGGGGCATTGCCTCCGGCCTATCTCGTCGTGGATGGGCGTGTGCTCGATCCGGCGGCTTTCGCCCGCTATCGCGATCTTGCCTCCGTGGCGGTGGCAACGTACGGTGGCCAGTACCTCGTCCGTGGCGGCGCGATTGAAACGCTGGAGGGCGATTGGTCGCCGCAGCGGATGACGATCGTCGCCTTTCCGTCGATGGAGGTGGCGCGCCGGTTTTACGATTCGCCCGAATACCGGGCCGCTCGCGCCGCGCGCGAAGGCGCGGCGCAATTCGACATGCTGTTGGCCGAGGGGCTGCCGCCCGGCGCGGCCGGCGCGATTTGAAAGTTTGAATCCCTAACTGAAACAGGAACGACAATGAGTGCAATCGTTGATGTGATCGCCCGCGAAATCCTCGATTCCCGCGGCAATCCCACCGTCGAAGCCGATGTACTGCTGGAATCCGGCGTGATGGGCCGCGCGGCGGTGCCGTCTGGCGCGTCCACCGGCTCGCGCGAAGCCATCGAACTGCGCGACGGCGAACCCGGCCGCTACCTTGGCAAAGGCGTGCTGCGCGCGGTGGAAAACGTGAATACCGAAATCTCCGAGGCCATCATCGGCCTGGATGCCGAGGAGCAGGCTTTCATCGATCGCGCGCTGATCGAGCTCGACGGCACCGAGAACAAGTCCCGGCTCGGCGCCAACGCCACGCTGGCGGTGTCGATGGCGGTCGCCAGGGCGGCGGCGGATGAGGCTGGGTTGCCGCTGTACCGCTATTTCGGCGGTTCTGGGCCGATGTCGATGCCGGTGCCGATGATGAACGTCATCAACGGCGGCGAGCACGCCAACAACAGCCTGGACATTCAGGAATGCATGATCATGCCGGTGAGCATGACCAGCTTCCGCGAGGCGCTGCGCTGCGGCGCCGAGATTTTCCACCACCTGAAGAAGATCACCGACAAGAAAGGCTATCCGACCACGGTGGGCGACGAAGGCGGCTTTGCCCCCAACGTGTCCAATACCGAAGAGGCGCTGAATCTGATTCAGGACGCGATCTCCGCCGCCGGTTACGTGCCGGGCCGCGACGTGTTGCTGGCGCTCGATTGCGCTTCCAGCGAGTTCTACAAGAACGGCAAATACGTGCTCGCCGGCGAGGGGCTGACGCTGACCGCCGAAGGCTTCACCGATTATCTGGCGACGCTGGCGGATAAATTCCCCATTGTCTCCATCGAGGACGGCATGGCCGAGGGCGACTGGGCCGGCTGGAAGACGCTGACCGACAAATTGGGCAAGAAGGTGCAGTTGGTGGGCGACGATCTGTTCGTCACCAATACCCGCATCCTTGAACAAGGCATCGATCAGGGCGTGGCCAACTCGATTCTGATCAAGATCAACCAGATCGGCACCTTGTCCGAGACTTTCGCTGCGGTCGAAATGGCCAAGCGCGCCGGTTATACCGCGGTGATTTCCCACCGCTCGGGCGAAACCGAGGATTCGACCATCGCCGATATCGCCGTGGGCCTGAACGCGATGCAGATCAAGACCGGTTCGCTGTCGCGTTCCGACCGTATCGCCAAGTACAACCAGTTGCTGCGCATCGAGGAAGATCTCGGCGATACCGCCAGCTACCCGGGCAAGCGTGCGTTCTACAACCTGCGCGCGCGCTGAATCCCGCATTCCGGCGGTGGATGGATTTGTCCGCCGCCGGGTTCCGATACTCCACCGTACTGCGATGTATTCCAGGTAGTCACTTTCGATGCGCTGGCCCGTTTTCTTCCTTGCCGTACTGGTCGTCGTGATCCAGTACCCGTTGTGGTTGGGCAAGGGCGGTTGGCTGCGGGTGTGGGAAGTCGATAGCCAGTTGCAGGCGCAGCGCGCGGAAAACTATCGCCTCGAGCAGCGCAATGCCAGCCTTGAAGCGGAGGTGCGCGATCTCAAGTCGGGCAGCGATGCGATCGAGGAGCGTGCCCGCTTCGAACTTGGCTTGACCAAGCAGGGTGAGGTGTTCGTTCAGGTGCCGAAGAAAAACTAATACGGCTTTGCCTTCAACCGTATAACTTCGTTGGGTCGCCTTGCCGTGCTACAGCACTGTTTTCGGCTCTCCGCCTTGTTATCCAGTCGAATGCAAACCCGTAAGCCGGCCCGGTGTTGATCGAGGCCGGCTTTTTATTACGCTACAGCTTCGTTACGCCACAGCGTCGGCTTACAACATTTCCGTGATGGTTTCGCGGCGCTTGATTTCGCCCTCGAAGGCGATCAGTTCCGTACCCAGCGCATCGCGCGCCGAAACCATGCCAATCAGCCGCTCGCCCTCCACGACCGGCATGTGGCGGAAGCCGCATTCGTGCATCAAGTGCAGCGCGTGTCCCAGGGGTTTGTCCGCCGTGACGGTCTGCGGGCTGCGCGTCATCACCTCGTCGAGCCGGGTGGTATCGGGATCGCGATCCGCCGCGACGATGCGCGTCAGTATGTCGCGCTCGGTGAAAATACCGGCCAGTTGCTTGCCGCTCATGATGATGATCGAGCCGACCTGCGCTTCCATCATCTGCCGGGCCGCTTCGCGCACGCTCAAGTCGCCCGCCGCAGTCAATATTTTTCGGCCTTTTATTACGTCGCCTATTTTACGTGTTGGCATGTCCCTCACTCCTCGGAAAAACAAACGCTGGGCTTTCAGGTTAGATTTTACGCGGGTTTCGATCAAGGCCGCGTTAACCCGCACCGAGCAGGGAACGGGCGCCGTCGAGGCGGGATGAAAAATAGGGATTGTTCATGCGTTCGATGCGCACGGAGCCTCGGGTGGAAGGGGCGTGGATGAATTTGCCGTCGCCGATGTAAATGCCCATGTGGGAATAGCGCCGCTTCATCGTATTGAAGAACACAAGATCGCCCGGTTGTAATTGGGAAACCGCGATGGGGCGGGTGCGCTCGGCAATGGCCGCGGCGTTGTGTGGCAGGCGGCGGCCGCTGACTTGTTCGACGACGTAGCTCACCATGCCGCTGCAATCGAGCCCAGCTTCCGGGTTGCGGCCGCCGAAGCGGTAATCGGTATCGAGCAGACCCATGGCGAACAGCACGACTTCACGTGTCTGGGTGTGGTCGTCGAGAGTGAAGAACGGGCCTTTGGACGGCGTGCCCGGCGTTGTGGTGGGCGGCGACGATGGAAGTATGCTGCAGCCGGCAATCAGGCCGACGATCAGGGCGAACGCCGTGACCGTGGCGCCACGGCGACAGTGCGTGAATAGGGACGGCATGCGATGCGGATTCGGCATGCCTGGGAAGATAGGGCATCCGCGCCGGTGCGTCCAGACGCGGGCCGGCATCGAAATCGCGGAAATTATGTGCTTTGCATCAATGCCGATTCAGATGGTGCTCCAAGGGCCGGTGTGGCCGGCACTGTAGCGGGCTTATCGCGCGCGCTCATGAGCGGCTTTCATTACGGCAGTCGAGCGCGGAGGGGGTATCCGGACGCTCCAGCGTGGCCTTGCCGTTCCGGTTCCAGAAGACATTCTGACCATCCGAATATTTTTCGCCGCTAGCCGCTGGTGCCGCGGTCAGCGCGAAAACGCCGTTGCCGGTGCGTAAGCGGACGTGATGACGGTGCGGTTCGATGGTGAAGCGTTCGCCGCTAGCGCAGACGTAGTGCTGTGTGTCGGGGGTGTCGCGCGTCCATGCACGGGTGGCAAGGCCACAGAAAATGACGAACAGGATAAGGCAGGACAATAGAAGGCGATTGGTAATCATGCGTTGAAGGGGGCGAGGGCGGCTGGTGGAGGTGGTGGATGGGACGGGCTCAATCGATCAGTTCGATACGGCCACTGAGGGTGACGCCGACCGTGCTTTCGCCGCTTTCCAGCGGTGTGGGCGCGGCGGAGGCGGAGAACTCGGCCTTCATCGGCGCACGCAGTACTTGTACGGGACGAAAGCCGCTTTCGGCGATGTTGAGGTGGCGGATGCGGTAGTGCTTGTTCAGTGCCGAGGCGATCAGCGTCGCGCGTTGCTCGAAGGCGCGGATGGCGTCCACGGTAGCGCCGTCGACCGCCTGGCGGCGCGTGTCGGCTGCGGGTTGCATGGATATTTGGGAAACCGCCAGCGTGGTCTGCAGCTTACCGAGCAATTCGGACATGGCGGCGATGTTCTGCGTTTCGAGGCGAAGCTGTGTGCGTATGCGCCAGCTTTCAAGCTTGCCGCCATCCTTGCTGTACACCGGCGAAGTCGAGGTGCCGGCGGACTGAACCTTGATATCGCCATAAGCGCGCGCGGTTTCCAGCGCGGCGGCGATGCTGTGGTTGACCTGCTGGGAGATCGTGGCCAGATTGGCGCCGGATTGCTCCGCGTATAGATCGGCGACGGCCAGATCGTTTGCCGCCGCCCGATGGGCTTCGGCGGTAAATTCCACCGTCTGACTGTCGTCGCGTTCCGGCTGGGCTGCGTGCGCGGTGGATGCGAAAACGGCCACGGCAAAGGGGAGGGCGAGGGTGAGCAATCTGCGCGTATTTTTTTTCATGGGGGCCGCCGGAATGCGATGAGTGAGGTTTATATCTCATTCGGAGGCGATGGCGGGAGAAAAGAGGTGTAAGGGGGTGTGTAACTCGGACGCTTGAATTCATCGGCCTTGCGCGGCTTTATGCGTAAGGTCCGGTGGAATGATGGGTTGGGCCATAACAACCCGAATGCTTACTGTGCGAAAGCGGGAAAATAACCACAGTCCAAGACATGTGGCCGTGCCCAAAAAGCCTGTGAAGAATAGTGCGGCGAGCGCACACAGCATGGGGCCAGCAAACAGAGCAGCTACACCATGAACGGGCTGATTGTTCCACTGAACGGTGTCGGCGCCGAAGAAACCCGAGATGCCGAATACGACGCCAAGAGGGATAAAGGCGATGAGAAGGCCAAAAAAGAGCAGTTTGTAGATTGATGCCGCCCTGATTTTATGAACCACTAAAACCTGCTCGACTTCTGCGCTCATGCGGCTTTTCCTTTATGCCTAACGGTCGGTGGGTCTGCCTGCGGCCCACTCATCTTTACAACAGAGGCTTCGGGCAGCACGCCACCAACGGCTTCGATATTACCGCCGCCGCCGCGTAGTTCGGCTTGAGCCTCGAACAGATCAATGACGCGAGGCGCTTCCTTCAGTCCACTGCAGGTCTGCTCAAGATTTGTCCACCGACGAGGTGGCCAATTCCAGCGTTTCAGTGTCTCGCACTCGCACCACATCCCGCTTGCGTGAGGCTGCGTATTCGCAGATACCCCTTGTCCAATGCGCGGCTAAACGAAGCCAGCAATCAGGCATAGGTCGAAATGAAGGTGGCGACATTCCCGGAACTCTCCGAAACCGAAACCGCAGCGCCGCTTGGTTCATAGGAAAATTCGACGCGAGACGATTCCCCGTCCATGACATTGGATTCGACCTTGCGGATGGTTTCATCCATCTCCGCGATGGCTTGCTTCGCTTTCTTTTCGTCCTCCGCGTTCACTTCCTTGCCTTTTTTCAGCAGTGCCTTGATGAGCCCGGCCAATTTCTTGGCTTCCTCGAAGAACGCCTTGTCGGCGGAATTCGCCGATCCCTTGGCGTGCATCTCCCCCGGGATTGCGGACGAAGTCTGTGCTTTCGTCTTGTCGTCGGCCGCGGCCTCCGAGCCAGCGGCCGTAGTCGCCGCGGAAGCCGTCGCGAGGGCGCTCTGGATTTCCGCTTCGGAGGGTGCGGCGGCAGTTTCTGTGGACGCGCCATCGGTGGCGGATGCACCCTGAGCGGCGTCTGCACTCGCCTGCGAATCTGCCGAACCCGAGGGAACCGACGGGATGGAAATGCCAGTGCCTCCGTACTGCGCGACCAGGCTTTTCAGTTCTTTCGCCAGTTGGGCAATGAGCCGCGGATTGACGCTGCCCATGGAGTATTTCATCAAAGCTTCCAACTGGCTTTTCAATTGCGCCATGCGAGCCTGCGCCGCGGCCTTGCCCGTTTCCGCGGCACTTGGCATGTTGCGTAGCGATTCGAGAGCCGAAAGCCTTTTCGCTTCCTCCTCAGAAGCCCTCTGTTTTTTGCGGTCGTTCCTGGATTCCTCCAGTTGCCATAGTGTTTGCGAGAACGAAGATGTGCTTTGCGCGTCGATTTTCATTGCTTCACCCTTCCGAAGATCATGCGACTTGGAAGCTCTGGCGAAGCGGCTCTGCCCAAGCGTTCCGTTGCAGACAGAACATGTAAGTACGGCAAGGCGGGGCAACGACGCCAGAATTGTTTATTTTTGTTAGGGATTCTCACCATGTTAACGGCATGGTCTTGCAATACTTGATGGCTTAAGGGAGGCAACGGCATTTCCTCGCCCCATCGTGCATCACACCCTGCGGCACCCAAACCGTGCCCGAGTGCGTGGATCGACCTCGATGGGGCCGGCGCGCTTGCTGTCGAGATTGACCACCACGCTATGTTGACGAAGCTGCCCTTTGGAAAAAAGCGCGTGGAGTAGTTGCGCGGCAAAGCGCACAACCACGTCGTTGATGAATAACTACGGAGAGCACATTTCGCGCGCCATCGAGCCTGGTGTGTAAAGAGGCGTGTATGCGTGGCCGGTTACAATGCACGGCGGTGGCGGTGCTTTCCGTGGCGAATGGCGCCATTGGGACGAGCAACCGGGGGAGGGGTGTAATGTACGAGATGTTCCTGCAGCCAGGCTTTTGGGTCTCGGTGGCGCAGATCATTGCAATCGATATTCTGCTTGGCGGGGACAATGCGATCGTGATCGCGCTGGCTTGCCGGCGCTTGCCCGAGCATCAGCGCAGCAAAGGCATTTTCTGGGGCGTGGCGGGCGCGATCGGGTTGCGTATCGTGCTGATTTTCTTCGCCTTGCAATTGCTCGCGCTGCCGTTCCTGAAAGTGGCCGGCGCGTTGTTGTTGATCTGGATCGGCGTGAAGCTGTTGCTGCCCGAGGAAGAGGACGGGCACGAGAACATCGAGGGCAGCACGCATCTGGTCGGCGCGATCAAGACGATCATCGTCGCCGACGCGGTGATGAGCCTGGACAACGTCATCGGCGTTGCCGGCGCGGCCAAGGGGAACATGATGCTGGTGGTTTTCGGCATCGTCGTGAGCATTCCGATCATCGTCTGGGGCAGCAAATTCGTCCTGCGGCTGATGGATCGTTTTCCGATGGTCATCACCTTTGGTGGGGCGTTGCTGGGCTGGATCGCGGGCGGGATGTTGGTGGGGGATGTTGTTCTTGAGCCGTATCTGAGCGGTGCGCCTGACTGGCTGCATTATGTGACCAGCGCGATCTGCGCGGTTCTGGTGGTGAGCCTCGGCAAGTGGCTGGCGCGTCGGGGAGGGCTGCCACCGCCGCCGCTGACCGAAATCAAACTTGACGGCAAGGAGACGGGCAAATGAGCACGGCGGAAAACCTGGTCAAGATTCTGGTAGCGGTGGACGGTTCCGAATGCGGCAGCCGGGCGGCGGAGTATGTGCTGCGTTTGCGCGCGGCCGGTTGCGCACAGGATATTCATTTGCTCAATGTGCAGATGTCGATCGATTCCGGCCATGCGCGCATGTTTGTCGGCCATGACGAAATCGAGCGCTATTACCGCGAGGAAGGGCAGGCTGCTTTACGCGGTGTGCGCGACATGCTGGAGCAGGCCGGTGTTCCGTGTACGGTACATGTCACGGTCGGCCATGTGGCCGAGACGATCGTGCGTTTCGCCAATGAAGGCGAATTCGGCTTGATAGTGGTGGGCAGTCATGGGCTCGGTGGGGTCAAGCGGCTGTTGCTGGGTTCGGTAGCGACCGAAGTGCTGCACCAATCCGCTATTCCCGTTACCGTCGTCAAATAATCCGGGCAGAGTTCAGCCGCCCACGGCCCGGGTGCAGAAGGCGCGGATCGATTCGATCAGCCGCGCTTTGTCGCGCGTGTTGCGCGTGGTCGGGCCAATCGGGCCGACCAGCGCCTCGGTAAAGGCGCCGACGATGCAGGCCGCGGCCGCGTCGCAGTCTTGCGCGGGGAGCTCGCCGCTGTCGATACCGGCGGTCAGAATAGCCTTGAATACATCGCCGAACTGCTTGCGGCAGCGGATACGGGCGGCGTCGACTTCCGGGTCCACGGGCTCGGCAATGAAGGCGTAGGCCAGGTTCGGCCCCGCCAGCGCGCGCCGCACGAAGGATGCGACAGCGGCGCCGAGCCGTTCGCTCGCGGGCGCGTCGCGCCGCGCGATTTCGTCGAGGATTTGGATTTCCTGTTCGACGGCGAGCGTCAGCACTTCAACGAAAAGTTCCGCCTTGGAAGGGAAATAGCGGTAGATCGTGCCGGTGGAAAGCCCTGCCGCCGTGGCGACCGCGGCCACCTGCGCTTCCCGGAAACCGCCGTCCGCGACCAGCTTTCGCGCCGCGAGCAGGATGCGGTCGCGGTTGTCGGCGAGTCTTTCTTCCATCAATGCGGAGCGTCGGTAGGCCATGAGATGAATTTTCCCTCATTTTGTGAATTAATGTTCACTTTTTTTGAGATGCTACGTATGATCGTTTCCATCGCTGGATAGGCGGCAGTTGCGCCCGGTCGGAAAGGCAGGAAGTGTCGGCCTCGATGCCGGGTGTGGATGCCGGATACAACGCGCGCCAAAAAGAGCGCCGGGTTTTAGCCAGCGGAACAATTCAATCAGACAAGGAGGAGACACCTATGTCGTTTCACAGCCTCGATTTCGGGCTCGGCGAAACCGTCGGGATGCTGCGCGATACGCTGCGCGATTTTTGTGCCAGCGAGATCGCGCCGCGCGCCGCGGCGATCGACCGCGATAACCACTTCCCCGCCGATCTGTGGAAAAAACTCGGCGACCTCGGCGTGCACGGCATGACGGTGGAGGAGGAGTACGGTGGCACCGCGATGGGCTACCTTGCCCACATCGTGGCAATGGAGGAAATTTCCCGCGCCTCGGCCTCGGTCGGCTTGTCCTACGGCGCGCACTCCAATCTCTGCATCAACCAGTTGCGCCGCAACGGCACCGACACGCAGAAGCGTAAATACCTGCCCAAGCTGATTTCCGGCGAGCATGTCGGCGCACTGGCGATGAGCGAGCCCAACGCCGGCTCCGACGTGGTCAGCATGAAGCTGCGCGCCGACCGCAAGGGCGACCGCTTCGTGCTCAACGGCGCCAAGATGTGGATCACCAACGGCGGCGATGCCGATACGCTGGTGGTGTATGCCAAGACCGATATCAACGCCGGCTCGCGCGGAATTACCGCTTTCATCGTCGAGAAGGGGATGAAGGGTTTTTCCTGCGGCCCGCATCTGGACAAGCTCGGCATGCGCGGTTCCAACACCTACCCGCTGTTCTTCGACGACGTCGAGGTGCCGGTGGAAAACGTGCTCGGCGGCGAGGCCAACATCGGCCGTGGCGTGCAGGTGTTGATGTCTGGCCTGGATTACGAGCGCGCGGTACTTTCCGGCGGGCCGCTCGGCATCATGGCCGCGTGCATGGATGCGGTGTTGCCTTACCTGCACGAGCGCAAGCAGTTCGGTACGCCGATTGGCGAATTCCAGCTCATGCAGGGCAAGGTGGCCGATATGTATTCCACTTGGAGCGCGTGCCGCGCCTACGCTTACGCGGTCGGGCAGGCCTGCGATCGTGTCGACCACGCCCGCACGCTGCGCAAGGATGCCGCCGGGGTGATCCTCTACACCGCGGAAAAAGCGACGTGGATGGCCGGTGAGGCGATTCAGACGCTGGGTGGCGTTGGGTATACCAACGATTACGCGGTCGGCCGCCTGTGGCGCGATGCCAAGCTGTATGAAATCGGCGCGGGCACCAGCGAGATCCGGCGAATGCTGATCGGGCGCGAACTGTTCGCCGAAGCGGCCTGATGCCTTGATTTTTCCTTTCCCCTCGCCGGGGCGAGGGGAAAATCGAAATGGCATCCTTTCGCCACGTAGCGAAAGGGGAGGGGACACGACAATGAATACAAAACGATTGACTGAAAGCTACGCCAAGGGCGCTACCGATGTGCCGTTGATCGAGTGGACCATCGGCAGTTTTTTCGACGCGATGGTCGAGCGCCAGCCCGAGCGCGAGGCGCTGGTAAGCCGGCACGAGGGCAAGCGCTACACCTACCGCGAGTTGCAGACCGAGGCCAACCGGCTTGCCAGCGCGTTGCTGCGTTTGGGATTGGCGCAGGGCGATCGCGTGGGCATCTGGTCGCACAACAATGCGCCGTGGGTGTTGATGCAACTGGCAACGGCGAGGATCGGCGTCATCCTGGTCAATATCAATCCGGCCTACCGCGTGGCCGAGTTGGAATACGCGCTCAACAAGGTGGATTGCAAGGCGCTGGTGATGATGGCGCAGTTCAGGACCAGTGATTACGTCGGCATGGTGCGTGAGCTTGCGCCTGAGCTGGACCGCGCCGTGCCCGGCGCGTTGGCCTCGCAGCGCCTGCCGCATCTGCGCGCGGTGGCGTGGATCGACAGCCCCGGCGAGGGCGGCGAGCAGCCGGGCATGCTGCGTTTTTCCGCGCTGCTTGCCAGCGGCGATCCGAACGATCCGCGCATTGCCCAGGCGGGGCGCACGCTGCGGCCCATCGACCCGATCAACATCCAGTTCACCAGCGGCACCACGGGTTTTCCGAAAGGCGCGACGCTCACCCACCGCAATATTCTCAACAACGGTTTTTTCATCGGCGAGTGCATGAAGCTCACGCCGGCCGACCGCTTGTGTATTCCGGTGCCGCTGTACCACTGCTTCGGCATGGTGTTGGGCAATCTGGCGTGCCTCACGCACGGTTCGACCATCGTTTATCCGAACGACGGTTTCGACCCGCTCACGGTGCTCGAAACCGTGCAGGCGGAAAAATGCACCGGCTTGCACGGTGTGCCGACGATGTTCATCGCCGCGCTGGATCACCCGCGCTTCAAGGAGTTCGACCTCGCCACGCTGCGCACCGGCATCATGGCCGGCTCGCCGTGCCCGATCGAGGTGATGAAGCGTGTGGTCGGCGAAATGAATCTGGCGGAAATTACTATCGCCTACGGCATGACCGAAACCAGCCCGGTAAGCTGCCAAAGCTCCACCGATACGCCGCTGGACAAGCGCGTTTCCACCGTTGGCACGGTGCAGCCGCATCTGGAGGTGAAAATCGTCGATGCCGAAACCGGCGGCATCGCGCCGATCGGCGTCACCGGCGAACTGTGCACGCGCGGTTATTCGGTGATGCACGGCTACTGGGACGATGCCGACAAGACCCGCGAGGCCATCGACGGCGAAAGGTGGATGCACACGGGCGATTTGGCGACGATGGACGACGAGGGCTACGTCAACATCGTCGGCCGCATCAAGGACATGGTCATCCGCGGTGGCGAGAACGTGTATCCGCGCGAGATCGAGGAGTTTCTATACCGCCATCCGAAGGTTCAGGATGTGCAGGTGGTCGGTGTGCCGGACAAGAAATACGGTGAGGAGTTGTGCGCCTGGATCGTCGTCAAGCCGGGGCAGAAACTCACCGAGGACGAGGTGCGCCAGTTCTGCCAGGGGCAGATCGCGCATTACAAGGTGCCGCGCTATCTGCGCTTCGTGGAAGGCTTTCCGATGACGGTGACCGGCAAAATCCAGAAGTTCAAGATTCGCGACGCGATGAAGGAGCAACTGGGATTGAACGAGGAGGAAACGGCATGAGCCGTTTGGACAGCAAGCTCAATACCCGCGCCGCCGATTTCCAGGCCAACGCCGCCGCCATGCGCGCGCTGGTCGACGATCTGCGCGCCAAGGCCGCCAAGGTTGCGCTCGGCGGCGGCGAGGCCGCGCGCGCCAAGCACACCGGGCGCGGCAAGCTCTTGCCGCGCGAGCGGGTCAACCATCTGCTCGATCCCGGCACGCCCTTCCTCGAAGTCGGCCAGCTTGCCGCCTACGACATGTACGACAACGACGCGCCGGGCGCCGGCATCGTTACCGGCATCGGCCGCGTGCAGGGCGTGGAGTGCATGATCGTCGCCAACGACGCCACGGTGAAGGGCGGCACCTACTACCCGATGACGGTGAAGAAGCACCTGCGCGCGCAGGAAATCGCCAGCGAGAATCACCTGCCGTGCATTTATCTGGTCGATTCCGGCGGCGCCTTTCTGCCGCGCCAGGATGAAGTCTTTCCCGACCGCGACCACTTCGGCCGCATCTTTTACAACCAGGCCAACATGAGCGCGCGCGGCATTGCGCAGATTGCTGTGGTGATGGGTTCCTGCACCGCTGGTGGCGCTTATGTGCCGGCGATGTCGGATGAAACCGTCATCGTGCGCAACCAGGGCACGATCTTTCTCGGCGGTCCGCCGCTGGTGAAGGCCGCCACGGGCGAGGAGGTGAGCGCCGAAGACCTCGGCGGCGGCGACGTGCATACGCGGCTTTCCGGCGTGGCCGATCATCTGGCCGAAAGCGATACGCACGCGTTGTATTTGGCGCGGCGCATCGTCGCCAACCTCAACCGGGGCAAGCAGCCGGGCCTCGCCATTGGCGCGGGGGAGGAACCGGCTTACGATCCGGAAGAAATCTACGGCATTCTGCCGACCGATACGCGCAAGCCTTTCGATGTGCGCGAGATCATCGCCCGCGTTGTCGACGGTTCGCGCTTCGACGAATTCAAGGCGCGCTACGGCACCACGCTCGTCTGCGGCTTCGCCCAGCTCTATGGCTATCCGGTCGGCATCGTCGCCAATAACGGCATTCTGTTTGGCGAGTCGGCGCAAAAGGGCGCGCACTTCATCGAATTGTGCGGCCAGCGCGGCATTCCGCTGCTGTTCCTGCAGAACATCACCGGCTTCATGGTCGGGCGAAAATACGAAAACGGCGGCATTGCCAAGGATGGCGCGAAGATGGTGACCGCGGTCGCCACCGTGCAGGTGCCCAAGATCACCGCGCTGATCGGCGGCAGCTTCGGCGCCGGTAACTACGGCATGTGCGGCCGCGCCTACTCGCCGCGCTTTCTGTGGATGTGGCCCAACGCCCGCATTTCCGTGATGGGCGGCGAGCAGGCCGCGAGCGTGCTCGCCACCGTGCGGCGCGACGGCATCGAAACCAAGGGCGGAAAGTGGAGTGCCGAGGACGAGGAAGCCTTCAAGGCGCCGATCCGCGACCAGTACGAAGCGCAGGGCCACCCGTACTACGCCACCGCGCGGCTGTGGGACGACGGCGTGGTCGACCCCGCGCAGACGCGGCGCGTGCTTGGTTTGAGCCTGTCGGCCGCGCTCAACGCGCCGATTCAGCCGACCAAGTTCGGTGTGTTCAGAATGTAAGTGCCCGGAATGATCTGTGTCTGAAACCGGATAGGAGAGGCGATGGACCTGCGAGATTATTTCGGCGAATTGGCCCGTTATCACGTTTGGGCTACGCGCACGCTGCTGGATGAATATCTTGCCGCGCTGTCGGACGAGCAGTGGCATCGTGAAGTGGGCTTGTTCTTCCGCTCGGTGCATCGCACGCTCAACCACCTGTTGGTGGCCGATAGTCTGTGGTATTCGCGTTTCGCCGAGGGCCGTTCGATGCGTACCGCGCTCGATGCCGAACTGCACACCGGCCGTGCCGCGCTGTGTGAAGCGCTGCTCTCCGCGGCAGAGCGCTGGCGTCCTTGGCTGGAAACGCTCGATGTTGCATGCATGGCGAACCAATTGACGTACACCCGCAGCAATGGCCTTGCCGTATGCGTGCCTTTCTCCTTGGCGTTGGGCCATGTGTTCAACCACGGCACGCACCACCGGGGCCAGATCAGCGCGGCGCTGACCGCGATGGGGCAGGCCGCGCCGGAACTGGATTGGATCTACAAGCAGCAGCGGGAAATGAAAAACCCATGAACGGCTGTGCCATTCTTTGATCGTGAAATGAATAAGGTGGAAGCAAAAATGTTCGAAACACTGGAAATAGCGCGTGACGGCAACGGTGTCGCCACGATCTGGATGAACCGCCCGGACGTGCACAACGCTTTTAATGCGCAGTTGATCGCCGATCTCACCGCCGCCTGCAAGGCGCTCGACGCCGACGAAGCCGTGCGCGTGGTGGTGTTGGCTGGGCGCGGCAAGAGCTTTTCCGCCGGCGCCGACCTGAATTGGATGAAAGCGGCGGCCAGCGCCAGCGTGGAAGAAAACCTTGCCGACGCGGGCAGGCTCGCCAGCATGCTGCGCACGCTGGCGGAAATGGGCAAGCCGACCATTGCCCGCGTGCATGGCGCCGCGCTGGGCGGCGGCATGGGCTTGGCCTCGGCCTGCGATATCTGCGTGGCTTCGGTGCGCGCGGTGTTCGCTACCTCGGAAGTGCGCTTCGGCATCATCCCATCGGCCATCAGCCCTTATGTGTTGCGTGCTATTGGCGAGCGTCAGTGCTACCGCTATTTCCAGAGCGCCGAGCGGATCGACGCCACGCGCGCCGTGGCGATCGGGCTGGTGCATGAATTGGCGGAGGATGAAGCCGCGCTCGACGCCCAGGTGGCGGAACTGGTGCAGGCGCTGCTCGCTGGCGGGCCGAAGGCGCAGGCGGCGGCGAAGGAGCTGATCCGTAACGTGGTCAACCGCCCGGTGGACGACGGCGTGGTGAGCGACACCGCGCGCCGCATCGCCCACCTGCGCGCCACGCCGGAAGCGCGCGAGGGGCTGGATGCCTTTCTCGCCAAACGGCCGGCGGCGTGGACGGTGCAGGGCTGAACGCTTTCTGAACGGAACGACGCGTAGGTCACCATCATGGACGATATCGCCACCGTTTCCACCGGCCTCGAAGCGCTGCGCGATTGGCGCGGGCTGCCGCTGAACATGGCTTCGCTCGCCGCGCTTGCCGCCGGTTTGGGGTGGGCGAGTGGGCTGCGGCTGTACGCGCTGGTGTTCGCGCTCGGTGTGTTGGGCCGCTTCGGCGGTGTGCAATTGCCGGGCGAGTTGGAGGTACTGACCCATCCGCTGGTGCTCGGCTTGTCCGGGATTATGCTGGTGATGGAGTTTTTCGCCGACACGCTGCCCTGGCTCGATTCGCTGTGGGACGCGATTCACACCTTCATCCGCATTCCCGCCGGTGCGGCGCTGGCGGCGGCGGTGATGGGCGACCAGGGCGGCGCGGTGCAGGTGGCGGCGGCGCTGGCCGGTGGCACGCTCGCCGCCGGCACCCACTTCGCCAAGGCCGGCGCGCGCGCGGCGCTCAACACCTCGCCCGAGCCGGTGAGCAACGTGGCGGCCTCGTTCAGCGAGGATGCGCTGTTCGTCGGCGGATTGTGGGCGCTGCTGACCCACCCGCTGTGGTTCCTGGCCGGGCTGGTGGTGTTTCTGGTGCTGGCGGTATGGCTCATCGTCGTGCTGTGGCGCTTTGTCCGGCGCCTGCTGCGCCCGCGCGCGCGGGAAAGCGAAGGTTTTTCGTAACGCCCATAACAACGTTTCGCGCTGGATTCCAAAGCGGCGCGGCATACCTACATCGACGTTCCCCGGCAAATCGGGGGGCGCAGCGGAGGAGACGATATGTTCGACAAGATTCTGATCGCCAATCGCGGCGAGATTGCCTGCCGGGTCATCAAGACCGCTCGCCGCATGGGCATCCGCACCGTGGCGGTGTATTCCGAGGCGGACGCGGGCGCGCGCCATGTGCGCATGGCCGACGAGGCCGTGCTGATCGGTCCGGCGGCGGCGCGTGAGAGCTATCTGGTGATCGAGCGCATCATCGCCGCCGCGAAGCAGACGGGCGCGCAGGCGATTCACCCGGGGTACGGCTTTCTTTCCGAAAACGAGGATTTCTGCGCCGCCTGCGCCGAAGCCGGCATCGTCTTCATCGGCCCGCCGGTATCGGCGATCCACGCGATGGGCTCCAAATCCGAAGCGAAGAAGCTGATGGAAGCGGCCCGCGTGCCGCTCACCCCCGGCTACCACGGCGACGACCAAACCCCCGCCTTGTTGCGCAAGGAGGCCGATGCCATCGGCTATCCGGTGCTCATCAAGGCGGCGGCGGGCGGTGGCGGCAAGGGCATGCGACTGGTCGAGCGCGCGGAAGACTTCGCCGACGCATTGGCTTCGTGCAAGCGCGAGGCGGCGGCCTCGTTCGGCAACGACCACGTGCTGGTGGAAAAGTACATCGTCCGTCCGCGCCACATCGAAATCCAGGTGTTCGGCGATACGCACGGCAACTGCGTTTACCTGTTCGAGCGCGACTGCTCGGTGCAGCGCCGCCACCAGAAAGTGCTGGAAGAAGCACCCGCGCCCGGCATGACGCTCGAGCGGCGCGCGGCGATGGGCAAGGCGGCGGTGGAGGCGGCCAAGGCCGTTGGCTACGTCGGCGCCGGCACGGTCGAGTTCATCGCCAATCAGGACGGCAGCTTCTATTTCATGGAGATGAACACGCGGCTGCAGGTCGAGCATCCGGTTACCGAAATGATTACCGGCCTCGATCTGGTCGAATGGCAGTTGCGCGTGGCGGCCGGCGAGCGTTTGCCGTTGGCGCAGGAGCAGTTGCAAATCCGTGGGCACGCGCTGGAAGCGCGCATCTACGCCGAAGATCCGGCAAAGGGTTTTCTGCCTTCCACCGGCAAGCTGGTGCACCTCGCGCCGCCGGTGGAATCGCTCCATGTGCGTGTCGATACCGGCGTGGAGGAGGGCGATTCGATCACCCCTTACTACGATCCGATGATCGCCAAGCTCATCGTTTGGGATCAGAACCGCGACCGCGCGCTTGCCCGTATGCTGCAGGCGCTGGCGGATTACCGCATCGTCGGCGTGGCCAACAATGTCAGCTTTTTGTCCCGCCTCACCGCCTGCCCGGCCTTTGCCACCGCCGATCTGGATACCGGCCTGATCGAGCGCGAGCGCGACTACCTGTTCCCCGCTGAGGAAGCGGTGCCCGATACGGTCTGGCTCGTCGCCGCGCTCGCCCAATTGCTGCGCGAGGCCGAGGCCGCCGGCCGCCGCGCCGAGCGCCACCCCGACCCGCATTCGCCCTGGCACGCGCGCGACGGCTGGCGGCTCAACGCCGAGGCGCGGCGCGAACTGCTGTACCGCTGCGAAGACACCGCACGCACGGTGCAGATCGGTTACCACGCCGATGGTTACACGCTCTGCCTCGATGGCCGCGCGTACATGGTGCGCGGCGAAGTCAATCCGCGCGGCCTGTTGCGCGTCGAGATCGACGGCACGCGCATGGATGCCACCGTGATCGCCGCCGGTGAAAAGCGCCATGTGTTCGTCAATGGCCGCACGTGGCAACTGGCCAGCATCGACCCGCTGCACCACGCCGGCGACGGCGGTGGCGCCGAGGGCGGGCTGCTTGCGCCGATGCCGGGCAAGGTTATCGCGCTCGTCGCCCAGGAAGGGGCGCGGGTGGAAAAGGGCGCGCCGCTGGTCATCCTGGAAGCGATGAAGATGGAACACACTATTGCCGCCCCCGCCGCCGGCACGGTCAAGTCCTTCCGCTTCGGCGTGGGCGAGCAGGTGGCCGATGGCGCCGAACTGGTCGAATTCGACGTTGCCCAGGCTTGAGGGGCGGCGTGTTGACACATTCCGCACAGGAGCGACAGGCATGAACCTGCCCGAAGCAGTCAGAATCGTCGAAGTTGGCCCGCGCGACGGCCTGCAGAACGAAAAGCGGCTGGTCGCGGCCGACACCAAGGTGGAGCTGATCCGCCGCCTCGCCGCCGCCGGCTTGAAAACAATCGAGGCGACCTCCTTCGTCTCGCCCAAATGGGTGCCGCAGATGGGCGACAACGCCGAAGTGCTCGGCCGCGTGCTGGCCGCGCCGTCGCCGGGCGTCGCCTACCCAGTGCTCGCGCCCAACCTGAAAGGCTTCGAAGCGGCGCTTGCCGCCGGGGCGAAGGAGGTCGCGGTGTTCGGCGCGGCGTCCGAGTCGTTCTCGCAAAAGAACATCAACTGCTCCATCGCCGAATCGCTGGAACGCTTTCGCCCGGTCGTAGACGCGGCGCAAGCGGCCGGCGTCAAAGTGCGCGGCTACGTTTCCTGCGTTGCCGGCTGCCCCTACGAAGGTGACATTGCTCCGCGCGCCGTCGCCGAGGTCGCCGAAACCCTGTTCCGCATGGGCTGCTACGAGATCAGCCTGGGCGACACCATCGGCGTCGGCACGCCCCGGACCATCCAGCGCATGCTCGAGGCGGTGGCCGCGCGCGTGCCGGCCGCCCATCTGGCCGGGCACTACCACGACACTTATGGCATGGCCGTGGCGAACATCTACGCCTCGCTGGAAATGGGCGTGGCGACCTTCGACGCCTCCGTCTCCGGCCTCGGCGGCTGTCCCTACGCCGCTGGCGCATCGGGCAACGTTGCCACCGAGGATGTCGTCTATCTGCTCGAAGGCCTCGGCGTGCGTACCGGCGTCGACCTCGATGCGCTGATCGACTGCTCCGCGTGGATCAGCGCCGCGCTCGAACGCCGCCCCGGTTCGCGCGTGACGGTGGCGCGCATGGGCGCGCGCTGCACTGCCTGAGCGTGTCCGGGCGGTCAACGATGTGGCATAAGCTCAAGAATGACGTGTTTTGTCCGTATAGAATGCTTGCTCCAGGAGTTTCATCATCATGGCACGCAGACGCAAGCACGAAGACGAACACGAGAACCACGAGCGATGGCTCGTTTCCTATGCCGACTTCATCACCCTGTTGTTCGCCTTTTTCGTGGTGATGTATTCCCTGTCGTCGGTCAACGAAGGCAAATACAAAATACTGTCCGAGTCGCTGGTGCAAGCGTTTCGCGTCAACATCAATGACGGCGCACAGCCCGTCGTGCCGCCGATCAACATAATACCGATACCCGCTAAGCCGGTGGCCGCCCCGCCGGCGCGCACACCGGAAGAAGTGCAAGCGGAGGCGAAGCGCAAGAGAAATGCCGCGCGTATGCGTGACATGGCCGACGGCATCCGCCGCGTGCTCGAACCGCTGACGCGCGAAGGCCAGGTCAGCATATCGGAAGGCGCCTTTGGCATTACCGTGGAAATCAACGCCAGCGTGCTGTTCGCACCCGGCGAAGCGACCTTGGGTACATCGGCGGCGGTGGCGCTGCGCGCTGTGGCGAATGTGCTGGCCGGGGCGGAGTTTCCGATTACCGTCGAAGGGCATACCGACAATTCGCCGATCAACACCCTTCGTTTCCCCTCCAACTGGGAGCTTTCCGCCGTGCGGGCCTCGTCGGTGGTGCGCTTGTTCATCGATGCCGGCGTCCGCGGCGAGCGCATGAGGGCGGCCGGCTACGCCGATCAACGGCCAGTGGCGGACAACACCACGGAAGAAGGCAAGGCGCGCAACCGCCGCGTCACCATCCTGATCGAATCCCGCGCCGACGAACTGCCACCCGTCGCCCCAGGCCGCATCGCCCCCGACGATCCGCTGCGCTCGATCCTGCCGGAAGCGCCGGCAAAGGGTGAAACGCCGAATGCTGAATCAATGCCGCGCCAGGAAGAAACGGCCGGAGGAACCGTGCAGCAGTGATTGCACGTTGTGTTTGGTGTGAGCGCCGATTGGCTAAATGCTGACCGCGATTCTGATTAAAATCCATCAAATGGATAAGAGAGCGCTTGCTTATAAATTTACGTCTGTCGCCGTGATATTGCTTCCATCCGCAACGAACTGATCTGTTCCTGCAGTTGCGTACAAATACGATAGGTTATTGCAAAGCCTGCTTATCTTTCTTTAAGCACCAATCGTTAAGCTTTAAGTTACCGGATTTTTCCCATCCGCTTTTCCATGAAAATAGATACCCCTTTAACTTTCCATTTTCATCTCTACAGCATGCAGCGCCGCCGACCAATGTGTAGTCGCATTTCTGGTTGTTGAGATAAGAAACATCTTCCTCCGATAGATGGCCATTCCTGTATTTGACGTCCAAGCCATCGAGGCCGTAATCTTCAAAGGTGAATGTCCCGTTTGTATATTTTATGTAATTGTCGATTATTGATATTTTTTCAGTTCCAATGGAAGGTGCTGAAAAATCATCCAGGTAAATACTCTGTTCTTCATCGGAAATAGAGGCTATGACTTTTTTGTCTTTAACTATGTATAGTTTTTTGTCATTGTCAGAAAATAATATTCGATAACCGTTGATGGTTATTGCTTTTGCTTGATCAAATATATTTTCGCCACTTGTTCCCCTGTTGAGTGCAATAAGGGACTCTTGATTTTCTGGCGAAAGATCGCCAATTCGTGTCTCTGCGCTGATATTTGTTGACTCGACTCTAAGAAAGCTCGAGGAGCAGCCAGAGATAAAAACACAAAAATAAATAAGCAGCTTTTTACTCGTCGTGATTTTCATTTGCGCATGCATACCTTGCCAATGACTGCCCAGCCATCTTCAAAGCTGCACAAATCTTCCCAGTGCAATTTGTTCAACGTATTCCCTGCGCATGTTCCTTGCAGGCCTCTGGGAAGGGGTTTGTGCTCTCCGAGGGCCATATAATATTTATAATCCTCTTGTACCAGTGCCTTATACAGCTCTCCAACGGCTAAAATCCCAGATAACGCTCCTTGCCCAACCGCCGCTGGTACACCGACGGCTAAACTCATATCTTGTGTAACCCAAGTAAAACCGGCATTAGCCGCTGTATTAATGGCATTGTCTGCTTGGGCATTTCCCGTTCCTGCTGTGGTGGTCGATGCTTTCGGATCGACAAACCGCAGGCATTTTTTTTCTAATCCAGTGGCGTCGACCCAGCTGTTTGGGTCCAGTGGGTACATATAGGTATTGATACCCCCCATCAGCCCGATAGGATCCTGCGTCACATAGCGCCCGATCTTTGGATCGTAATAGCGATGCCGGTTGTAATGCAGTCCTGACTCCGGATCGAAGTGCTGCCCTTGAAGTCGAATCGGCTGGTACAGATCATTGGGGTTGTGCTCCCTGAGCGCATTCCCCCACGCATCCAACTCAATCTTCCAATCGATCTTTCCCTTCTCATCGATCAGCGCCAGCGGCGTACCCAGATGATCGCAGTGGTACAGGTGGATCGTTTTTGGAGCCTCGTCCTGCTCCTCATCGAGCATCGCCTTCAGTTGTATGGGATCGAGTCCCGCCTGCTGTAACCATTGCTTGTTCTTTTCACTTAGTTCGTCTTGCCTGAGTTCTTGCTCGATCGTCTCCAACTGCCCGGTTTGCGTTGGTGCAAGCGCAATACCGCTCTGCTGCTCGATCCTCTGCGCCAGATTCAGCCTGGGCGGCGCATCGTCCGTCTCGATACGAACGAGCGGCACAAAGCTGTTGGGTTGATAGACGGTGTGAATCTTCCTACCACCGTGCTCGGTGGTGACCAGCCGATCCCCGTCCCAACCGTACCAGGTCGTATCGATGTCGCCGATAGGGGTGCCGTTCTCGTCGGCATGCAGGGTCTGTTTGGCGATTCTTCTGCCAAAGGGATCGTAGAAATAAGTGCTGGCGCGTACCGCGGTATCGGTTTCGAGCACGTAGCGGGTAAGCCGGTGATCGGTGTCGTAAGCGTAGAGGTGGCGCTCACCCGGT
>JAVBJT010000055.1:0-26206 GCA_031546845.1 Azoarcus sp. | reverse complement strand
TATCGGTTGTCCAGTTTTTAAAGATCCGCTGCCAATCCCACCGCAGCAACCGCACCAATCAGGTGCAGCAAAGAAACGAGAGTATGAAGGAGCGAAAAGAAGCTGTCAACGGTTCAAGCCTATAAAACGCTTCTCTCTGTTCAAAACCTCAACAGAGCGCAGCCGGGCAAAGCCAGGCGCGGCTAGTAACCCGTCGAGGAGAAGTTCTCGAAGCGCGTGTACTGCCCCAGGAAGGTCATGCGCACCATGCCGGTCGGGCCGTTCCGGTGCTTGCCGATGATGAGCTCCGCCGTGCCTTTATCGGGGGAGTCCGGGTTGTACACTTCATCCCGATAGATAAACATGATGATATCGGCATCCTGCTCGATGGCGCCGGATTCGCGTAGGTCGGACATGATCGGCCGTTTGTTGGGGCGTTGCTCCAAACCGCGATTGAGCTGGGAAAGAGCGATGATCGGCACATGCAGTTCCTTGGCAAGGGACTTCACCGAGCGCGAGATTTCCGACAATTCGGTGGCACGGTTGTCACTATCCCTGGTGCCGACCATCAACTGCAGGTAGTCGATGACGATGAGACCAAGCCGCCCGCATTGGCGAGCAAGACGGCGGGCGCGGGCGCGCAGGTCGATGGGATTGAGGCCGGGCGTTTCGTCGATATAGAGCGGCGCCTCGTAGAGCTTGCCCATCGCCATGGTAAGGCGCTGCCAATCGTCATCGGTCAGACGTCCGTTACGGATTTTCTGCATGTCGATGCGCCCGACAGATGAGATGAAACGGGTCGCGAGCTGAGTGCCGGGCATTTCCATGGAGAAGATCGCCACAGGCAGGCGCGCTTCCAGCGCAACGTGTTCGGCGACATTGAGCGCGAAGGTCGTTTTGCCCATGGCCGGCCGGCCGGCAACGATGAGCATGTCGGACGACTGCAAGCCGGACATTTTTTCGTCCAGATCGGCAAACCCCGTGGGCACGCCTGTGATTTCGGACGGGTTGTCACGGTCGTAGAGTTCCTGCACGCGGTCGACGACCTGCTTCAGGATCGGCTGAATGGAAACGAAGCCGCTCGTGTGGCGCGATCCCGCCTCGGCGATCTCGAACACTTTCGCCTCCGCCTCGTCGAGCAGGGCTTTCGCATCCTTACCCGACGGGCTGAGAGCGCTCGCGGCAATTTCATCCCCCACCGATACGAGTTTCCGCAAAATAGCGCGTTCGCGCACGATTTCCGCGTAACGCCGGATATTCGCGGCGGAAGGGGTGTTGTTCGCAATCTCCGCCAGGTAGGCAAGGCCACCCGCCTGCTCGGCCTCGCCATTTTTTTCCAGCGATTCGAATACGGTCACAACGTCGGCGGGCTTACCGAAATCGATCAGGCGTGAAATATGGCGAAAAATGCGGCGGTGATCGTCGCGATAAAAATCGGCTTCGTTAACCAGATCGCCCACCCGCTCCCATGCCTGGTTGTCGAGCAACACACCACCGATCAGCGCTTGCTCCGCTTCGAGGGAATGGGGCGGCAGCTTGATCGATGCCATTTGCGGGTCGGATTGCATAGTGGGGAATGTGCGTTGTGATGAGGCCACGAAAGAGCGTACAAGAATCGTGGCGGGTTTGAAAAATAAAGCACCGGAAAATAAAAAGGGCTGCCGCGGCAGCCCCTTCTTTTTTCAACCGGAACCCGATTACGCCTGTTCGCCCAGCACCGAAACGGTAATACCAACCAGCACGTCGGCATGGAGCGCGACTTCAAGCTGAATATCGCCGACCTGCTTAAGCGGGCCATCCGGCATGCGAATCGAGGAACGCTCGATGTCAAAGCCCTGCGCGGCCAGCGCCTCGGATACGTCGGCATTGGTCACGGAACCGAACAAACGGCCGTCCAGGCCCGCCTTGCGGGTGACTTGAACCATCAAGCCTTCGAGCTTGGCGCCCAAATCGCGGGCGGCGGCAAGTCTTTCAGCATGGGTACGTTCGAGTTCGGCACGGCGGGCTTCGAATTCCGCCATGTTGGTCTCGGTGGCACGTTTCGCCTTTCCTTGCGGAATCAGAAAATTACGCGCGTAACCGTCCTTGACCTTGACCACGTCGCCGAGATCGCCCAGCTTGCCGACTTTTTCGAGAAGAATGATTTGCATGGCGTCCATTCCCCCTTATTGGTGCAGATCCGTGTAGGGCATCAGCGCGAGGAAACGCGCGCGCTTAACCGCCACGGACAATTGACGTTGATAGCCGGATTTGGTGCCGGTAATACGCGCCGGCATGATCTTGGCGTTCTCGGTAATGAAGTCCTTCAGGATGTCGATATCCTTGTAGTCGACTTCTTCGATCTTCTCCGCGGTGAAGCGGCAGAACTTACGACGCTTGAACAGACCACGGCCACCGCGGTCGTCCTTTTTCTTGAACTTGGACTTAGATTTGGGCTTGAAAGCCATTTCAATTTCCTTCCAAAAATTCGATCTTGTTCAGGTGCAGCACCGGCGCTTTGCTACGCAAGCTCTTCGCCGCGAGAAACCCGGTTACCGCTACACACATGCCTGGCGCCGCCGCCGCGAGCACACTGGCCAATTCGCCAAGTGCCAGCGCTGGAATTTCCACCGAAACATCGCGGGCAACGCCCGCTTCGATCTGCTTCGATTCATGCGCCAACGTGCAGCCCACTACAGGCACACCCGCCGGCGTCCAGCGCAGCGCCAACAACTCGGTCAGCCGCGCTTCCAGGCGTAATTCGTTCAGCCCCGCCTCGGACACGCCTTAAACCGGCGCGTCCACGGCCTCGGTGGCTTCCTTGCCATCCTCGCCACCGGCGGCGGGGGTCAGGGAGCGGGATTTCTCTTCCTTCATCATCGGCGACGGCGTGGTCACGGCCTTCTTCATCTTGATGATGAGGTGGCGCAGCACGGCGTCATTGAACTTGAAGGAATGCTCGAGCTCGGCCAGCGTTTCGCCGTCGGTCTCGATATTCATGAGCACATAGTGCGCTTTGTGCACCTTCTGGATCGGATACGCCAGTTGACGGCGGCCCCAGTCTTCCAGACGGTGAATCTGCCCGTTGCGGGTGCCGACGATCGATTTGTAACGCTCAATCATCGCCGGAACCTGCTCGGATTGGTCCGGGTGGACGATAAAAACGACTTCGTAATGTCGCATGCAAACTCCTCGCGGTTATGGAACACAGCCCCCCGGCATGCGAATCCGGTGGAGCAAGGGAAAGCGCGCGATGATAGCAAAAAACGCGCACTATCGTAAGCACCCCGTCCCGATCCAGCCCCATCAAAAGCCCGTCCGGCACCGGCAAATCCCGAACATGCCTGCTTACACACGGCCGCGCTCCCCTTGGCCCACCTCACCTAATATGGGACAGGGAAACACGAAACCCTGCGTTCGAGAAGAGGAAAACCATGAACACCATCCCTATGCGCAAACCCCTCATCGCATCCTTGTGCGGCGCTTTGCTCGCCATTGGAGCAATCGCGCCGGCCCATGCCGACCGCGATGGGCGCGGCCCGGGACGCGGTTGGGATCGCGGCGACCGCGATGACCGCGGCGATCGCATTTACTACCGTTACGGCGGCCCGCCCGTCGTCCGCGAAAGAGTCATCATCCGCGAATACCCCCGCCCCTATTACGGCGGGCCCGCCGTGTACTACGGGCCGCCACCGCCGCCTTACGCCGTTGTTCAGCCTTACCCGACTGTTTATAGCCGCTCGCCTTCGGTGGTCATCGGCATCAATGTGCCGCCGCTGGTGATTCCGCTGCGCTGAATGGCGCGAAAAACCCCGCGCTGAAGTCATCGCGGCCTTCAGCGCGGCCGGCTTTCCCAGATTTTTTGCAGCCGCTTGACCGATACCGGCATCGGCGTTTTCAGCTCCTGCGCGAACAAGCCAACGCGCAACTCTTCCAGCAGCCAGCGGAATTCTTCCAGTTGCGGATCGAGCACGCCGGCGCGACGCCGGGTTTGCGATTCCCGTTCCCACTGTCGCGCCAACTCATTCCACTCTTTTATCGCTTGCTGATCGCGCGCCGGATTGTTACGGAGTTTGTCGATTCGTACCGCCGCCGCCTTGAGGTAACGCGGAAATTGCGCCAAGCGTTCCCACGGAAAAGTCACGAGAAAATCTTTCGGTAGCAAAGCACCAACCTGCGCCTGAATGTCGACAACCGCCTCGGGGAAGGTGCGCAAACCGGTAAGCCGCTTCTGCAACGCAGCGTGCTCGACCACGAGCTCCCCCGCCAGACGCATGAATTCCTGCGCGACCAGCGTAACGCGCGGCTTGGCCTCGGCGCAGCGGCGCTCGAACGCGGCAGCGTCGGCCGGCAGCGGGTCGAGCAGGCAAACGCGCATCAGCGTCGCTTCCACCAGCCTCGCCTTCAGTTCGGCATCGGTGCCAAAAGGCATGTATTGCAGCGCGAGTTCGCGTAAGCCCGGCAGGCGTTCTATGGCGCGCACCTGGTCTTTCAGCGTCAGCACGAACAGCCGGGCGAGCCCCCGGCGGTGCACCCGCTGCGCCTCTTCTGGCGTATCGAACGGGCGTAGCGATACGCTTTCGCCGTCGTCGTGCAGCGCGGGAAAGCCGATCACATCCCGCCCCGCTACCTTGATTTCGAGCAACTCGGGCAGCACGCCGAAGGTCCATGCCGTCAAGCCGGCCACAGCCGACGCTTCGTTCGCCGCCGCCCCACGGGTAGGCGCCGCTTGAACGGTATCGGGCTCCTCCCGCGTCCGGGCCGGCGCTTCGATGCGCGCGGCGCGAAAACGCGCCTCCACCTGATCGCGGTAGCGCGCGCGCAATTCGGCCAGACTGCGCGACTGGCCAAGCACGCGGCCATGCTCGTCGATCACGCGGAAATTCATGAAGCAGTGCGCGCGCAGGTTTTCGGCGCGGAAGCTCTCCAGCGGCAGCTTGAGCTGCACCCGGTCCTCGACAAAGCGTTGCAGCGCCTGCAGCAAGGTTTCGTCGGTATCGAAATCGCCGGCCTCGAAGCGCACCATAAACGCCTCGGCGCTGTCCGCAACCGGCTGCAGGCGGTGGCGATGCTTCTGCGGCACCGTTTTCAGCAGCGCGCCCACCTTTTCTTCCAACAGGCCCGGCACCAGCCATTCACAGCGGTTGGCGGGAATCTGGTTGAGCATCGCCAGCGGCACGATTAGCGTCACGCCGTCGTCCGCCGCACCCGGCTCGTGCAGATAAAGCAGCTTGAGCTTTTGCCCAAGTACGTTGAGCGAGGCCGGAAAACGCTCTGTGGTAATGCCTTCGGCCTCGTGGCGCATCAATTGATCGCGCGACAGGTGGAGCAATTTCGGCGCGGTTTTCTCGGCCTCTTTTCGCCACACCTCGAAACTGGCCAGATCGACCACCTCGGCGCCGATTATGGCGTCGTAAAACGCCTCGATCAGCGTTTCGTCCACCAGCACATCGGGCCTGCGCGATTTATGCTCGATCCGCTCGATCTCGGCCACCAGCCGCTGGTTGTGGGCGAGAAAGGGCATGCCGCGCGCCGGTCCGTCGCCGATCTCGCCAGCAACCAGCCCCTCGCGTATCAGCAGTTCGCGGCACAGCGCCGGATCGACGTCGCGGTAGGCAACGCCACGGCGGCCGTAGAGCACCAAGCCATGCACCGTGCCACGCTCCCAGGCGCGCACGCTGCCGGCGGTTTTCGACCAGTGCGGCTCATACACGTGGCGCTTGAGCAGATGAGCGCCGACCTCTTCCAACCATTCCGGCTCGATACGGGCAAGGCAACGGCCGAACAGGCGCGAGGTATCCACCAACTCGGCGCACATAATCCATTTGCCCGCCTTCTTCGCCAGCGTGGAACCCGGATGCGGCCAGAACTTGATGCCGCGCGCGCCAAGGTAACTGCCGGCCTGCGGCCCGGTGGCATCCTCAATCTTACAGCCGATGTGGCCGAGCAAGCCGGTGGCGAGCGCCTTGTGGATGGTGACGTAATCCGCCGCCAGTTCATTCTCTTTCCAGCCGTGTTCGGCGCACAGGCCGTGCAACTGCCCATGCACGTCGCGCCATTCGCGCATCCGCAG
This sequence comes from Azoarcus sp., assembly GCA_031546845.1. GTDB lineage: Bacteria > Pseudomonadota > Gammaproteobacteria > Burkholderiales > Rhodocyclaceae > Azoarcus. The sequence goes on along the minus strand of JAVBJT010000055.1, from coordinate 20,175 downwards.
CGCGGAAAGAAAATGCCGCTTGCACCATTGCTTCTGCTGGTTGCCCGTTTCGTGGCGCAGCACCTCATCCCAGGCTTTCCACAGATTCACGTACCAGAGAAATTCGGAGCGCTGATCCTGCTCGCCGCCACGAAACTTCGCGTGCGCCTGATCGGCCGCGCCGGTGCTTTCCTGCGGACGCTCGCGCGGGTCCTGCACCGACAGCGCAGCGGCAATCACCAGCACCTCACGCAAGCAGCCACGGTCGCGGGCGGCAAGAATCATGCGGCCAATCTTCGGGTCCAGCGGCAGCTTCGCCAGTTCACGGCCAATCGGTGTGAGCTCGCGCGCGGCATCGTCGCCCTGCGCATCGTCGAGCGCCCCCAGCTCGGTCAACAACTGGTAACCGTCGCCGATCAGACGCCCGCCAGGCGGATCGATAAAGGGAAAATCCTCCACCGCGCCGAGCTTCAACGCCTTCATCCGCAGGATCACACCAGCGAGCGAGGAACGCAGGATTTCCGGTTCGGTATGCGTCGGACGACGGTCGAAATCGGCTTCGTCGTACAGGCGGAAACACACGCCATCCATCACCCGCCCGCAGCGGCCGGCGCGCTGCCGGGCCGCCGACTGGGCGATCTTCTCGATCTGCAACTGCTCCACCTTGTTGCGCGGCGAGTAGCGCTTGACCCGCGCCAGGCCGGTATCGACCACATAGCGCACACCGGGCACGGTCAGCGAAGTTTCGGCAACGTTGGTCGCCAACACCACACGGCGGCCCTTGCCGGCGGCGAACACCCGCGCCTGCTCCTGCGCCGATTGGCGCGCGAACAGCGGCAGAATTTCAGTGCCGGGCAGGTGCTGGCCCTTGCGCAGTGCCTCGGCGGCTTCGCGGATTTCGCGCTCGCCGGGGAGGAACACCAGCACATCGCCAGGGCCGCTGCGTTGCGCCTCGTCCACCGCGTCGACGATGGCGTCGAGTAGATCGCGGTCCTTCTTGCTCATACCGCCGCCGCGCGCGGTGGTCCTTCCATCCGGCGGAGACTCGCCAGCGCCCGCCTCATCGCCCCCCACCGGGCGGTAACGCATCTCGATCGGATAAAGTCGGCCGGAAACCTCGATCACCGGCGCCAGCCGGCCGGCGGCATCGGCGAAATGGCGAGCGAAGCGCTCGGCATCCAGCGTCGCCGAAGTCACGATCAATTTCAGGTCGGGCCGCCGTGGCAGCAGCGTTTTCAGGTAGCCCAGCAGAAAATCGATATTGAGGCTGCGCTCGTGCGCCTCATCGATAATCAGCGTGTCGTAAGCGGCCAGCAGCGGATCGGTCTGGGTTTCGGCAAGCAGAATGCCGTCGGTCATCAGCTTGATATGGCTGTCGGCGCCCACCCGGTCGGTAAAACGAATCTTATAGCCCACCGTGCGGCCAAGCTCGCTCCCCAACTCCTGCGCGATACGGCTCGCCGTCGCCCGCGCCGCCAGACGCCTTGGCTGCGTGTGGCCGACAAGGCCCGCCGCGCCGCGCCCGAGCGACAAGCAGATTTTCGGCAACTGCGTGGTCTTGCCCGAACCGGTTTCGCCGCAGACAATAATTGTCTGGTGCGCCTCGAACAGCGCGGCGATATCCTCACGCCGTGCCGACACCGGCAATTCCGGCGGAAAGTCCGGCACCGGCAGCGCGGCCCGGCGGCGCGCGAGCGCCTCGCACGAACGCGCGCGCAAGCCCGCCAGATCGGCCTCTAGCTTCGCCTTGCGCTCGCCCTGCGCGCGCGCCAACTCGCGCGCCATGCGCAGCAGGCGCGGCCGGTCGGCCGTCAGGCAATCGGAAAAACCATCGGCGGCCGGACCCCGGCCGCCGATATGTTGTGCTCGTTTCATCGCTTCATTTTCATCCACCACGGCGCGAACCCACGCGCCGTGGGCGGCATTATCCCCACACGATCTGTCCAGGCAAAGCGGTTTCGGAACCGAAGCACGCTCGGCGCGCAATCCAGACACCACCCACGACGATAGGCATGGATGGGAGCAAATGAGACAATCGCGCCTCGTCTCCAAGCCGGCCAGCCATCCCAACGGATACCGCCCTCTGCAACGCCGAGAGCAACGGCACGGCCATCAACAACCGAGCACGCCAGATGAAATGCCCGAAATGTGGCTACGTACGGAAACCAAGCGACGAAGCACCCGATTGGCAATGCCCGTCCTGCCAGATCGCTTATGCAAAATTCATGCAGAAGCACCCCGTTTCCGCCCTATCAAACGCAGCACCCAAACCAGACAACGCATCGTCCAAGGTAATGCCGGAGTCGGATGAAGACGATTACGCACGCGAAGAAAGGCTCTGGCTCGCGGCAAGCGGACAACGGATCGTAATTTTCAGCATCCTGCTCAATATGATTCTGCGCGCGGCAGAACGTAGCCAAGCTATCGGAGGCGCCCTGCTCCATGCGCTATTGATCGGTGTCGCAATCTATGCCTTGGCGGGTGTCGTCAAAATCTGTTCAGGCCTTGGCAAAAACCAGAATCAGAAAGTTCTCTTTATGGTTCTTGCCTGCTTTCCTCTGATCAATCTGGTAGCGCTCGCCTCTCTGAGCATCAAGGCAACCCGGATGCTGCGCGCAGCCGGCTGGCGAACCGGCCTGTTGGGCGCCAAACCATGATGTCATTCTGGCTCGACCTACTGCTCATGCCCGCCGCCGGATCGATCGCTGGAATCGTCATCTGGGCACTTTCGCGCAGGCACCCCTTCAATGATCATGAGTTGCTTGCCGGCTTTTCCTCGCTGCTCCTGGTCTTCACCCTGATTGGCTGGGGAACGAGTCAGTCGCATTTCGCGCGCCGCCATATCGATCCGCGCGTACGCATCCAGGACGAACTCGATGCACATCCACTTTATGCCACGATCAAACGCCTGGCGCCCAACGACTATAAGCAACTCCACGATGTACTCATGCACCGCCTTCTCATCGAAGGTCAGACGATGGAAGAAGCATTCCGTCAAACCCGCCCACTGCTGACACAACAGGGCAACTACCGGCTGGGGTGGGCGGACCGAAGCAGCACCCTGGCCTGGGCTCAGGTAACAGTCGATTCATTCAAGGCGCTGCAGTCTTACGATCCGGCGGAATGCTATCGCGCCACCAAGGGGCAGCCGCTGGCGCCACAAACCTTGTCAGCCGCTTTCAGCACCGAAGCCAATCAAATGTTCCAGCAAGCATTGATCGACGTTTACGTTTCGGCAGATCAAGGCCTGCGTAACGAGCTCCCCCCCGAAACACCAAGAATCGAACTCACGGAAATACAAAAAGAATACCGCTTGATCAGGGAGGAACTTGCCCAGCAATTCGGCGATCAGGTTGCCCGCCAATTATTGAGGAGCGATCCCATGCAGTTGCCTATTACAGAAGCCCCTATCGTCTGCGCGGCAAATATTGCACAACTGGAAGCCTTTCTCGAACGACCGCCCGCCATCGCGGTACGTCTGGCCCGTGGAACCTTATATACGAACGCCCCGCGCAGCGAAGCACTTCATGGAAACAAACCATTGCAGTAGCTTATGGGAAAAGCAAAGCACCGTAATCGAAGCGAAAGTTTTTAGCCCCCTGGCGATAACCGGGTCAAAAACACCACCTTCACGCGTAGTAGTGGGCGCAAACGCAAGCGGGTGAGACAATCGCACATCGCCGTTCCCACCGCGCCCGCCATGACCGCACCCTCCGCCCTGCCGTTGGCCGCCATCATCTACAGCCCGGCGGACGATATTGACGCACTCATGATCGCCATTGCACGCGCATTCGCCGCGCGCGGCGTCAAACTGGGCGGCGTTGTGCAGCACGCATCCGACAACACCGATGCCGACGCCTGCGCCTGCGGCATGGCGCTCGAAGACCTCGCCAGCGGCCAACGCTTCTCGCTATCGCAAGACCTCGGCAGCGGATCGCAATCCTGCCGCCTCGACCCGGCCGCGCTGGCGCGCGCCACAGTCGCGGTGCGCACAGCCATCGAGCACGGCGCGATGCTGCTGATCTTCAACAAATTCAGCTCGCAAGAAGCGGCCGGCGCAGGTCTGCGCGAAGAAATGGGCCTTGCCGCCGCAGCCGGCATCCCGCTACTCACCGCTGTGGGCGAACGCTTTCTGCCCGAGTGGAAAGAATTCACCGGCGGCGCCGGCAGCCTGCTACAACCGACACTGGAAAACGCGCTCGGCTGGTGGGATGCGCTCCCGCATGGCTGAACGCGCACCCGCCTGCCGGCCCGGCTGCGCCGCCTGCTGCATCGCACCCTCCATTTCCAGCCCGATTCCAGGCATGCCCGACGGCAAACCAGCCGGCGCACGTTGCGCGCAACTGGACGACCTCGACCGCTGCCGCCTGTTCGGCGATCCACGCCGCCCCAAAGTCTGCGGCAGCCTGACGCCTTCCGTCGAAATGTGCGGCGATAGCCGCGAAGCCGCGCTCGATTGGCTCGCCCGGCTGGAACGGCTTACTGCCTGAGCGGGTGCGGCTGGCTGGCAAGCGAAAGAGGATCGCTCTGGTCAGCCTACAGGCACAAGTTGCTGGCGATACCCAACGCTATTACCAAAAACAGCAAAGGGAATTTGCATCAGGCATTACTTTCATTTTGTGAGCACTTTGCGGATTCTCTCAAGCTCTTCAACAATCGGCTCAAGCTCATCTTCACTTCCAATGTAGGGGCGCAAATCAATGCGATTCACCTCCGTAAACTCGCGTGCTCCCATGCTGTAAGTCGCCGTAATTGAGAATTGCTGTGGAACGCGATCTTGATCCGCACTGGGAGCAAAAATAACGAATCCCTGCCCAAGAGCAAACACCAGTTTTGCGCCAGGTGGAAAACTCTGAATCGGAGCTATAAATGCAGCTTTTGTTCGTAGATTATGATCAGGCCGCTTAGCCTCACCAAACTGGAAGAAATCTTTGTCCATGGACAATCGCAGATTCTCCGCTGCGCTTTTCCCTGTGTTTTCGATTCGGAGATAAAGCAAAGTAGTATGTGGTCTAACATACGGAGAGACGGTTACATATGGCCTGAGCATGGATTCAGATTGCTCTCGCATTGCTTGGACAGACGCCTCACTCGCTTTGACCATTCTATACGTAAGGTACGAATAGAGAGCAGTAATAAAGCAGAGAATAGCTGTAAGGTAATCAACAATTGCCATATTCACAGCGCCCAATAAAATTAAAATGTCATAAATATTGCGCGTAAGGCATAGCATGTTGCCAAAAAACATGTATGGCAAGCAAGACGAGAAAGAAGCAACCGGTTTTTCGAGGCGCGAGGTTGCCCCTTATATGAGCAGTTAGTCAGGCCCTCCCGACCAGCCTCATCGATCCCGAACTCCCCGCACTCGCCCGAAAACATCATTGTCCAAGCACGAACTATATAATCGCCGCCTTCCATCACCCTAGAACGCCTGCCGCATGGACTTACAGCTTCTCATCACCGCATTGATCCTCGGCATCATCGAGGGCCTGACCGAATTCCTGCCGGTTTCCTCCACCGGGCACCTGATCGTTGCCGGCGATCTGCTCGGCTACACGGGCGACGCCAGCAGCGTGTTTAAGATCGTTATCCAGTTTGCCGCCATCCTGGCCATTTGCTGGGAATACCGCGAGCGTTTGCTGCGCGTTGCCGTCGATCTGCCGCGCGAGCGCGGCGCGCAGCGCTTCGTGGGCTTGTTGCTGGTCGGCTTTTTGCCGGCGGCGGTGTTGGGCTGGTTGTTTCATTCCACCATCAAGGGGGTGCTGTTCAATCCGCTGACGGTGGCGGCGGCGCTGGTGATCGGCGGTGTCATCATCCTGTTCATCGAAAAACGTCGCGCCGCGCCGCGCATTCAGACCGTGGATGAAATGCGCTGGGGCGATGCGCTCAAGGTGGGTTTCGCGCAGGCGCTGGCGATGATTCCGGGCACTTCGCGCTCGGGCGCAACGATCATGGGCGGGATGGTGTTCGGGCTGTCGCGCAAGACGGCGGCGGAGTTTTCTTTTTTCCTCGCCATTCCGACGATGTTCGCGGCGACGGCCTACGATCTGTACAAGAACTGGTCGCTGTTGCACGCGGCGGATCTGCCTGTGTTCGCTGTCGGCTCCGTCGCCGCCTTCGCCGCGGCAATGTTCGCGGTGAAAAGCTTCATCCGCTTCATTTCCAACCATACCTTTGTGATTTTCGCCTGGTATCGCATTGTGTTCGGTCTGATCGTACTGATTACCTGGAAAACCGGTCTGGTAACGTGGAGCAAGCCGTAACGGCTGCGCAAAGCGCCGGAACGCCGCGCCGATGACGATTATTTACCTCCACGGTTTTCGCTCCGCGCCCGCTTCGACCAAGGCGCAAGCCCTGCGGCGGCACATGGCCGCGCGCGGCTTGGAACACGCGTTCTGGTGCGAGCAATTGCCGGTATCGCCCACCGCCGCGGTTGCGCTGATCGAAAACGCCATCACACGCTGTGCCACGCCACCGACGCTGGTGGGCAGTTCGCTCGGCGGCTTTTACGCCACCGCGCTTGCCGAGCGCCACAACCTGCGTGCGGCGATGGTAAATCCGGCGGTGCTGGCACCGTTGTCGCTGGAGCCTTACGTCGGTAGCCAAACCAATCTGTACACCGGCGAAGCTTTCGAATTTACGCACCGCCACATCGATGAACTGCGCGCGCTCGACGTGCCGTGCGTTACCCGGCCGGAGCGTTACTGGTTGCTGGTGGAAACCGGCGATGAGGTGCTCGATTACCGCCACGCTGCCACCCGCTATGCCGGCGCGCGGCAAACGGTGCTGCCGGGCGGCGATCACAGCTTTTCGCGCTGGAACGATTACCTCGACGATATCCTCGCTTTCGCGGAGTTGGTATGAGTCCTTCTTTTGACGCACGCCGCTTCAAGGCACTCGAGCGCGCCGGTTTCAACCGCATCGCCGCGCGCTACGCCGAGGGTGCGCGGCTGCGCGGCGCGCTGGCCGACGCTTTGCTGGACGCGGCGGAACTCGCCCCCGGCCAGCGCGTGCTCGATCTGGCGAGCGGCCCCGGCCTGCTCGCCCGCGCGGCGGCCTGCCGCGTTGCGCCCGGCGGCTACGTGCTGGCTAGCGATATCGCGGAAACGATGCTGGCCGAAGGCGCGCGGCAAGCCCACCCCGACAACGGCACACCACTGCTGTTCACCGCCGCCGATGCCGAAAACCTTTGCCTGCCCGACGCCAGCGTGGACCGCGTGCTCGCCGGTCTGGCGCTGTTCATGTTTCCGCATCCAGAACAAGCGCTGGCTGAAATGCGCCGCGTGCTCTTACCCGGTGGGCGCGTGGCGCTATCGGTGTGGGGGCCGCGCGGCGACGTGCCGCTGATTACGCGCGCACAAGACTGCATTGCCCGCCTGCTGCCACCGCCGAAGCAGGAACGCCCCTCGGTATTCCGCCACGGCGAACCCGGCGTGCTCGAAGCCGCGCTGGCGGCGGCCGGCTTTGTCGATATCGCCATCGCGCCCTGCACGTTCGCCTGCCATTTCGACGACGCCGACACGTACTGGCAGGCATTTCTCGATCTTGCCGGCGGCGCGGCCGAATCGCTCGCCCGCTTGCCGGCTGCCATGCAGGACACCCTGCGCACCACCGTTGCCGACGAGTTGGCGCCGCACCGCAACCCTGGCGGTGAAGCCGGTTATACCGTGCCCGCGTTGGCGCTGGTCGCCAGCGCGCGCCGCCCGGGCTGATCCGGCACCGCCACGCATGCTCCACGCCGCCGCAGACCGCCGTAACGGCATTCTGGCCGCCCTTGCGGCTTTCATTACCTGGGGGCTGGCGCCGCTGTACTTTCGCGCGGTGGGCAGCATTCCGCCGTTCCAGATCGTTGCCCACCGTGTTTTATGGTCGCTGCTGCTGCTCGCGCTGGCGCTGGTTTTTCTGCGCCAACGCGGCCGTACCACCGGCATCGAGGCGATCCGGCGGCAGCCCCGCCTGATCGCGCTGCTCACCCTGACCGCGGCACTGGCCGGCAGCAACTGGCTGGTGTTCGTGTGGGCCATCGACGCGCACCGCATGGTCGAGGCATCGCTCGGTTATTTCATCACGCCGCTAGTCAATATTCTGCTCGGCCGGCTTTTTCTCGGCGAGCGCCTGCGTCCGCTGCAGGCGGTGGCGGTGGGCTTGGCCTGCACCGGTGTGGCCTGGCGCGTAGGGCAGTTGGGGCATGTACCATGGGTCGCACTGTTTCTCGCCGCCTCCTTCGGTCTGTATGGCTTGCTGCGCAAACGCGCGCCGGTGGAGGCGACGAGCGGGCTGTTCGTCGAAATTCTGCTTACCGCCCCACTCGCCGTCGCCTATCTGGCATGGCTGGCGGCGCACGGCGGGCTTGCCTGGGGGCGGGACACCACCGCCGATGCCTTGCTGCCGCTGTCGGGCATCATCACCGCCGTGCCGTTGGCGCTATTCGCTTTCGGCGCGCGGCGGCTACCGCTCGCCACGCTCGGTTTTCTGCAATACCTCGCCCCCAGCCTGGGTTTTCTGGTGGCCGTGCTGGTGTTCCGCGAACCCTTCGATATCGCTCAGCTCGGCTGCTTCGCGCTGATCTGGCTGGCGTTGGCGCTGTATTCGGCCGATATGCTGCGCGCGGGACGGCGTACGAACCGCGCTGAAACGCGCGCGGTGTAAAAGAGTGCAATACAAAGCGACAAGCGGCTCCGATTGCTGCCGGCGCGACGGCCAAATCCAGTAGACTAGCCGGCCTGTTTATTTTGGCTGTCACCGATGTTTGTGCTGTTCGAAGAAGATGGCGCCTTCAAGGCCGGAACCATCCTCGCCGATAACGATGCCTCGCTGCAGGTGGAAACCACCCACGGCAAGCGGGTGAAACTCAAACGCGCGCATGTGTTGCTCGATTTCCGCGAGCCTGCGCCCGCCGAGTTGCTATCCCGCGCCGAGGCGGGCATGGAGGCGCTGGATACCGAATTCTTGTGGGAGGTGTGCGGCGACGAGGAATTCGGCTTTACCGAACTGGCCACCGAGTACCACGGCCATAAGCCATCGCCGGTCGAAGCCGCTACCGTGTTGCTGCGCCTGCACTCGGCGCCGATCTGGTTCCACCGCAAAGGCAAGGGGCGCTTTCGCAAAGCGCCGGCGGATATTCTGCAAGCCGCGCTGGCGGGGTTGGAAAAGAAGCGCCAGCAAGCCATCGTCACCGAACGCATCCGCGCCGAACTGGTGGAAGGGCGCATGCCGGCGGAACTGGCGAGCCTGCTGCCGCAGGCGCTGTACCGCCCGGACCGCAACCGGATCGAAATCAAGGCGCTGGAAGCGGCCTGCGTCGATACCGGGCTGACCGCGCCGCGCCTGCTGCTGCGCTGCGGGGCTTTGTCGTCCAGCTTCGATTACCACTACAACCGTTTTCTGTTCGAGTTCTTCCCGGAAGGGGTCGCCTTCCCGGCATTCGACCCTCCGCGCTTGCCCGTCGATCTGCCACGCGCCGACGTCGCGGCGTTTTCCATCGACGACGCCACCACCACCGAAATCGACGACGCTTTTTCCGTTACCCCGCGCCCCGGCGGCGGCTGGCGCGTCGGCATTCACATCGCCGTGCCGGCGCTCGGCTTCGAGCGCGGTTCGGCGTTGGACGCCATCGCCCGCCGGCGCTTATCCACGATGTACATGCCCGGCACCAAGATCACCATGCTGCCGGACAGCGCCGTCGCAGCCTTTACGCTGGCCGCCGGTCGCGATTGCCCGGCGGTGTCGCTCTACCTCGAAGTCAATTCCGACCTTTCCGTTTCCGCGCACGAAAGCCGCCTGGAAACGGTGCCGATCGTCGCCAACCTGCGCCACCACGATCTCGAACCAGTATTCAACGACCACACGCTGATGCACGGTGTTCCGGATTTCCCGTGGAAGCGCGAACTCACCCTGCTATGGGATATCGCCTGCGTGCTCGAAGCCGGTCGCGGCAAACCCTCCGCCAATCAGAATCAGACCGATTACAGCTTTTACGTGGATTGGAACGCCACCACCGCCGACGGCCCCGGCCGTGTCGAGATCAGTGCCCGCCAGCGCGGCGCGCCGGTGGATAAACTGGTGTCGGAGCTGATGATCCTGGCCAACACGACCTGGGGCAAGCTGCTCGACCAGGCCGGCGTGCCTGGCCTGTACCGCGCCCAGGGTGGCGGCAAGGTGCGCATGACCACGGTTGCCGCCCCACACGAAGGGCTGGGCGTGGACTGCTATGCGTGGTCCAGTTCGCCGTTGCGCCGTTACGTGGACCTGGTGAACCAATGGCAAATCGTTGCCGTGCTCACCGGCGCCGAGCCCGTCTTCGCGCCCAAATCGGCCGACCTGATGGCGGCGCTGCGCGATTTCGAGCTGACCTACACCGCCTACAGCGAATTTCAACGCCAGATGGAACGCTACTGGTGCCTGCGCTGGCTGCGCCAACACGCGCCGGAAACCGTGGAAGCCACGGTGATCCGCGATAATCTGGTACGGTTGGAAGGGATTCCGCTGATCTTCAAGGTACCCTCCATGCCGCTGCAACTGCCGGGCTCGCGGGTGAAACTGGCACCCGAAAGCAGCGATCTGCTCGATGTCGAAATCAGCGCCCGCTACGTCGCCACCCTGGCCGAGCCCGATCCTGGAGAATATGCGGAATCCGGCTTCGAAGCGCCGTAAAATCCCGTGTCATGAACCGTCCGCCGCATACCCCCCCCTCTTTCCCGCCCGCCCTGCCTTCCAGAACGGCAGCGGGGCCGGCGGTCGCGCGCAGCGCGGGCAATATCCTGCTTTCCGTGGCGTTTACGATCTCACTCGTACTACATGCCGTGCTTCTCAGCATCCATTTCAAGCTGCCCGAGGCCAAATCCGCGCGCGACCGCGACCGTGGGCTTGAAGTCGTCCTGGTCAACGCCCGCCACGCCCGCAGCCCGGAAAAAGCCCAGGTGCTCGCCCAAGCCAACCTCGACGGTGGCGGCACCAGCGAGCGCGAAGACCTGCGCGCGAAAACACCGCTGCCGCCGCAAGACAACCAACGCGACGGCAACGCGCTGACCGAGGCGAAACGCCGCGTAGAACAACTCGAACGCACCCAGCAGCAGTTGCTGACACAAAACAAAAAGGCGGCGCCCAAGGTCGAATCCGCCCCGCCGCAGCCCGTCAAGCCGCAAGTAGACCCGACTCCGACCCCGAGCGGTACCGACATACAGGACAGTGCGGCGCAAATACTGCGCATGGAAGCCGAGATTGCCCGCAACCTGCAGGAATACGCCAGCCGCCCGCGCCGCACGAACATTGGCGCACGCGCCAAGGAATACCGCTTCGCCCAATACGTGGAAGACTGGCGGCTGAAAGTCGAGCGCATCGGCACACTCAACTACCCGGACGCCGCGCGTGGCCGGGTCTATGGCAGCCTGGTGCTGACGGTTTCGATCAAGGCCGACGGTTCAGTGGAAAAAGTCACCGTCGACCGCAGTTCGGGGCATACGCTCCTCGACGAGGCCGCCGTGCGCATCATCAAACTCTCCGCGCCCTTCTCGGCCTTTCCGCCGGATATCCGCAAGGACACGGACATTATCGAAATCACGCGCACCTGGACCTTCACCAACGCCGACCAGGTACGCACCGACAACTGAGCCATACCTTCGCATGCCCTCACCGGACCGCTACGCCGTCGTCGGCAATCCCATCGGCCACAGCAAATCGCCGCGCATCCACGCCGCGTTCGCCGCGCAAACCGGCCAGGCGATGACTTACGAGGCGATCCTCGCCTCGCTCGGCGGCTTCGCTGCCGCCGTTGACGCTTTCCGCGCCGCCGGCGGGCGCGGCCTCAACATCACCGTGCCGTTCAAGCTCGAAGCCCATGCGCTGGCAACACGCCTGACGCCGCGCGCGCAGGCGGCCGGCGCGGTCAATACGCTGGCCTTTGGCAACGATGGCATCCTCGGCGACAACACCGACGGCGCCGGGCTCGTACGCGACATCGAAACGAATCTGGCCTTCCCGCTCACGGGTCGCCGCATCCTGCTGCTCGGCGCCGGTGGCGCGGCGCGCGGCGCCCTGGCCCCACTGCTGGCGCAAGCGCCGGCGGCGCTGACCATCGCCAACCGCACCGAAACCAAAGCCACCGCCCTGGCCACCGCGTTCGCCGCCACAACTAACGCCCCTATAGACGGTTGCGCCTTCGCCGCGCTTGCCGGCCGGCGCTTCGATATCGTCATCAACGCCACCGCCGCCAGCCTCGCCAACGAAGCGCCACCGCTGCCGCTCGCGCTCTACGCCAACGGCGCGCTCGCCTACGACATGATGTACGGCAGCGGCGATACCCCCTTTCTCGCCACCGCCCGCGCCGACTGCGCCGCCCGTGTGGCCGACGGCCTGGGCATGCTGGTGGAGCAGGCGGCGGAAAGCTTCGCCCTATGGCGCGGCATGCGTCCGAACACCGCGCCGATACTGGCGGTATTGCGCGAACAGCAAGCCACGGCAACCTGAATAAGCGCTTTTGAAACAACCGGCGAACCGCCCCTCATGCGGCCCCGACATCCACCACACACACCCGAGCCTCCAAGGGTATAAAGCCAACCTAGCGCAACGAGACTCTTATGAAATCCCTGCATCGCCTGTTTTTTGCTCTTCTTCTCATGGCTGCGGCTTTTACCGCCCACGGTGAAATCGATTCGACCTTCAAGAATTTCAAAATCCAACAGCCACAAGGATTCAACAACTGGGAAAGTGAAACCCTGATTACATCGGGGCCGCAGAAAGGACAAAAAGTTTCCCAGAAAAATTGCGTGGACCAGCAACAGGCAGCGGCCAATGCAATGGGCGCCCTGGCCGCTTCGGAAAAGATGACGGCCTGCAAAACAACCGTCGTCCAGGACACGGCGTCTTACGGCGAGAGCATCCAGACATGCGACATGGGCATCGCTCAATCGAAGACCGTTCTGAAAATGAAAAAGCTCTCCGATACGGCGTTCCAGACAGAAGTCGAAAGCAGCATCAATGGCGCGCCGCAAAGCACCGCAATCACGACCACAAAAATCGCCGGCCCCTGCACGCCCGAGCAGAAACCCGCCCAGGTGAGTGCCGGCGCATCGGCGGAATGCAAACAATGCCAGGAAAACATCAAAGAACTGAAAGGCAGTTGCGCGAAAGACAATACCCCGCCCGCTCTATGCGATAGCATCGTCAAGCAAATGGAAGCCGCATGCCGCATGGGGTGCAGATAATCCGTCGCACCGCCCCCTGTGCCTTGGAGCGGTGATTTACCGCTACCCCCTCGCTACTGAAACGGCCGCACGGCCAAGATAGAGCACACATCTGGAGATCGCCATGTCGCGGTCGAATCGGTAGCATCGGCGATGAACACCTTGCTCGCGTCATGGCAACGCGCATGGAACGATCTCGGTCTGAGCGCGCCGGACGTGCTTTACGACCGCCTTCTTGCGGCTTATGCGGAGCCGCAGCGCAAATACCACACGCACCAACACCTTGTGGAATGCCTGGAAACGCTTGCGCGCAGTTCCGTCCGCGCGCACCACGCAGGTGAAGTCGAGCTTGCGCTATGGTTTCATGACGCCATTTACGACGTTGAACGCACCGACAACGAAACGCGCAGCGCCGCCTGGGCAGAGGATGCTTTGTTCGCGGCCGGGGCACCGGCCGCAACGATTGAGCGCGTGCGGGGTTTGATCTTGGCCACGCGCCATGCCAGCACGCCTGCATCGCCCGACGAACAACTGCTCGTAGACATCGACCTTGCCATTCTCGGCGCGAATACGGCACGCTTCGACGAATACGAAACTCAGGTGAGACAAGAATATGCTTGGGTGCCAACAGCCTTGTTTCGCCAAAAACGCCGCGCGATTTTGTGCGAATTCCTTGCCCGTCCCGCCATTTACGGCACCCTTTTCTTCCACGACACACTGGAGGCCCGCGCCCGTGAAAATCTGCAGCGCTCGATTGCCACATTGGCGCACTGACGCCCCCTTTTCCTCCATTGCCCGCCGCAGCCGGTGAGATCGACCCTAAGCACCGCCCTGCTCTGGCTTCGCCGTGGCTTGCTGGCCGCCATCGTGCTGGTGTTCCTCTGGCAACTCTGGCTGCTCGCCCACGTTGCCTGGTGGAGCAGATTCGACCCGGACGACACCCGCTTCATGCGCCTGCGGCTGGCTGAACTGCAAGAGAAAAACCCCAACGCGACGCTGCGCCACCAATGGGTGCCTTACGAGCAAATTTCGATTCATCTGAAGCGCGCCGTGGTGGCCGCAGAGGACGATCGTTTCGTCGACCACGAGGGTTTCGACTGGGAAGGCATTCAGCGCGCGCTGGAAAAGAACGAAAAAAAAGGTCGCCCTGTATCCGGCGGCTCCACCATCAGCCAGCAACTGGCGAAAAACCTGTTCCTCACGCCCTCGCGCAGTTACTTGCGCAAGGCGCAGGAGGCAGTCATCACGGTGATGATCGAGGCGTTGTGGAGCAAGCGGCGCATCCTGGAGGTCTATCTGAACGTGGTCGAATGGGGCAACGGCGTGTTCGGCGCCGAAGCGGCGGCACAGCGCTATTACAATATTTCCGCCGCCCGCCTGGGGCCCGCCGAATCCGCCCGGCTGGCGGTGATGCTGCCCAATCCACGTAAATACGAACGCCAGTTTGGGGCCCGCCTCGCCGCCCACGCGGAACGTATTCGCGGACGCATGGGCGAATCGCAGGTGCCCTGAGCAAGGTTTTTCCCTATCTTCTTTCTCTACCTACCTACTCGGGCCGAAATTCCCGCCCCATGGGTCGCGCGCGGGGCGCTGAGCCCGTAAAATGCGCCTCCTCCGCTCACGTTTCCCCTCCACCGCGCGAATGACCACGGAAGACGACCGCTCCCCTGACGACATCCAACAGCACCTGCGCGAAGTGCAGGATCTGCTGTCGCGCCAAAAGCTGGTGGAGGAGCTCGTTCATCGCCAGGAGATGCCACGTCACGATCTGGTGGAATCGCTGGTGCACAAGCAACACGTCGCCGGCCTGCAGGCCAAGCTCGACGCGCTCCACCCAGCCGACATCGCCTACATCCTCGAAGCCTTGCCGCTGAACGAGCGTCTGTTCGTCTGGGATCTGGTAAAGGCGGAGCGCGACGGCGAAATCCTGCTCGAAGTCTCCGACGCGGTGCGCGAATCGCTGATCGAGACGATGGCGCCGGAGGAGTTGAAAGCGGCGGCCGAATCGCTCGACGCCGACGAGCTGGCCGACCTTGCGCCCGATCTGCCGCCGGAAGTCATCCAGGACGTTTTCCAGTCGCTCGACACCGAAAGCCGCGAGCAGTTGAGCACGGCGATGTCCTACGCCGAGGATTCGGTCGGCGCGCTGATGGATTTCGACATGGTGACGGTGCGCGAGGATGTCACCCTCGAAGTGGTGTTGCGTTACCTGCGCCGTTTCGACGAGTTGCCGGACCACACCGACAAGCTGTTCGTGGTCGACCGCAACGACCGCTTGCAAGGCATTCTGACGCTCGAATCGCTGCTCATCAACGACCCGGAAAAAGAAGTAACCGAGGTGATGCGCACCGAGCCGACCGTCAGTTTCAGGCCGGAAGACGATGCCGGCGATGCGGCCCAGGCCTTCGAGCGTTACGACCTCGTTTCGGCGCCGGTGATCGACGGCGACAAGCGCGTGATCGGCCGCTTGACCGTGGCCGACGTGGTGGACTTCATCCGCGAGGAATCGGAAGCCGAAATTCTGAGCAACGCCGGTTTGCGCGAAGAGGAAGACATCTTCGCCTCGGTGTGGGATTCGGTGAAAAACCGGTGGGCGTGGCTGGCGGTCAACCTTGTTACCGCCTTCGTCGCCTCGCGCGTCATCGGCCTGTTCGAAGGCTCGATCGAAAAACTCGTCGCGCTGGCGGCGCTGATGCCCATCGTTGCCGGCATCGGCGGCAACTCGGGCAACCAGACAATCACCATGATCGTGCGCGCCATCGCCATGGGCCAGGTCGAACCGGATGCGATGAAGCGCCTACTGCGCAAGGAAATAAGCGTTGCGTTAATCAACGGCCTGGTCTGGGGCGGCCTGCTCGGCCTGCTCGCATGGTGGCTCTACCACAGCATTGCGCTCGGCCTGGTGATGACCGCAGCGATGACGCTCAACCTGCTGCTCGCCGCCACCGCTGGTGTGGCGATTCCGATGCTGCGCCTGCGCCTAGGCGCCGATCCGGCAATCGGCGGCTCGGTAATGATTACCGCGCTGACCGATTCCGGCGGCTTTTTTATCTTCCTCGGTCTGGCTACGCTGTTCCTGCTCTGAACACCGTGCGCGCGGCAGCAACCGTCGCCGCGATATCGGCCTCGGTGTGCGCGGCGGAAACAAAACCGGCCTCGAAGGCAGAAGGCGCGAAATAGTGACCGGCCTCCAGCATGGCGTGGAAGAAACGGTTGAAGGCATCGCGATCCGACGCCATGACGTCGGCAAACGAGGCCGGTACCGCGTCGCTGAAATAGACACCGAACATGCCGCCAACCGCGTCGGCGCAAAAACGCACGCCCGCCGCACGCGCCGCATCGGCCAAGCCCGCCGCTAGCGCGGCGGTACGCACGGTAAGCGCATCGTAGAAACCCGGCTCGCTCACCAGCTTCAACGAAACCAACCCGGCCGCCACCGCCACCGGGCTGCCCGACAGCGTGCCAGCCTGATAGACCGCGCCCAATGGAGCGATCTTTTCCATGATGTCGCGCCGCCCGCCAAACGCGCCCACCGGCATACCACCGCCAATCACCTTGCCCAGCGTGGTCAGATCCGGCGTGATGCCGTAGAGCCCTTGCACGCCTTGCGGGCCGACGCGAAAACCGGTCATCACCTCGTCGAAAATCAGCACCGCGCCGTACTGGGTGCACAGCCGGCGCAGCCCTTCGAGAAAACCGGGCGCGGGTTTCACCAGATTCATGTTGCCGGCCACCGGCTCGACGATGATCGCGGCGATTTCGTCGCCACGCGCCTTGAACACGGCTTCGACCTGATCGAGGTCGTTGTAGTCGAGCACGATGGTATGGCGGGCGAAATCCGCCGGTACGCCGCCGGAAGACGGATTGCCGAAGGTCAGCAGGCCGGAGCCGGCTTTTACCAGCAGGCTGTCGGCGTGGCCGTGGTAGCAGCCCTCGAATTTGACGATGGCGTCGCGCCCGGTAAAGCCGCGCGCCAGGCGGATCGCGCTCATCGTCGCCTCTGTGCCGGAGCTGACCAGGCGCACCATCTCGACCGATGGCAGCAGTGCGCAGATACGCTCGGCCATCTCGACCTCGCTTTCGGTCGGCGCGCCGAACGACAAACCGCGCAGCGCCGCTTCGCGTACTGCTTCGACAATGGCCGGGTGCGCATGGCCGGTAATCGCCGGCCCCCAGGAGCCGACGTAATCGAGATAGGCCTTGCCGTCCGCATCCCACACCCGCGCGCCCTCGGCGCGAGCGATAAAACGCGGCGTGCCGCCGACCGAGCGGAACGCCCTCACAGGCGAATTGACGCCACCGGGAATGGTGCGCTGGGCGCGTTGGAAAAGCGTTTCGTTGCGGCTTGGGGTATTGGGCATCGGTAAGACTCGTCTAGAAAGAGGGAAAGCTACTCAAACGCCCGGCGCGGCAAACAAGCCGCGATAGGCGCGCGCGCGCGCCGTAGGGTCGGGCGCGGAAAAGACATCGGTAATGACCGCTACCAGATCGGCGCCGGCATCGATCACTTGTGCTGCATTGTCCAGCGTAATGCCGCCGATCGCCGCCACGGCCACACCCAGTTCGCGCCGCGCCCGCGTCAGCAGATCGAATGGCGCCCGCCGTGCCTGCGGTTTGGTCGGCGAGGCGAACAGGGCACCAAAGGCAAGGTAATCCGCCCCCGCCTTTGCGCCGGCTTCGGCCCGCGCCCATTCGTCGTAGCACGACACACCGAGGATGCGCGCCGGCCCCAGCGCGGCGCGCGCGGCGGCAATGTCTCCGTCGTCCCGCCCCAGGTGCGCGCCATCCGCGCCAATAGCCAGTGCCAGCGCGAGATCGTCATTGACGATGAAGGCCACACCAGCCTTGCGGCAGCAACGCAGCAAAGCCTCGGCCTGCTCGCGGCGCGCGAACACATCCAGCGTCTTGTTGCGGTATTGGAGCAGCGCGGGGCGGGCTTCGAGCACGCGAGCCACCATCGCCACCAGACGGGCGGTATCGGCCTCGTCGGGTGTGACCGCGTACAGGCCGCGCAGCGCGGATCGGAGCGGATGGCTCGCCGCCCGCTTGCTCACTGCCCCATCCACCGCCCGGCTCATCGCACCCTATTCCTCACCCGTATGCTGAGCGCGCGCCCAGAAAAAACGATCCGGCAGGGCCAGCCCCATGCCCGGCCGATACGCGTAGCGCAACGTCTGTTGGGCGAACTCCTGCGCCTCGCGTACCGCCTCGGCCATGTCCATACCGTGCGCCAGCGCGGCGGCGGCGGCGGCGGCGAGCGTGGCGCCGGCACCGAGAAAACGTCCGGGCAGGCGCTCCCAGGCATCGGTGCGAACGACGCCATTTTCATCGAACAAAACATTGACAACCTGCGGCCCCCGCTCGCCGCCACCGGTCAGCAGAACGTATTCGGTACCCAAACCGAGCAATCCGGAAACCGCCTCTTCGATAGAGGAAGGCGTGCCATCGCCGTCGGCATCGTCCTCATCGTCTTCCTCACCCTCGATACCCACCCCGAGCAAACGTAAAACCTCGTGCCGGCCTGCAACAAGCAGGGACGTCTGCGGCAGGATGAGTTCAAGCAACGCGGCGCCGATGTCCTCGTCGATCGCATCCGATTCGCCCGTGTATAGCGCCGGTTCAAGCACCAGCGGCACATCGGGGTAGTCGGACAGGATTTCAGCGATGACGGCAATATTCTCGACACTGCCGCAAAACCCGAGCTTGAACGCGCTCACCGGAATGTCTTCCAGCACCGCGCGCGCCTGCGCTGCGATCATTTCGGCGTCGAGCGGCATCACGTCTTCGACGCCGCGCGTATCGCGCACCACCACCGAGGTCTGCACCGCCAATGGATGGCAGCCCATGCTGGCCAAAGCCAGAACATCGGACAACAGCCCGCCGCCGCCAGTGGCGTCGCCAGCGGCAAGACAAAGTACAACAGGAGGTAAGGCGGGAATAGCAACGGACATGACAGAAGGAATGCCAGCGCAGTCTGGCGCGGCCTATAAAATGCGGTAAGATGTTACGGATTTTACCGCCAATCCACGCTTAGCGATGGCTGATGCCCCATACAAGACTTACATGTGCCTGATCTGCGGCTTTATTTATGATGAAGCCGCTGGTTTGCCTGACGAGGGCCTTCCCCCCGGCACCCGGTGGGAGGATATCCCCCCCAACTGGGCGTGCCCCGAATGCCAGGCGCGCAAGGAAGACTTCGAACTCATCGTAATATGACATTGATGCAGCCGCACCCACATTTCCAGCTCATGATGACTGTTAGCGCATCGACATTGCACGATCGGCGTGCGATGCTGCCCTGGCCGACACACGAAGGATCGGAATCATGGATCTGACCGGTCTCAAGGTAATGGTCATCGACGACAGCAACACTATTCGCCGCAGCGCCGAAATTTTCCTCGGCCAAGCCGGCTGTCAGGTTCTACTGGCCGAAGACGGCTTCGACGCGCTGGCGAAGATCGCCGATCATCGCCCCGACGTCATTTTCGTCGACATCATGATGCCGCGCCTGGATGGTTATCAGACCTGCGCGCTGATCAAGAAAAATCCGCGCGTCTCAGCGACGCCGGTCATCATGCTGTCCTCCAAGGACGGGCTGTTCGACCGCGCGCGCGGTCGCATGGTCGGCTCGGACGAATATCTCACCAAGCCGTTCACCAAGGACAGCTTGCTCAAAGCCGTGGCAAACCATGCCGCTCGCTGATCCGCTACGCACGGAATGACGCCGATCATGCCAATCAAGAAAATTCTTGTCGTCGATGATTCGCCCACCGAGCGGTTCGCCTTGACCGATCTGCTCAGCCGTCACGGCTACGAGGTCGTCACCGCTGAAAATGGTGCGGAAGCCATTGCCAAAAGCCAAGCCGAGGCCCCAGACCTGATCCTGATGGACGTGGTCATGCCGGGCATGAATGGTTACCAAGCCACGCGCACGATTTCGCGCAACAGCGCCACGCATGCGATACCGATCATCATGTGCACGAGCAAAGGGCTTGAAACCGACAAAATCTGGGGT
>JAVBJT010000004.1:0-157543 GCA_031546845.1 Azoarcus sp. | reverse complement strand
AACCCCTCGTTCGAGAGGTAGAGTTAAGTCGTAAGTCGGGCCCGGGTAACGCCCGCGGTCTAAACTTCAATTTGAGGAGAAGCATATGCAGAAGAAACTGATCGCGCTGGCTGTTGCCGGTCTGGTGTCCGCGCCGGCTTTTGCGCAGTCCAACGTCACGATCTACGGTATTGTCGATATGGGCTATACGTGGCGCGACGACAATATCGGTAAGGGAATCGATGCTCGTTCCGGTATCGATTCCGGCATCAGCGCCGGTAGCCGTCTGGGTTTCAAGGGCAGCGAAGATCTCGGCAATGGCCTGAAGGCGGGTTTCGTGCTCGAGCAGGGCTTCAATGCCGATACCGGCCGTTCCGCTCAGGATAGCCGTACCTTCGGTCGTCAGGCGTTCGCGAGCTTGAGCGGCGGTTTCGGTACCGTCGCGCTGGGTCGCCAGTACACCCCGAGCCATGTCTTCGGCTCCGCTTTCGATCCGTTCGGCAAAGGTACCGTTGGCCAGTTCAACAACGTCTATTACAGCAACAGCGGTCCTGAAGTCCGTCTGGACAACTTGGCTGCATATGTTTCGCCGAACTGGGGTGGCTTCAGCTTCATCACCGGCTATACGCTGAGCGCCGATGGCAACGAAGCGCTGGAAAACGACGGTGATGTCCGTGTCTTTGCGTTTGCGCCCCGTTACACCAACGGCCCCATTGATGTTGCGTTCAACTACCACGAAGCTCGTGCTGACATCTCCGGCAACCCGAAGGTTCGTGTTTACGACCTGTTCGGCGGCTATGATTTCGGCATGGTCAAGCTGACCGGTGCAGCGGGCTGGCGTAAGCCCACCGATCAGGACTTCCTGATGGGTGGCCTCGGTAGTGTTGCCGAAGACACCTTCCAGTGGATGCTGGGTGTGACGGTTCCGCTGGGCCAGTGGAAGATCCTGGCGTCCTACTCAAATCGTAAGACCGATCTCGTCGATTCTGGCGATGCCAAGGTTTGGCAGGCGGCTGTCGGTGCTGAATACGCGCTGTCCAAGCGTACCAGCCTGTACACGACCTATGCCCAGATCGACAACAACAAGAATGCCGAAAACGCCTCGAAGATTGCTGGCAACACTGGTATCGCCGGCAGCGTTGGTGATGCATCCAACGGCGGTATGGGTTATCAGCAAGGCTTCAACTTCGGTCTGCGTCACACGTTCTAATTTCGTCCTGAGCGAAGTTGGAATAAAACGGGCACTTCGGTGCCCGTTTTTTCGTTTACGTGCCGGTTATGGATATCGTGGTCGTTCATGGGAGCGCCTGTCTTGTGCTGCCATGCAAGATGGCGTTCGTTGCCGGTGCCTGAGATGTTTATTTCCGAGTGTGGTCTATCTTGTTTTTTGGAGATTTTTATTCGCATTTTTGATTTTTTCCGAATGAATTTGCACCGGTTTTTTTGCAGGAAGACGGGGTATGCAATAAAGGCCGAATTGACAGATATCAGGGTTGTTCCTGATGCCATCGATTTTATGGCTTTGAGATAAGCCGGCATGAAACCGGCTATACTTTCCGGTGGGAGAATTTTTCGATCCACGCACATCTATTGGTGCGCCCGGAATGATCATGTCGTTGTGTGTATTTGTTCCTAGGGCGTGGTGGGTTGGCTTTGTAGCATGCTTTTCACCTGCGGGGCGCATCGTTGCCGCCGCTCTGAGTATGGGGTCGATGATGGGGAAGAACAATTCAATGATGCTGTCTGGTTTTCGTCGCGTGTTGGCTCTTGTGCTGATGGCCGGGCTGCTGGGGGGGTGTGCTTCGTCTTACCCGCCGGCGCCTCCGCAGGCGGCTAGTTCGGAGTACAACTATGTGATTGGCCCGGGCGATACGGTCAATGTCGTTGTGTGGCGGAACCCTGAATTGTCCATGTCGGTGCCTGTACGGCCAGACGGAAAAGTCACGACGCCGCTGGTCGAGGATTTACCGGCGCTGGGGAAGGATGCGAGTTCCCTGGCCCGGGATATCGAGAAGGAACTTGCCAAATTTATCCGCGATCCGGTGGTGACGGTGATCGTGACCAGTTTTGTCGGCCCCTATGCGGAGCAGATCCGTGTCGTGGGTGAGGCGGGCAAGCCGCAGATGTTGCCCTACACTCAGAAAATGACCTTGCTCGATGTAATGATCGCGGTTGGAGGCGTGACGCCTTTTGCCGACGGCAATGGGGCGACGATTTTGCGTACGGGAGAAGGCAACAAGCAGTACACCGTCCGGATCAACGATCTGATCAAGCGCGGCGATGTATCGGCGAATGTGGAAATGCGCCCTGGTGATGTTTTGATCATTCCGCAAAGCTGGTTCTAAGGCTGTTTCTGGGTGTTTTCCGTCCGCTTGCCAGGCTTGCGGGCGGTTTTATTCATTTCCATGAGTGGATAGATGGAAGAGCTTGTAAGGCAGATCATCCGTTATCTTCGCGGAATGTGGCGCTTCCGCTGGTGGGGCCTGGGGCTCGCGTGGGTTGTCGGTATTGTCGGCGGAGTCGCCGTCTATATGATGCCGGATAAATATGAGTCGACTGCCCGTGTATTTGTCGACACGCAGTCGGTGCTGCGTCCGTTGATGTCCGGGTTGGCTGTGCAGCCGAATGTCGACCAGCAGATTGCGATGTTGAGCCGGACTTTGATCAACCGGCCGAATGTCGAAAAGCTGATCACGATGGCCGATCTGGATCTCGGTGTGCGCGACAAGGTCCAGCGTGAGCAATTGATCGATCAATTGACCAAAGGCCTGAAGATTCGTGGAACAGGCCGGGACAATCTTTTTACGCTCGCTTATGAGGATATTCGTCCGGACCGTGCCCAGCGCGTCGTGCAGGCATTGGTGTCGTTGTTTGTCGAGTCGGGTTTGATCAATAAGCGGCAGGATACCGATGCGGCCCGGCGTTTTATCGAAGATCAGATCAAGGGCTATGAACAGAAATTGTCGGAGGCGGAAAATCGGCTGAAGGATTTCCGTCTGCGCAATCTGGGATTGTTCGGTGACGGTGCGCGCGACTATGTTTCGCAAATTGCCCATGTAACGCAGCAACTCGAGCAGGCTCGTCTCGAATTGCGCGAGGCGGAGAATTCGCGCGATGCCTTGCAACGCCAACTGGTCGGTGAAGATCCGATACTGTTGCCGCAACAGACGCCCAGGGCGTCGGATATATCGATGCCGGACATAGATGGCCGTATTGATGTACTGAAGAAAAATCTCGATGCCATGCTGCAGAAATATACCGAGCAACACCCGGACGTGGTGGGTACGCGTCGGGTGATCGAAGAGCTCGAACAGCAGAAGGTCGCGGAGATCGAGACCAAGCGCAAGGCTGGGCCGGGAGAGTCCGTCTCGCCTGTCGCTAGCCCGGTTTTTCAGCAGATCAAATTGTCCTTGGCTGAAGCCGAGGCGCGCGTGGCATCGCTGCGGGCGCGTGTCGCGGAGTATGACAGCAGGGTTGGCCAGTTGCGCGCGGCGTCACAGAAGCTGCCTGAGCTGGAAGCCGAAATGGCGCAATTGAATCGTGATTACGACGTGCATAAGCGAAATTACGAAACGCTGGTAGCGCGCCGCGAATCGGCCAATATCTCGGTCGAGATGGATGCGCAATCCGGTATTGCCGAGTTTCGTCAGATCGATCCGCCCAGCTTGCCGACGAAACCGTCGGCACCGAATCGCGTACTGCTGATGCCCCTGGCTGGTGTGGCCGGCTTGCTGGTCGGTGTGGCCTTGACCTTCCTTATCAGCCAGTTTCGGCCGGCGTTCGGCGATGCGCATGCGCTGCGTGAGGTGACAGGCTTGCCGGTGCTGGGGTCGGTGTCGATGTTGCAGACGCCTGAAAGGGCGCGTAATCGCAGGCGTGGGTTATTGGCCTTTTCGGGTGGGGTGGCCGGTTTTATCGGTGTGGTCGGAATCGCAACACTACTGCTCAGCATGCTGCAGCGGTAATAGGGGGCGCGCGATGAGTAGTCTGATCGAGAAAGCTGTACAGCGCCTTGATTTGCTCAAAAAGGCGTCGTCGGAACCGGCTGCGCGTACTGAGCCCGAACTGAAGCCGACGGAGCAGGAGCGTCCCGCCGCTGCGCCCAAGGAGCGCCCGGCTGCGAAAACGGTGGCACCAGAGCAAGCGCGAGCGCCAGCTTCGCAGGAACGTCCGCCGGCAACTGCGCCGCGTGAGCGGCGGGAAACGCCTGTGGCGGCGGAGCAGAGCCGCGGGCCATCGGTCTCGCGCAGTGTGCGAATCGATCTTGCGCGTCTGGCGCAGATGGGAATGGTGACGCCGGATTTGCCGCGTTCGCTGATCGCGGAGGAGTATCGGGTCATCAAGCGGCCTTTGTTGCGCAATGCGCATGGTCAGGGGGCCGCGGCGATCGAGAGCGGCAATCTGATCATGGTCACAAGTTCCATGCCGGGAGAAGGGAAGTCTTTCTCGGCGATCAATCTGGCAATCAGCCTGGCGATGGAGCTGGATCACACGGTGCTGCTCGTGGATGCCGACGTGTCGAGGCCGTCGGTGTTGAATCGCCTTGGCTTGATGCCCGAGCGCGGGTTGATGGACGTGCTGTCCGGTGGTGTCAGCGATGTTGGCGACGTGATGCTGAAGACCAATATCGAGAAGCTCACGCTTCTGCCGGCAGGGATGCCGCACCAGCGGGCAACGGAACTGCTGGCTTCGGACGCGATGAACCGTTTGCTCGAACAAATGGCGACTCGCTATGCGGATCGTATTATCGTATTCGATTCCCCCCCCTTGCTGATGACGACGGAGGCGCGGGTATTGGCGACCCATATGGGCCAGATCGTGATTGTCGTGGAAGCGGCGAAAACCTCGCATTCCACGTTGAAACAGGCGCTGGTCACGATCGAGAACTGTCCGGTGAAGCTGATGCTGTTGAATAAAACCCGTGAGCGTGGGGCCGGAAACTACTACGGATATGGGTATGGCTATGGGTATGGTGCCGATGCGAAGTCGGAAACAGCTTGACGTATGTTCGCGCGGGATTGTTCCCGCGCTGAAAGCGAGCGTGCTGCTTGCCGCTTTTGCCGGTGCGGGAGGGGTTTGGGCGCAGACGGTGGAAATCAGGCCATCGGTGCAGACGCGCCTGACCTGGACGGATAATGGCGCGGCGACGCACGACAAGGAGTCCGATTGGGTGACCGAGGTGACCCCCGGCGTCGTGGTGGCGCGCAATAGCAGCCGCCTGCGTGGTCTGCTCAATGCCCAGTTGCGCAATGTGGCATACGCAAACGGTACGGGGAAGAACACGTCCTTTTTGTCCCTGCAGGGGCGGGCTGAAGTCGAGCCGGTCGAGGATATGCTGTTTGTCGATTTCAGCGGCGTGATGAGCCGCAACAACATGTCCGCCTTCTCCGGCAGATCGTCGAATGATGATTTCAATACGGACAAGAACGACGAGACGCGTACCTGGACGATTGCCCCGCGTCTGGAGTTCAAGCTGGGAGGAAGCGGTGCCGGTTTGGTCAGCTATATGTCCCGCTGGTACGACTCGGGCAGCAGTTCGCTGCAAGGGGAGCGCTTTGAGCAATGGCAGGCGCGACTCGGCAATCCGGCGCCGGGGAGCATGTTCGGCTGGGATGTGAATTATTCGCGTAGCGAGACGACTTACGATCAAAGCATCAACCAGAAAGCGACTCAGGATATCGGCCGGGCGACACTGTTCGTCAATGTAGCGCCGCAATTCCGTCTGCGCGTGATTGGCGGTCATGAATCGAGCGACTATGGTACTGCGCGGCAGAGTCAATCCGATGGGATTTACGGTGGCGGTTTCGATTGGACGCCGTCCGAGCGCACGGCGGTGACGGCGATCGCCGAAAATCGCGTTTTCGGCACCGGATACAATTTCAGCGCGCAGCACAGGGCGCCGCGCTCGATATGGCGGCTGAGCTATTCCAAGGACGTGACGTCCTCGGCGCAGAATTTCGGCGGGGGCATATACGACGATGCGCTGTTCCAGCAGTTTTTCAATTCCGCCGACCTGATTGCGCAGTTTCCCGACGCGGTTCAGCGTGAGTCCTACGTGCGCTCGCTGCTGGGGTATCCCGCAACCGGTCTGGTCGGCGATGTCAGGACAAATTCCTATTTTCTCAGCCGTACCCTGCGTGGAGGTGTCAATCTGATCGGTGCGCGCAATACGGTTACATTTTCGTTCCAGGATTCGGAACGCTCCCGTCTGAGTTCGCTGGCCGGTTTGTCGGCGGATGACGATTTCGCTCGCGCCTCGACGATCAAGACGCGTTCCCTGACCGCGGCGCTCAGCCATCGCTTGTCCGGTACGTCGTCGCTGACGTCGTCGCTGACGGGGTCGCATTCGGAGGGGGCGGGTGCGACGGGCCCCGAAACGCGCCGCATGACCGCCATGGTGGGGATGACGACGCAACTCGGCCCCAAAGCCGTCGGAGGACTTTCCTATCGCTATCAGCGGTCGGACAGTGATGGCAGTGACAACGATTTTTCCGAGAACGCAATCACCGCCAATCTCGGCCTCCGATTCTGACCGGACGACCTGATGTACGCTTCTTTTTTCAACCTCAACAACAAGCCTTTCCAGCTCAACCCCGATCCTGCGTTTTTCTATGGCAGCCGGGGGCACCGGCGGGCAATGGCTTATCTTGAATACGGCTTGCATCAGAGCGAGGGTTTCATCGTCATCACTGGCGAGATCGGTGCGGGAAAAACCACGCTGGTGCGCAGTCTTCTCGAGCATCTCGATCCGAACAAAGTGGTGGCGGCACACCTGGTCAGCACGCAGATCGATGCGAGCGACATGCTGCGGATGGTGGCGGCGGCATTTGGCCTGCCGAGCCGTAACCAGGATAAGGCCGGGTTGCTGCTGGCGATCGAAACCTTTCTGGTAACGACGACCGCCGAGGGCAAGCGCGCGCTGTTGATTGTTGACGAGGCGCAGAACCTTACGCCGGCAGCGGTCGAAGAGCTGCGCATGTTGTCCAATTTCCAGCTCGAAGACCATGCGCTGTTGCAGAGTTTTCTTATCGGACAGCCGGAATTCCGCGACATCAT
Organism: Azoarcus sp.; assembly: GCA_031546845.1. GTDB lineage: Bacteria > Pseudomonadota > Gammaproteobacteria > Burkholderiales > Rhodocyclaceae > Azoarcus. Next base: position 150,508 of record JAVBJT010000004.1, on the reverse strand, counting down.
GCAAAGTCCGCAGATGCAGCAGCTGCGTCAGCGGGTCATTGCGTCCTATCACCTTGGCCCGCTCGATGCGGAAGAAACCAAAGGCTATATCGAGCATCGGTTGCGCCATGTGGGCTGGGTGGGGGATCCTGAATTCACCGCCAGTTGTTTCTCGGCGATCTATGCGCATAGTGGCGGCATCCCGCGGCAGATCAATACCTTGTGCGACCGTCTGCTGCTGGCGGCTTTTCTGAACGAGCGCCATCGTTTGGGTGAAGCTGAGGTCAAGGAGGTCATCGAGGAGCTGAAAGACGAGTTCTCCACGCTGGTGCGGAGCAACGCACAGGCCCCGGCTGCCGCTGGTGGCGTCAATGGTCACCAGGGGGCTCATCAGGCGGCGGCACTCAATGTGAACATCAACGATCTGGCCCTGGATCGCTTGCAAGTGCCGCCGGAGCTTGCCGACAAAGTGGCGGGGATGGCGGTGGGTTTCGACGTGCAGCGTATCGAGGCGCGGCTGACGCGGCTGGAACATTCGGTGTCGGCTACCCTGGGCGTGCTCAATCAGGTTCTGCAGGCAGCACGCCGGAATGGCGGGGAGAAGCCGTGATGACGTCTCAATCCCACGGCGATGCGCCGATCGTCTGCGTGGTCGGTGCGCGCCCCAATTACATGAAGGTCGCGCCGCTGATCCGCGCGTTCGCCGCGAGTCGTCCGGTGTTGCGGACCTTGCTGGTGCACACCGGGCAACATTACGACACGGCGATGAACGATCGGTTGTTCACCGATCTCGAACTGCCCAAGCCGGATGTCAATCTGGGTGTCGGCTCCGGCAGCCATGCCGTGCAGACCGCGGAGGTCATGAAGCGGTTCGAGCCGATACTCGATGAGTACGGCGCGCGTGCCGTACTGGTGGTAGGCGACGTCAATTCCACGCTGGCGTGCGCGCTCGTCGCTGCCAAGCGCCATATCCCGGTCATCCATGTCGAATCGGGTTTGCGTAGCGGCGATACGCGCATGCCGGAAGAGATCAACCGCCTGTTGACGGATCGGCTTTCCGATTTGCTTTACATCACCGAGCGCAGCGCGCACGACAATCTCATGCGCGAGGGGATCGATGGCGAGCGGGTCGTGTTTGTCGGCAACGTCATGATCGACAGCCTGCGTGCCAGTTTGCCCAAGGCCGTGCCGCCCGCCGATCTGCTGCGTGCGGCGGGGCACGATCCTGCGCGTCTGGCGGGCGGTTACGGGGTCGTCACATTGCATCGGCCATCCAATGTGGATCATGCCGAGACGCTCGGATCGATTATCGATGCGCTGCGTGATATTTCTCGCACGCTGCCCTTGGTTTTCGCCCTGCACCCGCGCACGCGCGGTAACCTTGAGCGCTTCGGGTTGCAGGACCGGGTGGCGGATGCGGGTTTCATCATCCTGCCGCCGCAGGGCTATCTGGAAATGCTCGGCCTCATGGCCGGGGCGACGCTGATGCTGACCGATTCGGGTGGCATCCAGGAGGAAACGACGGCGTTGGGTGTGCCGTGCCTGACGATTCGAGAGAACACGGAGCGGCCGATTACCGTCGAGCAGGGCACGAATACCCTGGTCGGCGTCGATCCGGCGGCGATCGTCGCGGCGGCGGCCGGCGTGACTGCAGGGGGCGGCAAGCGTGGCCGCGTACCGGAGTTGTGGGATGGACATACCGCCGAGCGCATTGCCGCGCACCTGGCGGGCTGGCTGAAAAAGATGGAAAGGGCGCAAAGGACAGAGCAGGCGAGATGAACAGTACGGCAACGGCCATAACCAACGCGTTTACCGTCGATGTCGAAGACTATTTTCAGGTTTCCGCATTGGCGCCGCATTTCCCGCGTCAGGACTGGGGGCAGGTGCCGTGGCGCATCGAGCGCAACATGGAGCGCATTCTCGCTCTGTTGGCCGACAGGGGGGTGAGCGGTACTTTCTTCACCCTTGGGTGGGTCGCTGAGCGGTTTCCGCAGATGGTCCGCAGTGTGGTCGAGGCCGGCCATGAAGTCGCCAGCCACGGCTATAGCCATGACCGCGCAAGTGCGCAGACGCCCGAAGCCTTTCTGGCGGACATCTCGCTCGCCAAGGCGGTGCTCGAGGATATTACCGGCCAGACAGTGACGGGGTACCGGGCGCCGAGCTTTTCCATCGGCAAGGACAATCTGTGGGCACACGATTGCATCGCGCGTGCCGGCTATCGTTACAGTTCCAGCGTCTATCCGGTTCGTCACGATCATTACGGCATTCCGGATGCGCCGCGCTTTCCCTACCGGCTGGAGTGCGGATTGCTGGAAATTCCGGTGACGACGATGCATTGCCTCGGGCGCAACTGGCCGGCTGGCGGCGGCGGTTATTTCCGGCTGCTGCCGTATGCGTTGTCGCGCTGGCTGATCGCGAGGGTAAATCGGGAGGACCGGCATCCGGCGATTTTTTATTGCCATCCGTGGGAAATCGATCCCGAGCAGCCGCGCGTGGCCAATGCCGACGCCAAAACCCGTTTCCGCCACTACGTGAATCTCGAGCATACCGAGGCGAGGCTCAAGCGCCTGTTGGCGGATTTCTCGTGGGGGCGGGTCGATCAAGTATTTCGTGATGCCGCGTGAGCGGCGTTCGAGGGCCATAGCGTCATGGAGCGACTGCCACTGGCTGTCAAAACACTTACACGGCAGGACGCGGGGCGGTGGGACGCATTCGTGCGCGGCTGCCCCGAGGGCACTTTCTTTCATCTTTCCGCCTGGCAGGGGATCATGGAAGAGGTGTTCCGCCACCGCAGTTTTTTCCTTTATGCCGAGCGGAATGGGGAGATTGTCGCCGTTCTGCCGTTGGCGGAAGTCAAGAGCCGTCTTTTCGGCCATGCGCTGACGGCGTTGCCGTTCTGCGTTTACGGCGGTGTGATCGGCGATGTCGAGGCCGCCTCCCTGCTTGAGGCGGAGGCCGACGCGATCGCGCGCCGCCTGGGCGTACAGCACTTGGAATACCGCAATTTCTCGCCGCGCCACGACGACTGGCCACGGCAGGATTTGTACGTCACTTTCCGCAAGGACATCCTTCCCGACGTGGAAGCGAATATGCTCGCCATTCCGCGCAAGCAGCGGGCGATGGTGCGCAAGGGCATCAAGAACGGCCTTGTCAGCCATTTCGATGACGATGTGGACCGTTTCTTCGCCCTCTATGCTGACAACGTTTTGAGGCACGGCACGCCGGCGCTGCCGATCCGCTTTTTCCGCCGCCTGCGCGAAGCATTCGGCGACGAGTGCGAAGTGCTCACCGTGACCGATGCCGCCGGAAAAACCTTGTCGAGTGTGCTCGGCTTTCGTTTCCGCGGCGAGGTGCTGCCCTATTACGCCGGCGACGATACGGCCGCGCGCGATTTGGCCGCGAACGATTTCAAATACTGGGAATTGATGCGCATCGCTTGCGAACGTGGCGATCGTCTGTTCGATTACGGCCGCAGCAAAATCGGCACCGGCCCGTGGAGCTTCAAGAAAAACTGGGGCTTCGAGCCGCAGCCGTTGTTTTACGAATACCGGCTTTATAAACGCGATGCAGTGCCGCAGAACAATCCGATGAATCCAAAATATCGGGCATTCATCGCGCTATGGCGGCGCCTGCCGCTTTCCGTAGCCAACGCGTTGGGGCCGCACATCGTGCGTAACCTGGGGTAGCCTGCCGTGCCGGATCATCGCCCGCCGCTGCTTTATCTGGCACATCGCATCCCCTACCCGCCGAACAAGGGCGACAAAGTGCGCTCGTTCAACATCCTGCGCCAGCTTGCGCGTGGGTATCGCGTTTTTCTGGGCACTTTTGTCGATCATCCGGACGATGAGCGTCACATTGGCGCGTTGAGTCAGTGGTGCGCTGAACACCACATCGTTACCTTGAACCCGCGCCAAGCCAAGCTCGCCAGCCTGCGCGGCTTGCTGGCCGGCGAGGCGCTGAGCTTGCCGTACTACCGCAGCGCTCGCCTTGCCGCCTGGGTGCGCGAGACCGTTGCCCGCCACGGTATTACGCGAGCGGTGGCGTTCTCCGGACCGATGGCGCAGTACCTCGATGTGCCGGGCGTGGAGCGGCGCATCGTCGATTTTTGCGATGTCGATTCGGCTAAATGGACTCAGTACGCGGCCGAGCGCTCCTGGCCGATGTCGTGGCTGTACCGCCGCGAGGGTGAGCGCCTGCTCGCCTTCGAGCGGCGCGCTGCTGCTGCCGCCGATGCCGCTTTGTTCGTAACCGATGCCGAGGCGGATTTGTTCCGCCGTGCGGCGCCGGAAGCCGTGGCGCGCGTGGGGGTGATGTGCAACGGTGTCGACGCGGATTATTTTTCTCCTGAAAACGGCGGCGCTACGCCTTATCCACCCGGTGGTCCGGTGCTGCTATTTACCGGTGCGATGGATTACTGGCCGAATATCGATGCAGTGACGTGGTTCGCGCACGAAGTTTTACCGGTGGTACGGGCGCGCTGGCCCGATGCGCGCCTTTGGGTGGTCGGTATGAACCCGGCAGCGGCGGTGCAGGCGCTGGCGGGCGAGGGCGTGACGGTGACGGGCACTGTGCCCGACGTGCGCCCTTATCTGGCTCATGCCGATGTGGTGGTCGCGCCACTGCGGGTGGCGCGCGGAATCCAGAACAAGGTGCTGGAGGCGATGGCGATGGCCAAGGCCGTGGTCGTATCGGCGGCGTCCGCCACCGGTTTGGGCGCCACGCCCGGCCACGAGTGCGATATTGCCGACAGCGCCGCCGAGCATGCCGAGCGGATCGTCGCCTTGTTGGGCGATGCCCATCGCCGCACGACGATGGGCGCGGCCGGCCGTGCATGCGTGCTCGCCAGATACAGTTGGCAGGCGCACCTTGGCCTGCTTGACGATTTGCTTGGCGAGGCGGTGGACAAGGCGCTCGGAGGGAGAGGAAATGGGAGGCAAGCCGATGGAAAATGAGCCATCCTCCACCGTGGAGACAACGGCCCCTGCCACCGCGCCATCCGCCAGCGCGGTGTGGCGGGTGCCTATGGCGCTCGCGGCCGTTTTCCTGTGGATGATCGCTTGGTATTGGGGAACGGCCAGCGAAATCGCCAGTATCTGGTGGCGTTCGGATACTTTCGCCCACGGCCTCGTGGTGCTGCCGATCTTTGTCTGGTTGGTATGGCGCAAGCGTGCCTGGTATGCCGGCGAGCAACTGGTTTCGGTGCCGTTGATGGGGGCCGTGGCGGGCATGCTGGGCTTGGGCTGGCTGGCGGCGCAGCTCGTCAATGTCTCGAGCATGGCGCACTTCACCTTTGCGGCGATGCTGGTTGCGGGTTTCGCCGCCGCGCTGGGGTGGCGCGTGTCGCGCGTGTTGCTGTTCCCGTTGCTTTTCCTGTTTTTCGGTGTGCCGATCGGCGAATTCATGCTGCCGGTGATGATGAAGTACACCGCCGACTTTACTGTCGCGGCGCTGCGCCTGACGGGTATTCCGGTCTATCAGGAAGGGCTGTTCTTCATCATTCCAAACGGGCGCTGGTCGGTGGTGGAGGCGTGCAGCGGGGTGCGTTACCTGGTTGCTTCATTGATGATCGGCGCGCTCTATGCGTATCTGAGTTACAACCGCTTGTCGCGCCGTCTGATGTTCATGGGCGTGGCGTTGGCGGTGCCGATCGTGGCCAACTGGGTTCGCGCTTACATTACCGTGATGATCGGCCACCTGTTCGGCAACGAAGCGGTGGAAGGGTTTATCCACATCATCTACGGTTGGGTGTTTTTTGGCATCGTCGTTTTTCTGATGCTGTGGATCGGCAGCTTCTGGAGCGAGGCTGCGAAGCCCGCGCCGGCGGCGGCAACCGTTACAGCGCCCACCGGATCGCCTTCCCGCTACTGGCTGGGTTTGCTGCCCTTCGTATTTGCCAGTGCCATTTTCCCCTTGGGGCTGCGTGCGCTCGAAAAGCCGGCTCAGGCGTTTCAGGTCAACTTGACGGCGCCGGCGCCGGCGTCTGGGTGGGCGTTGGCGGATGTGGCGGATTTTTCCTCCTTCCGCCCGACTTACCACGGGCAGCGCGGCGAGGCGATGCAGGTCTACCGCGCGCCGGATGGTGGGGAGGTCGCGCTCTACATGGTGTATTACGCCGAACAGCGGCCCGGCGCCGAGATGGTGATGTGGGGTAACGGCCTTATCAGCGCGGAGGGCGCGCGCGGTGAGCGTTGGCGGATCATGCGGCAGGGTGGCGATGGAATCGAGCTTCAGGGCGGGCGTTCGAATCTCGATACGGCCACCGATGGCGCGCGTCGGGTCGATGTCTGGCATTGGTATCGCATAGACAGCCAGGTGGTGATCAGCGATTACTGGGCGAAGGTGTTGCTTGCGCTGGATCGCCTGTCGGGCCGCACGGACGATTCGGTTTTCGTTGCCGTCATGGTGGATGCGACCGAGTCGCCTGAGCTTGCCCGCGAGCGAGCGCAACTCTTCTTGCGCGACCATGAGGCGGCCTTGAACGGCATGCTCGATGCGATCGAGGCGGCGGGGGCTGGCCGATGACGGAGGATGCACGGCCATTGGTGGTCCACGTTGTGTACGGCTTTCGCGTCGGTGGGCTGGAAAATGGCGTGGTCAATTTGCTCAACAACATGGACCGGGCGCGTTTCCGTCATACCGTGGTGGCGCTGAGCGATTGCGACGAGAATTTTTGCGCGCGAGTAACGCGCGACGACGTGCGTTTTCTATCCTTGCACAAACCGGCTGGGCACGGCTTTCAGCTTTACCCCCGGCTGTTCCGGTTGTTCCGCGAGTTGCGTCCCGCGGTCGTGCATACGCGCAATCTGGCCGCACTGGAAATGGCCGTGCCGGCGTGGGCGGCGGGTGTGCCCGTGCGTATCCACGGCGAACATGGTTGGGATGCGCGCGATCCACATGGCACGGTACGCAAATTTCGCTGGATGCGGCGCGCCTACCGGCCGTTCGTGACGCATTACATCGCCTTGTCCGGGCATATCGCCACATACTTGAATCAGAACATCGGCATCGCGCAGGGGCGCTTGAGTCGTATTTGCAACGGTGTCGACGCGCGGCGCTTCCATCCGCCGGCGGATAAGCGTGCGGCGGAGGATTTCCCCTTCCGCGCGGCGGAACACTTCGTTTTCGGTACAGTCGGCCGTTTGCAGGAGGTCAAGGATCAACTCAATCTGGTGCGCGCTTTTGCCCATCTGCTCGAACTGCGGCCCGCCGAACGCGCGCGGTTGCGGCTTGCCATCGTCGGCGACGGCCCGCTGCGCGGCGCGGTGGAAGAGGAAATCGTCCGTGCTGGTATCGGCGAGCAGGTTTGGCTCGCTGGTGAGCGCGCGGATGTGCCCGAGTTGATGCGGAGCATGGATGTGTTCGTGTTACCGTCACGCGCCGAGGGTATTTCCAACACCATCCTGGAAGCGATGGCATGCGCATTGCCTGTTGTGGCGACCGACGTGGGTGGTAGCGGTGAACTCGTCGCCGCAGGGCGAACTGGCGCGCTGGTGCCGCCGTCCGATCCGCGTGCGCTCGGTATGGCGATGGCGGCTTACGCCGCCGATCCGGCCTTGGCTCGCGCCCATGGCGCGGCGGCGCGGCGGCGGATCGAGGACGAATTCAGTCTGGACGGCATGGTTGCGCGCTATGCCGATCTGTACGCAAGATTACTCGGCGAGGCCGGCTGCCCGGTTCCCGCCCTCCAACAATAAGGACATAACTCGGTATGTGCGGGATAGCGGGACTTTTTCACCTGCGCGATAAACGCGATTTTGACCGTGCGCTGGTGCAGCGGATGAACGATATCCAACACCACCGCGGCCCGGACGAAGGCGGGTTCCACTTCGAGCCTGGCGTGGCGCTGGCGCATCGCCGGCTATCGATCATCGATCTTTCCACCGGACAGCAACCGCTGTTCAACGAGGATGGCTCGGTGGCCGTCGTGTTCAACGGCGAAATCTACAACTACCAGGAACTCGTGCCCGAGCTGGAAGCGCTCGGTCATGTGTTCCATACCCGCAGCGACACCGAAGTGATTGTGCATGCCTGGGAAGCCGGGGGCGAGGATTGCGTGCAACGCTTTCGCGGCATGTTCGCCTTCGCGCTGTGGGATCGCGGGCGCGACACACTGTTTCTCGCGCGTGACCGCCTCGGCGTGAAGCCGTTGTTCTATTCGCTGCTGACCGACGGTACCTTCCTTTTCGGCTCCGAGCTGAAGGTACTGATGCAGCATCCCGGGCTCGATCGCTACATCGACCCGTTGGCAGTCGAGGATTACTTCGCCTTCGGTTACATTCCCGACCCGCGCACGATTTTCAGCGGTGTGCACAAGCTCGGCGCGGGCGAGACGCTGTGCGCCGTGCGCGGCCGGCCGCTGCCGGCGCCCAAGCCGTATTGGGATGTGCGCTTTTCGCTCGACAACAACCTGTCGCTCACCGACGCCTGTGCCGAGTTGACCGAGCGGCTGCGGGAGTCGGTGCGGCTGCGCATGATCTCCGAGGTGCCGTTGGGCGCCTTTCTTTCGGGTGGCGTGGACTCCAGCGCCGTGGTCGCCACAATGGCCGGCTTGTCGGACGAGCCGGTCAACACCTGCTCGATCGCTTTCGACGACCCCGCGTTCAACGAATCCGAATACGCCCGCATGGTAGCGGAGCGCTACCGCACCAATCACTATGTCGAAACGGTCAAATCGGACGATTTCGATCTTGTCGACGCACTGGCGCGTTTGTACGACGAACCCTACGCGGATAGTTCGGCGATGCCGACCTGGCGCGTATGTCAGCTCGCGCGCAAGCGGGTGACGGTGGCGTTGTCGGGCGACGGCGGTGACGAAAGTTTTGCCGGCTACCGGCGCTATCGCCTGCATGCGATGGAAGAGCGTTTGCGCACGGCGATGCCTTCTGGTGTGCGCCGCCCGGTATTCGGCTTGCTCGGTCGTCTGTATCCGAAAGCCGATTGGGCACCGCGCGTGTTCCGTGCCAAAACCACCTTCCAGGCGCTCGCGCGCGATTCGGTGCAAGCGTATTTTCACGCCGTCTCCATCATGAACGACGATATGCGCTGGCGCCTGTTTTCCCCCAGTTTCCGCGCCAGCCTCGGCGGTTATCGTGCGATCGAGGTATTCCAGCAGCACGCCGCGCGGGCGGAAACGGACGATCCGATTGCCCTGGTACAGTACCTCGACCTCAAGACCTATCTCGTCGGCGACATCAATACCAAGGTCGATCGCGCCAGCATGGCGCATTCGCTGGAAGTGCGCGAGCCGCTGATGGATCACAAATTGGTCGAGTGGCTGGCGACGCTGCCGTCCGGTCTGAAAGTGAAGGGCAACGAAGGCAAGTATCTGTTCAAGAAGGCAATGGAGCCGCTGCTGCCGGACGAAGTATTGTACCGGCGCAAGATGGGCTTCGCCGTGCCGCTGGCGCGCTGGTTCCGAGGCCCGCTGAAGCAGCGCGTGCGCGATGCGGTACTGGGAGAAACGCTTGCCGCGACCGGTATCTTCGAGCGCCGCTACCTTCAGCATTTGATCGACGCCCACCAGTCGGGCGCGCGCGATTACAGCGCCCGGCTGTGGACGCTGCTTATGTTCGAGGCTTTTTTGCGCAACAACGAATCGGACACTGGCGCCAGGCAGGCGGCCTGAACCGGGGGAGCGAGAGTTCATGCGCGTTTTGCACGTTTTCGACCATTCAATTCCGCTGCATAGCGGCTATACCTTCCGCAGCGCGGCGATTCTGCGCGAGCAGTGCGCGCTGGGCTGGGAAACTTTCCACCTGACTTCACCCAAGCAGGGCGCATGCCGCGATGCGGTGGAGGATGTGGATGGTCTGCGCTTTTATCGTTGCCCCGTTCCTGCGACACCGGCTTTGCCGCTGATGGGCGAAATCCTGCTGATGCGCGAGTTGGAGGCGCGCATTGGTGAGCTTGCCGGCGAATTGCGGCCGGACGTTATTCACGCTCATTCACCGGTGCTCAACGCGCTGCCGGCGTTGCGCGCGGGGCGCCGTCTCGGTATCCCTGTGGTGTACGAAATTCGCGCGTTCTGGGAAGATGCGGCGGTTGATCACGGCACCACGCGCGAGGGCAGCCTGCGCTATCGCGTGACCCGCGCGTTGGAAACCTGGGTGCTGCGCCGTGTGGATCATGCCTTCACCATCTGCGAAGGCTTGCGCGGCGACATCCTTGCGCGCGGTATCGCGGCGGACAAAATCACCGTTATTCCGAACGCGGTCGATGTGGAATCCTTCCAGCTTTCCGGCAGAGCGGACGCGGCGCTCAAAGGCAAGCTCGGGCTCCATGGTGCGACGGTGATCGGTTTTGTCGGCTCCTTCTACGCTTACGAAGGGTTGGATCTGTTGCTCGATGCACTGCCGGCGATACTCACCGGCTACCCGGACCTGCGCGTGCTGCTGGTCGGTGGCGGGCCGCAGGAAGAAAACCTGAAGGCGCAGGTGGCGCGCATGGGCTTGTCCGAGCGCGTGACCTTCACCGGCCGTGTGCCACACGGCGAAGTCAGCCGCTATTACGACCTCATCGATCTGCTCGTCTACCCGCGCCACTCCATGCGTCTGACCGAGTTGGTTACGCCGCTCAAGCCGCTGGAGGCGATGGCGCAGGGGCGCATTTTCGTCGCCTCCGATGTCGGTGGTCACAAGGAATTGATCCGCGACGGTGAAACCGGCCTGCTGTTCCGCGCCGGCAGCGCCGAGGCGCTGGCCGAGGCGGTGCTCAATGCCTTGAGCCAGCGTTCGCGCTGGCCCGAACTGCGCACCGCCGGCCGGCGTTTCGTTGAGACGGAACGGACCTGGCAGCGCAGCGTGGCGGCTTATCAAGGCGCCTATGCATCCTGCCAAGGTGGATAAGGAGTAGCGATGCGCGACATCGTCCTGGTGTTGATAACGGGGTTCGGTTCGCTGATCGCCTTACGCCGCCCTTATGTCGGCATTCTGCTGTGGACCTGGGTCAGCATCATGAACCCCCACCGGCTGACTTACGGTTTCGCGCGCCATATGCCGATTGCGGTGATGATCGGTATATGCACCCTGATCGGTTTCGTTATGACGCGGGAAAAGCGCAGCCCGTTCATCGGTACCCCCATCACGGTTTTTGTCGTGATGATCTGCTGGATGCTCATCACCACGCTCTGTGCTTTCGATCCGGCGGGCAGTTCCATCCAGTTGGAGAAAGTGCTCAAGATCGACATGATGATCCTGATCACGCTGATGCTCGTGCGCACCAAGCGCGAAATGATCCTGTTCTGCTGGGTGTCGGTGATGTCGGTTGCCTTCTACGGGATCAAAGGGGGCATCTTCACCATCGCCACCGGCGGCAGCTTCCGCGTATGGGGACCGGACGGCTCCTACATTCTGGACAACAACCACCTTGCCGTCGCCCTCATCATGAGCATCCCCTTCCTGCGTTTTCTGCAGTCGACGCTGGATGAAAAAAACAAATGGGGGCGCCGGGCCATGACGGCGGCGATGGTGCTGTGCGCCGCCTCCGCCATCGGTTCCCATTCACGCGGCGCGCTATTGTCGATTACCGCCATGTCTCTATTACTGTGGTGGCGTGGGCGCAACAAACTGGCCACAGGCATCTTGCTGGTGCTGGTTGCCGGTGGGGTGTTGATGATGATGCCCGAGAGTTGGTGGACGCGCATGCACACCATGGAAACCTACGAGCAGGACCAATCGGCGATGGGGCGGATCAACGCCTGGTCGATGGCCTTCCACTTGGCGTCCGATCGGTTCACCGGTGCGGGTTTTCGTGCCTACACGCCGCTGACTTTCCATCTTTATGCGCCCGACCCCGAGCATCTGGTGGCTGCGCACAGTATCTATTTCGCCATGTTGGCCGAGCATGGCTTTCCCGGTCTGTTCCTCTACCTGACGATGTGGGCCACTACGATATATACCGCGCGTTGGCTGCGCAAGAACGCAGCCCCCTATCCGGAGGCGGCATGGTGCGTGCAACTGGGAGCGATGGCCGAGGTGGGAGTCATCGGTTTCCTGGTCGGCGGCACCTTCCTCAGTCTGGCCTATTTCGATCTGCCCTATAACCTGATGGCCTTGCTCGTAGCCGCGCGCTACTGGGTGCAAACCCGTGGCTGGGAATGGGAGCCAGAAACCAAGCCGCTGCGAAAATGGTTCGGCGTGCCGGTGTTCTTCGGTGACATTTTGCCGCGGTCGAAGCCGGGGCAAGCGGCTTCGGCGCGCACGCCGGGGCGATAGAAGTATCGCGCAGCTATGTTTCAAAATTCAAAACGTACTCCACATTGCATATCTCAAACTGGATTGCGCCGCTAACGTGATTTTGAAATAAGGTAGCGCCGTGAAAAAAAGTGCCAACATAAATTGGATAGGGTGCTTGTAGATTTTTGTTCTGATCCACCGGTAGTCGAATTTAAACGCGACAGCACAATAAATGAGCAGGTGGATGGGGAGAAAGAAGCGTGTTTCCATTGCACCTGGAATGATTGCGGCAACAGGAGCCAATATGGCAGCAAGCCAGACAAGGCTGCTTTTTATATCAATCGCAGCTTGATTGTTTCCTGTTTTCATAAAAAAAAGCCATATTCCAAAAAATAGAATAAAAAAATTAATAATTGAAAGTATGTCTTTTCTATCATCGTAATCAGAGACGTACATTTCTCCGTCTCTGACGTCCAGCCCGGCGACAACGTGTCGTATGTATATTGCAAAAAAAGTAGCTGGATTTTTTTTGACAAGCTCCAGATACTCTTTGAATGAAAGTCCCGTAGAGCTTTCCAGTCCGGCAGTTGTTAGGATTTTTATACCTTTTTTATCGATGTAGAACATGGTTGCTCTGGGGGCTTCCGGATCAATGGTTGTAGAGTATTTTTGTATTGCAATGCCCCATTTGAGTTGTTTTGAAAATATTTTTTCAGATGAAGTGACAGCAGGCGTATAAGAGTCGTAATTTTTTTTGTTTATTATAATTTGCGGCAGGCTGGCAATTAGTAAGCCCAGGAGAATCGCCAGAGTAGCCTTGGCGTGGTATCCGATATTCTCTTTTTCGATGGAGAAAAAAGGGCGGGTTGCGAAGTAAAGTAATATGGGTATTATGGAGAAAATATATATTGTTCTAGTGTTATAGGTGCCACCGAGAAATATGCCTGCTAAAAAAACAAAAAACATTTTTTTTGCTGTGGTGTTATGTGAGTATGATTTTTCAATAAATGAAATTGAAAAAATCAATAAAATAAAAGCAGGAAAATCGCTTAGGGGATATAACAAAATTCCAGGGAAAAATATTGCTACAAATATGGAGGGCAGCACTCTTCGTGGTAGCGTTGTTTTCCCACCGTAAAGGTGAACATAAAAATCAGGTAAAAAAACGGAAAGAAAGAGTGCAGATAAGACCGATGAGAAAATTCTGTATGGAAGGTGGCTGATAGGGAAAAAAATGTCTAACCAGCGTGCGGGAGAAAGCAGAAGAGGGTAAAAGTATCCCCTGATTTCATGGGGGAAATCTATGAGAACCTCTGGGCGAGAAAGCTCCCAGTAAACACTAGAATCTGCCAGGAAATCGACTATTTCATAGCTGTGGTGCAATAACAAGAATATTATTGTTGAAAAGCAGAAGGCCGCTATTTTTTCATTAATAGGATATATTTTTTTCATTTTTATTTTCAATCTTTGCTTTATGTTCAAAAAACAATTTATTAAAAATAAGGGTGATTTAAAGCCTGAATGGCAGCGTCCGGCTGTATATTGAAAATGCCGCGAGCAAGGGGCTTGATCAGAGTTGTGTGGTTGAAATATTTTTTAGTTGATCAGTGGTCGGGCGGGCGATAGGGTTCAGTATGTGCTGTGACGCGCCGTAATTCGCTGTCAACATTTCCGGGTGTGGTAGGGATTTTCCGGTATGGCGAATTGATTGCTACCGCTGTGTTCGGGTGGCATGAAATTCCAAGCCACCCGCGCGAGCGCTTACGACCGATATTCTGGCGCGTATTCGCGCAGCCACAGTTCCAGCACGACGAGGATCCACACCATTTCGCCGTAATAGCCCGGGTGGGATGGCAGTAGGCGGTTGATCAGCGGATTGATGAAATCGGCGCGGACGATTCTGCGCCGCCCCAGGCCGTTCAGCGCATCCGCGGTGAGCGCGCGTAGTCCCTCGTGTTTGCAGGCCCAGACACCGAAGGGCAAGCCGAAGCCGTGTTTTTTCTTGGCGATGATGTCGGCGGGCAGGAAGTCTTTGAGCGCTTCCTTGAAGAACCAGCGCAAGGTACGGTCCTTGGAGAGCTTCCAGTCCGGCGGCAGCGTCAGGGAAAAATCGATCAGGTCTTCGGCGAGCAAGGGAAAGGCGACGCCGAGGCCGGCCAAGCTCGTGGCGCCGATGACTTTGGGCAGATCGTTGTCGGCCAGTGTGTATTTCCAATCGAAGGCGAGCATGCGGTCGATCAGTGTGCTGCCAGCGGATTGGGCCCATGTGCCGCGCTGAGCTATGAGCGGCGCGGCGATGTCCACCTGTTCCAGAAAGCCGGGCTCGAACACTTCCCGTGGTCCCAGCCGCAGCAGCAGGTTGTACATTTCAAGGCGGTCGGGCAGGGGCACCGCGGCTTGTTCGACGTAGCTCGCCGCTTTGCGCGTGAGCTTGATTTTGTTCATGCCGGGCAGGCCGAGCACCGGTTCGAGTAGGGCGCGGCGGACGAGACGCGGGACGCGGCCGTAGAGTTCGAACACCGTTTGCTTGGCGTAGCGGGCATTGCCGCCGAACAGTTCGTCGCCACCGTCGCCGGCGAGTAGTTTGGTGATGCCGTCGGCGCGCGCGCGACTGGCGCAGATCCAGGAAGGTGCAACGGATGAGTTGCCGAAGGGCTGATCGTAGTGCGTGGCGATGCGCGGTAGGGCGTCGACGAGGTCGTCGGCGGTAACGTAATACTCGTGGTGCTCGGTGCCGAAATGGCGCGAGGCCAGGCGGGCGTACTCCATTTCGTCATAGCCCTGGGCATCGAAGCCGATCGAGTAGGTCGGGGCGGGCTTTTTCAGTGCCTTGCACAGCATACCGGCGACGGTCGAGCTGTCGGTGCCGCCAGAAAGAAAGGCGCCGACTTTGGTTTCGCCCCGGGCTTCGCGTTTGACGGCGCGGCCGACGATAGAGAGAAATTCGGCCTTGCTGCTTTCCAGGTCGCGTTTCGGGTCGGGGGCGAAATGGGGCTGCCAGTAATTGTCGAGGCGTAGCCCTTGTTCGTTCCAGGTCAGCGTGTGCGCCGCCGGCAGCCGCGATACGCCGCGATGGATGGTGCGTGGCGCGGGAATCGCGTGGAAATAAAGGTAGTCGAAAATCGCTTGCGGATCGATGCCGCCTTCGGCGGCGGGCACGGCATGCGCCAGGTCGGCGAAGGCGCAGTAGTCGTGGTTGCCGCTGTAGCACACGGGGTAAGTGCCGAAGCGGTCGACGGCGAGGGCGAGGCTGGGGCGGGACGGGTTGAATACGACAACGGCGAAACGGCCGCGTGCGCGCGCGGGCGCGGCGGGACCGTAGTCGCGAAAGGCGGTGAGCCAGGCTGCGGCGGGGCCGGCGGTGGCGGCGATATCGGCAAGCGCCGCATCGCTGAAGCGGGGCGTGCCGATGGCCAGGCAAAGCTCCGGGCCGTCTTGAAATTCGCTGAGCGTGCCGGATTGAGCGAGAAAACCGGTGGCAAATTCCAGCAGGGTCAGGTGGCTGGGGCGGCGGACATCGTAAGGCGGGGGGGAACACGAGAGCATTCCCGCGAAGGTGACGGACAAGCGTGCCTCCTAAAGCAAGCCCGGGAGGCGGTATATGTTGCCGTTCCGGGGGTGTTTTGTTCTGTAAGGGCGGTATCCGCGCGGGGGGCGGGTGCGGATGGAGGGGCGGTAGCGTGCGCATCCGCCCCCCGTCGCCGGTGTGTTTTACCCTGAAAGGATAGAGGATAGCTCATCCGCCATCCGTTTTTGTACTCGCCCGGCCGCATAGGTGTCCATGAAGCGTTCCCGTCCGGATTGGGCGATGCGGGCATGCAGCGTGCCGTCGTCGATCAGCCGCAGGCAGGCAGCGGCGAAATCGTCGGGTGAGTCGGCAATGAGAATGTCCTGGTCGGGGCGCAGATCGAGCCCTTCGGCGCCAATCGTGGTCGATACCACCGCCCGGCCCAGTGTCAGCGCTTCGAGGATTTTGATGCGCGTGCCGCCGCCGTAACGGATCGGCACGATGACGACGTCCGCATTCTGGTAATAAGGCTCGACCCGCTCCACGCCGCCGGTAACGGTGACGCCCGGCAGCGCCGCCAGCGCCTGAACCGCCGCCGACGGTCCGCGCCCGACGATGTCAAGCGCCAGCGGTTGGGCGCGGCGGCTTTGCAGCAGCGGCAGGATGTGGGTGCAGAAATACAGAATGGCGTCTTCGTTCGGCTTGAACGACAGGGTGCCGAGAAAGAGCAGGCGCGCCGCTTCGCTGGCGGCTTTGGGCGGCAGTGCGGGCAGTTCGGCGAAGGAGTTCGGGATGATCGTCACCGTGCCGCGTGGTTTGCGCGCGGCAATGGTTTCGGCATCCAGTGCGGAGCACACGCCGATGCCGTCGGCGTGGCGTAGTACCGCGTTTTCGTCGCGCCGCGCCTCGGCGGCATCGGCGAGCAGCAGCAGCCGGTGCTCGGGGCCGAACGTACCCCGCTGGGTCAGGAATTCACGCCACAGTACGCGGGATTCGATGTCGTCCAGATCGACGAAACGGCGCCGCCAGGCCAGCCCGGCACTGTCGGCAAGCCGGTTGAGCATCGTGTGGGCGCGTAGACGGAAGCAGAAGGCAAGGTCGTAGGGATGCGATGGTTTCGCGTCCAGTGCTGCCACCGTTTCCTGTGCCGCTGGTTCCAGCGTGTGACGCGGGCCGTCAAAATGGATCAGGCGGCGCAGCAATGTCACCCCCGGCCAGCGCGAGGTGCCGCGCCGCGCTGCTGGCCGAATTGGCAGAACAAGGATCTGGCGGCATTTTTGCGCCACGGCGTCGAGCGGGCCGGCAGAACGGATCTGTGCCGGCAACAGGCACAGCAGCAGATCGACATCGCCCATGCCGGATAAGGCTTCGAGGTGGGACCAGGCGCGTTTTTCCCAGCCCGAGCCGAGCGGGTTGGGCACGGCTGGGGAGAGGAACAGGATGCGTTGACGCGGGGGCGTCATGGCGCATCCCGGGTCAGAAGGCGATCGAATTCACCGATGGCGTCGTCTAGCCGGGCAAGACCGGCGTTGAAAACGCCGTCCGTCGAGAGGTAACGGCGTTTGCCTGCGACGATGGCGCGCAGGCAGTGTTCCGCCCATTTGGTTTTGACATGGGTACGTAGCGCGGCCAAGGTTTGTTGCCCGGGTTGCCAGAGCGGGGGTAAATGGCGGGGCTGAAAATCCAGGTCGACCGATTTGCACCAATCGGTCCATTTGAAGCTGTTGGTCCCGCCTTCATAGACGAGGCTGTTGGCGCCGATCGGGAACCACGGAATGCGCAGCGCATCGGCGAGGATGGCGCCGTGCATGGCTTCGGTGATGACGAAACGGCAGCCGTCGAGCGCGCTGAGGAATTCTTCCACGCCGAGATGGGGCGAAACGAAGCGCATGCCCAGGCGTTCTGCGATACCGGACCAGATATCCTGCGGCGAGGCGAAGTAGGGGACGAAGCCGATGTCGTCGCGTTTACGGCTACCGTGTGGGTACAGCCGCGAGACGAGCACGGCAGGGTCGATGGCCGCGAACTTGGCCGGAAGCGCTAGCGCGTCGGCCGTCAGCGGCCCGCGCACGGCAAGGCAACGCAGATCGACCTTGGCATCGATGCCGTGGAGCGCACGGCGTGCGCCGCTGCCGAGAATGTACTTGGGGCCTGGTGAATTCAGACGCTCGTCGAGAATCGAGCCGATGCCGTAGAACGTTCCGGGCAGGGCGGTGTTTGCGAGCGCGGGCAGTACGCGCGGCCACAGCCAGACGTTGAGGGCATCGCCGACGTTCGGTTGGGCGGTTTGGCACCAATAAAGCTGCATGTCGATTGAGGGGTCAGGAAGCGGGGGCACGGTTGTTGTTGGAAATCAGCCGGTCGATGATGGCAAGCAGGCGATTGGCGAGCGTGTCGGGACGAATCTCATCCCGCTGAGAATAAAGCAGCGCCCGGTTCGACAATGCGGCATATTCCTCAGGATTATGCCAAAGGCTGTTCAGCGCTTCGTTCCAGGCGTCGTCCGGTGCGTCGGACGGGATCAGCAGGCCGCCGGGGCCGACGCTTTCAGGGAGTCCGCCAATGTGGCTGGCGATGACGGGAATGCCGCTGAAATGCGCTTCGGTCACGACCCGTCCCCAGGCTTCGAGACAGCGGCTCGGCATGAGCAGGAGCCGGGTGCCGTGGTAAACCGATTTCATGTCGAGTGTGGCATGGCGCAGCGTGATGTTGGGTAATGCGCTGCAGCGTGCTTCAAGGTCCACGAAGGCCTTGCTGCCGAGAGGCCAGCTTTCCTGGAATACAAAGTGGATATCCGGGTTGTGTCGCGCCAGTTCGACGGCGGTGTCGAGTCCTTTTACGGCTACCGGGTTGATGAACAGTACGTAACTCGGGATGCGGATTGTGGCATAAGCGCTGGCGCGCACCAACGGTTGAATGATGTCGGCATCGATGCCGAGCTTTTCCTTGGCCAGCGCGGCGGTAAAAGCTGAATTGGCGGCAAAGCCCAATAAGGGGTGATGCGGGAATGTGCCGCCACGGCTGAGGAATTTGGCATCGCGGAAGTAAACGACAGTGGGGATGCCCGCGTCGATCAGGGTATTGACCAGCAGAGCGGGGTTGCCGACCTGGACGATGGCGGCATCCGGGTGAAAGGCGGCGACGACTTCCGCGACCGCGCCCGCCGGTTTGTCGCTCAGCCCATAGCCGCGAAAAATTGGGTAAGGGCGTCGGGTATCGGCGGGAAACGTCTTGCCGGTCAGTTGCTTGAGCAGGCGGTTCTTGAGCCAGGTCGGGCCGGCGGGTTTGAGGGCGGCTAGCACGGCGGGACGATGTCCGCGTTGGGCGAGTGTCAGCGCGAGATCGTGGGTGGATACTTCCGAACCGCCCACCCACTGCGGGAGATAGCTGTTGGTGTTGGTGAACAGGATGTTCATCGTCCGTCTCTGCGAATGCGCTGTAACAGCATCGACAGTTCGGATTTCAGAGGGTGCCCGTGGACGTGGATGCCAGCCAGCCAGCCAATGACGGCAAGCGGCAGTGCGCAGGCCAGAACGAGCAGCGGAGACATTCCCGGCAGCGCGGCACGGCTTGTCAGTAGCACCGCCGCGGGGCCGGCCAGCGACCACAGCAGCAGCAGGTAGGAGCTGTACGTGCTGCGCCACAGTTGACGCGCACTCATGCCGAAAGCTGAATGTAGGGCGGCAAAGTAAATCAGCAATTCGACGATGTAGGACAGGCTGAACACGAGCACGACCTGTTCCAGGGGAAGCCAGATCGATAGCGCCAGCGGGGCCATGCGCGCGGCCTGGATCAGGATTTGCGCATGCATGACGGCCTTTACCTTGCCGCAGGCCACCAACGACGTGCTTGCCATCGACACCGGCGTCGTCAGTACGGCAAAGCCGCACAGCAGCGACGCCAGCGGTGCGGCGCGCACCCATTGCGCGCCGAACAGGAACAGGATCAACGGTTCGGCGAGCAGCGCGAGCAACGCGAGCGCGGGGGCGGTGAAGGCGATCATGTAAGGCATCGAGCGGCAGTACATCTCGGCCGGATCGCCGCCTTCGCGCGCAAGTTTGGCGAAAGAGGGGAAGTAGACGCCGCGCACAAGCACGAAAAGCTGTCCGAGCGTCATTTTGCGCAGCGCGTCGGCGCGGCTGAAAAAAGCCACGTCGGCAAAGCCCAGCGTGCGGCCGAGGATCAGATCGGGCGCGCTGGAGCCGAGTTCGGTGAGCAGCGAACTGGTGCTGGCCATCGAGCCGAAGCGGACGACTTCTCCTAGCCCGTGCGTGGTCGGCAGCATGAAGATCTGCCCGCGGCGGATGAAGTTGAGCAGCACCACGTTGCCCACGTTGCCGGCGATCGCCCCCCAGCCCATGCTCAGATAGCTTTGCCCGGCGTAGGCGGTGGCGACGGTGACCACGCTGCCGATCAAGGCATTGGCGATGTTGACCAGCGCGATCTTGTCGAACTGGAGCTCCCGCCGCAGCAGGGACAGCAGCGGCGAGCCGAACGGCAGGATGACGAAATTGACCGAGATCAGCCCGAGCACCTCGGCAACGCCGGGGTTGTCGTAGAAGCGGGCGATGGCGTGGCGCGACAGTAGCAGCAGCGCCGCGATGGTCCACGATACGCCCAGCGTCACGGTAAAGGCAGCGCGTAGCCGGTCACGGGTGATTTCCTCGGCCTGGACGAGAAACTGGGCGACGCCGAAGTCGCGGAAAACGTGAGCGAAGGCAAGAATCGAGGCCGCGACCGAGAAGATGCCCACCTCCGCCGGTGTGAGCAGGCGTGAGACGATGATGACGCTGGCGAAGCTGATCGCAAAAGTGGCGAACTGTGAGACCGCGCTGATCCCCAGGGACCGCCGGATGCTCATTGGCGCTCATCCCGCGCGGAGGCGGTGTCCGGGCCGGCGGTTTTTTCGATGAAATAACGCGGCCGCTGCTTGGTTTCGAGATACATCTTGGCCAGATATTCACCGATGATGCCGATGCAAAGCAGTTGTACGCCGCCGAGCAGGTAGATGGGCACCACGGTGGAGGCCCAGCCCGGTACCGCCTGCTCGGAAAACAGTTTGACCCACAGCGCCCAGGCCGATACGCCGAAACTGCCAAGCGAAATCAACAGGCCGAGGCTGGTGATCAGGTGCAGCGGCGCGGCGGAAAAAGATGAAATGCCCTGCCAGGCGAAAGCCAGCATTTTGCGCAGCGGATATTTGGATTCGCCGGCGAAGCGCTCGGCGCGGTTGTAATACACCGTGGCCGACGGAAAACCGAGTTGCGGCACGATGCCGCGCAGGAAAAAGTTGCTTTCACCGTATTCGCGTAGCGCGTCGATGGCGCGGCGGCTGAGTAGGCGGTAATCGGCGTGGTTGAAAACGATCTCCACCCCCATGCGCGCGAGTAGGCGGTAGTAGCCTTCCGCCGTCAGGCGCTTGAAGAAGGTATCGGTGTCGCGCCGGCGGCGCACGCCGTATACCACGTCCATGCCGGCCAGATGGGCGTCGACCATCTGCGCGATGGCTTCCAGATCGTCCTGCAGGTCGGCGTCGACGGAAATCACCGCGTCGCCGTCGGCATGGAACAGGCCGGCGAGCAAGGCGTTCTGGTGGCCGCGATTACGCGACAGCTTCACACCGCGCACGTAATTCTGGTTGGCGGCGTGGGTTTCGATCTGTTCCCAGGTGCGGTCGCGGCTGCCGTCGTCGACGAAGATCACGTGGCTGCCCGCGTCGATCTTGCCTTGCTCCACCAATCTGTCGAGCAGTTCGGTCAGGCGCTTGACGGTTTCGGGCAGGACTTCCTCTTCGTTGTAACAGGGAACGACGATCGAAAGCTTCATCGGGCAGGGTCACCGTTGCGAGGCGTTGAATGAGGGGGCGCGGCGCGCGGCGTTGGGGGTGAGAACGTCCAGAGGCGGTTGACGATGAAATTCCATACCAGCGTGCCGATTGTCGCGCCGACCTGGGCGATCAGGTAATGCGGCACGCCGGCTGCGGTAAACAGCCACATCAACGTACCGTTGATCGCCAGCCCCGCCAGTGCGGTGGCGGCGAAGCGCGGCACCGCTTCGCGGTGGCGCCGCGCCGAGGCGAAGGTGAAGTGCCGGTTCAGCATGTAATTGACGATGGCGCCAAGCACAAAACCGGCGCTGCTCGCCGGCACCGGCGCGACGCCCGCGTAGACCAGCGCCATCAGCAGTGCGTAATGCACGGCGGTGGCGATACCGCCGACGATCAGAAAACGGAACAATTGGCGGGGCAGTGTCATGCGTGTGTCCGCCGCGACCACGGCGCCACCAGATAACAGGCGATCAACACCGGCAGCACCCACAATACCGGCATGTGGTACTTACCGGCGCTCTCGAAAACACTGTGAAGCGCGAACAGGTAAAGCCATAGCCACAACGGTAGCCGCGTCAGCGCCGGCGGGCGCAATCCCGCCGCGCGCATGGCGAGCACGGCGGCCGCGAGCAGCGTCCACATCGCCAGCCACCAGGCGTTGGCGGCGGCTTTCAGCACCAGGTAAAGGGTGCTGTTGTCGCTTGCCTTGCCTACTTTCAGCGTGTTGTAAATGCCCGCTGCATCGTCGCCCATGAAGCGGATCTGTTTTTCCACCGCCAGCGCGGCGAAGGCGGTGGGTTGGGTGCGTATCCATTCCAGCGCCAGACGCTTGCCTTCCTTGTCCCGCTCCAGTTCGCCCAGCGCGGATAGATCGACTTCGCCGCGCTTGGTATAGCCGCCGGTAGCGAGCGGGTTGTTGGCACGGTACAGGTTGTCGCCGCCGTTGGTCGATACCAGCACGAATTGCCCAAATACGCTGTGGTTGCGCAGTGTCCACGGCGCCACCGCGAGGACGACGCCGAGCGCGAGCAGCAGCGACAGGCCCAGCGCGCGCGGTAGCGGCCGCGAGCCGATCACGAGCAGGCCGCACGCGGCCAGTGGCAGCAGTTGCAGCGAAGGTTGCACGAGAATGCAGCCGCCGAGCAGCAGGCCGGCGCACACCAGCCGCCACGGCGCAACACGCTCGCGCAGTGCGCTGGCGACGATCCAGCACGCCCACGGCAACAAGGCGATGATCACCGCCTCTTTGTCCGGCGTTGCCGTGCTGGCGATCAAGTTGGGCCATAGCGCGAGTAGCAGGGCCGCCAGCCGCGCTGCCGCGCTGCCGCCGAGCAGCGCGGCGATGCGGGCGACGCCGGTGATGGCGATAACGAACAGCACCATGTTCGACAGCAGCCAGGCGAGCTTGCTGGGGCCCAGCACCTTCATCCATGCGGCCAGGAACAAGGGATAGCCCGCCGGCCAATAGGCATGGGTGCCGGAGGTTTCATACGCTCCGCCCGTGGCGAGTTGGCGCGCGAGGCCGGCGTAAATGGCGCCGTCCGACCCCGGTTCGGCGGGGAAGATCAGCGCCCACGCGAGGCGCAGGGTGAGGCCGAGCAGGATGATGAGCACGAGCGGCACGCGTATCAGCGTGGCTTCGGCGCGTAGCGACCACCCCGGCAGCCTGCGTGCGAGCATCAGGGCCGCGATACCAAGGCACAAGGCCACGCCAATGGCGGCGGGAATGAACCACACCGGCGCGGCCAAGCCTTCGCCGAGGGTCAGGCGTAGCGTCAATAGCGGTGTGGCGAAGCAGGCCAGGGCGGCGAGCAGGAGCACGAGCGCGTCGAGCCAGGCGCCGCCGACCAGCGGCAGCGCAGATGAACGCAAATGCAAGGGGGAGAACGAGATGAAGTTGGATGACGCGTTCATGTGTGGAGCGCGCCTAGACCAGCACTTCGACAACTGCCGGGTGGCCCAGGAACGCCTGTGGGCTGGCGCTGGCGCCGTAGGCACCGGACTGGAATATGACCACCAGATCGCCGGGACCGGCTTCGGCGAGCGTCATGCGGTCGGCGAGCAGATCGAGCGGCGTGCACAGCGGGCCGACCACCGACATTGTTTCGGTAGCGGCCGCGTTCATGCGGTTGCCGATTGCCACCGGATAATTCTTGCGGATCACCTGGCCGAAATTGCCCGACGCGGACAAGTGATGGTGCAGCCCGCCGTCGGTGACGAGGTAGGTGTGGCCGCGTGACACCTTGTGGTCGACGACGCGGCACACGTACAGCCCCGCTTCGCCGACCAGATAGCGGCCGAGTTCGATGGTGGCTTCGGCCTGCGGCAACTCGCGTGCCGCGCGTTCGCACAGCGCGGCCAGGTTGTCGGCGATCGGCTGCAATTCCAGCCGTTGTTCGCCGGGAAAGTAAGGAATGCCAAAGCCGCCGCCGAGGTTGAGGAAACGTACTGGCGCGGGCGCATCGGCGGCCAGTTGCAAGGCCAATTCGTAGCTTTTGCGCTGTGCTTCGACGATGGCTTCGGCCTTCAGGTTCTGCGAGCCGGTAAACAGGTGAAAACCCTCGAAGGCGAGGCCGGCGCGACCGATTTCGGCGAGCAGCGCCGGCACCTGTTCGGCATCGACGCCGAATTGTTTGGGCCCGCCGCTCATCTTCATGCCCGAGCTTTTCAACTCGAAGTCGGGATTCACGCGTACCGCCACGCGCGCCGGCCAGCCGGTTTCGGCGCTGATCGCGGCCAGTTCGGTAACTTCGCGGAACGATTCGATATTCACCAAAATGCCGGCGGCAACTGCCTGGACCAGTTCCGCACGCTGTTTGCCGGGGCCGGCAAAACTGATGTCGTGCGGGTTGGCGCCGGTATCGAGGGCTGTTTTCAATTCGCCCGCCGAGGCGACGTCCAGCCCGTCGACCAACCCGGCCATGTGCGCGACCAGCGCCGGCATCGGGTTGGCTTTCACCGCGTAATGCAGTTTCAGCGCAGGCGGCAGCGCGGCGCGCAGGCTGCGCACCCGCGCTGTGAGCAAGGCGCGGTCGTAAGCGTAGAACGGTGTGCGGCCCACGCGCGCGGCGAGCCGGCTGAGCGGCATGCCGCCGACGAGCAGTTCACCGTCGCGCGTCTGGAATTGATCGGCGGGCGCGTGTTGCGGCGTTACGTTCATTTCGTGCTTTCCGGCGTAGCGGCGGCGGTGTCGGCAAACTCGGCCAACAGGCTCTTGCGGTCGATCTTGCCGTTGGGGTTGCGGGGCAGTGCGCCCGCGCGCGTTTCGATACGCGTCGGCACCATGTAGGCCGGCATCCGGTTGCGGCATTGTGCGAGCAGGTCGGCGGTATCGAGCGCGCCGCCTTGCGGCGGTGTGACGACGATGAAGATGGCTTGGCCGAGCGTGGCGTGTGGCACGCCGAACGCCGCGCATTCGCCGACCAGCCGTGTGGCGTAGAGAATTTCCTCGATCTCGGTCGGGCTGACCCGGTAGCCGGATGTTTTGATCATCTCGTCGCGGCGGCCGATGAAGTACAGGTAGCCTTTTTCGTCCATGCGCACGGTATCGCCCGAGAACACCGCGATTTCCGGTAGCATGAGGCCGCTTTCGCGGCCCAGCGCCTTCGCCGGCAGCGGTTTGAAGCGCTCGGCGGTTTTGTCCGCGTCGTTCCAGTAACCCTGGGCAACGAGCGCACCGCGTTGTACCAGTTCGCCCGCTTCGTTGGGGGCGCACGGCGAGCCGTCCTCGCGCAGTACCATGATTTCAGCGTTGGGAATGGCTTTGCCGATGGAGTCAGGCCGGAGGTCGACCTCTTCCGGTGGCAGGAAAGTGGCGCGGAAAGCCTCGGTGAGGCCGTACATCAGGAACGGGCGGCTGCGTGGAAAGTGTTCGCGCAGCCGGGTCAGCGTTTCCAACGGCATGCGCCCGCCGGTGTTGGCGAAGTAGCGCAGGTGCTCGGTCGCCGTTTCTGGCCAGGGCAGTTGCGCGAGTTGAATCCACAGTGGCGGCACGGCGGTGAGGCCGGTGACGCGTTCGCGCACCACGGCGTTGAGCACGTCGCGCGGCAGCAGGTAGTTCAGTAGCACGACCCGCGCGCCAGCGTGAAAAGCGGTGGTCAGCTGCGAAAAGCCGGCGTCGAACGACAGCGGCAGCGCGGCCAGCAAGGTATCGTCGGCGTGGTTGCCGAGATAGCTGGCAACGCTCTTGGCGCCGGCCATCATGTTGCGGTGCGACAACACCACCCCCTTGGGGCGTCCGGTACTGCCCGAAGTGTAGAGGATGGCCGCCATGTCGGTGTCGATGGTGCGGTGCGGCGTGTGTATCGGGGCTTCGAGTAGCGCCGCGAAGCGGTGCACCGAGGTGCCTGCGAGCGCCGGCAGCGGGTCGGGTGCGCCGGTGAGCACCACGTGGCGCAAGTCGTGGCAGTCGGCGAGGACATCGGCCAGCGCGGCGAAGCGCTCGGGTGATGTGACCAGCACGCGGACATTGCAGTCGCGCAGGATGTAACCGACTTGCTCGGCCTTGAGGATCGGATTGACGGGCACGAACACGCCGCCGGCGGCGCTGACGCCGAAGGTCGCTGTAACGTTGTCGATGCTCTTGTCGAGATAAATGCCGACGCGCTCGCCACGGTTCAGATGCAGGTCGAGCAGACCGTTGGCAAAGGCGGCTATGCGTTCGGCGAGCGCCGCATAGGGCAGGTGTTCCGCGCCGGCGGTCAGCGCGGTGCGCTCGGGCGCGCGCTCGGCCGCGGTGGCGGCGAGATGGTGCAGTAGGTAGGAGGCGTTCATCGGCGGGACATGCTGTCTACATTCGAACGCCAGTCTATACGAACACCGTTGATGTGTTCGCGACATAATCCACTTCCATGCTCGTTTGGCCGGTGCGAAAGCCGGTGCAATGCGGCGCGCATGGCCGTTATCGGTGCGTCGGGCGCCGCTTGAGAGCGTGGATCGATTGGGTTTGCCGCGATGCGGTAGTTCGAGCGTGTCAGCTTTTCCCGTTGGCGACAGATGTGATGTCGACCACCACCGATGCGTTGAACTGGCGCCATGTGATCATGATGACAAACGGCCGCGCGCGGATCATTTGTTGGAGTTGCGTGGCGGTGCCGGACAAGGTGCGCGGTACGGAAATTTCCATTGTTTCGCCGAAGTGTTTGCGTGCGTTGCCGGCGATGGTGTTGGCGATCTCGCCCACGACGTCGAGCAGGTTGTCGTCGTTCAGATGGGGTTCGCGCAGGGCGAGCAGCAGTTTCGACAGCATCGGGCGCGGCGCGGAAAAGTAGATACAGCCGCGGTATGCGCCGGAAATTTGGATCAAACCGGTGAAATCGAAGGTGGGCGGCGGTACGTCTCCGTTCGCCAGAAACGCGGCTTTGATGTCGGCCTTTTCGTGCGTCGTCTGAAAAAAGAAATTGCTGACGGCGTCGACGAAGACGCGGATTTCCTGTTCGCTGATATCGGCCATGAGGGTTAATTCACCAGTTCTTGAAATGCGTCGATGAGTTGCTGGTCGGTAAAAGGCTTGTACAGAAAGCCTTTCGCACCTTTTTTCAATGCGGAGATCGCCGTCGCCTTGTCGCTGAGCGCGGAAATGACCAGGATGCTGACGTCGGGGTCGATCTCCATCATTTTCGAGGTGCATTCGACGCCGTCCATGACTGGCATGGTCAGGTCCATCGTAACGATATCCGGTTTGCTTTGCGTGAATACGGCCAGCGCTTCGGCGCCGTTTTTTGCCATCCCGACCACGGTCATGGTCGGGATGCTCTCGTTGCTGAGCAGGCGCACGATGCGGTTTCGGATGATGTTGGAATCGTCGACGATCAGGACTTTCATGGTTCTTGTGCCTTTGCTCGTTCAGGGCTGAGCGGTTTCAAGCGGCATTGAAGTGGATGTGGAACTCGGTGAATTCATCCACGCGGCTGACCAGTCGCAAATGCCCGCGTAGTGCAGCGACCTTGGCGGCGACGATATCCAGCCCGATGCCATGACCGGCGTCTTTGTCGGCGGTTTGCGCGGTGGAAAAACCGGGTTCGAACAGTTTGTGCAGTAAATCGCGTTCGGTCAGGCTGTGCGCGGTTTCTTCGTCGGTGAGCGCCCTGCGCACCAGCGATTCGCGGATGTGCTGCAAGGAAACGCCGCGGCCATCGTCGCGCAGTATGAAGGAGAAACGCCCGCCGCTGGCCGGACGGCACTGCAGTTGTATCGAACCCTGCGGCGGTTTGTCGAGGCGTTGCCGCTCCTCGGGGGATTCGATGCCGTGTGTGACCGCGTTGCGTAGCAACTGTATGGCGATGTTCTCGATCGTGTCGCGAACCGTGTGGGGGAGTGTATCGATGGTGTCCAGATCGGCCTCCACCTGAACCTGCTTGTGTTGATCCGTGGCGATGCGCTCGGCCAGTGCGCGCAGGTTGTCGATGAATTGGCGTGTGCGTTCCGCGCTATCCGTGTGGGGGGCGGGGGTGAGTTGGCCGATGCGCTTGATCGAGACCAGTTGATCGTAGAAACCGTCCAGCAGCACGGCGATGCGCAGCATGTCGTCGCCCGACATTTCGCCCCGGTCGCGCATGCCAATGATCTCGCGTTCGAAATCGTGCGCGTAGGTTTCGAGCATTTCCACGCCCAATGCTGCCGCTTCGCCTTTGATGCCATGCACGTTGCGCAGGGTCTGGTTGACGATGTGAATACGCGTGCGCTCGTCGTTGTTGTCGGTACCGAGCGCCGTATTAATGCCGTCGAGTGCGGTTTCCGTATTGGTGATAAATTGCCGCAGCGTCTGCGTGTCGCTGCTCATCAGTTTGAGCAAGGCACCGATTTCCACTCCAGCCTGCCGCTTGGCTTTTTCAAGCTGCTCCGCCAGGTGGACCTGGTCGGTGACGTCCTGCACGGTGACCAGCAGGTGCGAGATGCGCCCCGCGCTCAGTACGCGATTGAAGTGAAAGGTCAGATAGTGTTGCCGGCTTTGGCCGCGGGCGTCTTCAAGGCTGACTTCCACCTGGTTGAGCGGATTGAGCGATATCACTAGCGCTTCCTTTACCCGGTCGCCGAACAACAATTCGATGTAATCCTTGGTGGCCGCATAGACGTCTTCGGGCACCATTCCGCGCAGGATCGGCAGAAACTCGTCGCCTTCCCGGACCTCGCGGCGCATGATGCCGGCCAGCGAGGCGGAGTGTTGCGAGCCGAAGCGGTATTCCGTGTCGAGCAGGAACAGGCCTTCTTTCACCGTCGACAGAATTTCATCGGTTTCCTTGCGGGCTTGCTCCAGCTTCCGGTCGCCTTCGACCAGGTCGCGGATCGCCATGAAGACGGTGTAGATGAAGTTGATCAGCGCGGCCACAATGCCGAAGGCTTGAATCCAACGTAGTGTTTGCGATTTTTCGTCGGCGGTGCGTTCCAGGTCGGAAGTCAGGTCGTTCATCAAGCCCAGCAGTTGCAAATTGTTCGTGCGTGCATATCTCGCCGCGCCGGCCAGTTGTGCGTCGGCTGCATTGGGGGTGGGCGCATTGGCATCGACCAGCGGGCGCAGAGTTGTCAGATAAGGCGTCCAGATCTCCTGTGCGCGGCGCACGATGTCTTGTCCGGATTGCGTTTCCACCCGGTTCAGCCAGACCGGGTTGCCGTCGCCCCCCGCTACCTGGTCGCCGACGTGGAAGCCCTTGAGTGTGGTGTCGAACATACCGACGACGAGCTTCAACTCATCGTGGTCGCGTTGCCGTTGCGCGTCGTCGCTTTCTCCTTGCAGCGACAGCAGTACTTTTGTCATGCGCTGGGACAGCATCCGCTGTCGGCCCGCGAGGTTGATCGATACGGCGTATTCGTTGATCTGAAAAGAGCTGTAGAAGTTGATGCCGAGAACGCCCAGGTCGAACAGTAGGAACAAGCTTACGGCGATGAAAATCGCCCGGTATTTCCTGAATAGCCCTTGCTGCTGAGCCGTTGCGCCGGAGGCGTCCAGCATCTTTTCCTGCTTCGTTTGGAGCATGGGATCAATCTCCCGCGTAGGCGCGGGCCGATTGGGGCGTCAGAGGGTGGATTCAGCCCTCACGCCCGTCGGCGCGGGTGCGCAATAAAAAAGGCGTATAACGCCACAGATAAAGCACGAAAGCGGCACTCCACGCTGCGGCGGCAAGGTGGATGCCGCCGGCGGCTGCAACTGGAATTGCCGCCACGGTAAGCACGCGTGTCAGCGCGGCCAGTTGCACCAGCGCATAAGCGGCGGTTTCAATGGGGCCGGCAACCAGCATGCGCCCGGTATGGCCGAGCGCGGTGCGCGTGATCATGCCGATGATGAGGCCGCCCGTGGCGCCGATAGCCAGTGCATGGATACCCGCGGTGCGCGGCAGAAGTCCCCATTGCGCGGCGGCGAGCAGAGCCAGGCCGAGCGGAATCCATAGATAGGACACATGCAGAATCCACAGCAGAGGCACGGCGCGCGTTGCCCATGGATTCCAGCCGCAGACGCGTATGAGTTGCAGCACCGCTGCCAGCAGCGAAACCACGCCCGCCCACGCGGGCGCGCCGCCCACCCAGAGTAGCAGCGCGGCCACGGTGGCGATCAGTGCCGCCCAGTCCAGCCGTGCGTTGCGCCATTGGCGCACGCCGCGCAAGGCGTTGAAGGTGAACATGGGTACGACGCGGCCGGCGATGATCGTTTCCAGCACCACGATCAAGCCCAATGCACCGTGCAGCGGTGTGACCGGGTCGAGCTCGATCGCTCCTGCCAAGGCAAGATGAAAAATGAGATTGGCGAGCGCGAGCAGGCCGGGTAGCGCGCCAACGAAGTAGTTGCGTCGGCTGCCAGCCTTCATCAGCACACGCAGCAGCAACAGGGTGGCCACCGGCAGGAAGGCGAAATCGATCGCCGCGACCCATGGGCCGCTACCCAGGGCCATGGCCACGCGGCCGGCGAGCCAGAGCAGCGCCAGGGCGGCCAGCAGGCCGCCGCTGGGCGTGGGAAGCCCGGTCCAGTTGCGGCCGGCGGTAAAAAGAAAGCCGATGATGACTGCCGCCGTAAAGCCGAACAGCATTTCGTGGGCGTGCCACAGCATGCCGGGAATGGGCATGTCCAGGACGCCGGCATGAACAACCGCCCAGAGTGGGATCGCCAGCGCGGCGAGCAGGGCGGCGAGCAGATAGAACGGACGAAAACCGAGCGCGAAGAGCGCGAACTTGGCCGGGGGGTTGGTTTTGGCGGAGGGTTCTTGCAGCGGAATAAAGGTCATCGTGTCGCTTTCGTTATACGGGCGGTGTGTGGAGCCGCTGTGTGGCGCTTTTTGCCGCTGTGTCTTTCGTGGCCGAGTGCGTGCTCTCTCATGATCCGGCGGGCGCGAATGCCTTGGGTGGAGCGGGCTGATCGTTCCAGCGCCAACAGTTGAAAGAGATTAGAACGTAGATGCCGTGCCGAGAAAATGATCGGGGTCAAATCGTCCCGGTTTTGCCTGCCGACGTAGGTCAGGCACCGATGCGCAGCCCGGTTTTTTTCAGGATGGCGGTGGAGAACAGGACATCGCGTCGGCGGCAGGCGCCGCGAAACTGGCGTTCGATTCGCGCGACGATGTCGGCGACCAGGGTCAGCGCCTCGTCGCGCGATGCGCCGTGGATCATGGCGAACAGGTTGTACGGCCAGTCCGGCGGGCGGCGCGGGCGGCGGTAGCAGTGGGTGACGAAGGGGAGCGCGCCGACGAGTTCGCCGACGGCGTCGACCACTTTGTCGTCGATGTCCCATACGCTCATGCCGTTGGCGGTGTAGCCCAGGGCGTAGTGGTTGGGTACCGCGCCGATGCGCCGGATCACGCCGCGCGCGAGCAGAGTGTCGAGGCAAGCGCGTACGTCGGCTTCGCTCGCGCCCACCGCGTCGGCCACGGCGGCATAGGGGCGCGCCGTCAGCGGCAGTCCCGCCTGCGTGGCGAGCACGATGCGGCGCTCAAGCGAATCCGCGTCGTGTAATGGGGTGTTTTGCGGATCGCTCATTTAACGGCCGGTGTCGGCATCTAGTTTCATGCCGATGAAGTATTCCCGCTCTTTGGGAAACAGCAGTACGTCCAGCCCCGTGGCCGCCTCGATGCGGCGCGCGGTGGCGGCGATGTCGTCCGGCGTGGCGGTGGCGAGGACGAACCACATATTGAGCGCATGGTCGCGGGCGTAGTTATGGGCGACTTCGGGGAAGGCGTTGACGGCGGCGAGCACGGCGTCCCAGCGTGCCGGCGGTACCGTCATGGCCGCCAGACAGAAGGCGCCGCCAAGCCGTTCGATCTGGAACAGGGGGCCGAAACGGGTCAGCACGCCTTCGTCGAGCAGGCGTTGCAGGCGGGTGATGACGTCTTCCTCGCTCAGGCCGAGGCGGGCGCCGACTTCGGCGTAAGGCCGCTCGGACAAGGGGAAATCGCCTTGCAAAGCGTTGATCAGTTGCCGGTCGGCGGGGGCGAGTGCGCGTTTTGCCTGTAGCGGGGCGTTCATGGTTTGTTCATGGCCCCTTGGTCGTGTCCCAGCCAGCGGCCGCCCGTTTGCTTGAAGCGGCGGCGGCTGAACAATACGGCATGCGGCCATGAAGCGAGGCCGAGCCGGGCTGCGATGGCGGCGTGTGCTGCCAGCACTTCGTCGCGGGCGCGGCCGTGAATCATGCAGAACAGGTTGTAGGGCCAGTGTGGCGGCGCGCGGCGGCGGCGGTAACACAGGGTGACGGCAGGTTCGGCGGCCAGCCGGCGGCCGAGGATATCGGCGAGATCGTCGGGAATGTCCCAAACGCACATGGCATTGGCGCCGATGCCTAGTTCGTGGTGCCGCACGATGACGCCGAAGCGCCGTATCAGGCCATCCGCCAGCCAGCGTTCGATGAACTCGATGGCTAGCGCCTCGCTGACGCCGACGCGGCGGCCGAGGGTGGCGAACGGTGCTGGCTCCGGTTGCAGGCCGTCCTGTAGCACGGTAGCGAGTTGGCGTTCGATGCCGGGCAATGCGCAGGCGGCTTCGCTTTCGGCGAGCGGCGGCGGACAGGCAGCGTTCGGTATGTCTTGCGGTGAGGCTTGCGCCGCGTCGTCGTCCGTGTCGAGCAGCCGGTGCGGGCCGAGGTCGAAACCGAGGTCGATATGAAAGGCCTCTTCCATCGGCAAGGCGATCGTGGCACAGCCGGTGTCGCGTTCGAGTCTGGCGATGGCGGCGTCGCGTTGCGCCGGTGTTGGCGCGGTGACGACGAACCACAGATTGAATGCGTGCTCGCGCTCGTAATTGTGATTGACCGCCGGTTCGGCGCTGACACGCGCGGCGACTTCTTCCAACCGTTGTGCGGGTACGTGCATCGCCGCCAGTGTGCCGGCGCCCAATTGGGAGGAGAAAACCGCGCCGATGCGGCTGATTGTGCCGGTGGCAAGACCGTCGCGGTAGCAGGCGAGCACGTCCGCCTCCGTCATGCCGACATCGGCGGCGATGCGCGCGAACGGCGCGGGCACAAGCGGAAAACCGCGCTGGTAGTCGTTGAGCAGGCGGAAGCGGGCGCGCTGCTCGGCGGGTGTGTCAGCGGTCGTGGCGGGTTGCGTGTCGCGGGTTGCGTGCACGATGGTCAGAAACCGGTGCGGAACGCGCGGCTGGTAAAGAAAATGCCGCTCGGATCGGCTGCGTCCAGTTCGGCGATGGGTTTGCGGCTGCGCGTGTCGAAGATGCGTACCTTGTCGTCGTCGCGCGCCGACAGCCACACCGCCTCGCCCTTGGGCGTGAATTCCATGTGCAGGATGGCGCGGCCCGGTTGCAGGGTGTCGACGACGCGCATGTTCAGCGTGTCGATGACTTGTACCTGGCCATTGTCGGGAAAGGCGAAGTTGACCCAGATTTCGCGTCCATCCGGGCGGGCCATCACGAACACCGGCTGGCCGGCGACGGCGACGCGGCCTACTTCGCGCCAGTCGCGCGTATCGACCACGAGTACTTCGTGGCGGCCGATGGCGGGCAGCCACGCACGGCCGCCCGCGACGGTCCAGCCGCGCAGATGCGGCATCTTGTACACCGGCAGCGGCGCTTCGCCCTTGCCGTAGCCCGCGAGTATGCGGCGCGTGCCTTGTTGCGGTTGCCACAGGTCGAGCAGCGCCAGGCCGTCCTCGCCGAACAGGCCGGCGATGTAGTAGCGGCCGTCGGGAGTGACCATGCCGTCGTAGGGCTGGCGTCCGGCTGGGTAGCGCTCGGTGCGGGGATGGGCGGGGTCGGACAGATCGGTAACGCGGATTTCGCCAGCATCGAACAGCGCGTAGGCGAAGCGGTTGCCTGGTAGGTCGACGAGGCCGACGACCTTGGAGCGGCGGCCCTCGTTGCCGTAGTCGGCGGGCACGTCGGCGAGCAGTTCCAGGGTGTCGGCATCGAAGGCTTTGATGCCGCCCGGCTCGTAGTTCTGTGCGACGACGATGCGGCCATCCTGCGAGATCGCGCCGCCGATGGCGTTGCCCGCTTGCACGATGCGGCGAGCGATGGTGGCGGTGAGCAGATCGACCTTGGTCAGCCCGCCGTCGCGTCCGAACACGTAGGCATAGCGGCTATCGCGTGAGAACACCACGGAGGCGTGGGACAGATCTCCCAGCCCGCTCACTTGCGCCAGTGCGCGCTGTGTTGTGGTGTCGATGACCCGCACCTGTCCAGTCGCGCGTTCGATTATGACGCCGAGGTCGCCGGTGCCGCGCAAGGCGGGTGTGGCGCAGCCGGCTAGGGCCACGGTCAGCGCAATGGCGGCAAAACGTAAGGCAAGGCTTGTCATTGGCGTGCTCCCTGGTCTTCGGGAAAGCCGGCGATCAGGGCGCGTACGACCCACGCCGCCTCGGCTTCATCCATAAAGCGGCGCCATCCCGGCATCGCCGAACCCGGCCGGCCATTCAGAACCGTCGCTACCAGCGCTTCTTCCGGCTTGCCGGCCAAGGTCGAGGGTAGCAGTGCCGGCCCCAAGCCGCCATTGAGTTTCAAGCCGTGACAGGAGCCGCAATCCTGGCGTACCAGGCGGATCAATTCCCGCTCGCGCGCGGGGTCGGCGGCGATGGATGCCGAGGCATAGGCGGCGATAAGCGCCGCGCCGACGAAAACGGCGACATGAATGGCCAAGGGGGGAATCGAGAGGGAAAATTTCATTGCGGCCTCCTGTGAAAAGGAGTCTGCGGTGTGGGTGATGCTTCGTCTTTGACGGGGATCAATCGACATGGGCGAACAGTGGGTGGCAGGGGAATAGCATCCCCGGAGGGGAACTGGAGCGAGGATAGTAAAAGGAGCATGGTAATGCGTGATTCGCCTTCGACTGCGGGGTCGTCTTCCGTATCTGGGGCGTCGCATAATGCGATCGTACGGCCATTTGCCAAGTAGCGGGGACACTTTGGGCATGGCTTGGGTATTGTTTGTTGGGTACGGTAGAGCGCGTGGCTCATCTCCGCCTCGAAACGGGGGCCGCAGTCCTTTGAGAAAGACCAATCCTATCAAGGAGCGCGTATGGATCTGAAATTCACGGTATCCGTAAAAATCCAGAAGCCGATCGGGGAGGTGTTCGATGCGGTATACGCTCCCGACAAACTAAGCCGCTACTTCACCACTGGTGGCGCGAGCGCCGCGCTGGATGCCGGGGCCACGGTAATGTGGGAATTTGCCGATCACCCTGGCGCTTTTCCAGTACAGGTGCGCGAGTGCGTCGAGAATGAGCGCATCGTGCTCGACTGGGGTTCGATGGAAAGCGGGCGGACGAATCGGGTGGAGATGTGCTTTACCGCGCTCGACGATACCGCGACGCAGCTCAGCATCCGCGAAGCGGGGTGGAGCGAGAGCCAGCAGGGGCTGGATGCCTCTTACATGAACTGCATGGGCTGGACGCAGATGCTGTGTTGCCTGAAGGCGTGGCTCGAATACGGCATCAACCTGCGCAAAGGGTTTTTCTGAGCCGGTTCGTGTCCGCTTCGCGGATCGTGATGGTTATTCGACGATAACGACGCCGGTCATTTCCGGGTGCGGGCCGCAGTGGTATTCGTAGCGGCCGGCTTCGTCAAAGGTGCGCGACCACGATTCGCCGGGAAAGAAACGATCGGATTCCTGCCCGGTGCCGACGAAGAGCACCGAATGGCTGACCCGCTTCTCGTTGTTGGTCCATTTGACGGTATCACCCCGGCGCACATGGAGTTCCGCCGGGGTGAATGTGTATTTTTCCGCCGTCACCTGATGTTCGGCAGCCTGCGCGCCGTTCGCGCCGAGCAGTAATAGTAGGCTGGCGGTTGCGAGCGCGCATCTGGCGTTCATCATGTTGCTCCTGTGCTATGTCATTGCTTGACCGCGGTGATGTCGCCCTTGGTGTCGATGCCGAGCTTGTAGCCGAGCGAAACGTGGTGGAAGCGCCCGGTGGCACTGTCATCATGAATGGCGAAGCCGAAATTGTACGCCTTCCCTGTTTCGAGCTTGACGTCGCCTTCGCCGCCGGTGAACTTGCGCGCGAACACCACTGTCCAGGTGTCACCGTCGAGTTTGCCGTCCGCGCTGGTCAACGCCTTGCCGCCTTCCATGACGCGGCTGTCGGCAACGTAACCATCGTATGCCTTTTTCTCGCCGCTACGCCATTGCATGAGATCGTAATAGCGCCCGTCGGTAAGCGAAGCGTCCTTCACATACTTGGTTTTTTTGTCGTTACCTCCCGGCATGGTGCGCACGTCGCCATGACAGGACGCCCAGCAGCCGGCCTTGTCGGCCATGTCGACCTTGCCGCCGTCGAGCATGAACGCAATCTTGACCGGATTCTTGTCGTCCATTTTCGGCGCGCCGGAGGCTTTCGGCTGCGTCCAGGAGAAGCGCAGGTACAGCGTATCGCCGTCGTGCGCGGCCTGTACCTTGACCGGAATCGCGGCGGCTTTACCGGGAATGGGCGTGGGCTCTATTTTTTGCCCGCTGACCATCTTCTTGCCCATATCGGCGGTTTCGCTGCTGTGGCAGTCGGCACAGGTTTCGCCTTTTTTCAGCCCGCGCGCGCCGCCGTGGTCGGTGCCCTTCATGATCCATTCCAGCGGGGAAACGCCGGGGTAGAACAGGGTGATTTCTTTTGCCTCGACTCTGCTCCAGTCGGCCGGCGCGGCGGCCAGCGCGTTGCCCGCGGCAAGGGCGAACAGGGCGCCGGCGATCAGGGTTTTCTTCATAAGGTGGTTTCTCCGTGAGCCGGTTGCGGCCGGCTCATTCTTCATCGTCTTCGGTCATGCCTTCGGGTTTATGGTGCGCGATACCCTTGTGGCAGACAATACAGGTTGTCCCGTCTTCGCGCGCCATGTCGTGCTGTTTGCGCGCGCGCTGTTTCTGCGCTTCGGCGTTCATGCTGTCCAGGCTGTGGCAGTTGCGGCATTCGCGCGAATCGGAAGCTTTCATTCGTGCCCATTCGTGGCGGGCCAGTTCGAGCCGTTTGGCTTGGAATTTTTCGCGTGTGTCGATGGAGCCGGTGAGCTTGCCCCATACTTCCTTCGATGCCTGGATCTTGCGCAGCATCTTGTATGTCCAGTTTCTCGGCACATGGCAGTCCGGGCATGTTGCGCGTACGCCAGTGCGATTGCTGTAGTGAATGGTTTCTTTGTACTCCTGGTAAACGTTGTCGCGCATTTCGTGGCATGAAATGCAGAACTGTTCGGTGTTGGTGGCTTCCAGAGCGGTGTTGAAGCCGCCCCAGAACAGCACGCCGATAACGATGCCGGTCAGCAGCAGGCTGCCGAGCGCGCGCGGGCTTGGCCGGCGCAACGCGGCCAGCAGGCCGCGCTTGTTTTGTGTTTGGCCGTTTTGGTCGGTCATGAAATGGTGTCCTCGTCAGCCTCCGCGCGAACGCGGAGGCCTACCGTGGAGGAGATGCGACGATCAGTAGATGTCGTACTGGGTGTTGAAGACGTTGAACTTGCCTGTCGGCGTCACCATGCCAGGATCGGTGATCACCTTCTTCAAGGCCAGCGTCTTGTCGTCATAGATGACGACGGCGGATTGGTCGGTCTTGCCGCCCCACAAGGAAATCCAGACTTCGTCGCCCGCCTTGTTGTATTCCGGATGGACCGCACGGCGAATCGCCTTGCTTTCCGGCAGGCCGGAATCCTTGGCTACGTCGAGACGGCGCGGCGCTTTGGACAGATCCTTGAGGTCATACACATACACCGCTTCGGCAATGTCGCGTTCCGGATTCAGCGGTGCATCGGCCCACAGGTGGGACGATGTCGGGTGCGTTTTGACGAACAGGTTGCCCGCGCCCGGCATTTTCAGTTCCTGCACCACTTTCCAGTTGTATTGCTTGTATTTCGCATCCGCCGGCTTGTCCGACGGCGTCGAAATCAGCGATACCACGTCGGCGCCGAGGTGGCCGGTTGTCCATACCGGGCCGAACTGCGGGTGCATGAAGTTGGTGCCGCGTCCCGGGTGCGGCTTGTCGGCCGTGTCGATCAGCGCCGCGAGCTTGCCGGTCTTGGTATCGACTGCCGCGACTTTCTTCGACGCGTTGGCCGCGACCATGAAGTAGCGCTTGGACGCATCCCAGCCACCGTCATGCAGGAACTTGGCGGAATCGATCTGCGTGGTCTTCAGATTCTTGATGTCGGTGTAGTCGACCAGCAGGATCTGACCGGTTTCCTTGACGTTGATGACCCACTCGGGCTTGATGTGCGAAGCCACGATCGAGGCTACGCGCGGCTCGGGGTGATATTCGCCGTCGACCGTCATGCCACGGGTGGAAACGATCTTGAGCGGCTCGAGCGTGAGGCCGTCCATGATCGAGTACTGGGGCGGCCAGTAGGTGCCACCGACCAGGTATTTGTCTTCGTAGCCCTTGAACTTCGACGTTTCGACCGAGCGTGCGTCGGAACCCATGCGAACCGTGGCGACGGTGTTCGGCGTTTCGGGCCACATGTCGATCAGCGTGACAAGGCCGTCGCGGCCGACCGTGTAGATGTAGCGGCCGGAAGCCGACAGGCGCGAGATATGGACCGCGTAGCCGGTGTCGAGCACCTTCCAGATCTGCTTGGTGTCGCCGTCGATCAGCGCGAGCTTGCCGGCGTCGCGCAGCGTGACCGCGAAGATGTTCTGCAGATTGACCTTGTTCATCTGCTTGGTTGGGCGTTGATCGACCGGAACCAGCACTTTCCAGCTATCGCGCATATCCTTCAGCGAGAACTCCGGCGGAATATCCGGTGTTTGCTGGATATAGCGGGCCATCATGTTGATTTCATCCTTGCTCAGGATGTCGTCGTAGTTGACCATGCCCCCTTCCGTGCCGAGGGAGATGATTTTTTCCAGCCGATCAGTGCCGAGCTTGAGCGTGCCGCCTTCTTGCTTGGTACCATCGGCAAGCGTCTTTTCCCAGTGAGGTTCCAGGTTCTTGCCCGTCGCTCCCTTGCGCAGCACACCGTGACAGCCGGCGCAGCGTTCGAAATAAACCTGCTTTGCTTTGGCCTTTTCGTCGGCGGTCATGCTCGGAGCATCCGCCGCCCACGCGCTACTTGCCGCAAGCGGCAGCGTCAGCAGCGCAAGTGCGCCTACCAATCTTCTAACTTGCATGTCAATCTCCCTAAAACGGTTTGCAAGATTGTTACCAAACCTCACCGTACTCTATTCCCCTATGAAATATATGGTCCTTAATCTGGGTCAATTTCACATCTCCGGCCACACTGATATAAAGTCACTTCAGGCTTTTCGACAGAGAACATGGCAATGAGCAAGTCCGTGGCAACTGTGTTGCGTATTCCGACCGGCGCCGCGGCGGCAAAAAGCGATGGCGAAGCGTCCTGTAGGCCGAACGCGAAAATGGGGGAGGCGTGTGAGCAGCCCGCTTCCCTGCATGGGCCGGGTGCCGCCGGCCGCGTTAGTCTCGTTGGCGCGGGGCCGGGTGCGGCGGATCTATTGACTTTGCGCGCCGCGCAACGCATCGCGGAAGCTGATGTCATCGTGTATGACCATCTCATTGGCGAGGGTATTCTAGACCTCGCCAAGCCTGCCGCACAGCGTTTTTATGCCGGCAAGGAGGCGGGCAACCACGCCTTGCCGCAAGGGGACATCAATCGTCTGCTGGTCGATCTGGCGCGTCGCGGCTTGAATGTCGTGCGGCTCAAGGGCGGAGATCCATTCATTTTCGGCCGTGGCGGCGAGGAAATGGAAGAACTGGTCGCCGCCGGCATCGCCTGTGAGGTCGTGCCCGGCGTCACCGCCGCCGCCGGCGCGGGCGCCTGTACCGGTATTCCCTTGACCCACCGCGAGCACGCGCAGACGGTGGTGTTCAGCACTGGCCATTTGAAGGAGGGCACGGTCGATCTCGACTGGCCCGCGCTCGCGCGTCCGCACCAGACGGTGGTGATCTACATGGGGCTTGGCGCGCTCGAAATCATCTGCCGCGAACTCATCGCGCACGGTTTGCCCGCCACAACGCCCGCCGCCGTGGTGCATGCGGCGACCACGCCGGCGCAGCGTATCGTCACCAGTTCATTGGGCGAGTTGGCTGCGTGTGCGCGTCAGGCGGCGTTGAAAACGCCGAGCCTGATCATCGTCGGCAGTGTCGTCGGTTTGCATGCGACGCTGACGGCGGTGCAACCCGATCTCGCCGCCCAGATCGGCGGCTGAGCGTATCGTGTCAGCGGGCCGCGCTTTTCAGCGCGGCAAGCGTTCGTGGCCGGTAAGCATGCGACGGTCGCGTACCTCGGCGAGCGTGACACCTTCGCGCACCACCGTGGCGATCACCGTGCCCTTGAGCACGTTGTTGCAATCCATTTGCGTGGGCGATAGATAGAAATCCGCGTCGTCCCATTCCGGCGTGACCTCGAAATGCGCGTCCAGCCACGCCTCGGCCTGGATGGGTTCGGAACAGGCCGCGACTTCGTAATGCGCGTCCGGATCGCCTTCCCGCGCGACGAAATCGTTCAGTTGCTCCGCCGCTTCGCGCAACGTGGCCGCCCAATAATCTTGCTCCCAGCGCCCCGACGTGCCTTGCAGGCCGCCGGCAAGCCTGTTGTAGGCCAGGTATTCGTAAGGGTGCAGGCGGGCCAGATTCACGCCGTGGCTCACGGCCAGTGCCACGCAAGCGGCGGCGGCAAGCAGGCGTGCGCGTGGCCAGTTTCGCGCCTGCGCCCAGGCGGCGGTAAAACCGGCGCCACCGAGCACCGCCAGCGGCGGCAATAAAAAGGTGAAATGGCGGATGCCGTTGTATAGCGGCGGCGCCGCCAGTAAGGTGTAGACGAGCGGGAACGCGACGGCGAGCACGGGCGCGAACCAGGGCAGGGCGTTCCGGCGCGCGGCGGGCGAGGCAACCAAGCCTGGCAGCGCGCGCAAGCCGGCCATTGCCGCCAGCACGATGCCGAGCAGGAACAATTCCGGCAGGCGCACCAGCATATAGCGGGATAGATAGGTGCCGGGCACGTCGCCGTTGTTCATCACCACACCGTCGATGATGGTGTCGAGATCGAAGGCGAAGTGCGAAAAACTGGTTGCCGCTTTGTACAGGTTTTCCGGCGCCATGACCGCCCACGGCCAGAACAGGCCCATCAGTGCGATGGCGATCGCCGCCGCCGGCACGAGTGAAACAAGTGCGCGGGCGATGAAGGCAAACCGTTCGCGGCTGTTTCCCGCCATGCACAGGCTTGCCACCAGCAGCGTCGCGGCCAGATAGAACACGGCGAATACCGCGCCCACGCGGATGCCGAAAGCGCACCCGAGGGCAATGCCAAGGCCGATGATATGTCGTGCCGCCGGCCGGGGCAGTTGCGGCGCGATGCGGACGATAAAGTACAGCGACCACACCATCGCGGCGGCAAAGGGAACGTCCTTGGTGTGGGTGAATATCGCGCCTGTCCATGCGCCGGTGACGAGCAATAGCAGCAGCGCCATCGAGGCCGCCCATTCGCCGGCCAGGCGGCGGGCGAGCAGCCATGCGCCGGCAAAGCCGGCCAGCCCCCAGAGGGCGGACAGCAGGTGGCGCAGATCCCACAGATTTTCGCCGGGCAGAAGGCGCTCGAGCGCGGCGGCGATCATGTCGAACAGGCCGCCGTAAAGGTAGAGATTCTTGTACTCGAAGGCGCTGCGGTCGGCAAAGCCGGAGCCGTAGAAATCGAGCAGCAGGCGGCCGTAGGTGTGCTGTACTTCCTCGTCGTTACTGATGCCGTAGTGCCGGAAGGTGAGTGCTACGAATAGCCCCAGGCCGGCGAACAGCGCCAGTGCCAGGCGGAATGCCCATGCCGGAGAGGCGCCGGCGCGGGCATCCCCGCCCCGATGACTCACGAGCGATGTTCCTCGAAGCCCAGGCGTTCGGACACGAGGTAGAGCGGCCGTTCTTTCACTTCGGTGAGAATATGCCCGACGTATTCGCCGAGCACGCCAAGGCTGGTGAGCTGGATGCCGGACAGGAACAATACCGCGACCATGATCGACGGATAGCCCGGCACATCCACGCCCCAGATCGTCGTGCGCAACACCAGCCAGACGCCATAGATGCCGGAAATGGCCGCCATCACCATGCCGATCAGCGACCATACCCGCAGCGGCAGCGTGCTGAAAGCAAGAACGCTGTCCGCCGCGTAGCGCAACAGCCGCATCAGCGGCCAGGCCGACGTGCCCGCCACGCGCTCCTCGGGTTCAAAATCGACCGTTTCCTGGCGGAAACCGACCCAGCTTGCGATGCCTTTCATGAAGCGGGTGCGTTCCGGCAAGCTGTTGATCGCCTCCACCACGGTGCGGTCGAACAGGCGGAAATCGCCGCCGCCCTCGGTCAGCGCCACGTCGGATACGCGCCGGAACATGCCGTAGAACAGGCGCGACAATTGCCGCCGCAGCCACGGATCGGTATCGCGCGAACTGCGCACCGCGGTCACCATGCGGGCGCCGTTGTGCCAGCGTTCGAGCATCGCCGGGATCAGTTCGGGCGGATGTTGCAGATCGCCGTCCATCAACACCACCACGTCTCCCGTGGCGGCGCGTAGGCCGGCGGCCATTGCCGCTTCCTTGCCGAAATTGCGCGCGAAACGCAAAGCCCGTATGTTCGGATTGCGGATGCGCAGCATGGCGACTTCGGCGAAAGTCGAATCGCGGCTGCCATCGTCCACAAAAACGATCTCGCTGCCCGCTAGCGGCAAGGTGTCGAGCACGGCCTTGAGGCGCTGATGCAGCAGTGGCACCGAGCCGCTTTCGTTATAGAGCGGGATGACGACCGACAGAACCGGCACCGCCGGTTGCGCCGGCGACGTTGCGGTGGAAAGTGTCTGGTATGAGTCGGGACTGGACACGGTAGTGGCCTTATAAGATCCCCCCGCGCAGGGGTATGCTGGCGTAAACGCCCCATGTTGCTGGCGCGTTGACCGGGGTAAGCCCGTATCCATTTATTTCTATGCACAAATTGTTTCCGCACCGCCCGATCATCTTATGTGCCGACGATTTCGGCCTCGCGCCCGGCGTCAGTGATGCCATTGCCGAACTTATCGCCGCCGGCCGTTTGTCGGCAACCAGTTGCATGAGCATGTGCCCGGATTGGCGCCGCGCCGCCGGTATGTTGCGCGAAGTGGTCGCGCGCGCGCCGGCCGATATCGGCCTGCATCTCACACTGACCGACCAACCGGCGGCCACACGCGCAGAGGGGTTGGCCGAGGCCGGCCGTTTGCCACCACTCGGCCGCCTGTTGCCGCGCGCGCTTGCCCGCCGCTTGCCCGCCGCGGCAGTGCGCGATGAACTGCGCGCGCAACTCGATGCGTTCGAGGATGCATGGGGCGCACCGCCGGATTACGTGGATGGTCACCAGCATGTCCACCTGCTGCCAGGCGTGCGCGAGGTGCTGGTCGAGGAATTGCTGCGCCGCTACCCGTTGGGCCGCGTATGGGTGCGCGATTGCGTGGAAGCGCCGCGCCGCTGCCTGCGCCGCCGGGTGGCGGTCGGTAAGGCGCTGTTCATCGGCATGCTGGGGCGCGGCTTGCGCCGTCTATTGAAGGATAGGGGGCTGCCGGCGAACGATGGTTTTTCCGGCCTGCACGACTTTTCCGTGGAACAGCCTTTTCGCACCCGCATGCGCGCTTTTCTCGCCGATGTCGGGCCGCGCCCGCTGGTGCATGTTCATCCGGGCCGGGTGGATGATGCGTTGATCGCTTGCGATACGTTGACACGACCGCGTGAGGCGGAGCTGGCTTATCTCGCTGGTGACGATTTCCCTGCCGATCTTGCTGCTGCCGGCCTTCGCCCAGGGCGCTTTGCGGATTTTTCCGTTGCGGTGGCTTCGGAAATATGAGCGGAACTACTTCATGCCCAGGTTATCGTTGGTAGTGCAATAGAACAAACGTTTTTTGTCTCTGGCGATTCCGTTGCTAATGTTCTGAAAGCTTTTGGCATGCGCATCCTCAATGAGGATAGCTGAAGCATTGGCGGTATATACGGTTTTTTGGTTGTTATCCGTCCCATTCACAGCCGCTGCCAATTCTTCATAGGTTTTTGATAAGCGGGAGTTTTTCAATACATTTTCTCTGGCTTCTTTGTTCCCGGCATTCCATAGCAGCCTGAAAAATGTAGTAACGCCGGAAATTTGTGTCAGAGAGGAATCGAAGCGATCGACGGCCCTTGCCAGCTTTTTATCGGTTAGTTCAATGGACGCCAAACGTTCTTTATCATCGTCGCATACCTCGTTGGCAGCGAAGTACACATGGTCGCGGTCCTTTGCAAAACCGTCCCATTGGAGCGCAAAAGATTGCGGGTCGGCATTCTTGACGACAACGCCGCGGTAGTAAATTCGCAATTCAT
Source organism: Azoarcus sp. (assembly GCA_031546845.1). GTDB lineage: Bacteria > Pseudomonadota > Gammaproteobacteria > Burkholderiales > Rhodocyclaceae > Azoarcus. Next base: position 106,320 of record JAVBJT010000004.1, on the reverse strand, counting down.
CTCTGGCGTAATCCGAATTTTTTTCTTTTTTCTTATTGTCCAGGAAGATGGGGGCGAAAGTGGCAGGGTCAGCGTCTTGCACGGTTTCGCGGGCATAGCGGTCATATATGTCACTTAACTTGTGCCAATAGAAAGCATGATCTTTGTCTTTCGCATAGCCATTTCTTAGTATCGTAAAAGAGGCGCCGTCGATGCCTGGAATGATTTTTCCTTCGTTGTCGTAAAGATGATTTTTGTCTTTGAAGAGCCGGTAGACCTCAGAAACTCCGGTGAAGGTTTCCGGGTCGGCATCTTCCATGATACGGAATCGATAGTAGACGTGGTTCTGGTCCTTGCTGTAAGCAGAGGAACGGCCGACGGAAGTGATCGTGCTTGCATCGATGCCTTCCAACACTTTTCCGTTAAGGTAGACGTGGTTCCTGTCGTGATACAGCTCCTGAAAGGAGCTTCCTGCCTTGTTGAGTTCTCGGAAGGTGTTTCGATCTGCGCCTTCAATAATTTGAAAGTCGAAAAATACCCGTTCCTTATCTATTGCATAGAGATCGCCTAGTTTTTTGAAACTGTCGGGGTCGGCATCTTTGACGACTTCGCCGCCGACATAGACATGATTTTTATCTTTGGCGATTGTTATGATATTAGAAAAAGGACGTTTTATCCGTTTCGACCTTCCCTGTTCGAATGGTTGAAAACTCTGAGGGTCGGCACCTTCCAGCACCGACGTACTCTCTGCTCTGTAATAAACATTGCTTTTGTCTTTTCCGTATTCGCTGTAAGGCTCTTTGAACCAGATGAAACTTTCTTCGTCGGCGCCACGTGGAACGGCAGAAGCGGAAAAAAGAGCACCGAAAAAAAGACTTAGCCCGACAGCAGTTGTTCGTGCGCTATGCAGAGAAAAGAGTGCCATCTTATAAAGATTTTCCCCGTTCAAGTTTGATTGCCTGATTGCTTCTAGGCAACTATTTGATTGCCGGTTTAATGGTCCTGACCACTACAGCAACACCCGCTCAATCCCGCCATTGTTAGCTTGCTGAACGTAATCCGGCATCCAGTTCTCGCCGAGCAGGTGGCGGGCGAGTTCGACGACGATGTAATCCGGTTCGATCCCGCCTGCATCGTTGGCGTAGCGCGACAAGCCTTGCAGGCAGGATGGGCAGGAGGTGAGGATTTTCACCGGGCCGTTTGCACCGTTGCCGAAGGCGGCGACGCCTTTCTCGATTTCTTCCTGTTTACGAAAGCGCACCTGGGTGGAGATGTCGGGGCGGGAGACGGCCAGCGTGCCGGATTCGCCGCAGCAGCGGTCGCTCAGGTCGACCCGTGTGCCTATCAGCTCGTTTGCCACCTTGATGCCGGCGTGGGTCTTCATCGGGGTGTGGCAGGGTTCGTGGTACATGTACCGCGTGCCTTGTACGCCGTCGAGCTTGATGCCCTTTTCCATCAGGTATTCGTGGATGTCGAGCAGCCGGCAGCCGGGGAAGATACGATCGAATTCGTATTTTTGCAGTTGATCCATGCACGTGCCGCAGGACACGATCACCGTCTTGATATCGAGGTAGTTGAGCGTGTTGGCGACGCGGTGGAACAGCACCCGGTTGTCGGTGGTGATCTTTTGCCCCTTGTCGTCCTCACCGGCGGAGGCTTGCGGATAGCCGCAGCACAGGTAGCCGGGCGGCAGCACGGTTTGCGCGCCGGCGTGGTACAGCATGGCCTGGGTGGCGAGGCCAACCTGACTGAATAGCCGTTCCGAGCCGCAGCCGGGGAAGTAGAACACCGCGTCGGAATCCGGTGTGATCTTTTGCGGGTCGCGGATGATGGGGATGACCTTGTCGTCCTCGATATCGAGCAGTGCGCGCGAGGTCCGCTTGGGTAATTTGCCCGGCATCGGTTTGTTGATGAGGTGGATAACCTGCGCCTTGAGCGGCGCTTTGCCCAGCGTGGCGGGCGGGGTGCGGGTCTGCTGCTGGATCAAGCCGAACGTTTTGCCCAGCCGGTGCCCTATGCGCTGTGCCTTGTAGCCCCACTCGATCATGCCGGTGCGAATGAGTTTGATCGTGGCCGGGTCTTTGATGGTGAGAAAAGCCATCGCCGCGGCCTTGCCGGGGTTGAACGATTTTTTGCCCTGTTTTCTGAGCAGATTGCGCATCTTGATCGACACATCGCCGAAGTCGATATCCACCGGACAGGGTTTTTCGCACTTGTGGCACACGGTGCAGTGGTCGGCCACGTCCTCGAACTCGGCCCAATGGGCGAGCGAGATGCCGCGCCGGGTCTGTTCCTCGTACAACAGCGCCTCGATCAGCAGCGAGGTGGAAAGAATCTTGTTGCGCGGGCTGTACAGCAGATTCGCGCGCGGCACGTGGGTGGAGCACACCGGCTTGCACTTGCCGCAGCGCAGGCAGTCCTTGATGTCGTGGGCGATGTCGCCGATTTCGGTCTGTTCCATGATGAGCGATTCATGGCCCATCAGGTTGAAGCTCGGCGTGTAGGCGTTGTCCAGATTGCCGCCGCGCATTAGCTTGCCGCGGTTGAAGTGCCCCTCGGGGTCGATCCTCTGCTTGTAGGCCCAGAAATCGGCCATCTCGGCATCGGTGAGGTAGTCGAGTTTGGTGATGCCGATGCCGTGCTCGCCGGAAATGACGCCGTCGAGCGAGCGCGCCAGCGCCATGATGCGATCGACCGCGCGATTGGCGGTTTGCAGCATTTCGTAGTGGTCGGAATTGACTGGCAGATTGGTGTGCACATTGCCGTCGCCCGCGTGCATGTGCAGCGCGACGAAAACGCGCCCGCGCAGCACTTCCCGGTGGATGTCCTCGAAGCGCGCGAGAATCGGGCCGAAAACCGCGCCGTCGAAAATCTCGTCCAGGCGGGCCTTGATCTCGGTTTTCCACGACACGCGGATGGAGTAGTCCTGAAGGCGGTGGAACAGGCGCGGATCGGCCGCGCGGTTGGACAGTTCGCCGGCCTGCACGCCGAATTCGGCAAAACGGGCCTCCGCTTCGGCCAGCGGCAGGTCGAGGCTGTCGAGCAGCCATTGCCAGCGTTGGCGCACGGCGCCGATGTAATCGATCGCGGCCTCGCGGCGGTCGCCGAGGAGCACGTCCTGGTCGAGGTTGGCGTCGCCCTGATCGAGCGGCAGGTTGCCGCGCAGGAATTCGGCGAGCGCGTCGCACAAATCGATCTTATTGCGCGCCGATAGTTCGATGTTGATGCGTTCGATGCCGTCGCAGTAATCGCCCATGCGCGGCAGTGGAATCACCACGTCCTCGTTGATCTTGAACGCGTTGGTGTGGCGCGAGATGGCCGCGGTGCGCGAACGCTCCAGCCAGAAGCGCTTGCGCTGCTCGGGCGATACGGCGATGAAGCCCTCCGCGCCGCGCGCGTTGGTCATACGCACCATTTCCGACGTGGCGGCCATCACCGCGTTTTCGTCGAAACCGACTACGTCGCCGATCAGCACCATCTTCGGCCGCCCGTGGCGCTTGGCCTTGGTCGTGTAGCCGACCGCCTTCACGTAGCGCTCGTCGAGGTGTTCCAGGCCGGCAAGCAGTACGCCGGCGGCGTTACCCGCGCCGCCCGGCTTGAAATAATCGGTGATCTCGACGATCGCCGGCACCGCCTCGCGCACCTGGCCGAAAAATTCCAGGCACACGGTGCGCGTCACCGGCGGCATCTTGTGCAGCACCCAGCGCGACGCGACGATGAGGCCGTCGGTGCCTTCCTTCTGCACGCCGGGAATGCCGCCGAGGAATTTGTCGGTAACGTCCTTGCCCAGACCGTCCTTGCGGCAATGCGCGCCCGGCATGGCGAGAATTTCCTCGCCCAGCGGGCGATAGCTCAGCCCGTCGAAACGGCGCAGGCGGAAACGCGCGGTGTGCTGCTCGTGAATCTTGCCGAAGTTGTGGTCGAGGCGTTCGACTTCGAGCCAATTGCCGTCCGGCGTAACCATTTTCCACCACGCCAGATTGTCGAGTGCGGTGCCCCACAGCACCGCCTTCTTGCCGCCCGCGTTCATGGCGATGTTGCCGCCGACGCAGGATGCTTCGGCCGAGGTTGGGTCGACCGCGAACACGCGGCCCGCCGCGCTGGCCGCTTCCGCCACGCGCGCGGTGACGACGCCTGCGCCCGTGCGCACGGTGGCGTAGGGCGTGGGCATCGGCTTGCCGTCGGCGTCGGGCAGCGTCATGTCCTCCACCGCGCCGATGGCGATCAGCTTTTCGGTGTTGATAACCGCCGAACTGGCGTCCAACGGCACCGCGCCGCCGGTGTAGCCGGTGCCGCCGCCGCGCGGAACGATGGTAAGGCCGTGTTCGATGCAGTCGCGCACCAGCGGCGCGATTTCTTCCTCGCTATCCGGGTACAGAACGACGAACGGATATTCAACGCGCCAGTCGGTCGCGTCGGTAACGTGCGACACGCGGGCGTGGCCATCAAAGCAGATATTGTCGCGGCGGGTATGGCGGGCCAGCGCGCGGATCACGCTTTTGCGCCGGCGCTCGGTATCTTCGAACCAGCGCTCGAAATCGGCCACTGCCTTGCGCGCGGAGTAGAGGAGCGAGACAACCGCATCATTGCTCTGGCGGCGCTTGTCCACCTCGTTCAGGCGGTGGTCGAGCGCGCCGATCAACGCTTCGCGCCGTTTCCGGTTGGCGAGCAGATCGTCTTCCAGGTAAGGGTTGCGCCGCACCACCCAGATATCGCCCAGCACTTCGTACAGCATGCGCGCGGAGCGTCCCGTCACCCGTTCTTCGCGCAGCGTGTCCAGGGCCGCCCATGCCTCCGTGCCGAGCAGGCGGATGACGATCTCGCGGTCGGAGAACGAGGTGTAGTTGTAAGGAATTTCTCGCAAGCGTTGGGTCATCGGTGCACCGGGGAAGCGACAGCTGAAGGGTTCCGATTCTATCTAAGCGCAGTGCAGCACGCAGCATTCATCAACGTTTGGCTTATTGGCGAATACGCGGCTCGGGGTGTTTTGTCGCAATGCCGCAATGGCATGCGCGGTCGTTTTTTATTGCAATGCCCAGGCAATGACGCCGTAGCGCAGCCCTTTACCCAGCGTCATCCACAGGAAACACGCCAGCCATGGCAAGCGCAGAAAGCCGGCGGCGGCGCACAACGCATCGCCGAGTAGCGGCGTCCACGACAGCAACAGCACAATGGCGCCGCGCCGCCGTACCCATTCCAGGCGCGGTGGAATCTCTTTGCGCGGTCAAAAACGGGCGAGCAGATAGGTGCTCATGCCGCCGAGGGCATTGCCCACGGTAGCGAGTGCCAGCGCGGGGAGCCACTGCGCCGGATAAAGCAGCAGCACGCCGGCGAATGCGGCCTCGGAGCCGCCGGGCAACACGGTGGCGGCGAGAAAGGCCGAAACGAACAACGCGCCCAGGGCGGCGGCTTCACTGGCGTCGAACACGCGGGTTTGTCATCCGGGAAAGGCCGGGTTGGCAAGAGCTTTTAAAAGGGAGGTGTTTTCCGCGTTGCGCCGGTTCCATTGCATCCGCCCATATTGCAGGCGCATGCGGCGCTTGACTTGGCGTTATGACGTTCGGAGAATCGGGACACCTTTCATTCCGTATGGAGATTCTATTGTGAAGAAACTGCTTTCCGTGTGCGTTACCGCGTGTGTGTTGGCGGCGCTGCCTGCCTCCTCCGCGTGGGCCAATCCGCAGCAAGAACGGATGAAGGCCTGCAATCAGCAAGCGAAAGAGAAGGCTTTGAAGGGGGATGAGCGCAAGGCCTTCATGAGCAGTTGCCTGTCGGGTAAGAGCGAGGGCGCCGCAGCCACCGGACAACCCGCCCAGTCTGCCCAATCCGCGCAGCGCGAGCGGATGAAGACGTGCAACCAGGAAGCAACCGGAAAAACGCTCAAGGGTAACGAACGCAAGGCCTTCATGAGCGATTGCCTGAAGAAAGGCTGAGGCGGGGGCAATGCTGAGGCGGATCGAAGCCGGGCGCGGATCGCGCGCCCGGCTTTCTTTTTTAAGCGATATCGAAAAACACCAGATCGCGTTCGACTTCGTTGGCTGAAAAACCGCAACCGATGCGGCCTGGCCCGATAAGCGCGTGTTCGGCTTGCTTGATGCACTGTTCGCTCGCGCCGTCGGTGAAAACGTAGGTGCCGTTGGTGCTCTGGTCGACCAGCACAAACCCTTCGCGCCGCTTTTCGATGCGGGCGTGCTGGCGGGAGGCGCGCGGGTCGATGATGACCAGATCGTTGCCCAATTCCCGCCCAAGCAGCACCACCGGGCGCTGTTCCTCGACGAAAACGATTTCCTGCTGATGGCGCAGGCGCAGGCGTTGGGATACGCGCGCCGTGGGCGATATCGATGTGACGATGCCGAGGCGCTGGCCGATGCCATAGACCGGCCATTCCAGATTGACCAATGCGCTGTCTTGGAGCGCATCGTTGCTGGCGAAATGCCGTGTCGCCGAGGAAAGCAGTACGACCACGGTGCCGCTGGCGAGCGCTTGCCCGGGTTGGCACATCTGGGCAAGGCGGCGCGTTGTCTGAATGCCCGTGCTGTCCGACTCGCCGGGGGTGAGGACATCGTAATGCAGGCCGATTCTGACCGATAGCCTGGCGCCGGACAGCGGCGGTAGGCTGTTGATGCGTTCCAGAATTTCGCAGGCGGCGAGAACGCCGGAATCGCATCGCTCAAAGCTGATCGTCGCCGAACGGTTGTCGCGCTGGATCGTGCTGCCGTCCAGACTTGCCGCGGCGCGGTCGAGCCGGTGCATGCAGCGTTCGATCGCGTGCTTGGCTTCGGCCGCGCTGATTCGCCCGACCAGTTGGTCTTCGCCAACGAGTTCGGCGACGAGAATACAGAAGTTCTTACGCTCGGACATAGAGGGGCAGGGCGCTAGGCGAGGTTGTCGGGCAACGGCCCGGAGTGGAAGGAGGTGGCATTCCCCGTTTCGCGGGGGGTGAGCGGTATGGCGGCGGCAAGCCCTTGGCCGCGTGGCTGTGGCGGGGCGATGGTGAAGAGCGTCTGGGGCAGGTCGATGGGTAGTTCCGGCCGATCGAACACGGTATCACCTTCGGCAACCAGTGTCTGATTGGTGAGCCCGGCGAAATCGAACAATTCGCTGTCGGCCAGGTGCGAAGGCACCACGTTTTTGAGCGCGGTGGCGAGCGATTCGATACGCCCCGGATAATCGCGCGCCCAGCCTTGCAGCATAGCCTTGATCTGCTTGCGCTGCGCATTTTCCTGCGAGCCGCAGAGATTGCACGGAATGATCGGATAAGCCATTGCGCGGGCAAAGCGGGCAATGTCGTTTTCCACGCAGTAGGCAAGCGGGCGAATGACGACATGGTTGCCGTCGTCGCTGACCAATTTTGGCGGCATGGCCTTGATCTTGCCGCCGAAAAACAGATTGAGGAACAGGGTTTCGAGGATATCGTCGCGGTGGTGGCCGAGCGCGATGCGGGTTGCGCCCACCTCCTTCGCCGTGCGGTAGATGATGCCGCGACGCAGGCGCGAGCACAGCGAACAGGTGGTTTTGCCCTCGGGAATCTTGCTCTTGACGATGGAATAGGTGTCTTCGGTGACGATGTGGTATTCGACGCCGATCGATTCGAAGTACGCCGGCAGCACGTGATCCGGAAAGCCCGGCTGGCGTTGGTCGAGATTCATCGCCACGATGCGGAAATCCACCGGCGCGCGGCTGCGCAGCGCGAGCAGGATGGACAGCAGCGAGTAGGAGTCCTTGCCGCCGGATACGCATACCAACACGGTGTCGCCGTTGCCGATCATGTTGTAGTCGGCGATAGCCTCGCCCACGCCGCGTTCGAGTTTCTTCTTCAGGCGCAGAAAAGTATTGGAAAACCGAGTTTCCATCTCCGATGAATCGGAGCAGGGGGAGGCAGCAGTCACGACAGCGAGTTCAAAATAGGAAAAAATTGAAGCGAATTATACGCTTGGAACGCTTCCATACTGATGGTGTGTGCGTAAATTGTCTGTGTCGCCGTTCACAGGTGCGCGCTGCGTCCGCCGTCCACGGCGAGAATCTGGCCGGTGACATAGGGCGCATCGAACAGCAGAAAGCAAACCGCGCGTGCGATGTCCGTCACACTGCCTTCGCGTTGCAGCAACGTCTGGCGAATGATCTCCTCACGCTCGGTGGCGGCGAATTGGTTGTCTTCCGGCCATGCGATCGGGCCGGGCGATACGCCATTGACCCGCACCTCGGGCGCCATCTCCAACGCTAATGCACGGGTGAGCCCCAATAGCCCGGCCTTGGCCGCGCAGTACAGCGGGTAGTGGCGCAACGGCCGTTCGGCGTGGATATCGACGATGTTCACGATCGCGCCGCGTTGTTTTTTCAGCATGGGCGCCAGGGCCTGGCAGAGAAACAGCGGACCTTTCAAATTTGAGCCGATGAGATCGTCCCAGGCGGCATGGTCGATTTGCCCCAAGGGCGTGGCGAAAAAGCTCGATGCGTTGTTGACCACGCCGTCGATGCGTCCGTAGCGCGCCAGCGTTTTGGCGGCCACCGCTTCCGGCACCGCGTCGGTACCGAGATCGCCGTCGACTGTGCAGGCCGAATCCGCGCGCAGCGCGTTGAGCGTTTCGGCCAGCGCTTCGGCCTCGGCTTCGGAATGCCGGTAGTGCAGCACAAGGCGCGCGCCGGTGGCGTGGATCTGACGCGCGATCTCGGCGCCGACTCTGCGCGCCGCGCCGGTAACGAGAATGACGGGAGCAGGCTGATCGTAGTCCATGCCCGATTGTCGCCGCTTCCCGCCCGCCTTGGAAGCCGGGCGGGAAAGCCGGCCGAAACCGGGGGCATGGCGGTGCTCGGCTACAATGCCGGCCTGTTTTCATTCGCGCGTTTTTGCGCTTATTTCCCGCCCATGACTGCTTTACCGCCCCCTTCCGCCGACGCGCTCGATCAAAGCGCCCGGCTCATCGATCTTGTGCATGCGGAAATCGCCGCCGCTGGCGGCTGGCTGCCGTTTTCCCGCTACATGGAATTGACGCTGTACGCGCCAGGGCTTGGCTACTACAGCGGCGGCGCGCGCAAATTCGGCCCGGGCGGGGATTTCATTACCGCGCCGGAACTGACGCCCTTGTTCGGCCAGGCGCTGGTGGGCCAGGTGGAGCAGGTGATGCGGATGAGCGCGGCGCAAGTGATCGAGATCGGCGCCGGCACGGGCTTACTCGCCGCCGATTTGCTGCTCGAACTGGAGCGGCGCGACGCTTTACCGCAGTGTTACCGCATTTTGGAACTGTCCGGCGAGTTGCGCGCGCGGCAGTTCGACACCTTGGCGGAAAAGGCGCCTCATCTGGCGGCGAGGGTGGAGTGGCTGGACTGCTTGCCGGCCGATTTTTCCGGTGTGGTGATTGCCAACGAAGTGCTGGATGTGATGCCGGTGCATCTGGTCGTGGCGCGCGATGGCGCGTTGTTCGAGCGTGGCGTGGTTGCTGGCGACGGAGAAGCGGCTTTCCGCTGGGCCGATGAGCCGGCTTGTGGCGCGGTGCTCGATGCCGCGCGCGAACTGGCCTTGCCGCAGCCCGAGCAAGGCGAATACGTGACCGAACTCAATCTGGCCGCGCGCGCCTGGGTGGCGTCATGGGCCGAGCGTTTGCGCGCGGGCGCGCTGCTGTTGATCGATTATGGCTATCCGCGCGCCGAGTATTATCTGCCGTCGCGCTCCGGCGGTACGCTGCTGTGCTATTACCGCCATCATGCGCATGGCAACCCGTTTTTGTGGCCGGGCTTGAACGACATCACCGCATTCGTCGATTTCACTTCCGTGGCGGAGGCCGCGTTCGCGGCCGGGTTGGATGTACTCGGCTACACCTGTCAGGCGCAATTTCTTTTCAACTGCGGTGTATTGGATTGCCTTGATCGCCGCGGGCCGCGAGAAAGCGCGGATTACATCCGCGCCGCGCGCGCGGTGCAGCGCTTGACCGCGCCGCATGAAATGGGGGAATTGTTCAAGGTACTTGCGTTGGGGCGCGGGTTGGAGTGCGACAGTGCCGGGCCGCTCGCGGGCTTCTCACGGGGCGACCGCCTGCATACGCTTTGAGCATGGCAGGCGCGCGACTCGGAATGCGCCGGGTGGAACCCGGCGCATCTGCGGCCCTTTGTCGCGCTGTTTCGCACTGCCTACCGTTTCGCTTTCGTTTCCGCCGTTATTCCTGGTAGCGATATACCGCTTTCAGAAAGGCGTCGGCATCGATAGGTGGCGGCATCTGCCGGGAACGCGGAGTCTCGACGACCTGCAGCTGCAAGGCAGGCTGCGGGGCGGGTTGCGAGGTAAGGGATGGCGGCAGCCAATTGGCGTTGAGTACTTCGTCGTCGTACGCGAAGGGGCTGTCGGCGGGTTTGCCCGGATTCATTTCCATGACGATAACCATGATGGCTTCCGTTATCCGCGCGCCGAATATATCCCCCTGGATAACTCTCCGGCGCTTAACTGCTATATCGGCTGCCGTTACCTGGGCTTGAGTGTGCTTCCTTCCCGCCCAGGGCGGCTTGCCGTGCTGTCGTGGGCGCTATTTCGGCCCCCACGCTTCCATCATGGAATGTATGTTGGTGTAGCGCCAGTGAATAACTCACAGATCGCATTCGATGAGCCAAGCGGCGATGCGTTCGGCCACGGTCGGCCAATCGCGTTCGAGCATCATGGCGTGGCCCAGATTCTCGAAAATCTCCGCCTCCAGTCCGTAAGCCTCGGCGGTCATCTGCACCTGCTCGGGTGGAATCAGCACATCGTGGCTGGCGCCCAGGACCAGCATCGGCGGGTGGCGCCGGCGGGCGATGCGCGGCAGGTTGAACAATGTCATGTCCCAAATGGCGCGGTGCGATTCGGGTTGGCTCAAGTTGTAATAGCGCTTCAGGTCGGCGGTATCGACCGGCTGGTGGAACAAGGCTTCGCGCAGGCTTTCAATCTGCGCGTTGCCGCCGCCCATGACGCGGTTCAGATCGAACAGTACCCCCGGTTTTTTCAGCATCAGGCCGAACGCCGAGGCCATCAGACCCTGTGGTGGTACCGACGCCATCAGTATCGCGCCCGGGGCCTCGAAGCGCTCCAGACACTTCTGCACCACCATGCCGCCCATCGAATGGCCGATCAGCACCGGAGGCGCGGGAAGCTGCGTGGCGACGCGGATAACGTCATCGACATAATGGTCGATCGAATACGAGTCGATGTGTTCGCGCTGTGGGCTCGCGCCATGCCCGGAAAGGGACATGGCGTAAACCGAACGGCCACGAGCGGCGAACCAGGGCAAAAAATGCTCGTTCCAGCACCAGGCGCCGGCATACGCCCCGTGGATAAAAAGCAAGGGCGTGGTGCCAAGATCGTTTTCCGGCGTGTGGCAAAGCACTTCTAGAGCGCCGAAGCGGGGGGTGTTCATCGAGGAATCTCCAGGCCGCGCTGTACCGCCGGGCGTGCGGCGATCGCGTCGTACCAGCGTTTGACTTCGGGATAGGCGACAAGATCAATGTCTTGCCATTCGTGGCGGCTCACCCACGGGAAGGTGGCGATATCCGCGATCGAATACGCGCTGCCGGCAAGCCAGCCGCGCCCGCGCAAGCGTTGGTCGAGTACGCCGTAGATGCGCGCCGTCTCCTTCGTGTAGCGCTCGACCGCATACGGCACGCGCTCGGGCGCGAAGCGCAGAAAATGGTGCGCCTGGCCCAGCATCGGCCCCACGCTGGCCATCTGGAACATCAGCCACTGCAAGGCTTCGTAGCGTTCGCGCGGATCGTTCGGCATCAAGCGACCGGTTTTTTCCGCGAGATAGATCAGGATCGCACCGGATTCGGAGAGCACGATGGGCCGGTCGCCGGGGCCGTCGCTATCGACCAGCACGGGAATCTTGTTGTTCGAGTTGAGTGCGAGGAACTCGGTGGTGAATTGTTCGCCCTTGGTGATATCGATCTTGCGCGTTTCGTATTCGAGTCCAAGCTCTTCGAGCGCGATGGAAACTTTGTGTCCGTTGGGCGTGCCCCAAGTATAAAAAGTGATCATGGCTGCCTTTGAGTCTGTTGGGTCATATCGAGAAATCTTAAATACCGCAGAGCCGAAAAGCGGGCGCGACCGTTTCCGTGGCCTCGCCCCCGGCAGGGAGCGCAAAAGGCAAAACCGGTAACGCGATGAGGCGGCTTTCGTGCATGGGTGTTACGTGGGGAACCCTCTGGCGGTCTGTATCGTTGTCCGATGAAATAGGTATCTATGTGCGGACATCCGTTGTTGCGGAAGGCATGGCCTAAAGGGTTTAATCGGGCGACCGGGTTTCGTCGGATGGTTATGACGTGGTGAAATGGTTGATGGTCGTGGCGCTGATGGTACTCGTTACCGGGTTGATTCGCCCCGGTTTCGCCCGCCGTTGGCGCTTGGGGCGCCTGCCTGGCGATCTGACGTTTCGTTACCGTAAGCGCGAGTACCATTTTCCGTTTATGACAACGCTGCTGTTGTCCTTGATTGCATGGGGTATTTTGCGCTTGATTTGAGTTGAAGCGGTGCGCAGTGTGTCACGGCTTTATTACTTTTGAATGAAGCCGCATTGGCAACGGTATTTCGAGCGTGCGAATGCGAGCGGCTGTGGCGTGTGCTTTTCTCTATGCGGGCTTGTCCCGCTCATGCGAACAAAGAAACGTTTTACCCCATCGAGAAAACCGCCCGCCATCCCATGACCAGCCAATCCCGCTTGCCCAACGTCGGGCGGTGGCGGAAAACGTCGTAGTCCGCGGCTTCGATACGTTCGAGGGTGCGCAGCCCGCCTTGCACCACCAGCCGCAGTTCGAGGCCGATGCGGCCCGGCAGGCGGCGGGCGAGTGGGGCGCCGGTGTGCATCAGTGCGCGGGCGCGGTCGGTCTGGAAGCCGAGCAGGGCTTTCCAGCGGGTGTCGTTGTTTTGTGCGGCGATGTCGTGTTCACCGATACCGAAGCGTGCCATATCGTCAGCCGGCAGGTAGATGCGTTGTTTTTGCCAGTCTATCGCTACGTCTTGCCAGAAGTTGATGAGTTGCAGCGCGGTGCAGATGCAGTCGGACAGGTGCAGGTTGTCGTCGCTGGCGCGGCCGTAGAGGTGCAGCAGCAGGCGGCCTACGGGGTTGGCGGAGCGGCGGCAGTAGTTCTGCAGTTCGGCGAAGTCGGCGTAGCGTTTTTGGGTGACGTCCTGGGCGAAGGCGTCGAGCAGGTCGCGTAGCGGCTGTATTGGTAGCGCGTGGTGGTGGATGGCGCGGCCCAGGCGCTCGAACATTGGCGCCAGCGCGGCGTCGCGCACGGGTTCGCCGCATTCGAGCGCGTCGAGCGCGGCTTGGTAGCCGGCCAGCCGCGCTAGGCGTTCGGCGGGGGCGGCGTCGCCTTCGTCGGCGATGTCGTCGGCGCTGCGGGCGAAGGCGTAGATGGCTTCCACCGGTTCGCGCAGGCGTGCCGGTAGCAGCAGGGAGGCGACGGGGAAGTTTTCGTAGTGGTCGACGGACATGGGGGCGATGGGTATGGGCGCGGGTGGGCGCGGCCGGGTGGTTGGCACGGCGGGGGCGCGGGGAGTATAAGCGAAGATGTTTTTATCTTTTGGCATACCGCCGACGCATGCTCGAACTTTCCCGCCTTGCCAAACGTTTGCCCGGCGATCCGCCGCGCTGGTTGTTTCAGGATGTCGATCTGTCGGTCAAGGTCGGGGAGTGCGTGGCCGTGGTCGGCGAGTCGGGCGCGGGTAAGTCGACGCTGCTCAATTGTATTGCCGGGCTGGAGCCGGTCGATGGCGGCGGTATTCGCCTGGGCGGCGACGAACTGGCCGGGTTGGACGACGATGTGTTCGCCCGTGTGCGCCGGCAACGCTTCGGTTTCGTTTTCCAGGCTTTTCATATCCTGCCTTATCTGACGCTGGCGCAGAACGTGGCTTTGCCTTTGTGGTTGCTCGACCGCGACGGCGAGGATGCCACGCGCGCGGCGTGCGCGATGCTCGAGCGGGTGGGCCTTGGCGCGCGCGCCGATGAGTTGCCCGGTGTGCTGTCGGGCGGTGAGTTGCAGCGGGTGGCGATTGCCCGTGCGCTGGTGCACGGGCCGCGCTTGGTGCTGGCCGATGAGCCGACGGGCAACCTCGATCCGGCGCGCGCCGACGAGGTGCTCAATTTGCTGCTTGGCCAGGTGCGTGAGGCCGGCGCCGCCGGTGTGCTGGTGACGCATTCGCGCCATGCGGCGCAGCGGGCGGATCGTATCGTGCGCTTGAGCGCGGGCGGTTTGTCCGCCGCCGTGGCCGAGGCGGGCGCGTGAGGGGTGCGGCGCTGTTCCGCTTGTTTGCCGCCAGCCTGTTGCGACGACGCTTGGCGAGCGCGTTGTCGTTATTGGCGATTGCGCTCGGCGTGGCGCTTGGGTTGGCGGTGCAGTTGATTCACGGCGCGGCGTTGGAGGAGTTCGACCGGGGGGCGCGCTTGCTTGCTGGCAAGGCGGATGTGCAGGTGAGCGGCCCGCGTGGCGGGTTCGACGATGCGCTCTACGTTACCTTGGCGCAGCGGCCCGAGGTGGCCGACGCCAGCCCGTTGCTGGAGGTGGAGGCGCGGTTGCCGGGGGCGGAGGGTGGCGATGCTTTTGCCGCGCTGCGCATCGTCGGTGTCGATATGTTCCGGCTTGTCGCGGTGGGGGCGGAACTGTTGCCGGTGGCGGACGATGGCGATGTTTTTGCCGCGTTGCAGCCGGATGCGCTGTTTCTCAGCGCCGCCGCGCGCGAGGCCCTGGTGGCGGGCGGGGGGGAGGGCGGCGCGGGTACGGAAATCGCCGTGCAATCCGGCCGCGCCGCGCGCGTGCTGCGCGTGGCTGGCGGCGTGCCGGGCGCGGCGGGGCAGCAGTTGGGCGTGATGGATATCGCCGCTGCGCAGCGGACCTTCGACATGATCGGCCGGCTGACGCGGATCGATCTTAAATTGGCTCCCGGGGTATCGCCCGACGAGGCGCTGGCTGCGTTGCGCCCATTGCTACCCGCTGGGGTGGAGGCGCGAACGCCGGCGGCGGAATCGGCCGAGGCCGGGGCGCTGTCGCGCGCTTACCGGGTGAATCTGAGCATGCTGGCGGCGATTGCCTTGCTCACCGGCGGTTTTCTTGTGTTTTCCGCGCAATCGCTGTCCGTGGTGCGGCGTGCGCGGGAATTCGTTTTTCTGCGCGCGCTCGGGTTGGACCGGTGCGTGCTGCTGCGCGGTTTGTTGCTGGAAGGCAGCTTGCTTGGGTTGCTCGGCGCGGCGCTGGGGGTGGCGCTTGCCTATGGGTTGGCGGCGTTGGCTTTCCGCTTTGTCGGCGGTGATTTGGGCGCGGGGTATTTTGCCGGTGTGCGGCCCACGTTGCGCTTCGCGCCGCTTGCCACCGCGCTTTATGCCGCGCTTGGCGTTGCCGCTGGCATTGCCGGCAGTTGGCTTCCCGCCCGCGAGGCGATGCGGATCGCCCCGGCGCGCGGTTTGCGCGCGGGCCTGGGGGAGCGGGTAGCGCCCTACCGGCACGGGCGGCGGCGCGCGGTGCTGGCTGTGGCCTGTGCGGTGTTGGCTGGCGTGGCATGCCTGCTGCCGCCCGTGGCGGGTATTCCGCTGGGGGGTTACGCGGCCGTGGGGGTGTTGCTGGCGGCGGCGATGTTGGTTTTGCCGGGCGCGACCCGCGCCGCGGTGATGTGGCTACGCCCGCGTCGTGGTGTCGTGGGGCGGCTGGCACGGGCGCGACTGCATGCCGTGCCCGGCCAGGCCGTGGTGGCTGGCGCGGGGGTGGTTGCCAGCGTGGCGCTGGCGGCGGCGATGGCGATCATGGTGAGTTCGTTCCGTTTGTCGGTGGAAAGCTGGCTGCATACGGTGCTGCCGGCGGATTTGTACGTGCGCGCGTCGCCGTCGCCGGCCAGCGGTTTTCTCGACGATGGCGCACTGCGGGCGGTTCGCGCTTTGCCGGGCGTGGCCGCCGCCGATGCGGTGCGCTCGACGACATTGCGGCTGGCTGGCGAGCGCCCGCCGGTAGCGTTGATCGCCCGTGCCGTGGAAGGCGGCTGGGGGTTGCCGCTGGTGGCCGGTTCGCACGAGCCGGCGTTGGCGGGCAGTGCAGGGGGTGGGGCGGGCGATATGGGAGTGGGCAATGTGCCGCCGGTGTGGGTTTCGGAGGCGCTGGTCGATCTGTACGGGGTCGGCGTTGGCGATGAACTGTCGTTGCCGTTGGAGGGGGCGCTCCAGCGCTTTCGTATTACCGGGGTGTGGCGCGATTATGCGCGGCAGCATGGCACGGTGATTGTTGATCTTGGCGTGTATCGCCGCCTTACGGGGGATTACCGGATCAATGATATTGCCGTGCGCCTCGCGCCCGGTGGCGATGTCGCCAGCGTTGCCGTTGCCATTCGCGCTGCGCTGGGCGAACGGATGACGGAGGTGGCGCCGCAAGGCGAGATACGCCGGCGCACGCTGGCGATTTTCGACCGCACTTTTCTTGTGACTTACCTGATGGAAGCGGTGGCCGTGCTGATCGGCCTGTTTGGCGTGGCGACCACTTTTGCGGCGTTGAGTACCGCGCGCCGGGCGGAGTTCGGCATGCTGCGCCATCTGGGCGCGAGCCGGGGCGAAATAGGCCGTTTGCTCGCGCTCGAGGGCGGGTTGACCGCCAGCGTGGGGGTGGGCGTGGGCTTGGTGGCGGGGTGCGCTATTTCGTGGGTGCTGATCGAAGTCATCAACCGCCAGAGCTTCCATTGGAGCATGGACTTGAGCCTGCCCGTTGGCGCGCTTACTTTGTTCGCGGTAACACTGGTGGCGCTGGCCGCGTGGGTTGCCCGGCTGGCCGGCGCGCGGGCGATGCGTCAGTCGGCGGTGCGCGCGGTTAGAGAGGATTGGTAAGGGAAGATGGGTGAGGGAACGCGGGTGACGGAGAAACGGATGCAGCGGAGGCGGGCGGGGTTGTTCCGCCTTGCCCGGCGGGCGTTGGCCGGCTTGTGCGTTTTTGGCCTTGCCGTGTTGTTTTTCGCGCTCTTGGCCGTGGGGGAGGTGCGTGCGGAAGGCACGGGTACGGCAGGCGAAAGCGCCTACCCGCCGGTGACGCCCGGCCGCGCTTTCGCGTTTCCGCGTGATTTCGGCGCGCATCCGCTGTACCGCACGGAGTGGTGGTACGTCACCGGCTGGTTGCGCGATGACGAGGGGGTGGCGCGCGGTTTCCAGATCACTTTTTTTCGCGTGCGCAGTCTGATCGGTGAGGACAACCCGAGCCGCTTTGCGCCGTCGCAACTCGTTATTGCCCACGCCGCGCTGGCCGACCGCGCCGAGGGCCGCCTGCTGCATGCCGAGCGTTCCGCCCGCGCGTTGCCGCCGCTGGCCGGCGCGGAGGGCGGAACGACCCGCGTGTGGGTGGGCGATTGGTCGCTCGCCCTTGCTGGCGAGGGCTATGAGGCGCGGATGAGGGATGAGGCCTTCGCGCTCGATCTGCGGTTTATCCCGGACGGCCCGCCGTTGCTGAACGGTGACGGCGGTTACAGCCGCAAGGCGCCGCAGCCGGAACACGCGAGCTATTACTACAGCCGCCCGCAATTGGCGGTGAGCGGCGAGATCGTGCTCCACGGCAAGCCGCGGCGTGTGAGCGGCACGGCGTGGCTGGACCATGAGTGGTCCAGCACGTTGATGCCCGAGGGCGCGGCCGGTTGGGATTGGGTTGGGCTCAATCTGCACGATGGCGGTGCGTTGATGGCGTTTCGCATGCGTGCGGAAAACGGAGAGCCGTTGTGGTCTGCCGCCACTGTGCGCGACGCGGATGGCCGCATGCGCGTGTTGCCGCCGCAGGCGGTGCGCTGGCGGGCGCTGCGCCATTGGCGTTCTGCCGCCAGCGGCGCGGCTTATCCGGTGGAGTGGGAGATCGAACTGGATAATGAACGGGCTGGCGGCGGCCAGCCCGTTGCGCCGTTGCGCCTGGCGCCGCTGATGGACGATCAGGAACTCGACGGCCGGCGTTCGACGGGCACCGTCTATTGGGAAGGCGCGGTACGCGCCCTGAGGGACGGTAAGGAGATCGGCCGTGGTTATCTGGAGATGACCGGCTACGCCAACCGGCCCCGGCTTTGAGCAGGGTCGGTGGGCCGCACAAGCTCATATCGGGTTGTCCGCATGCCGCAGTCCGGCGAAAAATCGCGCTAAGATGCGCTCATCCCCTCTGTTTTACCTGAATTTCCCCATGCCGCTTTCAGAATCTTCCGCCGGACGCCGGCGCGTCCATGTGCGCCGTATCGAGATCGAAGGGTTTCAGCGCGACGATGGCTTGCTCGAACTCGACGCCGCGCTTGTCGATGTGAAGGATATCGATTATCCGATTGCGTCCGGCGTCCGCCCGGCGGGTGAGCCGGTGCACCATCTGCGCGTGCGGGTCGCCATCGATGCGGCTTTCAATATCGTCGAGGCGCAAGCCTGTTCGGATCGTGTGCCTTACCCCGGTGGTTGCGACACCATTGGTCCGGAATACGACAAGCTGGTCGGTCTGAATCTGGTGCAGGGGTTTCGCCGCACAGTGGGCGAGATGTTCGCCGATGTGCGCGGCTGTTCGCATCTGACGGAGTTGCTGCTGAGCCTACCGACGGCGGCCATTCAGACCATGGCGACGTTTAAGCGCGACACCGATGACCAGGGCGGCGATAAGCCTTTTCAGCTCGATCGCTGCCATGCGCTCGAAACTTCGTCCGAGACGGTACGGCGCTACTATCCGAAGTGGTACCGGAGCGGCGGTTCTTTTTGACGCCTTGGCGGGTACTGCTGCGCCTTGGTTAATCCAGCTATAATTATTCTCTTGTGCCGCTTTGCCTTGTTGCGAGGCGGGCGAACAGACGAGGCGGGCGGGTTTTTGCTCGTCCGCGGCGGCGGTCGGCGCTAGAAGAGAAGAACGGCGCCGGCCGTGGAGTACCGCTCCGAAGCGTCCCATCAACCTGCCTGCGGCCATCATTCATGTTTGGCGCCGCGGCTCCGATCGAAGGGCAACCATGAAAATTCATGAGTACCAGGCAAAAGAACTGCTGAGAAAGTACGGCGTCGTCACGCCGCGCGGCACCCCCTGCTTTTCCGTCGATGAGGCGGTTAAGGCGGCGGAGCAACTGGGGGGCAAGATTTGGGTGGTGAAGGCCCAGATCCACGCTGGCGGCCGGGGTAAGGGCGGTGGCGTGAAGCTGGCGAAATCGCTCGATGAAGTGCGAACCATCGCCGGCCAGATTCTCGGTATGCAGTTGGTGACGCACCAGACCGGGCCGGAGGGCCAGAAGGTTCGCCGCCTGCTGATCGAGGAAGGCGCCGACATCAAGAAGGAATACTACGTTGCCGCGCTGACCGACCGCGCCACGCAGAAGGTGGCGATGATGGCCTCGTCCGAGGGTGGCATGGACATCGAGGAAGTCGCGCACAAGACGCCCGAGAAGATCCTCAAGGTGTTCGTCGATCCGCTCGTCGGCCTGACCGACGCGCAGGCCACCGAACTGTCCAAGGGCATCGGCGTGCCGGACGGCTCCATCGCCCAGGCGGTCGATACGCTCAAGAAGCTCTATACCTGCTACATGGAAACCGATGCCTCGCTGGCGGAAATCAATCCGCTGATCCTCGAAGGCAACGGCAATATCAAGGCGCTCGACGCCAAGTTCAATTTCGATTCGAACGCGCTGTTCCGCCATCCGGAAATCGTCGCCTACCGCGATCTGGATGAAGAGGACGCGGACGAGATCGAAGCCTCCAAGTTCGATTTGGCCTATATCTCGCTCGACGGCAACATCGGCTGCCTGGTCAACGGCGCCGGCCTTGCGATGGCGACGATGGACACGATCAAGCTCTTCGGCGCCGAGCCGGCGAACTTCCTCGACGTAGGCGGCGGCGCCACGACCGAGAAGGTGACCGAGGCGTTCAAGATCATGCTCAAGAACCCCAAGGTCAAGGGCATCCTGGTCAACATCTTCGGCGGCATCATGCGTTGCGACACCATTGCTACCGGTGTGATCGCGGCGGCAAGGGAAGTGCATCTCTCCGTCCCGCTGGTGGTGCGCATGAAGGGCACCAACGAGGAAATCGGCAAGAAGATCCTGGCCGAATCCGGCCTGCCGATCATCTCGGCCGACACCATGGCGGAAGCGGCCACCAAGATCGTTGCCGCGGTCAAGTAAGGAGAGTCCGAATGTCCATCCTCATCAATAAAGACACCAAAGTCATCACCCAGGGCATCACCGGCAAGACCGGCCAGTTCCATACCGAGAAGTGCCAGGAGTACGCCAACGGTAAGAACTGCTTTGTCGCCGGCGTCAATCCGAAGAAAGCGGGCGAGAAGATTTTCGATATTCCCATCTACGCCTCGGTGAAGGAAGCCGCTGCGAAGACGGGTGCCACCGTGTCGGTGATCTACGTGCCGCCAGCCGGCGCGGCCGACGCGATCTGGGAAGCGGTCGAGGCCGATCTCGATCTGGCGATCTGCATCACCGAAGGCATTCCGGTGCGCGATATGCTCGTCGTGCGCAACAAGATGAAGGCGAAGGAAGCCAAGGGCGGCAAGAAGACGCTGTTGCTCGGCCCCAACTGCCCGGGTCTCATCACGCCGGACGAAATCAAGATCGGCATCATGCCGGGCCATATTCACCGCAAGGGCCGTATCGGCGTGGTTAGCCGTTCCGGTACGCTGACTTACGAAGCCGTCGCGCAGCTCACCGAACTGGGGCTGGGGCAGTCGAGCGCGGTCGGTATCGGCGGCGATCCCATCAACGGTCTGAAGCACATCGACGTGATGCGGCTCTTCAACGAAGATCCGAATACCGACGCCGTCATCATGATCGGCGAGATCGGCGGCCCCGATGAGGCGGAAGCCGCGCAGTGGTGCTAGGCCAACATGAAGAAGCCCATCGTCGGCTTCATCGCCGGTGTCACCGCACCGGCGGGTAAGCGCATGGGGCATGCGGGCGCGCTGATTTCCGGCGGCGCCGACACGGCCGATGCCAAGCTCGCCATCATGGAAGAGTGCGGCTTCACCGTGACGCGCAATCCGTCGGAAATGGCCCGGTTGTTGAAATCGAAGCTGTAAGCGCGTTATGCGGTAGAAATAAAAAGAGCGCCGTCAGGCGCTCTTTTTTTATATGCTCCTGTTAGGGGGTAGTATCAGGTTTTTCCCTGCGATATTCGTGGAGCACGTTAAAATGCAAAGGTAGTGACGGGTGCCGTTGGTGTGCCTGGATATCGATAGCATGGATTCCAAGTGGATGAATAGTGGGCTTGCGCATCGGCAGCGAGGTGGATACGAGGCGCGTTGTCTAGTCTGTTGCTTTGAAAAGCCGCGCCATTTGCTGTTTGTGGTGGCGCGCCACGGTTTGGGCCTGTGATGACCGCTTCGCTCCCTTCCCCCCGTTTTGTGTACGCTTGCGGCTCCGATGTCGGCCGCGTGCGCAAGCGCAACGAGGACATGCTGCGGGTCGATGCGGAGCGGGGGTGGGCGGTGCTGGCCGATGGCATGGGCGGTTATCGCGGCGGCGATGTTGCCGCTACCTTGGCGGTGGAAAGGATCATGCGGAATCTCGGGGCCGAGTTCGCCGCGAAGGGCGGTATCGGCCCGGAGCGCATGACGGAAGCCCTGCGCGAGTCGATCGAAGACGCCAATGTCGAGATATTCCGCGCCAGCTTTGCGAGCACCGAACTGACGGGCATGGGTTCAACCGTGGTCGTGGCGGCTTTTTTGCCGGGGCGCTTGTTTTGCGCCCATGCGGGCGATTCGCGCCTATATCGTTTCCGCGATGCGGCGTTGTCGCTGCTGACGCGCGATCATTCCATGTTGCAGGAGTTGGTCGACGCGGGCATGGTCGATCCGGAAGTCGCGCGCGCAGCGCAGTTTCGCGGCATGCTGACTCGCGGCCTGGGCGCGGCGGTCGATGTGGAACCCAGCGTGGCGGAGTACGATGTCGCGGCGGGCGATATTTATCTGCTGTGTTCCGATGGTTTGACCGATATGTTGATGGACGAAGAGATCGCGGACGAATTCGCTCAAGCGCATTCGCTCGAGCACACTGCCCGAAGGCTTGTGGAGTTGGCGAACGAGCACGGCGGCCGCGATAATATATCTGTCATTGTTTTACAGCCGCAGGAGTGAAACAATGACGAACGCTACTGCGCGCACGCGCGCGCGAATTTGATAACGAGTATACGCAATGCCGAAGTTGATTCTCAGCATGGACGGGTTGGTGCTCAAGGAAATCGTGCTCACGAAGGAGCGCACGGCTATCGGGCGTAAACCGATCAACGATATCCAGATCGACAACCTGGCGATCAGTGGCCAGCACGCGGTGATTACCTGTGTTCTCGACGATGCCTTTCTCGAGGACCAGAACAGCACCAACGGCACCTACGTAAACGGCCAGCCGGTCAAGAAGCATGCGCTGCAGAACAACGATGTGATCGAACTCGGCAAGTACCGGCTGAAGTTTCTCCGCGACAGCGCCGCGCCGGGCATGGCCGCATCCGAACTGATCGATACCGCGGCGCTCAAGCCTTTTGAAATCTCGCCCATCAGCAGCGATCTGGGGGTTTCCTCACCCCCGGGCGGCGGCGCGGATTCGGCGCGCACCCAACTGCTTCCTCCTGGCGCATTGGAGCGTGAGTTGGCCGATATGCCGCCCGAGCAGCCGGGTGTCATCAAGATTCTCAGCGGCGCCAACACCGGGCGTCAGCTCGAGTTGACGAAATCGCTCACCACCCTGGGGAAACCGGGGCGTCAGGTGGCTGTCATCACCCGCCGTGCTCATGGCTATTTCATTACCCATGTCGAGGGCACTTCCTTTCCCGTGGTCAATGGGCGGACGCTCGACGCGCAGGCTTATCGTCTGGCCGATCACGACGTGATCGAAATCGCCGGGGTGAAAATGGAGTTTTTCCTGCGTCCGTGATGCTTGCCGGAAAAGCGTGATGTTTTCCATAGGTTTCGGGCAGGTCGGATGTTAAGGTTTATCCACGGATTTTGAGGAGAAGGCGGCGGGTGCCTGCTTTACCGGTATCTAGCGACAATAGCCTATGAAACTCACGGTGCTGGGGTGCAGCGGTGGAATTGGCGGCGCGAAAATGCGTACGACCGCCTTTCTTGCCGACGATGACATCCTGATCGATTGCGGCACCGGTGTTGGTGATCTCGATCTCGATGCGTTGCGCCGTATCGACCACGTTTTCATCACCCATGCTCATCTCGACCATATCGGCTTCATTCCGTTGCTGATTGACGCGGTGGGTGAAGGGCGCGCGTATCCGTTGACCGTTTATGCCTCGGCGGAGACGATTCACATTCTGCGTTCGCATATCTTCAACTGGCTGATCTGGCCCGACTTTTCCGGCATACCGGACCGCGCGCGACCGTATCTGCGTTTTCATCCTTTCAACATCGGTGAGTCGGTTCGTTTCGGCGAACGTGTGATTACCGCCTTGCCGGCTTACCACACCGTGCCCGCGGTGGCTTATTGTCTCGACAGCGGAGACGGGCAATTGCTGTACACGGGCGATACGGCCTATTCGCCCGAACTCATTGCCGAGATCAACCGCCAGCGGCGGCTGCGCCACCTCATCGTCGAGACCGCTTTCCCCGACGAGCAGCATGGCCTTGCGCTGGCCTCACGCCACCTGTGCCCGAGCCTGCTCGCGGCAATGCTGGATGAAGTCTCGGTTTCGCCGGAGGTGCATATCAGCCACCTCAAACCTGGCTGCGACGATCGCATCATGGCGCAGATCGATGCCTACGCCGGGCGCTTGCGGCCGAAGCGTTTAAGGATGGGGCAGGTTTTCGAATTCTGATCCGGGGCTGTCAAACCGGGATCGGGGCCGGGCGGTTAGAATCCGCCTTCCCACTATTTTTTCCGCCGCCTTTTCCGGAGCCGGTCCATGTACCGCATTGCCCCCAGCATCCTGTCCGCCGATTTCGCCCGCCTGGGCGAGGAAGTGACCAACGTCATCGCCGCCGGCGCGGACTGGGTTCATTTCGATGTGATGGACAACCATTATGTGCCCAACCTCACCATCGGCCCGATGGTGTGCGAGGCGATCCGGCCGCTGACCAAGGCGCCGATCGACGTGCATCTGATGGTCAAGCCGGTCGACCGCATCGTGCCCGATTTCGCCAAGGCGGGCGCGAACCTCATCACCTTCCATCCGGAAGCCTCCGAGCACATCGACCGCACGCTCGGGCTGATCCGCGATTCCGGCTGTCAGGCTGGGCTGGTGTTCAACCCGGCCACGCCGCTGCATTACCTCGATCACGTCATGGACAAGCTCGACATCGTGCTGTTGATGAGCGTGAATCCCGGCTTTGGCGGGCAAAAATTCATTCCCGAAACACTCGCCAAGCTGCGCGCCGCGCGCGTGCGCCTGGACGCTTATGAAGCGAACAGCGGCCGCCGTATCCTGCTCGAAGTCGATGGTGGCGTGAATGCGGACAACATCGCCACCATTGCCGCAGCCGGGGCCGATACCTTCGTGGCCGGTTCCGCCGTGTTCGGCGCCGCCAGCGCGAGCGATCCGCATCGCTATGACTCAGTGATCGCCCGCTTGCGCCGCGCATTGGCCACGGTCGAGGCGGGCCGGTGAGCGCCCCCCGTTTCGCGCCGCGCGCGGTGCTGTTCGACCTCGACGGCACGCTGCTCGACACCATTGGCGACCTTGCCGAAGCGGCCAACCTCATGCTTGCTGAATTGGGACGGCCGCCGCGCGCGTTGGAAGAAATTCACAGCTTTGTCGGGCGCGGCATTCCCAACCTGGTGCAGCGCTGTCTGGGAGAGGATGGTGAAGACGGAGAAGGGGGTGATGCGGAAGCCGCTATCGAACTGTTTCGCCGCCACTACGCCGCCGTCAATGGCGTTACCACGCACATTTATCCCGACATACTGGAAACCCTCGCGGCGCTGCGCGAGCGCGGATTGAAACTTGCCGTGGTGACGAACAAAGCGGGCGCTTTTTCCGTGCCGCTGCTTGAACGCATGGGCTTGGCGGATCACTTCGACGTGGTGGTGAGCGGTGACACGCTGGCGGCGAAAAAACCCGACCCCGCCATGCTCCACCACGCCTGTACGCTGCTTGGCGTGACCGCGGCCGAGGCGCTGATGATCGGCGATTCGGTCAACGACGCCCTGGCCGCGCGCGCCGCCGGTATGCCGGTGCTGCTGGTGGAGTACGGCTATAGCGAGGGTATGCCGGTAGACGCCATCGAATGCGATGGACTACTATCGAGCGCACTGGACATGCTGGCGTTGATTCCCTCGGCGTAAAGAGAATCCGCCACACAGCAGCTCAGAACCACAAACCGTAAATCGGACAAAACGACATCGTGATTTCCGCGCCCTTCGCGCCGGCTAGAAAAAATCCGGTTCCAGACACCGCCTGGCGGTGCTGGCGTGGCGGCGCGCGTTGGCCTGCGGGCCACTAAAAACGACCCCGCCCGCGCGGCCTTTGCCTGCTTGGCCCACCATTTGGCCCTGTACGCCGCGCCTTGTTCGCCCGCCGAACCCGAATCAGTCCCCGAAGCACACCCGCATCGTTCATCCTGGAGCCATCATGCTCGAAGAAGAATTCAACGCCCTCGCGGCCAAGGGCTATAACCGCATTCCGCTGACGCTGGAAACCTTTGCCGACCTCGACACGCCGCTGTCGATCTACCTCAAGCTCGCCAACGAGTCTTACACCTACCTGCTCGAATCGGTGCAGGGCGGCGAGCGTTTCGGCCGCTATTCCTTCATCGGCCTGTCGTCGCCGACGCGCATCGAAGTCTATGGCCGCTCGGCCTTGCTGCTCACCGGCAATCGCTTGGTGGAGCGGCGCGATTACGGCGATCCGCTCAATTTTGTCGGCGAGTTCATGAACCGCATCAAGGTGCCGCCGAACGAAAATCTGCCGCGCTTCGCCGGTGGCCTGGTCGGTTGCTTCGGTTACGACACCGTGCGCTACATCGAACCGAAGCTGGCGAAAACGGAAAAAACGGATGCGCTCGGCACGCCGGATATCCTGCTGCTGCTGTCGGAGGAAATCGCCATCGTCGACAACCTCTCCGGCAAGCTCACGCTGGTGGTGTATGCCGAACCCGAAGTGCCCGGCGCGTACAAGCGCGCGCGGCGGCGGCTGCGCGAGTTGCTGGCGCGGCTGCGTGAGCCGGTGGATATCCCGGCCGAAACGCGTGCCGAATCGCGGGCGGAAGTGTCCAGCTTCGGCGAAGATGCGTTCAAAGACGCGGTACGCCGCGCCAAGCAATACATTGTCGATGGCGACATCATGCAGGTGGTGCTGTCGCAACGCATGAGCAAGCCTTACGCCGCCAGCCCGATGGCGCTGTACCGCGCCATCCGCACGCTCAATCCCTCGCCCTACCTGTTCTACTTCAATTTCGAGGATTTCCACGTTGTCGGCGCCTCGCCGGAGATCCTCGTGCGGCTGGAAGACGGTAACGTCACCGTGCGGCCGATTGCTGGCACGCGCCGCCGTGGTGCCAACGCGGCCGAAGACCTGGCCCTGGAGCAGGAACTGCTGGCCGATGAAAAGGAGCGCGCGGAGCATCTGCAATTGCTCGATCTCGGCCGCAACGATGCCGGCCGCGTGGCGGAAATCGGCTCGGTGCGCGTTACCGAGCAGTTCACCGTCGAACGTTATTCCCATGTGATGCACATCGTGTCCAACGTCGAAGCCCGGCTCAAATCCGGGCTTAACGCGCTCGCGGTGCTGCGGGCGGCTTTCCCCGCCGGCACCGTTTCCGGCGCGCCGAAGGTGCGGGCGATGGAGATCATCGACGAACTGGAGCCGGTCAAGCGTGGCGTCTATGCCGGCGCGGCGGGTTACCTCGGTTTTCACGGCGATATGGATCTGGCCATTGCCATCCGCACGGCGGTGCTCAAGGACGGCCACATCCACGTCCAGGCCGGCGCGGGCATCGTCGCCGATTCCGATCCCGACGCGGAATGGCAGGAAACCCGCAGCAAGGCTCGCGCAATGCTGCGCGCAGCCGAAATGGCCGAGGCCGGGCTGGATACACAGGTGGACTGATCCGGTGAAACAGGTCTCGTGCGGGTGATAGGCAGTGCTGCCAGCACTGTCTTCGCCCGCATGGAGCGGTTCGGGAAGCCTGTTTTTTGGACGAAACCTTGGGCAAAAGGGTGCTTGCCGGATAGCATTGTCCACTTGGTTTTTTCAGGATGATGGACGGTGGGTTTTACGTTCGGCGCCAATCTGTATGCGAACTGTTCGGCACGCCAGGTGACCGAGGTTCTGGCGTCTTTCTATCGCGAGCAAGGGCATTACGCCCTTGAGATATGGAGGCAGTTGTTTCCCGCCGGTGGCATTGGGGAAACGCTGGCTGTCCATGACTTCCCGCCGCACTGGGCCTGTGTCGATATCCACCCCGAACCCGAACAGTTGATCCGCGAACGGCATCTTTTCGTTTCCGCGAAGTTGAAGTGCTCCGGTTTTTTCCTGTTCGAACATGACGGTGATTATTGGGGATACGAGTTTTTCGATACGGGGCAGGTGGTCGATCGTTTCACGTCGAATGCCAGCTATGGCTGGTATTTCGACGGAATGGACTGCCGGGGAAGTGCGCGCGCGATAGCCCATGGATTGCCCTTTCTGACGGTCGGGCAGATCGATGCCCGATTGGGATGCAGTGCCCGAAGAGGAATACGAGCGATTGGAACGGCAAACCGATGTCGCGCCGCGCGAGGGGGACCGTTATCGCCGCTGGGATGAGTGCGCCGCGCTCAATTTCCTGCGCATGCTGGGGGTGGACGGCGATTTTACGAAGAGAGGCTATTTCAGGTACGGCGCGCCAGTCTTTGCCGAAATCGAACACGGCGATTTCGGTATGAATTTATTGATCCATGTAGATGATTGTTGAAGGATTCATATGCCAGCGTTGGATATCGAACGGGTGCGTGGTCAGGAGGATTTCCTGCACCGCCACCCTTTTTTGTTTCGTTTGAAAGTTCTTTTTTTCCTGCTGGTCGGCGTGGCGATTTTCGGCTCACTGGCCGTGGGTTCGCTTGTGGCCGTGGCTTTTCTTGTCTTGCTGCTGTTGTCCGGCAAGGCGTGGCTGCTCCTCGCCAAAGCGATCAAGTTGGTCTGGGTGTTGGTCTTCCCGCTGTGGGGCATGTTGCGCATCGGTTTTCGCGCGCTGTGCTGGCGCGCGCCGAAGCCCGAGGGCCGCTGGTTGAAAGAGGAAGAGGCGCCGGCCTTGTTCGCGGCGCTGGAGCAGATGCGCCGGCAGATGAAGGGGCCGCGTATCAGCGGCGTCGTGCTGTACGATGACATGAACGCTTTTGCCCACGCCCGCCCGCTCGGCGGTTTCTGGTTCCTGTTTTTCCGCCAGCACTTTATCGGTCTGGGCGTGCCGTTGATCCAGACCTTGTCCGAAAAAGAGGCGCTGGCCGTGGTCGCGCACGAATATGGGCACCTCTCCGGCCATCCGTCGCGCTTCGATGCCTTCGTCTACCGCCTGCGTTGGCGCTTGATCGAGCTGTATCAACATTCCGCGCAATGGGACGATTGGCCGTCGCGCTGGCTGGCGAAAATGCTTGGTTGGTATATCCCGCGTTTCGACGGTCTGGCGTTCGCTTTGTGTCGCGCGTCGGAGTTCGCCGCCGACCGCATCGGCGGCGAGTTGATCGGCGCGCAGCCGGCCGCGCGGGCGCTGATGCGCTTTCGCGTGGCGGCCAACTATATCCACCGCGATTTCTGGCCGCGTATTCACCGGCGTGTGGCCGATGAGGCCGATCCCGCCGCTGTGCGCCCCTGGTCGCAACTGCCGGCGCTGGTGCGCGAAAGCCATGACGACGATGTGGCCGCCGATCTGCTGCGCGATGCCTTGCGCGAGGAAACCGGCGTGCTGGATACGCACCCGGCGCTGTGCGACCGTTTGGCCGCGATGCGCTTCGACACGGAGCCCTACCTGATCGCCGGGCAGTCCTTGCCGCCGGTTGCCGAACGCACCGCGGCGGAATCCTGGTTCGGGGAGCGTTTGCCCGAGGTGTTGGCCGATTTCGACCGGAACTGGGCGGATGCCATTCGAGCAGGTTGGCAGGCGCGCCATACGGAAGTCAAAGAGGAGCGGCGCCGGCGCGACGAGTTGGAAAGCCGCGACGAAGCGGGCCTGAGCGACGACGAAGCATGGGAATTGCTGATCGCCCGGATCAACGACGACAGGGTCGAGGATGCCGACGCCGCCGTTTTGCAATTCATCCAGCAGCATCCGGCGCACGCCTATAGCCGGCTGGCCTGGGGCCAGCGCAATCTGGATGACGACGAGGCGCGCGCGGTAAAGATGCTGTTCGAGGCTATGCGCCTGGATAGCCGCTTGATCGCACCGGCTTGCGATGCGCTTGCCGCGCATTATCCCGACCAATCCCATAACCGGGCGCTGCTGAACCTGTTGGCCCAGCGTCACGCGGTGGAGGCCGGACAATGAACGATTTGACGATCGAAGAGCTGCTTGGACAGACGCTTGGCGAACAGTTGCAAGCCGGCGACGATGCGGCGGTCGCAGCGCAGGCGCGGGGCCTGATCGACACCTATCGGGCACACCCCGGCGCCGAGCAGCAGGAAGCCTGGGAGCGTTTCATCGACTGCTGCGCGGCGTTGGACGATGCCGTAATCGAAGCCTGGTTGGCGCGCGTACCGGCTTGCGGCGTGGCGAATCTCGCGCGCGGCTTGCAGCTTAGCCGGCAGGCGCGGGCGGCGCGCGGCACATGCACCGTCGACCAGGTCGACAGCGAGCAGTGGCAGGCGACCGATAGGAATTACACGAACGCGCGCGACCATCTTCTGAAAGCCATCGACGCCGGCATGCCGGCGGGTATCGCGCTGGCGGCCTTGATCGAGCGCGAGCAGGTCATGGGTAGCCGCACGGCCGCCGAGCGCTATTTCGCCCAGATGCTCGAACAGGATCCCCAATGGCTGGGCGGCTGGCGGCAGATTCAGGGTGTGCGCGAGCCGCGTTGGGGCGGCAGCGTGGCCGATATGGACGCACTGCTGGCACAAAGCCGGCAGGTGCTGGCGGTGCCCGAACAGGTGACGCGCCTGGAGGCGACTCACTGGTGGTGGCGCGGCTCTTATACGTGGCATTGGGAAGACGATGCCGAGCAGGCGTTGCGCTACCTCGATAAGGGGCTAGGGATCGCCTGGCATCCGCGAGGCATTGCCCAGATACAGGAATACCGCGCCTATGCCTTGAAGGCCCTGGAGCGCCCCGAGGAAGCTATCGCGGCTTGGCACGCGGCCAGCGAAAAAGAGCTGGACAACGCCGAGTATCTGTTTCGCCTGGGCGTTGCGCTGGATGAGCAAGGGCGTCTTACCGAAGCCATGGCGTCGGTTGAGCGCGGCGCCGTGCTGGGCGGTGAATACGCCTACTGGTGCAGCCGTTTCCTCGCTATTTCCTGGCGCGACGGCGGCCAAGGCATAACGGCCGATGCGCAGCGTGCTTTGTCCTGGTACGGCAAGGCCTTGGAGCAGACCGACGAGCCGGAAAAGAAAGCCGAAATGGCCTGCGCAATGGCCGATATCCACGCCGGCCGACAAGCCTTCGACGAAGCCGCGCGCTGTTTCCGCCAGGCTATCGAGTGGGGAAGCGCCGATGCGCCTTGCCGCCTCGCGGGTCTGTTGGAGCAAGGCAGTGCGGTGGATGAAGCGGGGCGCGATGAAATCATCCGGCTCTACCGCCTCGCCATCGAGCGCGGACAGCAGGAAGCGCCGGCGAAACTCCATGCCTACCTGCGCGCCCATGCGAATGGCGATCCGGCGCTACTGGAGGAAATGCTGCTGGAGGCCGCGGCGAGCGGCGACGGGGAAGCGGTTCGGGCTGTTGCCAAGCGTTGCCTCGAACGCGGCGAAGCCCGCCAGGCAGAATTGTGGCTGGCGCAAGGCGCGCTGAGTTCGGGCGATTGCAGTTATGCGCTGGGGCGCGGCTGGAGCGAAGGCTGGTTCGGCGACGTCAACCACCGCCAGGCCTACGATTTGTTGGATGACCTGCTCAACCACTCTTTCCATGCCGACGCCTCGCTGTCCTACTGCGTGGCGATGCACGAAATGGGCAAGGAAAATTGGGATACGGTGAAAGTCGTCAACAAAGAGGTTGACCGCCTGCTCGATTGGCAGCGTACCGGCAAGGTTACGGTGGATCAACGCTTCGCCGACGAGCTCGGCGAATTCAAGCGCCAGGTGCCGCGGTGGCGTTTGACTTGGCGGTTGCGCAAGCTGTTCGGGCGCTTGCCGGTGCTCAAGCGGAGCACGGAAATACCCGGTTTTTGGGCTTGAGGGTAGTGCTTTTAGAGCGTTCGTAAAGCCCGCGCGATGCCGCGTTCAGCGGCTCGCGCCGGGGCCGTGGGTGGCGTGTGTCTTTCCCGTCAGCCGGCGTAGTCCGGCGGGGTCGCGGATTTCCCAGTTGCGGCGCTGGCTGAGCGGTAGCTCCAGCCGTTCGCCCTGGCCGCGCGCGCGATCGAGCAGATAAGCGGCGATGCGCTGCGGCGCCGAGGCGCTGGCGAGTTGTTCGAGTTCGCCGATACGCGAATGCAGGGTTTGTCCCGCCAGCGTGAGCATGCCGATACCTATTACCACCATCGCCCCCTGAATTTTCATGGCGTTTCTTGAGCGCGGCTTGTATCCGGCCGGGTGGTTGCACGCTGTTTTTTTTACGCTAATTTTGCGCGTTCGACCTGGTTTTAGTCTCGAAGCTTTACGCCCTTCCCGCTTACGCTGACTGCACGTTGCCGTTGATGAATGAGGCGTGGAAGTGCTTGCCGGATTGTTGCGAAGCGAAGATGTCGCTCTCGATGTGGTCGCGCCGGATATGCAGGCGTTGTTTGCGGCGATCGGTGAATTGATGTGGCGCAATCATGCGCTCGACCCGAAAGCCGTGGCATTGGGATTGGCCGCGCGGGAGCGCGTCGGCTCCACCGCGCTCGGGCAAGGGGTGGCAATTCCGCATGCGCGGCTGGGCGATCTGCGTTGTCCGGTGTTGGCTTATCTGCGGTTGCGGCATCCGTTGCACTGCGATACCCCCGATGGACATCCCGTGGTGGATGTGTTTTCCCTTCTCGTGCCCGAGCCCGCCACGCGGGAACATCTCGAAATGCTCGCGGAGGTCGCGCAGGGCGTGTCGGACCCCGCCTTCCGCCAGCGTCTGCATGAGCAGGCCGACGCCCGGATGGTGTGGCTCGATCTGACCCGGCGTTTCGATAAGTTGCCGGCGACGGACTGGCGGGCGATACCTTTGCCCGACTGTAGTTTCAAGACAGATTGCCAAGCGAGGTCGCCATGATCGAGTACGCTCTTGTCGCTGTGCTGGCGCTGGGCTTGGGCTGGCCGTTGGGGGTTTATCTCGCTGCGGTGATGCGCGGCGCGCCGATGCGGGGCGACCGCCTTTTTGCCTGGATCGAGCGACCGATCTACCGCCTGCTCGGCACTGATCCGGCGCACGGCATGAGCTGGCGTGGTTATGTGGCGGCGTTCCTGGCGAGCAATCTGGCGCTGGCCGTGCCGGTATGGCTGATCTTCATGACGCAGGCCTGGCTGCCGCTCAATCCCAATGGCGCGCCGAACATGAGCTGGGATCTGGCGCTGCACACGATGGTGTCCTTCCTCACCAATACCAATCAGCAGCATTACGCCGGGCAGGCGCAGCTTTCCCATCTGGCGCAGATGAGCGCCATTGTCGGTTTGCAGGTGGTGACGCCGATGATGGGATTGGCGGTGCTGGCGGCCACGCTGCGCGGTCTGTTCGGCGGGCGTGGGGAGCACATGGGGGAGCGCGCCGGAAAAAACGGTGAACGCGACGTCGATATCGGCAATTTCTGGGTCGATGTCACGCGTGCGAGCGTGCGCTTCATGTTGCCGCTGTGTCTGTTGTGGTCGCTGTTGCTGACCACTCAGGGCGTGCCGTCCACGCTCGATGGCGGGCCGCTGGCGGCGCCGGTTCAGGCCAGCGCGATGGCGGAGCAGAAAATCCCGCTCGGACCGGTCGCGCCGATGGTGGCGGCCAAGCAACTCGGTACCAACGGCGGTGGCTGGTATGGCCCCAACAGCGCCATGCCGCTGGAGAACCCGACGCCGTTGTCGAATCTGTTGGAAATGCTGGCGTTGGTCTTGATTCCGGTCGCGGTGGTGTTCATGGTCGGCCCCTTTACCGGGCGGCCTTCGTTCGCCGCGCTGGTGTTGGGTTGCATGCTGCTGATGTCGGTGCTGTCGGCGGGCGGCGCGATATGGGTGGAAAGTCATGCCGGCGCGGACGATATCGCCGTGATGGAAGGCAAGGAGGTACGCCTGGGGGCGGACGCCTCGGCACTGTGGGCGGCGCTGACGACGCAGACTTCGAACGGTTCGGTGAATGCGATGCACGATTCGATGGCGCCGCTGACCGGGTTGGCGCTGCTGTCGAATATGCTCATCAATGCAATCTGGGGCGGCGTCGGCTGCGGTCTGCAACAGTTTCTCGTCTATCTGCTGCTGAGCGCGTTTCTCGCCGGATTGATGACCGGGCGCACGCCAGAATTGTTCGGGCGCAAGATCGAAGCGGCGGAGGTGCGCCTGCTGGCGGTGTTGATTCTGTTGCAGCCGCTGGTGGTGTTGGGCCTGAGCGCGGTGACGCTGGCGTTTCCGGTGCTGGCGGGTATGTCCAACCCCGGCTTCCACGGCATCGGTCAGGTGTTCTACGAGTACGTTTCCGCCTTCGCCAACAACGGTTCCGGCTTCGAGGGGCTGGGCGACGCCACGCCGTGGTGGAACCTCAGTTGCAGCGTGGCGCTGGCGCTGGGTCGCTACCCCGGCCTGCTGCTGCCGCTCATCATTGCCGCGATGCTGGCGCGCAAGCCGGCGCTGGCGGGCGGCGCCAGCGGTTTCAAGGTGGAAACACCGACTTTCGCGCTGACCCTGATCGCGGTGATCGTGATCCTGACCTTGCTCCAGTTCATGCCAGTGCTGGTGTTGGCACCGGTGGCGGAGCATCTGTCGCTTGGCGTGCATTGAACCCCGCGCATTGAAAGGACGATCTTCCATGAGCACCAAACGCTTATATGCAACGGGCGGCGGGCGGTCGATGCTGCTCGACGCGGCGGGTCTGCGCGCCGCCGTGCGCGATGCCTTCGTCAAGCTCTCGCCACGGCACGCGATTGGCAATCCGGTGATGGCCGTGGTCTGGATCGGCACAGTGGTCGGTGCGGCGATGACGCTGGCCGGGTGGACGCCGGCGGGCTTCGGTTGGGCGGTGACGGCGATTTTGTTCGTCACCGTGCTGTTCGGCAACTTCGCCGAGGCGGTGGCCGAGGCGCGCGGACGCGGGCAGGCGGTGTCGCTGCGCCGCGCGCGGCAGGATTTGTTCGCACGCCGGCTCGACGGCAATGGCGGGGAAACCCGTGTGCCTGCCGCCGAGTTGAAGCCGGGTGACCGGGTGGTGGTTGCCGAGGGCGAGCTGATTCCGGCCGACGGCGAGATCGTCGAAGGGCTGGCCACGGTCAATGAGGCGGCCGTTACCGGCGAGTCGGCCCCGGTGTTGCGCGAGGCCGGCACCGACCGGTCTGGCGTGATCGGCGGCACCAAGGTCTTGTCCGACCGCATCGTGGTACAGGTGACGGTCGAACCCGGTCACAGTTTTCTCGACCGCATGATCGCGCTGGTCGAGGGCGCAAACCGGCAGAAGACGCCGAACGAGATCGCGCTCATGGCACTACTGGTGATGATGACGCTGAGTTTTCTGATCGTCGTCGCCACGTTGCCGGCGATCGCCGCTTTCGTCGATGTCCATATCGACCCGATGTTGCTGATCGCGCTGCTGGTATGCCTGATTCCGACCACCATCAGCGCGCTGCTGCCGGCCATCGGCATCGCCGGCATGAACCGCGCGCTGGCCGCCAATGTGCTGGCGAAATCGGGCAAGGCGGTGGAGATTGCCGGCGATATCGATGTGCTGCTGCTCGACAAGACCGGCACCATCACCCACGGGGATCGTCAGGCCACTGCTTTCCATCCGCTCGCCGGCATCGACCCCGCGCGCTTGCGCGATGCCGCGTTACTGGCTTCGCTGGCCGATCCCACGCCGGAGGGCAAATCGATTGTGCGTCTGGCGCGCGAGTTGAAGAGTACCGTTGCCGAGCCCGAACAGGCGCATTACGTGCAATTTACCGCGCAGACCCGCATGTCCGGCGTCGACGTGGATGGCCGCGCGATCCGCAAGGGCGCTGGCGATGCGATCGGCAAATATGTGCAGGCGCTTGGCGGTCAGGTCGGGCCGGAACTGACCGCGCGTGTCGAGCAGATCGCGCGTGGCGGGGCGACGCCGCTGGTGGTGGCCGAGGGCAATCATGTGCTCGGCGTGGTGGCGCTTTCCGATGTGGTCAAGCATGGCGTCAAGGAGCGCTTCGCCCGCATGCGTGAGATGGGTGTGCGCACTGTGATGATTACCGGCGACAATCCGCTGACGGCGGGGGCGATTGCCGCCGAGGCGGGGGTCGACGATTACATCGCCGAGGCGCGCCCCGAGGACAAGCTTGCCCTTATCCGCGCCGAGCAGGCCGCCGGCAAGCTGGTGGCGATGGTGGGCGACGGCACCAACGATGCGCCCGCGCTGGCGCAGGCCGACGTCGGCCTGGCGATGAACGCGGGCACGCAGGCGGCGAAGGAGGCGGGCAACATGGTCGATCTCGATTCCGACCCGGCCAAGCTGCTGGAGGTGGTCGAAATCGGCAAGCAGCAGCTCATCACGCGCGGCGCGCTGACGACGTTCTCGCTCGCCAACGACGTATCGAAATACTTCGCCATTCTGCCGGCGCTGTTTTCCGCCGCCATTCCGCAGATGGCCGCGCTCAATGTGATGCGCCTGTCCAGCCCCGCGAACGCGGTGCTCGCCGCGCTCGTCTTCAATGCCGCGATCATTCCCTTGCTGATTCCGCTGGCGTTGCGCGGCGTGCGCTTCAAGCCGGCCAGCGCGACCGAATTATTGCGGCGTAACATGCTGATCTACGGCGCGGGCGGCCTGCTGCTGCCGTTTGCCGGTATCAAGTTGATCGACCTTGCGCTGGCCGCGACGGTCGGCGTTTGAGGAGGCCCCATCCATGTCCCGTTCCGCTTCTCTTCCTGTTGATGCCTTTCCTTCCGAGCGGCCACGCGACAGCGGTGTGGCGCGCGCCGCAACGGTCTTCGCCGCTGTTGTCCTGGTCGGCTTCGGGCTGTGCTACGCGTTGGTGGCGGCTGGGTTGGGGCGCGTGCTGTTTCCATACGCGGCCGGGGGCAGTCTGATCGAGCGCGATGGTCGTATCGTCGGTTCCGCGCTCGTCGCGCAGCCCTTCGTCGACGCGCGTTATTTCCAGCCACGGCCGTCGGCGGCCGCTTACGATCCGATGGCTGCCGCCGGCAGCAATCTCGCCCGCGGCAACCCGGAACTACGCCAGCGCATCGCCGCGAGTACAGATGAGGTGGCCCGGCGCGAGGGGATCGCCGCGCAAGAGGTGCCCGGCGAACTTGTTACCCGATCCGGCAGCGGACTCGATCCGCATCTGAGCCCGGCGGCGGCGCGGCTCCAACTCGCGCGGGTCGCTGCCGCGCGCGGGGTGGATGAGGCCAGTGTCGCCCGCCTGCTGGACGCGCACACCGAGCCGGCGCAGTTCGGTCTGCTCGGGCAGCCGAGGGTGAATGTATTGGAATTGAATCTGGCGCTCGATGAAAACTATCCGATGACGCCTGGCCGATGAGCGACGGCCGTACCGCCCAGGCCGACGCCCTGATCGGCGAACTGCGCCGGCAGGACGCGGGCCGTCTTACCGTGTTTCTCGGCGCGGCCCCCGGCGTGGGCAAAACCTACGCCATGCTCGTGCGGGCGCGCGAGTTGCTGCATCAAGGCATGGATGTCGTCATCGGCATCGTTGAAACGCATGGGCGCAGCGAGACGGCCGCGCTGCTCGACGGGCTGCCTTTGATTCCGCGTCTGCGCATCGATTATCAGGGCAGGGCGCTGGAGGAGATGGACCTCGACGCCTTGCTCGCGCGCCGTCCGCGGATCGCGCTGGTCGATGAGTTGGCGCACCGCAACGTGCCCGGCAGCCGTCACGAGCGCCGCTGGCAGGATGTCGCCGAACTGCTCGACGCCGGTATCGACGTGTATACCACGGTCAACATCCAGCATCTGGAAACGCTCAACGACGTTGTCCACCAGATTACCGGGGTGCGCGTGAGCGAGACCGTGCCCGATGTGGTGTTCGACCGCTTGCGCGACATCCGGCTGGTCGATCTGCCGCCGCGCGAACTGATCGAGCGTCTCAACCAGGGCAAGGTCTATCTGCCCGATCAGGCCACGCAGGCGTTGCAGGCTTTCTTTTCGCCCTCCAACCTCGCCGCGCTGCGCGAACTGGCGATGCAGACGGCGGCCGATTATGTCGACAGCGATCTGCGCGAAACCCAGGCCGCGCGCGGCCTACACGGCACCGTGTTGCGCCGTCGCGTGCTCGTCTCCATCGACGGCCGGGGGCAATCGGAGTATCTGGTACGCGCCGGCCGGCGCATCGCCGAGCGGCGCGACGCGCCGTGGACGGTCGTCGCGGTGCAGACCGGCATGCCACTCGGGGAGGAACAGCAACTCGAATTGGACCGCGCTTTCGCGCTGGCTCGCGCGCTCGGCGGCACGACCGAGGTGCTGCGCGGCGCCAACGTGGCTGATGCGTTGCTCGGTTACGCCGCTACCAGCGGCGTGTCGGCAATCGTTATCGGCCGCACCCGCGAACGGCTGCTCGCGCGCTTGTTCAATCGCACGCTGACGCAGCAGTTGCTTGAGCGCGGTGCGCGTTACGAACTGACCATCGTCAACACGCCCGAAGCGCGCGCCCTCTCTCGCCGCCGCCTGCGCGAGGCCGGGCTGGGGCTGACGCGGGTCGAATCGGTGTTGGTGGTGGTTAGCACCGTGGTGGCAACCGTCGTCGCCATGCTCGGCGAGCGCTGGGTCGGGCTGGAGGATTTATCCACCGTGTTCATCGTCGCGGTGCTGCTGGTGGCTTCCCGCACCAGCATGGCGGCGGCGGTAGTGACGGCGGTGTTGTGTTTTCTGGCGTACAACTTCTTTTTCATCGAGCCGCGCTTCACTTTGGAAATCAGCGCTCGCCAGGGCGTGGCCACGGTACTGCTGTTTCTCGGCGCCGCCCTGATCGCTGGGCGCTTGGCTTCGCGGCTGCGCATGCAGGTGCTGGCGCTACGCGCGGCTAATGCTCATGCCACCGCGATGCAATCGCTGGGGCGGCAACTATCCACCGCCGCCGATTTGGGGCAGGTCGTGCGTGCCGGACGCAATGCGTTGAAGACGGCGCTGGGCGCCGAGGCTTGGGTGCGCATCGATGGCCAGGAACCGGGCGAGGATGCCAGCGGATCGATGGGCGACAAGGATAAGGCCGCCGCCGATTGGGCACGGCGGAACGACCAACAGGCGGGGCGCTATACCGATACGCTGGCCGCTTCGGCGTGGTGGTTCCTGCCTATCCGCGCCGACCAGGAAGCGATCGGCGTGGCCGGCCTGCAGTTTCCCGAAGGCATGTCGCGGCTCAGCTTGGAGCAGCGGCGCCTGGCTGAGGCAATGGTCGACGATATCGGTCAGGCCGCGCTGCGCGCCCGTCTCGTCTCCGACCTGGAAACCGCCCGTGTCGGCGGCGAAACCGAGCGTTTGCGCTCGGCATTGCTGTCTTCGGTGTCGCACGATCTGCGCTCGCCGCTGGCGTCGATCATCGGCGCCGCCGATAGCCTCGCCAGTTATGGCGCGGCTCTGAGCGTGGACGATAGCCGCAGTCTGCTGGAAACGATCCGCCTCGAAGGTGAGCGGCTCGACCGCTACATTCAGAATCTGCTCGACATGACCCGCCTCGGTCACCAAGGGCTGACCTTGACGCGCGATTGGATCGGCGTCGACGAACTCGTCGGCTCGGCCAGCTCGCGCCTGCAGCGCTACGCGCCGGGAACCGGCTTCGATATCGATATTCCTTCCGATCTGCCGCCTATTCGTGTGCATCCGGCGCTGATCGAACAGGCGATCTTCAACGTGCTCGAAAATGCCGCCAAGTTTTCTCCGCCCGGCGTACCGATCCGCATCGCCGCACGGCGCGACGATGACGACCGGCTGTGCCTGGACATCGCCGACCGTGGCCCCGGCATCCCGGAGGAGGAGCGTCGACGCATTTTCGACATGTTCTATAGTGTCGAGCGGGGTGATCGCGGCAGCCAGGGAACGGGGCTGGGCCTGGCCATCGTGCAGGGCATCGTCGGCGCCCACATGGGAACGGTCGAGGCGCTACCCGGCCCGGATGGACAGGGCACGATGATCCGCCTTACGTTGCCGTGGAGCGAAGTGCCGCCGCAGGATGCCGCCATTGAACACGATTGACGAAACCATCGCCTCCGCGCCGCCGGTGCGTGTGCTGGTGATCGACGACGAACCGCAGATCCGCAAGTTCCTCGATATCAGCCTGCGCGCGCAGGGCTATCGCACCGTGCTCGCCGCTAACGGAGAGGAAGGTCTGGCGGCGCTCGTCAGCCAGGGCGCCGATCTGGTCGTGCTCGATCTCGGCCTGCCGGATCGGGATGGGCAGGACGTGCTGCGCGAACTGCGTCAGTGGTCGCAGGTGCCGGTCATCGTGCTGACGGTGCGCGCTGACGAGGGGCAAAAAGTGGCCGCGCTCGATGGCGGCGCCAACGATTATGTGACCAAGCCGTTCGGTATCCAGGAACTGATGGCGCGCATCCGTGTGCTGCTGCGCAGCCGCGCCGGTGGCGGCGATGCCGTTCCGGTCTATGACGATGGTTGTCTGCGTGTCGATCTGGCCCGGCGCGAAGTGCACCTGGATGGTGCCACGGTGGTGCTCACGCGGCGTGAATTCGCCCTGCTTGCGCTATTGATGAACCACGCCGGCCGCGTGCTCACGCAGCCGCAACTGCTGCGCGAGTTGTGGGGGCCGACGCATGCCGAGGACACGCACTATTTGCGCATCCTGGTGAGCAAGTTGCGCCATAAACTTGGCGACGACGCGGCCGCGCCGCGCTACATCGCCACCGAGCCGGGCGTCGGCCTGCGCTTTCTTTCCATGGAAGGGAAACCCCGCCATCCGGCGCCCTGAATCCGATCCCCGAATGGGTCGCCGGCGCCGGATCACTGATTTTGTGCGGGTGCATCCACCGCCATGAGCCAGGGTTCCAGGCGTTGTCCCCAGGCAAGGACAAACGCAGGGGGCGAGTCGCGTTTGGGGCAGCTTTTCTCTTTGGAGCGCTTTTCTTTTGCATCCAGGTGAGCTTCGACCGTGGTGCGCAAGGCATAGGGAACATTGATGCTGTCGACGCTCAGGGCGGAAATATAGGTCTTTTGATTCCGGTCATTGTTGCGATCTTGTTGCCGTACGGTGATTTCACCACGCACGATGGCGTATTCAGGTCCGGGATGGGCGGCGCGCAGCGCTTTGGCATCGAGGCCGGCTGCGACAACGAACAGGCGGCTGCTGTCGTTTTCTTCCCTCTGTAGATGAGACTGCGCTCTTGTCAGACACCTTTCGGCATCCGCGTGCTTTTCCGTGTCGGCTTGTGGAGTCGCGGCCAGTTTCTGTTCCGCATCGGCGACTTTTTCTTGTGCTTGTCGTAGCGTCTGCTGGTAGATGGAGCCATCCATTTCCAATGCCAGGAAAAGCGCTTTTCCGTTGTCGTATGGCAATGACAGATCAAAACCCAAACGCTCAAGTTCGGCGTGATCCAGCCACGCGGGAGATTTGGACCAGG
Organism: Azoarcus sp.; assembly: GCA_031546845.1. GTDB lineage: Bacteria > Pseudomonadota > Gammaproteobacteria > Burkholderiales > Rhodocyclaceae > Azoarcus. The sequence continues at coordinate 65,647 of JAVBJT010000004.1, read as the reverse complement.
TGTCGTACTCGCAATCATTTTTGGAAACGTTTGCAACCCGCCAGTTCAGATGGAGGGTGATCTGGCTGTTTTCATCGCGTACGGATCGCCATTGATATAACTCCCGTTCGCTCAGTTTCAGCGTCGCCGTCGGCGTGTCGCCACGATTCCATGCCACGCCCGCGAGTGTGACGCCGTGTGTCAGTACGATCAGCGCACAACCGATCAGGAAGAGTTTTTTCCCCGTCCAGCGCATCATGCTTCTCCTTGCGGGCTATTGCCGTAGCGCAAACGTTTCAGCACTAGCAGGCAGGCGAGGGCGACGAGTCCGACAAGCAGGAAAAAGGCCCATTTGGGCAGCAACTCCCACCACCAGTCGTAAAACTTGAACGCAAGGAAAATCAGGAAGAAAACCACGCCTGTATTGACGGTTTCAACCCATTGCCGCCGTAGCCCCAGCCAGATTGCCGCCGCGCTGAGCGCGAAGCCGAGCACTTGATAAGCGCCTTCCACGACTTTCGTATTCCAGCCCAGATAGCTGTGGCCGCCGTTTTCGGAGAGCGCCAGTATTGCCGACAACAGCACCACCAAGCCGCAAAGGCGGTAGATCGGTATGAAGTCTTCGCGCCTGCGGTGATGCAGCCATTGCGGCAGGCAGAACAGAAGCGGAGCGATGGGGAAAAAGTGCTCCGGCCTTGTACTGAAGGCATTCCACGGCAATCCACTCCAGATATTGATCCAGGCCACAACGAAAAACGTTGCGCAGATCAGGCCCGCCACGAGCAACAGACGCAGATCGCAAACATAGGCAAGGAGCAGGGCGAGCGCGGCCCAGGCAAGAAAAGCCTGCGGTGAGGGTGTGATGTTGAAAATCTGCCCGAGCATGACGACGTTGAGAACGAAGCAGGCAAAGGCGAGCAGGGCTGCAAGCCGGGTGAAATAACCGCTGATGTCGCGATCCTGAAGCCACGCAGCGATGCTGAGGGTGGCGAGTGAGGCGGCGGCCAGAATTGCGACCTGAAGCGTTTCGGAAAAATGGCCCCAGAACTGATAGAACAGAAAAAACACGCTCGCGGCCAGTGCCAGCGCACCGAAGAGCGAGCTGATGCGCATGCCGAGCGATAAACGCCGTGCCTGACTATCGCGGTCCACATCGAAAAGCCGCGCGTAGTTCGCAAGCAGAGCCTGATGGTGTGCGGCAAGCCCGGCACGCTGCGTTTCAGGCAGGGCAAGCACGCCGTCTGCTTCCAGTTGTGCCAGTTCGCACGTAAAAGCGCGAATCTGATCGGTGCGCCGCTGGGCGGACTGGCGCGAGGATGGGAGGGGTTGCGGCGAATGGGATGGTGTCGTGGTCATCGGCTCGGGGCTTCGGAGGAGGAAAAGGGCGCGCTTTTCGGCGCCGTGGAGGTAAACCGGTTTTCCGAAGGACAACGGGATTGTCGCAGACGCGGCGGGTACGGGCAATTTGCGCCGGAAGCCTTACTGTTCGGGGGTGGCCGAGGGGGCTCCTGAACCCGGCTGCCTTCCGGCGGTCACAATAAAGCATTCGGCCGGAGCCAATAATGGCGCTGGCTGTGCAACATCACGCTTGGCGCTTGGTTTGGCGCTTGGCGCGGGGTATCCGGCAGTCTTCTGCGATACTGCAATGCAGGTCTAGTGCAGGCCGTTGGGTTTTTGCTTACTGGTTCTTCTTTTATTTCCAGGAACGCTGCCATGATAAAAAAGAAATTCGCGTTTTTCCTCGGTTTACCCGGTTTCCTTTTATTCCTGTCGTTCGTCTGCTCATCCGCCGCGTGGTCGGCTTCCACGCCCGTGGGCGAAATGCGCGCCTGGCCGCGCACGGTTCAGGCCAATGGCCTCTCGGTGGAGATCTTTCAGCCGCAACTCGACGCTTGGGATGGCATCGACATTCAGGCGCATTCGGCGATGGCGGCGACTTTCCCTGGTGAAAAAGCGCCGATCTACGGCGTGCTTTACCTTGATGCCTCCATGCAGGTGGATCGCCCCTCGCGCACGGTCTGGTTCAACCAAATCAAACGCTTCGCGGTGAAATTTCCGTCCGCGCCCGAGCGCGAGGCGAGCTTTGCCAAGAGCATGCAGGATGCGATGGTGCGCGATGTGGACGGCATCGCGCTCGACCGTCTCGAAACCGCGCTTTCTATCTCGCAGGCCGAGCGGCGCGGGCAGGCACAGCCGGTGAGAAACGATCCGCCGCAAATCATCTTTTCCCGCCAGCCGGCGCTGCTGATCTACGTCGACGGCGAGCCGCACTGGGCGAAGGTGGCGGGTACGCCGCTGGAGCGTGCGCTCAACACCCGTGTGCTGCTGCTGCGCGACCCCGCCGACCGCTACTACTTGCACTACCTCGATGGCTATCTGACCGCCGACAGCCTTGCTGGCCCGTGGCGTATCGCGCGCTCCGGTCCGGTTGGCGCGGGCACCGCCGAAACGCAGGCCGCCGACGACAAGCAGACCGATCTGCTTGCCGGCAAGCCGGACGAGAAAAGCGGCAAGCGGCCGTCACTTGCCCAACTTCCCGAAGGGAACCCGCCGGCTGTCTTCGTCGAAACCCGGCCGGCCGAATTACTGGTGACTAACGGCGAGCCGAATTACGTGCCCTTGCAAGGTACCAACCTGCTCTATGTCGATAACACCAGCGGCAACATTTTCAAGGATATGGCGAACCAACAGAGCTACGTGCTGCTCTCTGGGCGTTGGTTCCGTTCCGCGTCGCTCGACGGGCCGTGGCAGTATGTTTCGCCGGGCGATCTGCCGGCCGATTTCGCGCGCATTCCGGACGGTTCCGCGAAGGAGAACGTCAAGGCGTCGGTGCCTGGTACTGTGCAGGCGCGGGAAGCGGTCATCGCCAGCCAGATTCCGCAGACGGCGACGGTCGATCGGGTGAAGACCACCTTTACGCCAGTGATCGATGGCAGCCCGCAACTGCGCCAAATCGACGGTACCGGCATGGCCTATGTGTTCAACGCCGCCGACCCGATCATCCGCGCTGGCGAAACGGAGTGGTATGCGCTGCACAACGGGGTGTGGTTCGTCGCCGCGCGGGTGACCGGGCCGTGGTCGGTGGCAGTGGCGGTGCCGGCGGAAATTTACGCCATCCCCGTTTCCTCGCCGCTGCATTACGTGACCTACGTGAAAATTTACGGCGTAACCGCGACGACGGTCATCCTCGGCTATACCCCCGGCTATTACGGCAGCATCATTACCGCCGACGGCGTGGTGGTCTATGGCACTGGCTACGTGTACGACTCTTGGACTGGTGCTTATTGGTATGGCCAGCCGGTGAGCTATGGCACCGGCGCCAGCATGTGCTGGACGCCGTGGGATGGTTGGGCGTTCGGTTTCGCCTTTGGTTGGGCCTGGGCCTGGGCCGATTACGGTTGGTGGTATCCGCCCGCGCCGTGGTGGGGGCCGTATTGGGGCGGCGCTTATTACAACCGCTATGGCGGCATTACCGCGTGGGGGCCGGGCGGCTGGGCCGGCACCACGGGCAACGTCTACCGCCGCTGGGGCAATGCGCAAAGCGTGAGCCGGGGTGTGGCCGGTTTTGATGCCTATACCGGCAACCAGTTCGCGGGGCGCTATGGCGCCGCGTACAACTCTCGCACCGGCGCGGTGACAGTGGGGCGCCAGGGGGTGGTGCAGAACGTCTATACCGGCCATTACGCGGCAGGCGGGCAGGGCGCGCGCTTCAACCCGCAAACCGGTATCGCTTCGCACGGCGGCAGTGTGACCGTGGGCAATGAGGTGACAGGCCGTTCGGCGACGATCAGCCATGCCGACATCTATTCGACCAAAACTGGGCAGTCGGTCGATGTGGGCCGTATTTCAGGCAGTGGCGGCAATAGCGTCGGCCATATCAACGACGATGTATTTGCCAGCAAGGACGGTCAGGTCTATCACTATGATCGGGACACGCATCAATGGCAGCCGATGGTGAAGGATGGGGCGGCCAGTGAGCGGCTCGGCGGTGGTGGCGCCGGTGAGCGGCAGCAGCCGATGGGAATGGAGGATGCCGGCGCGCGGCGCGACTCGTTCGATCGTGATTTGGAAAGCCGCCAGATGGGCAATGCCCGCGCCGATGCTTTCCGCAACCATGGTGCGCAGTTCTCTCGCCCGTCTTTCGGTGGGGGGTTTCGCGGCGGCGGTTTTCGTGGGGGGGGCCGGCGTTGAGCGTTACAGGGGTGTTTTGCCTATTTTGCAAGCGCAGAATTGGCTGAACTGCGAATTTTTTTACGCGGTTGCGTGTTAATACCGTTAAGTTTTACCTCGCCAGGACGCTGATTGATGGACAGGTAGCGCGGAATATATGCGAAAAAATAGGGAGGGCGGCGCGGCGCGTGAAGTGGGAGCGGAGGGCGATTCGCCCACGCCCCCACGGGTTGCGTGTCGTTGTGCTGACCAAGGTCGCATGTGTTCCAGGGGAAGTGAATAACAAGTCATAGCGTGTCTGGAGTGAATCATGTCATTGAAGTGGCGGTTGCTGGCCTTTGTGGCGGTATTGTTGGTAGCGGTCATTGCCGCTTTGTCCGGGTTGGCCTACTGGCAGATGCAGGCGGAAATCGTTCGCGGTATCAATCATGAAATCGAGGCGGCTGTGAAAGGCAACCGCGAAGGCATGGTGAATTGGATCGCGCATCGGCGCGATGTGATCGCGGCGACGGCCACGAGCCTGTCTTCAGCGGAGGATCCGATCCCCTTTCTGATTACGGGCAAGGAAGGGGGGCGTTTCGATCAGACGTTTGTGGGTTACGAAAACAAACGGATGATTTACAACCTGGCAACGAAGAAACCGGCCGAAGGGTACGACCCGACAGTGCGCCCCTGGTACAAGCAGGCGATGGCGACGAAAAGCACCATTGTTACGGCGCCTTATATTTCTTCGAGCACCAAAAAGCTGGGCATTACGATGGCGGCGCCGCTGGCGGGCGGGCTGGGTGTGGTGGGCGGAGATGTGTCGCTCGAGGAAGTGATCGGCGTCGTCAATTCGATCGAATTTCGCGGGCAGGGATATGCTTTTCTTGTCACGCGGGACGGGAAGATCGTTGCGCACTCGAAGCCTGACTCGGGGCTGAAGCCGGTGACGGAAATACTGCCCGGATTCGATGCGTCGGTCTTGCAGTCAGCGGGCGAAAAGGTTGCCCTGCATGAGTTCAGCATTGAGGGGGCGGATAAGTTCGTTGCGGTTGCGTCGATTGAGGGGTCGGACTGGGTGCTTTGCGCTGTTGTCGATAGGGCCGCGATTCTGACGCCGTTGCGCGATTTGCTGTGGAAATTCATTCTGGCGGGGGTTTTGATCGCGGTGATAGGCGCTCCCGTTGCCAACCTTGTTCTCTCGGGGATGCTCAAAGGCTTGTTCAAGCTGCGCGATGCGCTCGTTGATATCTCCAACGGCCGCACCGAATCGATGCGCGCGCTGGCGGCCGATGGGCGTGACGAAATCGGTCAGACCGCTGTCGTCTTCAACCGCTTTATCGAAAGCCTGCGTGACATGTTCGTCGAAGTACGTGAAAGCGCCAGCTCCCTCAACCACGATATCGACTCTCTGAACGGCGTCACGCACTCGATGGCCGAAGCCTCCCGCCGGCAATCGGAAAAGCTCGGCTTTACCGCCAAGGCCGTCGAGGAAATCACCAGCAGCATCGGCCATATTGCCGACAACGCCCAGCAAGCCGAAGAAACGGCCCGGCAGACCGGCCAAGTCTCGCACCAGTCAGCCGAAGCGGTCAGAAAGCTCGCCCAAGGCATCGAAACCATCTCGACCGAAGTCGATCGGTTGGGCAGTACACTCGGTGCGCTCGGCGAACGCTCTGCCGCTATGAATACCATCGTTGGTGTCATCCGCGAAATTGCCGATCAGACCAACCTGTTGGCGCTGAACGCCGCCATCGAAGCGGCGCGCGCCGGTGAATCCGGACGCGGTTTTGCCGTTGTCGCTGATGAGGTACGCAAGCTGGCCGAGCGCACGGCACAAGCCACCGTCGAAATCGGCAAACTCATCAAGGTTACGCACAGTGACGTCCAGTCGGCGCTGTCGAACATGGACGGCACCCAGCGTTCCGTCGCCAGCGGGCTGAGCGCTTCGCGTGCCGTTGTCGGCGAAATCGAAAGCATCCAGGAAGAAGTCGGCCGTGTTGCCGTGGCCATCCAGGAGATTGCCGAGGCCACGCGCAAACAGTCCGTTCTGACCAACGACATGTCCAAGACGGCGGAAGAGGTCAATCAGATGAACGAAGGCACCGACCGGGGTATTCAGAGCGCCACGAAGACCGTCGCCGACCTGAACAAGCTCTCGAGCAATCTGCACGGCATGGTCGAGCGCTTCCCGCTTTGATCCGTGTCAGCGAATGAGGTGTGGTGAGAGCGGCAAGATGAAAAAAAACGGCAGCGCGATGCTGCCGTTTTTGTTTTTCGCTGCGTTTTCTACGTAGCGATTTTTAGTGCTTCAGCCGCGAAGCGCTGGTTGAGGTCTTGCGCGGAGGCGGTGCGGCGGGGGTACGCGCAGGTTTGCCGGCCGCCGACTCGACTGCGGCCTGGAGTTTGGTGAGCATCACTCGCTGTTTTTCCGAGAAGCGGCCGCTCTGGGTGATGCGCGGATCGGTTTCGATGTGGCGCAGCAGTTGCAGGAAACGTTGGCGGTCTTCGTCGTCGCGCAGCAGCCTGGGCAGGGATTGCAAGGCTTTGGCGGGCGCGTAGCGGCAGATGATTTCCTGCTCGCCGCGAATACGGCGCTGCTCGTCACTAGCGATGTCTGGCAACAAGGCGTGGTATTCCGCAGCCAGTTCTTGCTTGAGTTCGAGGTAGTGCAGCGTCAGTTGTTCGCCGTCGCGTTCGAGCAAGGCGATCGTGCGCGCCACGGCTGCGGCATAACCGCCTTTGTCTATGGACGCGAGCGCGTCCTTGACGAAGGACAGTTCGAGCGGGTTGCTCACCGGTTTGTAGGTGTCGGCCGGGGCCGTGCGCTCTTCCACCAAGTTTTGGGCGTAGGGCGTGGTGTAGAGGGAGAAGAAAACGGCTTCGCCCAGCGCGTCGCGCACGTCGCGGTAGTAATCGAGCAGAATCTCGATGACGTCGGCGCCGGCCTTTTCAGCTTGGCGCAAGGGTGCGTCGTCGGCAAGCGGCTGCCGTTCCTCGCGCACCTTTTCCGCGGCATCGGGCAGCCAGGCCATGAACGGATTGAAGGCGCTGGAGAGCATCCACTTCTGCATCCGCAGGGGGTGGAAAATACGCGCCATGTCGGCCATGTATTCGTTGGAAAAAGCCTGGACGTACGGCTGAAAGAAAAGCTCGTAGGCGCGTTGGTTGAATTCCGAAATGGCGCCCACCGCCTTGAACGGTTTTTCGTCGACGCGCTCGAAGCGGTTCAGCCGTTTGGCGATGTCTTCAAGGCGATGCTCGGTGAACGTGACTTCGTACTGCGGGGCGCCATCCTTGCTGGGAATGTCTTTGATTTCCATCGCGTAGATGCCCGGGGGCAGCGCTTCGATGCATTTCACCACCGACACCATCTCGGTGTATTCCCGGTTCATGACCTTGCCGGACACGAAGATGCCCAGATGGCCGATGCTGTTGTGCAGCAGGCCGACGAAGACTTGTCCTCGCGCCTTGATTTCCTCGGTCGAATCGTAAGTGTCGGCGATCCAGTTGAAAGCTTGCTGCGGCGGCGTGATGTTGTCGCCGAGCGAGGCGAACATGATGACCGGCGAGCGGATGTCGCGCAGGTCGAGCGAATGGCCGTCCTTGGTGCGCGCGCCGCCCGACCAGAGGTCGTTGCCGACGAAGAGGTTCTGCACGATCCACTCGATCTCCTTGCGCGCCAGCAGCGGGTTGGCGCCCCACCAGCGCTCGAAGTCGAGGAAGCGCGGTGGTTCGGTATCGATTTTCGAATACAGCGAGCGGTATTTCGACCACAGCGTGTTTGCCGGGTCGAGGCTTTCAAAGTTCTGTACCAGATGGGCACCGTCGAACAAGCCGTTGCCCAAATCGGCGGTCAGCGACGACATCCACGAGCCGCCCAGTAGCCCGCCTGCGTAGCGCATTACGTTGTTGCCGCTGCCCTCGGTCCAGGCGCCGCCCCAGTAGGACATGGGCGCGCCGTTGATGATGACCGGGCCGGTTTCCTCTGGGTCGGACGCGGCGACCATCATCGCCGCCCAGCCGCCCTGGCAGTTGCCGACGATGACCGGCTTGGCGCTGTCGGGATGCAGTTCGCGCACGCGGCGCACGAAGCGCTGCTCGGCGGCGGTCACGTCGGGCATTGTCTGGCCGGGTTCGGGCTTGGGAAAGAAAATAACGAAATAAACCGGGTGGCCGGCATGCAGGCAAACGCCGACCTGCGAGTCGTCCTTGAAGCCGCCGATGCCGGGGCCGTGGCCGGCGCGCGGGTCGATGATGATGTAGGGGCGCTGCTTGTCGTCGGTCTTCACACCCTCGGGCGGGACGATGCGGACCAGGGCGTAATTGACCGGCTGCGGGAATTCGCGTCCGTCCATCACCATTTCATAGTCGAAGTGCAGCAGCGGCGGCATGCCGGCCCGTGTGTGGTCGACGAAGTTGTCGCCGCGCTGGCGTAGCGTGTCCCAGAACAAAATCGAGCGCTGTACGGTATCGACGGTATAGGCACGCCATGCTTCCCATGAGGACAAAGCAAGCTGCGGGTTCGCCGCCAAGTCGCTCAGTGCGGGATGCCCGTTGGCGGAAAAAGCATTTGTGATTCGTTCGGTGAGCGTTTTTTGCGCGTCTGTCATGCGCCGCTGGAATATTTGCGAGATTTTGGTGGCGGCGTGTTGGGTAGTCGAGAGCTGTTGCCCGAGATCTTTCATCGCATGACTCCTTACTCGATTAAAAAAACAAAAGAAAGCATTGGAGCGTCAGATGCGCGGAATGTTTCGTGATTTGCGCGTGAGAGCCGCTCATGCCGATAGCAGGCGCGCCAGCTTGATAAGCGACACACGCGGAGGGTGTCCGCGCTGGCGTGGTAAGGGTTCGCCTTTTGTTGCAGGCGTTTGGTTGCTCGTGGCGCGGATGATCTCGCTCTGTGCATGTGCCACGCGGCAGGCTTGCATGCGGTAAAGCACGGATTTGAACCCGATGATGCTTTTGTACTTTTACCGATACTGCAACCTGTCGGGAGATTTTACAGTGTTCGGCGATCCAGTGCGCGCAGGAATTCGTTGCGTAGCTGTGGGGTGCTGTCGAAGGCGCCGGAAAAGGCCTGGGTGACGACGCGCTCGTCGCCGCGGCGGTCTTCGCCGAGCAGCAGGCAGAGCTGTTCGGCCTCGATGACGCAGGCGGCGCCTTGGGCTTGGCCGTGATGCATGAGGGCGTCGGCGATGTCGCGCGTCATCCACTCCTGATAGGTGAAGCGGTGGCCGATGGCGTCGACCAGGCGGGCGATGCGGCCGAAGCCGTGCAGCCGTCCGCCGGGCAGGTAGGCGACGTGGGCGACGCCGCGAAAGGGGACGAGATGGTGCGGGCAGACGCCGTGGATGGCGATGCCGCGCACGACGACCATGTCGCACCGTTCGTCCTCGAAACCGTCGCCGAGCGCCTCGGCGGGGTCCAGTTCGTAGCCACCGAGCAGGCGGCGCTGCCAGAGCTCGCGCACGCGCTGGGCGGTACGGCCGGTGTGCGGGTTGTCGGCATCGATGCCGCAGGCGTGGAGCAGATCGCCGATCGCGCGCTCGAAGGCGTCGGGGTCGAAGGGGCGGTTGCGGGCGATGCCGACAGTGGCGGGGGCGGGGCCAGTGGCGTGGTCATGCGCGGGGATGGTGGGGAACATGGTCGTTGCCTCCGTCGAGTGCCGCGATGATACGCCCCTCTTTTTATATGCCATGAGCTTGTTTTGCCTGTGCGTGCCGGGTGGTTCAGGCGATGAAGATGGGGTCGGCGAAGATGAGCGTGCCGTCCTTGCGCATCATCAGATTATTGACGTTGAGCAGGTCGGGACGAACGTGGTACTCCTCGACGAAATCGGATAGTGCCTTGAGCGCGCTTTGCATGTTTTCGCTAAGGCCGAGCGGCGCGACCGTGAGGTGGTGCAGGGCGATGCGGCCCATGTCCGAACCCAGGTTGTGCCATAGCGTGCAGGCGGACCAGAACGAATTTGCCAGTTGGAGGGCGAGTGTGGCCGCTGGCGACTCGTCATCGAGCGGATAGAGCCGTTCCATTTCCAGCAGGTGAAACGGATAGCCCGAACTGGCGCGGCCGACGATGCCGTGGTCGGCGAAGACGATGGGAAAATGCTTGCCGCGCGGGCGATCGTCCGCCGTGTAGAGAAAATAATCGGCCGGCGAACTGACGATTTTATACACCCGTTCGCCGTCGCCCTTGTCGAGCACAATGGAATATTCGCCGCGGCCTATTTCGGGTAGGCCGTCGAGTAGCGGATGCGCTGGCACGGGATCGGGCAGGGTCAGCGACTCCCTGCCCAGTGTAGCGCGCGCGGCGGATAGGTCGATCATGCCGACACCTCGTTTTAGCCCATGATATTGTACCCAGCATCGACAAAGTGGATACCACCGGAAATGAGCCGGCCCGCATCGGAGACGAGGAAGGCGGTGAGCGCGCCGATATCTTCCGGCGTGGCCAGGCTATGCAGCGGCGAACGTTCCACGGCGGAAGCCATGAGACTGTCGAAGCCGGCAATGCCGGAGGCGGCGCGGGTCATCAGCGGCCCCGGGGAAACGGCATTGACGCGGATGTTTTTCGTTCCCAGTTCGGCCGCCAGGTAGCGCGTGGCCGCTTCCAGCGCCGCTTTACACAGCCCCATGACGCCATAGTTGGCGATAACCTTTTCGGAACCGAGATAGGTCATCGTTACCAGCGAACCGCCGCCGGCTTTTTCCAGCAGCGGCTCGGCTTTGCGGGCAAGGCGGATGAAGGAGTGGGTGGAAATGTCCATCGCCATCGCGAAGCCGTCCGGCGAGGTATCGACGACGCGGCCGTGGAGATCGTCGCGCTTGGCGAAGGCCATGCTATGCAGGGCGAAGTCGAGTTTGCCGTGGCGGGCTTCGATTTCGGCGAAGGCATCGTCGAGGGTTTCCGGGCGCGTGACATCAAGCAGGAAAACGTCGGTAATGCCCAAGCGGTGGACGATGGGTTCGATGAATGCGCGCGTTTTGTCGTTCTGATAGGTGACGATGAGCTTCGCCCCGGCCTGAGCGCAGGCGTCGGCGACGCCGGTGGAAATGGATTTTTCGTTGGCGATGCCGGTGATAAGGCCGACTTTGCCTTCCAGGTTGATGAGTGGGGTGGTCGGGGTCATAGAGGCTTACTCCAAAAAAGAATGAACAATTGTGCGGCGCAACATCGATCTGCGTAGTGCGGCAAAAAACAGATACGAATGCCGAAAATATCCAAACACAAGTATCGAACGATGTTCTGGATTCGTATGACGACTGTGCGGTTTGCCCTTACTGAAATGATGTGCCATCCTCAGTATATTCTGCGTTGCAGCATTTATGGCCTTTTGTTAGGCGTTAGCCTTTTGTTCTTGTGAGCACCGGATGGTTCAACCCACTTATATTTTCATGGACTTCGACGGCGTGACACACCCGTGGGGAGAGGTCGAGGATTTTCGTTGTTTGTCGCGGATCGAAACGGTGGTGCGCGAATTCGACGAGGCCCGTATCGTCATCGCCTCGGACTGGCGCATGCTTTTCTCCCTGCCCAAGCTGGTCGCCCGTTTCGCCGAGGACATCCGGCCCCGTATCGCGGGCGTCACGCCGCATATGCTGCCGCGCGGCACCGATCTGCACGGCATGCGGGAGCGCGAGGCAATGGCTTGGCTAAAGCAACATGAGGCCGATGCCGATGCCGCGGCCTGGTGTGCGCTGGACGATGCGCCGGGCAACTGGATGACGCGCTCGCGCCTCATCCTGACCGACTTCAAGCGCGGCTTTATCGACGAGGATGCCGATCTACTGCGGCGCATGCTGGATAATTTCCATAATGGACTGATGGAGCAGGCCGTGCCGCGTTCGTCCCTACACTGGGGCTGATACGGCTTTGCCTTCAATCGTCTAACTTCGTTGGGGCGCCTTGCCTTGCCGTGCTACAGCACAGTCTTCGGCTTCCCGCCTTGTTCTCCGATCGAATGCAAATCCGTATGAGCGCCCGTTCCAAAGGGGCGCGCTCGCCGCGCCCTTTCTGTTGCCGTTCCGCCCGCCCGCATTACCCACGATGACCGCCTCCACGCTTGCCGCCGACCCGCTCGCCCCTCTCGCCGATATCGCAACCCAACGCCACGCCGCGCGGCTCGTACAAGATGCTTTCGCGCGCGCTTTCCGGCTCAGCGCGGGCGAAGCCGACGAAACCGCCCGTGGCAGCGTGGCCGAACTACATGCCGCCCTTGGCGATTGGGCGCGCAATGCCGCCGATGAGGATGCGCGCGCATTGCGCCTGGCGTTGCTGCTGAGCGGGCTGGATCAATGGGGCCTGGCGTGGTCCGAGGCTTTCGGGCTGACCGCCATTCCGGCGCTGTCCACGTTGATCGGCGCTTTGCGCACCGGCCTGGACGCACAAGCCGAAGCGCGTTGCCTACGCTATTTCGAGGCAATCGCCGCCGCTGAGGAAAGCGCCGTCGACTTCAAAATCGAACTGCGCCGAAGTATTCACCTCGCGCTGTGGCATTCCGCCATCGCCGCCGAGGACCGCGACGAGGCGCTACGCTTGGCGGGTTGTCTTGGCAGTCTGCTGCTCGGTTTGACGAGGGCGATGCCGGTAGCCGGCTGGCGCCTGGTGGCCGATGCGCTCGCCTCCATTCAGATTCGCTGCCTGGCCGATGGCTTCGCCGCCGGCGGCATCGGCCAGGAGGCAACTCAGGCGTTATTTGCCGCGCTGGCCCGTGAGTTGCCGGCCGGCGTGCGCGATGCGGTCATGGCGCACGCGGCGCAGGCCACGCTTGCCTGGCGGCAGTCGCGCCGGCCACACTGAATGGAACGTAGGCGAAGGCGGCGGCTTTCGCTGCCGCCAGCAAGGCGGCACAATGACGGCCCCTTTCCTGACGCAGGCGGCGAACCGATTCATGGCCCTCAAGGCAACCATCTTCAAGGCGCAGTTGCAGATCGCGGATATGGATCGCAACCATTACGCCGATTACAGCCTGACGCTCGCGCGCCATCCTTCCGAAACCGATGAGCGCATGATGGTGCGCCTGCTCGCGTTCGCCCTTTTCGCCGATCCGTTGCTGGCTTATGGCAAGGGCTTGTGCGCCGACGACGAGCCGGATTTGTGGCAGAAGGATTTGACCGGCGTCATCGAGCGTTGGATCGACGTCGGCCAGCCAGACGAAAAATGGGTGCGCAAAGCTTGCGGCCGCGCCGCCGAGGTGGTGGTACTGAGCTACGGCCGAGCCGCCGAAATCTGGTGGAACGGCGCGCGCGACAAACTCGCCCGGCAGACCAACCTGCGCGCACTCAACCTGGAAGCGGACGTTGCCCCGGCGCTCGCCAAACTCGCGGAACGCACGATGCGCCTACAGTTTACCATTCAGGACGGTGGCATATTGATCGCCGATGGGGAACGCACGGTGCAGGTCGAACCGCGTGTTTGGATGGCGCCGCCTGCGTAAGAAACCGCCGGCCGCGCGGCGGGGATTTTGCCATGTGCGCCGATGGAGCGAAGCGGGCGTCGCGTTGCTTGGAATTATGAATTTATCATGAATTTTCTCGCCCATGCGCTGCTTGCCGGTCCCTCTGCGGCGGATCGCGTCGGCGGCATTGCCGGCGATTTCGTCAAGGGCCGGCTCGACCCGCCGCCGCCGGATTACGCCGCCGATCTGATTGCCGGCGTGGTGCTGCACCGACGTATCGACAGCTACGCCGACACGCACCCCGCCTTCCGCCGCAGCCGCGCGCGGGTCGGACCGGTGCGGCGGCGCGTGGCGGGGATCATGGTCGATGTGTTCTACGATCATTTTCTTGCCCGCCATTGGTCACGGTTCAGCGCCGTGCCGCTGGAAGCGTTCGCCGCCGAAACCTATCGGCTGATCGCTGCCCATGCCGATCCGCTGCCGCCTGCGTTCGGCGCGATGTTCGAGCGTATGCGGACGGAAGATTGGCTGACCGGCTACCGCGAAGTCGAAACGATTGCCCGCGTGCTCGATCGCATGGCGATTCACCGCCTGCGCCGGCCTAATCCGCTGGCCGGCGCGGGCGAGGAGTTGGTGACCGGCTATGCCGGTTTCGAGGCGGATTTTTTCGAATTCTTTCCCGCTGCGCAGCATTTCACCGCCGAGGTGCGTGCTGCGCGAGACGGTGGGCCGCGCGCTTGAGGCTTCAGGCGCCGGTCAGCGCCTCCGGCACCGCGCCCCACAGCGCGGCAATGCCCAGGCAGGCGAAGATCACCGCCGCCGTGGCGTGAACCAGGCGTACCGGCAGCTTTTTTGCCGCCGCATCGCCGGCCAGCACCGCCGGTATGTTGGCAATCATCATGCCCAGCGTGGTTCCAACCACCACTGCGACAAGCGAGTCGAAGCGGGCGGCCAGCGCGATGGTGGCGAACTGCGTTTTGTCGCCCATTTCGGCAAGGAAGAAGGCGATCAGCGTGGCGCCGAACACACCGAAGCGCGGCGATGCGCGGTTGGCCTCGTCCTCGTCGAGTTTGTCCGGAATCAGTATCCAGATTGCCATGCCGATGAAGGAAATACCCAGAATCCAGCGCATTACGTCGGGGCCGAGGTGTGCGCTGAGCCAGGCGCCGACCGCGCCGGCCAGCGCGTGATTGACCAACGTGGCGGCGAAGATGCCAAGAATGATCGGTATCGGGCGCCTGAAGCGGGCGGCGAGAACGAGCGAGAGCAGTTGGGTTTTGTCGCCGATTTCGGCCAGGGCGACGATACCGGTGGAGATGAGCAGCGCTTCCATGAGGTTTCCCGGGCCGGTACGAACACCAATGACTGCGCTGCTTCCCCGGCCCAAAGCGGAGGCTGCGCAGTCAAAGGTCTCGCCAAGCATGGAAACCGATCGCGCCATGCCCGGGCGGGCAAGTCTGTTGACGCGATCCCCTCTCGTAAGCGGAGGGCGGCTACTCCCCAATGACAGGGGCGGATTCTAGCAGCCCGCGGGTGCCAGGCAAATAGTAGCGGGCTGTTTCTCGGGGCGCTTCAGTGATTGATGCGGGTGCCGAGCACGGCGAGAAACTGGGATATCCATGCCGGGTGGGCAGGCCAGGCCGGGGCGCTGACGAGGTTGCCGTCGGTGACGGCTTGGTCGAGCGGAATATTGGCATAGGTGCCGCCGGCCAATTCCACTTCGGGGCGGCAGGCGGGGTAGGCTGAGCAGCGCCGGCCTTCGAGCACGCGCGCGCCGGCCAGCAGTTGCGCGCCGTGGCAAATGGCCGCCACGGGTTTGTTGGCGGTAAAGAAGTGCCGCACGATGGCGATCACCTGTTCGTCCATGCGCAGGTATTCCGGCCCGCGTCCGCCGGGAATCACCAGTGCGTCGTAGTGTTCGGGCAGGATGTCGGTGAAACTGGCGTTGAGGGTGAAATTGTGGCCGCGTTTTTCGGAGTAGGTCTGATCGCCCTCGAAATCGTGGATCGCGGTGGCGATGGTGTTGCCCGCCTTCTTGCTCGGGCACACGGCATGCACGGTATGGCCCACTGCTTGTAGCGCCTGGAAGGGCACCATGGTTTCGTAGTCTTCGCAGAAATCGCCGCAGATCATCAGGATTTTTTTGCCCATCGTCGTCTCCTCGCGTATAGAGCGGGATGCTCCGTGAGGAGAGTGAGAGCGGGCGACGCACCCTGGGTTCCCGGTTGTAGCGGATCGTTATGATCGAGTTCTTGATAGAGGCTTGGATCGCGCCCTTATCGCGCGAGTAGAAAGTCGCGTATTACGGTGGCGCTGGCGTCCGGGTCTTGCTGCATGAAGCAGTGGCCACCAGTCATTTGCCGTTCGCGCACATTGGGGTTTCGTGTTGCCCAGCGCAGGGTGCTTTGGCGAACGAAGGGGTAGGAGTGTTCGCCGTGCAGCACCAGCGTGGGGGTTTCCGCCTGTCTCAGCGAGGGCCATAGCCGGTGCGGGTAAGAGCCGAATACCTCGGCTTCGCGCGTGGGCCGGCATTTGAGTTCGACGCCGTCGCCAGTGTCAGAATCTTTCAGCGCGTGGTCTACGTAAGCTTGTAACGCATCTTCCCGCCAGCCCTTGAAGATGCCGTGCCCGCGCAGGGCGTTCGCAGCGGCGTCGCGGTCGGGCCAGTGTGTGCGGCGTTTGCGTGCGCGCCGGGCAAGTTTGTTGTTGGCGTGAAGGCCGATGCTGCCGGCCAGTGCCATCAGGCCGATCATCGGCGGTGGAAACAGCACCGGGTCGAGCAGCACGGCGCGCCGGCAGAAATCGGGATGGTGGGCGAGCAACAGGGCGGTGAGAACGGCGCCGAAGCTGTGGCCGGTGGCGTAGATTGGCGCGTCGCCGAAACGGGTGGCGTGCGCCCGCCAAGCTTCCATGCACAGCTCGGCGCTACGGTTCCAGCCGAGAAAGCCTCCGCCGTGGTCGCTGCCGCCGTGTCCCTGGACATCGCTCAGGAAAAGGTCGAAGTGTTCCGCCAGCCGCGAGAGCATGGGTTCGTAGACACGGCCGCAATAGCCGTTGCCGTGTATGAAGTGAAGCACCGGCTTACCCGAGGGCGGTGAGTGTTCTCCGCGTAGCGTGAAACCCGCGGAGCAGGCGTGGTGCCAGGGCTGGAACTGCATGGTGGGAGAAGGGCGGTGGCGGGAGGTTATGGGTTGCGTGGGTTCGGGGTGCGGTGGGTTATCCCGGCCACAGCGGCGCTTCGTCCATCAGCGCGATCTGCTCGCGCAGTTCGAGGATGCGTTCTTGCCAATAGCGTTGGGTGTTGAACCAGGGAAAGGCGGCGGGAAAGGCGGGATCATCCCAGCGTCGCGCGAGCCACGCGGAGTAGTGCAGGAGGCGTAGCGTGCGCAGAGCTTCGATGAGGTGCAGTTGGCGCGAATCGAAGTCGTGGAAGTCCTCGTAGCCGGCGAGCACGTCGGCAAGCTGCCGGGTCATGTCGGCCCGTTCGCCGGAGAGCAACATCCACAGGTCTTGCACCGGCGGGCCGTTGCGGCTGTCGTCGAAATCGACAAACTGCGGGCCGCCGTCCGCGTGGTTGCCGTCGCCGGGCAGCCACAGCACGTTGCCCATGTGGCAGTCGCCGTGCAGTCGGATGGGAGGGATGGCGCCGGCGCGCTCGAAGGCGTGGCGCACGCCATCGAGCGCCTGTTCCGTTACGCCGCGCCAGGCGGGCAACAGATCGGGCGGGATGAAATCGTGGGCGAGCAGCCAGTCGCGCGGTTCGGTGCCGAAGCTGACGATATTCAGCGCTGGACGGGCGCGGAAGGGGTGCAGCGCGCCGACGGCGTGGATGCGGCCAATGAAGCGGCCGAGCCATTCCAGCGTGGCTGGGTCGGAGAGTTCCGGCGCGCGGCCAGCCAGACGCGGGAAAAGCGTGAAGCTCAGACCGTTGTAACGGTGCAGTGTGGTGCCACCGATGACGATCGGAGCGGCGACGGGAATTTCGCGCGCGGCGAGTTCGGTGGCGAAGGCGTGTTCTTCCAGAATCGCTTCGTCGCTCCAGCGCTGCGGGCGGTAGAACTTCACCACCTGCATCGGGCCGTCTTCGATGCCGATCTGGTAGACGCGGTTTTCGTAGCTGTTGAGCGCAAGCTGGCGGCCATCGGGGGTAAGACCGATGCTTTCCAGCGCGTCGAGGATGAAATCCGGGGTGAGGATGGAGAAAGGCGCGGCCGCCGCTGGTGCGGTTGTGGGTGTGGGTGTAGCCGATGCGCCTTTTCCGGTTTGTGCCGCCGTGCCGCGATGTCGTCTGCGCGGGTCGCCGGCGGCGTGTTTTACCATCAGAACGGTTCCTTGCGCTTCTTCGGCTTGCGCTCGCCACCGGGAGTGGGAGGTGTTTCGCCACGAGGCTTGTAGCCGGCATCCCTGGTGGCGGGTTTGCCACCGTAGGGCTTATCGCGCGGTTTATCCCGCCACTGCGGGGCGGGTTTGCTGCGTGGCTCGTGTGCCGGCATGGGGCGGTTTTCGCCGGGCGCGGCGCGCGAATTGCGCCGTGGCGTTTCGGCGTCCTCGGATGCGCTCAGCGGGCGGATGTTGAGCGGCTGTTGGCGTACTCGCGTGCGTTTGAGCACGGAAAGCAGCTCGTTCGGCAACGCGGCGGGCAGTTCCACCGTACTGTAGTCGTCGAAAAGGTGGATCTGGCCGATGTGACGGCCTTCTATGCCGCCTTCGTTGGCGATGGCACCGACGATTTCCTTGGGGCTTGCGCCTTGGTTGCGGCCGACTTCGATGCGGTAGCGCGTCAGCGCGCCATCGCTGAAGGCGCGGCGGCGGGTGAGAATGTCGTCGCGGTTGGGCCGTGGCGCGCGTTCGCGCGGCGCGCCGGTGGTGAAGTGTTCGGTGCGCGGTCCGCGCCCGCCGCTTTCGCTGGTGGCGGTGGCGACGTCCCAACCGCGGCCGCTTTCCTCGATCTGCAGCGGCCGGTCGCGCTGGGCGAGGAGGGCGAGCGCGGCGGCGATCTCGTGGCTGTCGAAATCGCTTTCCTCGGTGATGCGGTCGATCACGTCGACGAAGAAGCTGAGGTCTTCGTTTTCCAGCGTGGAGAGCACTTGTTGCTTGAACTGCTGCACGCGCAGGTTCGATACCGCCTCGCGGCTGGGTAGCGCGATGGGCTCGATCGGCTGCCGGGTGGCGCGCTCGATCGTCTTCAGCATGCGGGCTTCGCGCGGGGCGGCGAACAGAATCGCGGTGCCTTCGCGTCCGGCGCGTCCGGTGCGGCCGATGCGGTGCACGTAGGCTTCGGTGTCGTAAGGGATGTCGTAGTTGATGACGTGGCTCACGCGCGCCACGTCGATGCCGCGAGCGGCCACATCGGTGGCGACGACGATATCGAGCGCGCCACTTTTCAGTTGTTCGATGACGCGTTCGCGCAGCCCCTGCGTCATGTCGCCGTTGAGCGCGGCGGCGGCATAACCGCGCGCGGCGAGCTTATTGGCGAGTTCTTCGGTGGAGATTTTGGTGCGGACAAAAACGAGCGCGGCGTCGAGCGTCTCTTCGGCGTCGAGGATGCGGGTGAGCGCGTTAAGCTTATCCACGCCGCGCACCAGCCAGTAGCGCTGGCGGATTTTCGCCACCGTCGCGGTTGTGGCGCGGATCTTTACCTCTTGCGGGTCGCGCAGGTGGTGATGGGCAACCGCGCGGATTTCGTCCGGCATCGTGGCCGAGAACAGCGCTGTCTGGCGCGTGGCTGGGGTGTGTTCGAGAATCCACTCCACATCGTCGATGAAACCCATGCGCAACATCTCGTCGGCTTCATCCAGCACCAGGGTGCGCAATGTGTCCAGCTTCAGGCTGCCACGTTCGATGTGGTCCATGACCCGCCCAGGCGTGCCGACGACGACGTGCGCGCCACGCGACAATTGGCGCAACTGCACCACCATGCTCTGTCCGCCATAGACCGGCAATACGTGGAAGTCGCGCAGCCGCGCGGCATATTTCTGGAACGCCTCGGCTACCTGGATCGCCAACTCGCGCGTGGGGGTGAGCACCAGTACTTGCGTACGGCGGTCGGTCAGGTCGAGGCGGGCGAGCATCGGCAGGGCGAAGGCGGCGGTTTTGCCGGTGCCGGTCTGCGCTTCGCCGAGCAGATCTCGGCCGGCCAGCAGCAGGGGAATACAGGCGGCCTGGATTGGCGAGGGCGTCTCATAGCCGATGTCGGCCAGCGCCTGTGCGAGCGCGGGTGGAAGGTCGAGTTGGGCGAAGCTGTCGATGGTGTCGGTCATGGCGGGCAGAGCCTAGAAAACGGAGCGCGAACGGTGATGAAAACAGGGATGATCGAACGGCGCAAATAAAAACGCGGCCCAGCGGGGCCGCGTTTCGCATATTCGGCCGTGAAGCCGTTCAGCGCGGGCGGATATTCGCTGCTTGCAGACCCTTCGGGCCGGTCTTCACGTCGAATTCCACGACTTGATTTTCGACCAGAGACCGGAAGCCCTTACCCTGGACTTCGCTGAAGTGGGCAAACAAATCGTCACCGCCGCTGTCCGGGGTGATGAAGCCGAAGCCCTTAGCGTCGTTGAACCATTTTACTTTGCCGGTTTGAGTAGTCATGCTTACTTACGTTCCATAATATAAAAAAGGCTTTCGCCCGGGGTGCAGGAACGACCAAGGACTGTGGTCGAGGGAATCAGACCGGAAGGGTTCGCGGAACGAACACGCGGAAAAGAACCACCATGACATCCACTGCTTGAATCGACTGCAGCACCAAGATACACGCTTTCAAGCTGCGGTGGGAAGTTATTTTCTACCCGATGCGGGAAATGACTTGTATTTTTGGTGCCGAAAAACAAAAAGCCAGCTTTATTGCTGGCTTTGAATGTTTTACAGCATGAAATTCTTGGCTCCCCGACCTGGGCTCGAACCAGGGACCTACGGATTAACAGTCCGGCGCTCTACCAACTGAGCTATCGGGGAAAGAAGCGGCATTCTAGATAGCGTATGCGGCTTCGTCAAGACGAGTTGCGATGCGTTCGTTCAATCCTTGATAACGGTGGCGATAGCCTTGGCGACGTAAGGAAGGTTCTTCGAGTTCAGCGCGGCAAGGCAGATCCGCCCGGTGGAAACGGCGTAGATGCCGAATTCGGTTTTCAGCCGTTCGACCTGAGCGGCGGAAAGGCCGGTGTAGGAGAACATGCCGCGTTGCTGGATGATGAAGGAGAAATCCCGTGTGGTGCCTTCCTTCCTTAGCGCCTCGACCAGGCCGGTGCGCATGGCGCGGATGCGGTCGCGCATGCCGGCGAGTTCGTTTTCCCACTGCTGGCGCAGTTCGGCGGAGCCGAGCACGGCGGCGACGATAGCGCCACCGTGGGTTGGCGGATTGGAGTAGTTGGTGCGGATCACGCGTTTGACTTGTGA
Source organism: Azoarcus sp. (assembly GCA_031546845.1). GTDB lineage: Bacteria > Pseudomonadota > Gammaproteobacteria > Burkholderiales > Rhodocyclaceae > Azoarcus. Next base: position 44,724 of record JAVBJT010000004.1, on the reverse strand, counting down.
CAGCACGCGAGCGCTTTCGTCCTTGTTCGCGGTGACGATGGAAAGCGCGCCGACGCGCTCGCCGTACAGCGAGAAACTCTTGGAAAAAGAGGACGAAACGAAGAATTGCCGGCCGCTGGCGGAAAAGGCGCGCACGGCGACGGCATCGGCATCGATACCGTCGGCGAAGCCCTGGTAGGCCATGTCGAGAAAGGGTACGAGGCGCTGTTCGCGGCAGATCGCGACGATTTCGTTCCATTGCGCCTCGTTCAAATCGGCGCCGGTCGGGTTGTGGCAGCAGGCGTGCAGCACGACGACGCTGCCGGCGGGCAGTACGGAAAGATTGGCTTTCATCGCGGCGAAATCGACGCCGCGCGAGGTAGCGTCGTAGTACGGGTAGCTTTCCACTGTGAAGCCGGCGAACTCGAACAGCGCGCGATGGTTTTCCCAACTCGGGTCGGAAATATAGGCGCCGACGCCGGGCAGCAGGCGACGCAGGTAATCGGCGCCGATCTTCAGCGCACCGGTGCCGCCGAGCGCTTCGATGGTGACGACCTTGCCGTCGGCGATAAGCGCGGAATCCTTGCCGAACACTAGATTCTGCACGTTGGTGTTGTAAGCGGCGGGGCCCTCGATGGGCAGATAGCCGCGCGCAGGCATGGTATCGAGGCGGGTTTTTTCAGCGGTGCGGACAGCGGCCAGAAGCGGGATTTTGCCGTTGTCGTCGTAATACACGCCGACGCCGAGGTTCACCTTTTCCGCACGGGTGTCGGCATTGAAAGCCTCGTTGAGACCAAGGATCGGGTCGCGGGGGGCTAGTTCGACGGCGGCGAAGAGCGAGGCGGGCATGGTGACTCCAGATTTACAGGTGATTGACTTGGTAACTTTTGGGGTTGGGCCGGGTTGGTCGAGCCAACCTGGGTTTGCATCGAGTTTGGATCAAATCGGCGGTACGCGGTCGACCCGGGTCGTGCCTTGTGCCGCGATTTGGGAAATAATCCCTATTTCCGCCGTATTTTCCTGGAGGCGGAAAAACGACCGCAACGGACAAAAATTCTAGCATGACGAATCCCCCCAACAGCGCTGACGCTAACGTACGCGTGGTGACTTTCGACGGTAGCCCGTTCCGGCTGCACGAATTGTTTCCGCCCGCGGGCGACCAGCCCGAGGCGATTCGCTTGCTGAGCGAAGGGATCGGCGACGGGCTGATGTTCCAGACCCTGCTCGGCGTGACCGGTTCCGGCAAAACCTACACCATGGCCAACGTCATCGCCCGCATGGGCCGTCCGGCGTTGGTGCTGGCGCCGAACAAGACGCTCGCCGCCCAGCTTTACGCGGAGTTTCGCGAGTTCCTGCCAGAAAACGCGGTGGAGTACTTCGTCAGCTATTACGACTACTACCAGCCCGAAGCCTACGTGCCGTCGCGCGATCTGTTCATCGAAAAAGATTCGTCGATCAACGAACACATCGAGCAGATGCGCTTGTCGGCCACCAAAAGCTTGATGGAGCGGCGCGATGTGGTCATCGTCGCCACCGTATCGTGCATCTACGGTATTGGCGATCCGGTCGATTACCACTCGATGATCCTGCATCTGCGCGAGGGTGAGCGCATCGGCCAGCGCGACCTGATCGCCCGCCTGGTGGCGATGCAGTACAGCCGGGCGGATATCGATTTTCGTCGCGGCACCTTTCGCGTGCGTGGCGATGTGATCGATGTTTTTCCATCGGAAAATGCCGAACTGGCGGTGCGCATCGAACTGTTCGACGACGAAGTCGAGCACCTCACCGCGTTCGATCCGCTCACGGGCCATCTGCGGCAAAAACTCGCGCGTTTCACCGTTTATCCTTCCAGCCACTACGTTACGCCGCGTGCCACGGTGCTCAAGGCGATCGAGGCGATCAAGGAAGAATTGCAGGAGCGGACCAGTTGTTTCCAGCGTGAAGGCAAGCTGGTCGAAGCACAACGCATCGAGCAACGCACCCGTTTCGACCTTGAAATGCTCAACGAAATGGGGTTTTGCAAAGGCATCGAAAACTACTCCCGCCACCTGTCGGGGCGCGGCCCGGGTGAGCCGCCGCCGACCTTGATCGACTATCTGCCGGCCGGCGCCTTGCTGTTCGTGGACGAATCGCACGTTACCGTTCCGCAAGTGGGTGGCATGTATAAGGGCGACCGCTCGCGCAAGGAAAATCTCGTCGAATACGGCTTCCGTCTGCCGTCGGCGCTGGACAACCGGCCGCTACGCTTCGACGAATTCGAGCGCTTGATGCCGCAGACGATCTTCGTTTCGGCGACCCCCGCAGCCTATGAGGAAGCGCACCAGGGGCAAGTCGTGGAACAAGTGGTGCGGCCGACCGGGCTGATCGACCCGGAGGTCGAAGTGCGGCCGGCGACCACGCAGGTGGACGACCTGCTGACCGAGGCCCGGCGGCGCATCGGCGCGGGCGAGCGGGTGCTGGTTACGGTGCTGACCAAACGCATGGCCGAAGACCTGACCGAATATCTGGCCGACAACGGCATCCGCGTGCGCTACCTGCATTCGGATATCGATACGGTGGAGCGGGTAGAGATCATCCGCGACCTGCGCCTGGGCGAATTCGACGTGCTCGTCGGCATCAACCTGCTGCGCGAAGGGCTGGATATTCCCGAGGTATCGCTGGTCGCCGTGCTGGATGCGGACAAGGAAGGTTTCCTGCGCTCGACCCGCTCGCTGATCCAGACCATCGGCCGTGCCGCGCGCCACATCCACGGCGCCGCCATTCTTTATGCCGACCGCATCACCAACTCAATGCATGCCGCCATTGGTGAAACAGAGCGGCGGCGGATCAGGCAAATCGCCTTCAACGAAGCCAACGGCATCGTGCCAAAAACGGTCACGAAGCGCATCAAGGACATCATCGACGGCGTCTATGCCACCGGTGACGAGCAACGGAAGCTGGTTGCCGCCGAAGAGCGGGCCGACTACGCCGTCATGGACGAAAAGGCGCTTGCCCGCGCCATCAAGAAGTTGGAAAAGAGCATGCAAGAGCACGCGCGCAATCTCGAGTTCGAGCAAGCCGCCGCCGCGCGCGACGAACTTTTCCGCTTGCGCGCCCGCGCCTTCGGCGCCGATCAGCATGGCAGCACATAACAACACAAACGTAGAAACAATAAGAGGAGAACGCAATGAAACAGGTTTTATTCGTCTGCACCGGCAACATCTGTCGCTCGCCCACCGCCGAAGGCGTGGCGCGGCACTACATCGAAACCTCGGGGCTGTCCGGCTATATCAAAGTCGATTCCGCCGGTACGCACGGCTACCACGCAGGCGAGGCGCCCGATCCGCGTGCGCGCAAGGCTGCCGCCGCGCGCGGTTACGATCTTTCCGCCCTGCGCGCGCGTAAGCTTGAAACCGGGGATTACATCCGCTTCGATCTGTTGGTGGGGATGGACAACGGTCATATCGAATGGATGCGCAACACTTGCCCCCCGGTTTACCACCCCAAGATCGTTTCTTTCATGCACTACGCCCAGCGTCACGACTACAGCGAAGTGCCCGACCCGTACTACGGCGGTCCGGCCAGCTTCGAAGTCGTGCTCGATCTATGCGAGGACGGTGTGCATGGCCTGATTCAGCAACTCCGGTTGGAGGCTTGAGCAGCCTGCACGGTTTTCGCGGACTGTGCCGGAGTCCGGCTCCACGTGGATAGTGGCAATACATGTGATTTGGATATTTTATTGGCTGCCAATGGCGTGGCATTAACCGAAAATGAACCAGATGAGCGCAGTGATCGACGATAGGGCGGCAATCAGCACCAATCCAAGATAAAACCCGAACCATCGGGTTGTTTTCGACAAGCCCTTTTTGTATTGCTTGGCATAATCGGCAATCGCCGATTCGGTCAATGGCAGGGGAAGCGGAAAATCGGTTTCAACCTGGTCCACGCGAGCTTGTCCGCCCAACTGCCGCATGACCCGCTGCAGCAAGAGATAAAGCAGTGGCGCGTCGGAGAAGTGCGAAAGAAAAATCCGCCGATCTCGTGGATATAGAACCATAGTGACCCTTGCTTTGGGAAATGTGGCAAAAGTCAGCGTGTAACTGCTTTGGTCGGGAAAAGCCTCGTCGATCAATTGCGCTGGGTCGGCTAATTGAGCCGCGGGATTGCGCATCCGGGCCGCAGTGTTGATTTCCATGGCCAGCCGGGCTTTTTCGGCATCGCTCAAGGCGGCGAATTCGGCTTGTACGCTTTGCCGGAATTCCGTTGCCGCAGATGATTCCTCCGATGGCGGAATCTGAACGCTAAGAGGTAACTCCCCCATTTGCTCGGCTTCGGTGACAATTTTTTCCACCGACGGAAATGGCTCGGAAAAAATGAATGCAGTGCCTTGGAGCACGATTTTTCCTCCTGTTTTCTCTCTGATCAGTCCTTTACCACGGTGGTAGCCGCTTTGACGATGTAGGGAGAATGTTTCAAATTCAGTGAAGCCCCGGCCAGTCTCGAAATGGCGCTCGATTCATGTGAGCCCGGCGCATGCCCGAAAGATACTGGCGGGGCGGCCGCTGCAAGGATGCCTATACTGTCGCTTGCAGGCCGTGGTTTTTACCACGGCTGGTTTTCGTCGCACCCACACACGAGGAAGCCAACATGCAAGTACAGCCCTATCTGTTTTTCGGCGGCCGCTGCGAGGAAGCACTGGTGTTCTACTGCAATGCTCTTGGCGTCCAGCAAAGCTTCGTCTTTGCGATGCGTTACAAGGATGCGCCCCCCGATGCGCACGCTGGCGGCCAGCCTTTGCCCCCCGAATGGGAAGACAAAATCATGCACGCCAACCTCACGCTTGGCGGTATGCAGTTTATGGTGTCCGACGGCATGCCGGGCGATGTGAATCAGCAATACGCCGGCTTCAGCCTTTCCGTCAGCGCAAGCAGCGTTGAGGAAGGCCAGCGTGTTTTCGATGCGCTCGCGACAGAGGGAAGCATCACCATGCCTTACCAGAAAACCTTCTGGGCCGAAGGTTTCGGCATGCTAGTGGATCGTTTCGGGGTGCCGTGGATGGTGAATTGCGATACGGATTCGCCTCTAACCGTCTAACTGCGTTGGGTCGTCTTGTTATCTGGTCGAATGCAAACCCGTATGAGTCCTGAGACTGTCAGCCCGCGAGGCGGGAGAACGCTTCGACGACTTCGGCGGGGGCCTGTACCAGTTCCACCAGCACGCCTTCGCCGCCGATGGGGAACTCCTCGTTGCCTTTCGGGTGCAGAAAGGTGATGTCGTAGCCGGCGGCGCCACGGCGGATACCGCCGGGGGCGAAGCGCACGCCTTGGGCTGTCAGCCATTCGACGGCCTTGGGCAGATCGTCGACCCAGAGGCCGATATGGTTGAGCGGCGTGGTGTGGACGGCGGGCTTCTTTTCCGGATCGAGCGGCTGCATCAGGTCGACTTCGACCTTGAAGGGGCCCTTGCCCATGGCGCAGATGTCTTCGTCGACGTTCTCGCGTTCGGACACAAAATTGCCGGTTACTTCAAGGCCGAGCATATCCACCCACAGCGTTTTGAGTTTTTCCTTGCTGGGGCCGCCGATGGCGACTTGCTGGATACCGAGGATCTTGAACGGACGCTGGGACATGGGGGCTCCTGCCGGAAAAGGGTGAAAACCTGCAATTATAATGATGCCCCGGCCAAGAAAGTCTCTTAGCCGCGTGAGCGAATGGCCATCGCTTGCTCGCGGTGCCGCGCTATTCCCAACTCACCTGGGTCGAAAAGAGATAGCCGGCGCCATAGACGGTTTTGATCAGGCGCGGGTTTTGCGGGTCGTCGTCGAGTTTGCGGCGCAGGCGGGAGATGCGCACGTCGATGCTACGGTCGAAGGGGTCGACCTCGCGCTCGCCGAGCAGTTGTTCGCGCGACAAGATCTTGTTCGGGCGGCGCAGCAGCAGGGTAAGCAACGCGGCCTCGGCGGAGGAAAGTGCGACTTCGCGGCCGTCCGCTGCGATCAGGGCGTGGCGGCCGCTGTCGAAGGTCCAGGTGGCGAAACGGGCGATGGTGTGTTCGGCAGGCGCCATTTCGGGCACGGCATGCTGGTAGCGGCGCAGGATGGAGCGTACGCGAGCAACCAGTTCGCGCGGCTCGAAAGGCTTGACGAGGTAATCGTCGGCGCCCAGTTCGAGTCCGAGCACGCGGTCGGTGACGTCGTTGCGGCCGGTCAGGATCAACACCGCGCACGGGCTGCCGTCCTGTAATTCGCGCACCACCTGCATGCCATCCATGTCGGGCAGCCCCAAGTCGATGATGCACAAATCCGGCGTGGTTTGGCGCGCACGCGACAACAACTGGCGGCCGGTGGAAAGGTGCTCGTGGCGAAAGCCGTATTCGCTTAGATTAGTGCAGATGAGGCGGGCGATTTCGGCTTCGTCCTCAAGCACGAAAACCATGGGTGGGGTGTCACCGAACTGGGTTATGGGCATAGGGGCGCGGGCTCCTGCGGGGGGGCGGGGTTGTTTGCCGCGGCCAGTTCGTCGAGCGCGGCGGCAAGGGCGGTCTGATCGAAAGGCTTGCGCAGTATCGGGATATTCGTTGCGCGGGTGTCGTCGGCGCTGCCGGCGGCGTAACCGGTGATGAACAGAATCGGTAAATCGGCGCGCAGCGCACGGGCGCGGGCGGCCAGTTCACGCCCGCCGATGCCGCCGGGCATAACGGTGTCACTGACCAGCACGGCGATGTCGGCGACGTTTTCGAGCAAGTTCAGGGCTTCGATGCCGTTTTCCGCTTCCAGTACCGGGTAACCCAGGGCGAGCAGTTGCAGGCGGATGACTTTGCGCACCTCGGGTTCGTCCTCCACCAGCAGTACGGGGCCTTCGCGTTGGCGCAGGGGGGCGTGGTCGCTTTCGGCGGGCGGGCTGATGGCGGCCGGCGGTTGCGCCATCGGCAGAACGAGGCGGACGTTGGTGCCTTTGCCGGGGGTACTGAGTATGCGCATGTTGCCGCCGGATTGGCGCAGAAAGCCATACACCATCGACAGGCCGAGGCCGCTGCCGCTGCCGAAGGGTTTGGTGGTGAAAAAGGGTTCGAGCACGCGCGGCAATAGGGCGGGGTCGATGCCGCGACCGGTGTCGGTAACGTCGATCTGGATGTATTCGCCGGGCGCGAGATCGGCCAGTTCGGCCAGGCTGCCGCCAAAATCACGGTGCGATACGGCGATGGTGAGCTCGCCACCGTCGGTCATGGCGTCGCGCGCGTTGAGGGCGAGATTGAGCAGGGCGTTTTCCAGTTGATACGGGTCGGCAAAGGCGTAGAGCGGTTCGCTTGGCAGACGCAGATTCATCTGGATGGTTTTCGACAACGAGCGCATCAGCAGATGCAGCATGTTGTGCACCAGCGCGCCGACTTCGACCGCGCAGGGTTCCAGTGTTTGCTGACGGGAAAAACTCAGCAGGCGCTTGATCAGTTCAGCGCCGCGCCGCGCCGCGTGCAATGCGGGGGCGACGTATTCGGCAAGCTCGCCCGTAGGGTTTGCTTGTTCCGATTTCGCGCGCAGGGTGGAGAGGTTGCCGATGATGATCGTAAGGAGGTTGTTGAAGTCGTGGGCAAGCCCGCCGGTGAGCTGGCCCACTGCCTCCATTTTTTGCGCTTGTATCAATGCGGCCTGGCTTGCCTTTTGTTCGGTGATGTCGATCGAGAGAACGAAAGCGCCGAGCACGGCGCCGTCGGCGTCGGTTTCGGGCACCGCCACGCTGCGCGCGTGCGCCATGCGCCGGTCCGCTTCCTCGCGGCTGTATTCATAGCTCACGCGTTCGCCGGCATAGGCGCGATCCAGGTGCGGCTTGATCTGAGCGTAATTTTTTTCGCCAAAAACGTCACGGATGCTGTGGCCGACGATGTCGTCCTTGTTCACGCCGAACCACTCCGCATAGCCTTTGTTGGCGAAGCGGTAGATTTCGTCACGGTCGATGTAGGCGATGAGCGCGGGGATCGAATCGACGATGAGTTGTAGCCGCGTTTCGCTGCGCCGTAGCGCGTCGGCGATCTGGTCGATGTCGTGATTGGCTTGGGCCAGTTGAAGGTTGGCTGCTTCCAGTTCGGCGGTGCGCGCACGCACGCGCGCTTCCAGGGAAGCGTTTTGTTGCTGGATGACTTCTTCGTAGCGGCGCTGCTCGGTGATATCGGTCCACAACGAAACGAAGCCGAGGTTCGGAATAGGTATGCCACGAATGGCCAGCACGCCGCCGTTGGGGCGCACACGCTCGGTGTAGTGCGGCTGGAATGAGCGCGCGGAGGCGACGCGTTCGGCTACGAGCTTGTCGATATCGCCTGGGCCGTATTCTCCGCGCTCGGCGTTGAAGCGGATGAATTCCTCGAACGGCGTGCCCACGCGCACGAGCGTTTCCGGCAGTTCCAGCAAGGCGAGAAAAGCCTTGTTCCACGCCACCAGGCGCGGGCCGGAATCGAAAACGGCGAGCCCCTGGTCGAGCAGATCGAGGCCGGCCAGCAGCAGATCGTAGCGGCGGCGTTGTTCTGGTGTCGGAGCCGGTAGGGTGAATTGCGCCATGAGCGGGGAGTGTCTCCAGGGGTGGACATCGCGGTTGGCGGACTATCTTTATGGGAGCGATGGTGTCACATTTCTTGGCGGTATTGTCGAATTTGCCGCTGCGAACCGTTTGCGAAAAACGAATGCAGTGCATTGCAACGCATTGTGCGCAGTGGGAAAAGGCGGGGAAGCTCACATTGACGTTTACGTGAACGTAATTTAGATTCGCCAAGCGGTTGCTTATTACGAAATCAATTATGAAGTGCGCCCCGTGCGCGGGTTCATGCGGATCGGGGGCCAATATGGAAAGGAGATAAAGCGATGACCGACCTTAGCGTGAGCCGTAAGCTGGTGCCCTACAAACCGAAGAACAAGGTCCGCTTCATTACGGCCGCGGCGCTGTTCGACGGCCACGATGCCTCGATCAATATCATGCGCCGTATCCTGCAAGCGACTGGCGCGGAGGTGATTCACCTCGGCCACAACCGCTCGGTGGGCGAAATCGTCAATGCGGCCTTGCAGGAAGATGTGCAGGGAATCGCCATCACCAGCTATCAGGGCGGTCACGTCGAATTCTTCAAGTACATGATCGATCTGCTGCGCGCCAACGGCGGCAAGGACATCAAGGTGTTCGGCGGTGGCGGTGGTGTGATTGTGCCGTCCGAAATCCGCGAGTTGCACGACTACGGCGTCACCCGCCTGTATTCGCCCGAGGACGGCGCGAATATCGGCCTGCAAGGCATGATCAACGATGTCGTCGAGCGCGCCGACATCGATCTCAGCCACGTTACCCCGGCCGCGGCCGACGCGGTGCTCAAGCAACTGGCTGGCGGCGACCGTGGCGTTCGCCTGCGTCACCTTTCCCAACTGATTACCGCGCTCGAAAACGGCGCCTGCAGCGATGCCGTCAAGCAGGCGCTGAAAGAAGCCGCGGCCAAGGTTTCGACGCCGACGCTCGGCATCACCGGCACCGGCGGCGCGGGCAAGAGTTCGCTCACCGATGAACTGGTGCGGCGCTTCCGCCTCGATCAGGACGACAAGCTGAAGGTCGCCATCGTTTCCATCGATCCCTCGCGCAAGCGCACTGGCGGCGCGCTGCTTGGCGACCGCATCCGCATGAACGCGATCGAGCACGAAAACATCTTCATGCGCTCGCTGGCTACTCGCGATACCGGCTCGGAAATCTCGGGTGCGCTGCCCGAGGTCATCGCCGCGTGCAAGCTCGCCGGCTTCGACCTCGTCATCGTCGAAACCTCCGGCATTGGCCAGGGCAACGCGGCCATCGTGCCCTTCGTCGATCAGTCGCTCTATGTGATGACGCCCGAGTTCGGTGCGGCGAGCCAGTTGGAAAAGATCGACATGCTCGATTTCGCCGACTTCGTCGCCATCAATAAATTCGACCGCAAGGGCGCCGAGGACGCGCTGCGCGACGTGCGCAAGCAGTACCAGAGAAACCGCGAACTGTTCAGTCGGCCGACCGACGACATGCCGGTATTCGGCACGATGGCGGCGCGTTTCAACGACGATGGCGTAACCGCGCTCTATCAGGCCTTGCTGCCGAAGCTGGTGGAAAAGGGGCTGAAAGTCCACGCGGGGAAACTGCCCGTGGTCAAGGTCAAGGCATCCAGCCACAGCCGCGCCATCGTTCCCGCCGAACGCAGCCGCTATCTGGCCGAGATCGCCGATTCCGTGCGCGGCTACCACGGCCATGTACAGCAGCAGGCTCGCGTCGCCCGCGAACGCCAATCGCTGAAAACGGCCAAGGCGCTGTTCGTGCATTGCGGCAAGGACAGCGGCGCGCAGTTGGCGACATTCGACGAACTGATTTCCTGGAAAGACGGCGAATTGACGCCGGCGGCGAAGAAACTGCTCGAACAGTGGCCGACAACCAAGGAGTTGTACGCCGCCGACGAATACGTGGTGAAGATCCGCGACAAGGAAATTCGTACCAAGCTCACCAGCGAATCGCTGTCCGGCAGCAAGATCCGCAAGGTTTCGCTGCCCGATTACGATGACGAAGGCGAGACGCTCAAATTCCTGATGAAGGAAAACGTGCCCGGCTCCTTCCCGTTCACCGCCGGCGTGTTCGCCTTCAAGCGCGAAAACGAAGATCCGACGCGGATGTTCGCCGGCGAGGGCGACGCCTTCCGCACCAATCGCCGCTTCAAGCGCGTTTCCGAAGGCATGCCGGCCAAGCGCCTGTCTACCGCCTTCGACTCGGTGACGCTATACGGCTGCGATCCCGATCCCCGCCCCGACATCTACGGCAAGATCGGTAATTCGGGCGTATCGATCGCCACGCTCGACGACATGAAGGTGCTCTACGACGGCTTCGATCTGTGCGCGCCCACCACCAGCGTGTCGATGACGATCAACGGCCCGGCGCCGATCATCCTTGCCTGCTTCTTCAACACCGCCATCGAGCAGCAGGCGGTCAAGTTCAAGACCGACAACGGGCGCGATCCGACCGAGGACGAAGCGCAGAAGATCAAGGAATGGGCGCTGTCGAACGTGCGCGGCACGGTGCAGGCCGACATTCTCAAGGAAGACCAGGGCCAGAACACCTGCATCTTCTCCACCGAATTCGCACTCAAGATGATGGGCGATATCCAGGAGTATTTCGTCCACCACAAGGTGCAGAACTTCTACTCGGTGTCGATCTCCGGCTATCACATCGCCGAAGCGGGCGCGAACCCGATCAGCCAGCTCGCATTCACGCTGGCCAACGGTTTCACCTACGTCGAAAGCTATCTTGCGCGTGGCATGCACATCGACGATTTCGCGCCCAACCTCAGCTTCTTCTTCAGCAACGGCATGGACCCGGAATACACCGTGATCGGCCGCGTCGCCCGCCGCATCTGGGCGGTGGCGATGAAGAACAAGTACAGCGCCAACGAGCGCAGCCAGAAGCTCAAATACCACGTCCAAACTTCGGGCCGCAGCCTGCACGCGCAGGAGATGGACTTCAACGACATCCGCACCACGCTGCAGGCCCTGATCGCCATCTACGACAACTGCAACAGCCTGCACACTAACGCCTTCGACGAAGCGATCACCACGCCGACCGAGGAAAGCGTGCGTCGCGCGATGGCCGTACAGCTCATCATCAACCGCGAATGGGGCTTGGCGAAGAACGAGAACCCGAATCAGGGCAGCTTTGTCGTCGAGGAACTCACCGATCTCGTCGAAGAAGCAGTGCTCAAGGAGTTCGAGGCCATCGCTAGCCGTGGCGGTGTGCTCGGCGCGATGGAAACTGGCTACCAGCGCGGCAAGATCCAGGAGGAAAGCCTGTACTACGAGCACAAGAAGCACGACGGCTCCTACCCCATCATCGGCGTCAATACCTTCCTCAACCCGAAAGGCAGCGCGCAGCCCGAAATCGAGCTGGCACGTTCGACCGAGGAAGAAAAGCAGGGCCAACTCACCCGTCTGCGCGATTTCCACACCCGCCACGAAGCCGAAACGTCGAAATGGCTGGCGAAGCTGCGCCAGGCCGTGATCGAGAACGGCAACGTGTTCGAAGTGCTGGTCGACGCCGTGCGCTACTGCTCGCTAGGCCAGATCACCGGCGCGTTGTACGAAGTGGGTGGGCAGTACCGGCGCAGCATGTAACAACGGCGCTTGGTTGAACCGTAAAACGCCCCTGAGTGGGGCGTTTTTTTTTGGGGCGAGCAACCTTGCTTTGGTGCCTAGTTTGCTCGCCTATCTGGGGGTGTGACCTCTACCTGTCTCTGATGATTATGTCCGTAAGTTGATCAAAATCACCAAACCAGAAAACCGCGGAAGTTCTACGGATCTGGCCAGTAGGGAAGGAAACATAGGTAAAAGGCAAAGGAGTGGACGAATTTACCTCATAAGTGGGGAACGTTACTCCGAAGGATATGCTGCCGCATTGGTCATCGTCAGGATTGGCGCAGTAAGTTGTTTTTTCCAGCCTGAAGCCGCCTCCGTTTTTATAGGGCACGGCAAATCCCACTCTCTTGCCGGTAGGCAGCGTCCATATGAACGCAACATGTGAGAAACGGCCCCCGGCAATCATGTGTGTTGGCCCCGCCCAATTCCCGGCAATCCATTCGTCCTGTGCGGACAGCCGAAAATCATTCTGGGGTGAGACCTCTATGACAGCATCGGGGGTATTCAGATCGGGTCTCACAAAATACATTTTCAGGTTATATGCCCTGGCCGTGGCCCTGTTCAGATATAAGCCATGCCCTGTGCTGAATTCATCCCATGTGCCAATGACATTATGAAATATGGATTTTTGATAAAAATGCCAGTCAAGGCGTGTAGCCACTCCCGCGCTGGTTGCTACCGTTGATGTGTAAGCATCCATGGAGTTCTGATCGAACATGAGAAGCGGGTTGGTCGTCTCATGGAATGGCTCGCATGGAGAGGTGCCTACAGTTACAGCCGTGGTTGATCCAGGAAAGAGTGGGGGAGCGTATCTGGCCACGGTATCCGTATAGGCCGGCGCCCAGTCAGCCTGATTGATGGAGGTGGCCGTCGAACGCAAATCGACGCCTATCGACCACTGATAGCCTTTGGCGTTTCCACCGCCCTGGTTTATCAAAGGATTCAGCGTTGTCTGGTCGAAATTCGTACGATTATTGGTGCCCAGATAGCCGCCAGCGGAAAACTGCCATGCAGCGCCCGCTCCACTACGTGATTCCAGAACCTGCACATAAGTGTTGGTGCTGTCTCCCAAGATCAATGAGGTGGCGATGCCGCCGCTGTCTTTTGAAAAACCGATATGGGCAAAAGTACTGCTGCCCCAAAGCGATAGATTGTGCGTAGGCAGAACAACACTGTTTTGTGGAATGCCGCAACGAAGTGCGTTGGAAACAGGGGCATTGGGAGCAGCGGTTGCAAATGCATTCGTACTTGCCAAGGAAACCGTTATTAGCAATAGCGTTTTATTCATTTGATCACCATTACATTTTGTTGGCAGAGCAATCCTTATAATGCGGCCATTGTATGCAATACAAGTAATAAATTATTTAATGTGTAAGCGTCACCTCGGTGCTCTCTGAGGGAGGCTCGAAATTCCTGCGGATAATCACGCCGGCCATCAGCGTATGGATGGTTCGCCCAACTGGCCGTTGAGTAGGTCAGCGTGTTGGGAACAGCGCATTCTATGGATCAACTGTATTGCCTGCGCATCGCGACAGTGAGGGAGCCAAGCATGCCGGCAAGCAGCATTGCCGCGCGTGAAAATCGGCGCGGAACCGGCTAGCGGCGCGGCGCGATAGGGGGCTGTTAGATTTTGAGGCTTTGAGGGGGGGCTGCCGATTTGACGATGGGCATTCGGTAGGCGTTTTTTCCGGCCTTCCGGGCTATAAGGATGGGGGGCGATCAGGTCGTACGGTTCGCTTTCGCGATGGCGATCCATTCCGCCTGGACGCGGCGGTAATACGCGGGGGAGCGTCGCGCGGCGAGTAGTGTTTCTTCGAACAGCCGTTGTGCTTCCGCGTGGCGGCCGAGCTTTTGCAGCAGCAGCGCTTCGCGGCAGCGCGCTTCTTCGCCGGCGTAGTTGCGCAGTTGCTCGTAATGCGTGAGGGCGGCTTCCTGTTCGTTCAGTTGTTCGAGCGCGCGTGCGAGGTAAAGGCGTGTTTCTCCCGCTTTGAAATTCGGGCTTTTTTCTAGCACGTGCGTGAAGGCGTCTTTTGCCTCGGTGTAGTTTTCCAGTGCGAACAGGGCTGTGCCCAGGCCGTGACCGAGTAGCGGGTCATTCGCATACATGCCGCTCATGGCGTCGTGGTAGAGTTTGGCCGCATCGTGGTAGAAGGCGCGGTTCATGCATTCTTCGGCGAGCGCGATCTTGTTTTCCATGCTGCCGCACAAGGCGACTTCGTCGATACGCACGCGCATGTCGCGGTCGGGGTCTACCGCTTTGAGCAGCGAGCGCCCCATCGAGACGGCATGGCGCTCGACACCAAGCGTGGGGAAGATTGCGTAGAAAAAATAGACGAGCGATCCCAGCACGGGAAACATCAGCAGGATGAAAACCCAGTACATCTGCTGTCTGTTGCGTACGGCGTGGACGGCAAAGGTGATGGCGACGAGGTAATTCAGGACGACAAGGACTGGCATGACGAACTCAGGAGTGCGGTGTTTGCTGCTTATACAAACCGGCAATCGAAAAGGACATATTTTGTTTTTGTCATTTCGATTGCCGGTTTGATAAATCCGGAGAGGGTGGAAACGTTCAAACCACGGCTTCTTCTTTTTCTTTCTTCACCTTGACGAACTGCTCGCGCGACACGCCCAGCCACATTGCCAGGGGGCTGGCGACCAGCACCGACGAATAGATGCCGAAGCAGATGCCGATGGTGAGCGCCATGGCGAAGTAGTGCAGCGTTTGGCCGCCGAAGAGGAGCATCGAGAGCACCATCATCTGTGTGCAGCCGTGGGTGATGATGGTGCGCGAGATGGTGCTGGTGATGGCGTGGTCGAGCACTTGCGGCGTGGTGAGTCCGCGCTTTTTACGGAAGGTTTCGCGCACGCGGTCGAAGACGACGACGGATTCGTTCACCGAATAACCGAGCACGGCCAGCGTGGCCGCTAGCACGGCCAGCGAGAACTCCCATTGGAAAAAGGCGAAGAAGCCCAGAATGATGATGATGTCGTGGAGGTTGGCAATAATGGTCGCCACGCCCAGGCGCCATTCGAAGCGCGCGGCCAGATAAACGACGATGCCGAAGACCACCAGCAGCAAGGCCATGGAGCCGTCGTAGGCGAGTTCCTTACCGACCTGGGGGCCGACGAACTCGACCCGCCGCAGTGTGGGGGCCACATCGGCGGGGGCGGTTTTTTGCAGCGCCGCCATGACGTGCTCGGCGATGTGGTTGCTGTCCGCATCGTCGCGGTTGGGCAGGCGGATCAGCACATCGCGGGCGCTGCCGAAGTTTTGCACTAGGGCGTCGGTATAGCCATCGGCGACGAGCCCCTGGCGGATCGGTTCCAACTCGGGAGCCTGGGTGTAGCTCACTTCCACCAGGGTGCCGCCGGTGAATTCGACGGATAGGTGCAGACCCCGGGTGACGAGAAAGAAGACCGCCAATAGGAAGGTGACAAACGAGATGACGTTGAACACCAACGCATGACGCATGAACGGGATGTCGTTCTTGATGCGGAAAAATTCCATGATCGTATTTCCTTTGCCCCGTGCCCGGGTTCGCCGTTAGGGGTTCGCGTTACAGGCCCGGTTTCCACACCTGACCGATGGAAAGCTTTTCCACCCTGCGGCGATGGCCGTAAATCCAGTTGATCAGCATTCTCGACACCACCACGGCGCTGAACATCGAGGTGAGCAGCCCCAGGCAGTGCACCACGGCGAAGCCGCGCACCGGGCCGGAGCCGAAGATGAGCAGCGCGATGCCGGCGATGAGGCTGGTGACGTTGGAGTCGAGAATGGTGCCGAAGGCGCGGTCGTAGCCGGCGGTGATGGCCGCCTGGGGGCTTGCGCCGTTGCGCAGTTCCTCGCGGATGCGTTCGTTGATGAGCACGTTGGCGTCGATCGCCATGCCGAGCGCGAGCGCCATGGCGGCGATGCCTGGCAGTGTGAGCGTGGCTTGCAGCAGCGAGAGCAGCGCCATCAGCAGCAGCAGGTTGGCGCCCAGCGCAAGCGAGGAAATGAAGCCGAACAGCATGTAATACAGGCACATGAATGCGGCGATGGCAACGAAGCCCCACAGCGTGGAATGGATGCCCTTGGTGATGTTTTCCGCGCCCATGCTGGGGCCGATGGTGCGTTCCTCGATGATTTCCATCGGCGCGGCGAGCGCGCCCGCGCGCAGCAGCAGGGCGACGTCGGCGGCTTCGGTGGTGGTCATGCGGCCGGAAATCTGCACGCGGCCACCGCCGATTTCGGAGCGGATCACCGGTGCGGTGACGACTTCGCCCTTGCCTTTTTCGACCAGCAGAATGGCCATGCGCTTGCCGACGTTTTCGCGCGTGAGATCGCGGAAGATGCGCGAGCCGGCGGCGTCCAGCGTGAGGTGCACGGCCGGTTCGTGGGTCGTGCCGTCGAAGCCGGGCTGGGCATCGGTGAGGCGGTCGCCGGTGAGCATGACCTGCTTTTTCACCAGTACTTTTGAGCCGCCGCGTTCGGTGTACAACTCGGTGCCGAAGGGCGGGTTGCCGTTGAGCGCCTGCTCGATCGCGCTCTGGCTGTCTTCCACCATGCGCAGTTCCAGGGTCGCGGTGCGGCCGAGGAGTTCCTTGGCCTTGGCTACGTCCTGCACGCCCGGCAGTTGTACGACGATACGTTCCGCGCCTTGTTGCTGGATGACCGGCTCGGCCACGCCCAGTTCGTTGATGCGGTTGTGCAGGGTGCCGATGTTTTGCTTGATGGCCGAATCCCGCATGGTTTTTTGCGCCTGCGGGGTGAGCGTGGCGATCAGCAGAAGATCCTGGCTGCCGTCGTCGCGCGTGGTCAGTTGCAGATCGGCGGTGGAGGCGGCGATGGCGTTGCGCGCGGCGTCGCGTTGCGCATTGTCCTGGAAGCGGACCTGCACCGTGTTGCCTTCGCGTGTGATGCCCGCGTGGCGGATGTTCTTGTCGCGCAGCAGGGTGCGCAGGTCGCCGGTGGTGGCGTCGAGCCGCTTGGTCAGCGCGCCGGGCATATCCACTTGCAGCAGGAAGTGCACGCCGCCGCGCAGGTCTAGGCCCAGATACATCGGCAAGGCGTGAATCGCCGTGAGCCACGATGGCGAGGCGGATAGCAGGTTGAGCGCGACGACGTAGTCCGGATCCTGCGCATTGGGGTTGAATGCGTGTTCGATCGCATCCTTGGCGCGGATTTGCGTGTCGGTGTTGTCGAAGCGGGCGCGCACGCTGGTGGCGTCGGAAAAAATGCCGTTGTGTTCGATACCGGCGCTGCGCAGCACGTCGGCGAGGTGGCCGGCGGTGGTCGCGGGATCGAGCTTGAACGTTGCCTTGCCACTGGAAACCTGGACCGCGGGCACTTCACCGTAGAAGTTCGGCAGTGTGTAGAGCAAGCCCCAGAGCAGGATCAGGCCGACGAGCAGGTTTTTCCAGAGAGGGTAGCGATTCATTGTTGGAGAGGGAGCGGAAAGAGGATGCGGGAGCAGGGAGCGCGCGAGGGCGAAGAACGCGAAGGGCTGCCGTGGGCTGCGGGACCGGCGTGCCGTCGCTAGGCGACGACACGCGGCGGGGCCTCAGAGGGTTTTCAGCGTTCCTTTGGGCAATACCGTGGAAACGGCTTGTTTCTGGATGACGACGTTGGTTTTTTCGGAGACTTCCAGGTGAATGAAGTTGTCGCCGATTTCGGTGACGCGGCCTGCCATGCCGCCCTGGGTAATGATTTCGTCGCCCTTGGAAAGGGCTTCGACCATGGATTTGTGTTCTTTGGCTCGTTTCATCTGCGGGCGGATCATCATGAACCAGACCACGATGAACATCAGGACGAGGGGGAGGATTCCCATCATGCCGCCGGTCGGGTCTTGGCCCGCTGTTTGGGCGTAGGCGTTTGAAATCAACACGGTTTGTCCGCTCCAGGAATGTCGAAAAACGGCGAATTATAGCAGTAGCGGCTTGAACCCTGCCGTATGACGGCTGTTGGTGCGCTTATATACCGGTGTGGATGTATTTTCCGCGCTGTTGCTTTATACCGCGCCGCGCGCGCGTTCCGCGCGAAAGCGCGCGGCATGCTCGGCGAACCGGCCTTGGGCGATGGCTTCGCGTAGTTCGGCGGTCAGCACCTGGTAGTAGCGCAGGTTGTGCACAGTGTTGAGGATGCTGCTCAGGATTTCGCCCGCGCGGTGCAGGTGATGCAGGTAGGCGCGGCTGAAGTGGCGGCAGGTGTAGCAATCGCAGGAGGGGTCAAGCGGGCCGGTGTCGGTTTTATGCACGGCGTTCTTGATCTTGACGTCGCCATAGCGGGTGAACAACCAGCCGTTGCGGGCGTTGCGGGTCGGCATGACGCAGTCGAACAAATCGATGCCCGCGCCGACGCCGGCCACGATGTCCTCGGGCGTGCCCACGCCCATCAGGTAGCGCGGCTTTGCTTCGGGCAGGCGCGGCGCGGTATGGGCGAGGATGCGCGCCATGTCTTCCTTGGGTTCGCCCACGGAAAGGCCGCCGATGGCGAAGCCGTCGAAGCCGATCGCGTCCAGGGCCGCGAGCGATTCGTCGCGTAAATCCTCGTACATGCCGCCCTGGACGATGCCGAACAGGGCGTTGCGGCTTGTTTCCCGGCTGTCGCTCAGTCGATCAAACTCGTCGCGCGAACGCCGCGCCCAGCGTTGCGATAGCCGCATCGATTTGGCCGCTTCGTCGCGCGTGGCGGGGTAGGGCGTGCATTCGTCGAAGATCATGACGATGTCCGAATTCAGCGTGTGCTGGATTTGCATCGACAGTTCGGGCGTCAGGAACAGGCGGGCGCCGTCGATGGGGCTGGCGAATTTGACGCCTTCCTCGCTGATCTTGCGCAGCGCGCCGAGGCTGAATACCTGAAAGCCGCCGGAGTCGGTCAGGATCGGCTTGTCCCAACCCATGAAGCGGTGCAGCCCGCCGTGCGCGGCGATAACGTCCAGCCCCGGGCGCAGCCACAAATGGAAGGTATTGCCCAGGCAGATGCCGGCGCCGGTTTCGGCGAGCGCGGTCGGCGTCATCGCCTTGACCGTGCCGTAGGTGCCCACGGGCATGAAGGCTGGCGTTTCCACCGTGCCGTGGTTCAGTGCGAGGCGGCCGCGGCGGGCGTTGCCGTCGCGCGCGAGCAGGTCAAATTGCATGGTTTTTCCGGTGCAGGAACATGGCGTCGCCATAGCTGAAGAAGCGGTAGCGCTGGGTGATCGCGTGCGCGTAGGCGCGGCGCATCGGCGCCATGCCGGCGAAGGCGGAAACCAGCATCAGCAAGGTCGATTTGGGTAAATGAAGATTGGTGACGAGCGCGTCGGCGACGCGGAAGCGAAAGCCGGGCAGGATGAAGATGTCCGTTTCGCCCTCGCCAGCGGCGGGCGCATCGCCTTGCCGCGCGGCACTTTCCAGCGCTCTCAGCGCTGTGGTGCCCACCGCGATGATGCGTCCGCCGGCCGCGTGCGTGGCGGCGATGGCGTCGGCCGTCGCCTGCGGAATAAAGTAGCGCTCGCGGTGCATGCGGTGTTCTGCCAGATTTTCCGTGCGTACCGGCTGAAAAGTACCTGCGCCCACGTGCAGCGTTAGCCACGCACACGCGGCCCCGCGCGCGGCGAGCACGGCCAGCAGCGTGTCGTCGAAATGCAGGCCGGCGGTAGGGGCGGCCACCGAGCCGGATTCGCGCGCGAACACGGTCTGGTAGCGGGCTTCGTCGGCATCGCCGGCCGTGCGCGTAATGTAAGGCGGCAAGGGCAGCTTGCCGTGGCGTTCGAGTAGCGCCAGTGGATCGTCGGCGGAAGGAAAGCGCAGGTGGTAGAACTCGCCCACGCGGCCCAGCACCGTGACTTCGAACGCATCGGCCAGGCGCAGGCGGCTGCCGGCCTTGGGCGATTTGCTCGCGCGGATCTGGGCGAGCGCCTCGTGCGGGCCTATCACCCGTTCGATCAGCACCTCCACCTGGCCGCCGCTTTCCTTGGCGCCATGCAGGCGGGCATGGATCACGCGGGTATCGTTGAATACGAACAGATCGCCCGGACGGACCAATTGCGGAAGGTCGCGGAAGTGGCGGTCGATCAGTTCGTCGTCCGGCGTTACTTCCAGCAAGCGGCTCGCGCTGCGTTCGGGCAGCGGCGCCTGTGCGATCAGTTCCGGAGGCAGGGAATAGTCGAAATCGTTTAGTGTGAGAGACATCTGCTTGCCGCGCACGGCGATATTCAGGGATAATGCGCGCCTTCGGTGATCGGTGCCCAAGCAACAGGCCCGAAACCGGCGGAACCGGCAATGCTACACTGCCGTTCGTTCTGCGGAAAGCAGACAACTAGTTGGGCGCGGTACGCGCCCGCTATTTCCGCAACAGCGTTTTCTATGGCGCTGTTCGTTCCCTGGCCGGGGTGGCGGAATCGGTAGACGCAGCGGACTCAAAATCCGCCGCTGGCGACAGTGTGAGGGTTCGAGTCCCTCTCCCGGCACCATCTCTTCTTCCTGCTATATAAAGGCGCGGCGGCTTGGGTTTGCAGGCGGCGCTCGCTTGCGGGCTTTCGTCGACTCGTTCGCCATTGCCGCCGCGAGGCGCGGTGTGCTCAGTCCCGCTTAAGCGGGCAAGTGCTTATGCCGAATAGCGAATAGGCGGGGCACCAGCCGATCAGCGCGGTGGCCAGCGGCACGATGCCGATCCACGCCCACAGCGGGCCGCCGCTTAGCGCCCAGCCGACCAGGGCGATACCGACGACGATGCGCAGGATCTTGTCGATGGTTCCTACATTGATTTTCATGGCGCTTCCTTGTGAGTGAAAAGGTGAGGCGCCATTGGACGCTTTTCGCGCGCGACGGTCTGTAACCTCGGTTACAGAGGGTGATTTAAGTGATTTTCGCCCGCCACGCGGCGCAGCCCCACCGGATCGAGGATTTCGATCTGTTCCCGCGACAGTCTGACCAGGCCCTGGGTGGCGAAGCCTTTGAGTAGGCGGCTGACGAATTCGCGCACGCTGCCCAGTTCGTCGGCCAGCCGCTGGTGGGTCGCGTGTACGCACGGGCCGTGGCCGAGCAACAGGGCGGCCAGCCGTTGATCCAAGCGCTGGAAGGCGACTTCTTCAACGAGCTGCATCAGATCGGCCATGCGCCTGCTGAAAAGAGGGAAGATGAAGCCACGGAAGGCCGCGTCGCCAAGGCATTCGTCGAATACCGCGCTGGGCAGCAGCATCAGGGTCGAATCCGTTTCGGCCATGCCGCAGGCGTTGTAGGCGGTGTGGCCGAGCAGGCAGGCAGAGGTGATGATGCAGGTTTCGCCGGCGGCGATGCGGTAGAGCGGCAGTTCGCGCCCGTTCTGCGAACGTTTGAACACGCGCACCGAGCCTTCGATGACGAAGGGAAAACCCTGGCAAGCCTGATGTTCGTCGAACAGCGTGGCACCGGCCGGCGCGTGTAGTTCACGTGCGGCGGCGAGCAGGCGTTCGCGGACGGGCGGCGTGAGCGTGTCGATGACCGGATAGCGGATGCACAGGTGGGCGGTGTCGAGCATGGCGGCGTGTTTTGTTCAGAGCTCCATGTCCAGCACCACCGGCGCGTGGTCGGAGGGACGCTCCAGCGCACGCGGAGTCTTATCCACGGAGCACGCGCGGCAGGCGGATTGCAAGGCCGGGGAAACCAGCAGGTGGTCGATGCGCAGGCCGAAGTTGCGGCGGAAGGCGAGCAGGCGGTAATCCCACCAGGAATAGCTGCGCTCGGGTTGTTCGAACAGGCGGAAGCTATCGACCAGGCCGAGCGCGGTGAGCGCGTTGAAGGCGGCGCGTTCCGGCGCGGAAACGAGAAGTTCGTCTTTCCAGTCGGGATGGACGTCGCGGTCTTGCGGGGCGATGTTGAAGTCGCCGGTCAGCACGAGGCGCGCGTGCGTTTTCATCTCTTCCTTCAGCCAGACGGTCAGCGCTTCCAGCCAGCGTAGTTTGTAGGCGTATTTGTCCGAACCCACGGCCTGGCCGTTGGGGAAATAGCCGCAGACGATGCGCACGCCGTCGATCGTCGTGGCGATGATGCGCCGCTGTTCGTCGGCAAGGCCGGGAATGTTCCGGCTCACGTCGCCAAGCGCATGGGGGCTGAGAATGGCGACGCCGTTGTAGGTCTTCTGCCCGTTACATACGGCCTGGTAGCCGGCGGCTTGCAGTTCGGCGAACGGAAAGGCCGCGTCCTCCATCTTCAGCTCTTGCAGGCACAAGGCGTCGGGCCGATTGGCCGCGAGCCAGTCGAGAACGTGAGGAAGGCGGACCTTGAGGGAGTTGACGTTCCAGGTGGCGATTTTCATAAAAAATATAACAAGTTGATTTTCATCATAAAAATAATTTTTCTATCAATTTGTACCTAACAGCGTACCCGAATCAGAAAAGGCTGTACCAACGAACACCTTCCGAGCAACGTCGAAACAATAAGGACTAAGCAAGGCACTGAAGGAGTGCAATCAAGTGCGAATTTCTCGCCAGATTCACTCCACGTGCGCGAATGCAGGCGGTGACGACGGCCAACGCCATGGCCCTCGCAGATGTACACCAAGATCGCCGCAGCAAAAATTCCCTACTTTATTTCGCTACTATTCGATAATATTGGAAATATGGAAACACTAAGCGCAGCCGAACTACTTGCCGCTCTCGGCCATGAGTCCCGCCTTGCCATCTTCCGCCTGCTGGTGGAGGCGGGGCCGGACGGCCTCAATGCGAGCGCCATCGGCGAACGGCTGGACCTTGCCCCGGCGACCCTCTCCTTTCATCTGGCCCATCTGAGTCGCGTCGGACTCATCGAGGGCGAGCGCGAAAGCCGCTTCATCCACTACTCGGCCAAGTACGACACGATGGATGAATTGCTTGCCTTCCTGACCCGCAACTGTTGCCAGGGCAAGGCCTGCCTGCCCAAGACCGAAGGCTGCAACACCACGGAGAAGCGGCGGGCCGTTGCCAAGAAAGGTACTTTGTGAGGCCGCCCAAGACCGTGCTGGTGTTGTGCACCGGGAACGCCTGCCGCTCGCAGATGGCCGAGGCCATCCTCAATCGCGATCTGGCTGGCCGGGTTCGTGCACTGTCGGCCGGGACAGTCCCGCAGTCCAAGGTGGCCGATGGCGCCATCGAAGCCCTGAAGCTCGCGGGACTGCCGACCGATGGCCTCTATCCGAAGGACATCGATGCGGTCCTCGACGAGTCCATCGATCTCGTCGTCACCGTCTGCGACAAAGCGAAGGAAAGCTGTCCCCTATTCCCGCGCCCGGTGCCGCGCATCCACCTGCCGTTCCACGACCCACACGGTGAACCGCTCCAGAGTTTCATCGCGGTGCGCGACGACATCCGCGCCCGGCTGCTGCCGGCAGTCCGCGAAGCGCTGGGATTGTGAGGAGGCGCGATGTCGGCTCAATGTGAAATAACGGCCAAGGTGGCGGCGGGAGCGCCGATGAGTGCTTTCGAGCGCTACCTCACCGTCTGGGTGTTCCTGTGCATCCTCACCGGTATCGCGTTGGGACAGTGGTTGCCCGATGTGTTCCAGGCGGTCGGTCGTATGGAGGTGGCCCAGGTCAATGTGCCGGTCGGCCTACTGATCTGGGTGATGATCATCCCGATGCTGGTGAAGGTCGATTTCGGCGCCTTGCATGAGGTGCGCGAACATGTGCGCGGCATCGGCGTCACGCTCTTTGTGAACTGGCTGGTCAAGCCCTTCTCGATGGCTTTCCTTGGCTGGGTCTTTATCCGCCACCTGTTCGCGCCGATGCTGCCCGCCGAGCAACTGGACAGCTACATCGCCGGGTTGATCCTGCTGGCGGCGGCGCCCTGCACGGCGATGGTGTTCGTCTGGAGCCGGCTCACCAACGGCCATCCGCTCTTCACGTTGTCGCAGGTCGCGCTCAACGACACCATCATGGTGTTCGCATTCGCACCGCTGGTCGGCCTGCTGCTGGGCATCTCGGCCATCATGGTGCCGTGGGACACGCTGTTTACTTCGGTCGTGCTCTACATCGTGATTCCGGTCGTACTGGCCCAGCTTTGGCGCAGGAGGCTGCTCGCCAAGGGGCAGGCGGCGTTCGACGAGGCGATGGAGAAGATCGGTCCATGGTCGATCTCGGCACTGCTGCTGACCCTGGTACTGCTGTTCGCCTTCCAGGGCGAGGCCATCCTGAAACAACCGCTGGTGATCGCGCTGCTCGCCGTGCCCATCCTGATCCAGGTGTTCTTCAACTCGGCGCTTGCCTACTGGCTCAATCGTGCCGTTGGTGAGAAGCACAACGTGGCTTGTCCGTCGGCGCTCATCGGGGCTTCGAACTTCTTTGAACTCGCCGTGGCCGCGGCCATCAGTCTCTTCGGTTTCGAGTCCGGCGCGGCACTGGCGACGGTCGTCGGCGTGCTGATCGAGGTGCCGGCAATGCTGCTGGTCGTGCGTGTCGTCAACGCATCCAAGGGCTGGTACGAGGCGCGATGACTCAGTGAGGATGCCTGACTTCATGGTGGAGATGAGCAGGATGAGGCCAAGCGAGGTCATCGGTGCGGGCGTGGGGACGATCCCCACCATCAGGCATCCGAATGGCAACAGACTATTCGCCCACGCTGCCGGAAACCACCAAGTTTTTCCGCATTATTCAGAGCGGGCTGCATTTCGCTGTCACTGGAAAAACAGCTGCTGAACTGATTGCCGAACGTGCTATTCAATGCAATGCGCATCTCGCCTGTTGCGCGCGCCTCTCTCCGCACGCGCGAGCGACACAGGATTGATCAAACTCAGGTGGCGGATTGATTGAAACCGCATCCACCGACTTCACCCATCAGTTCGTTCAGCACTGTATCCAAGCGCCTCCGGACCGAACACTAGAATTCCAGTCAGATGGAAATAAGTGTTTGAGTTTGAAAGGAGAAACGAAATGTTTTCAGGGATGGGTGAAGTTGTGGCACGCCGTTGGATGCTGGGCGCTCGCTCCAACCGTATGCAGGGACTGAATACGCGTGACGCGGCGGGTTTATCTAGGCGGGCGGACCGGGGCGGCTCGTTCGTTGCGGTCGCGTTCGGCATCACTTCCTTCTCGCTCCTGCTTTCGGTCGCGGGAGCGGGTGTAGCGCATGCGCAAGGTGTGGTCCCGCCAGAGGCCTTGAAGCTCGAAGCGGCACAGAACGAAGCGAACTCGAAAGCGGGGCCGCGCAGCGTGCCGGCCAAGGTGCTTCCCGTGCCGACCACGGTCAGTAAGGAAATGCAGGCTGCCATCGCCAACCCGTATCCGATGCCGAAGTGGACCGCCAACCATCCGCAATCCGCCGCGGACTGGAAAAAAATCGTCGACGAGGCCACCAAGTTCACTAATTCGGGGCTGCCTGGCCTGCGCGAGAAACTCGGTGTGTCGATGGAGCAGACTTCGCTCGGTGGTGTCAATGCCTATGTCCTGACGCCGAAGGATCTGCCGGCGGCCAATATGAACCGTGTCGCGCTCTATTTCCACGGCGGCGGCTTCGTCTACAACCCCGGCGAGGCGGGAACCTGGGAGGCGGTGCTGATGGCCGCATACGGTGGTTACCGCGTGATCTCGGTCGATTACCGCATGCCGCCCGACCATCCGTATCCAGCCGCGCTCAACGACGCGGTGGCCGCATACAAGGCCGTCGTCAAGCAATATGGCGCGGAGCGGGTCGCGGTGTTCGGTACCTCGGCCGGTGGGGGCATCACGCTGTCGCTGATGCTGCGGGCCAAGGCCGAAAATCTGCCGATGCCCGGCGCGATTGCGCCCGAAACGCCGTGGGCGGACCTGACCGAGGAGGGCGCGGGCGATTCCGCGAAGACCAACGAGTGGGTCGACGGCTCCCTCATCAGTTACAACGGCTACATCCGCCATTCGGCGCTGGCCTATGCGAACGGCCATGACCTGACGGATCCGTTCCTTTCGCCGATCCGTGGCGATTGGCACGGCTTCCCGCCGACGATCATCGCCACCGGCACGCGCGACCTCTTCCTGAGTCTCAGCGCGCTTTCGCACCGCAAGCTGCGCCAGGCCGGCGTCGAAGCCGAACTGCACGTGTGGGAGGGGCTGTCGCACGCGCAGTACTACGCGCCCTATACGCCGGAAACCAAGGAGCAGTATGCCGAGCTGAGCCGCTTCTTCAGCAAGCATCTGGCCAGATGACCACAAGCCGTTGCCGTGGCGCAGCCGGATAAGCGCTGAGCCTGTGCCACGAGCGGACGGCGATGTGGAATGAAAACGTATTCCGAAGAGGAGTAACGGAAATGCAAGCACTGAAGCAAGTGGCATTTGCCGTGGGACTGACCGTCGCCGGCGCGATGGGGGCGAGCGCCCTTGCCGCCGATCCGATCGATGCACGCAAGCTTTTCATGGATAACTGCGCTGGCTGCCATCAGGCTGGCCGCGTTGGAACGCGATTCGCGCCAGCGCTGAAGAAGGAGCGGCTCGCCGCGCTGTCGAACAATGCGGTGAGCGCGATGATCATGACCGGCATTCCCGGAACCTTGATGCCGCCGTGGGCCAACAAGCTCTCCGAGGCCGAAATCGGCGCGCTGGCGACGCTCGTGCGGACCAATAGCGCCGAGGACCTCGAATGGACGATGGAGGACGCGAAAAAGACGCTCACCGTCCTCGTCGATGAGAAGACCTTGCCCGCGGAGCCGACCTACAAGGGCGACGTGATGGATTTGATGGCGGTTATGCAGCGCGGCCGCCATGCGCAGGAGCCGGAATCGCGCGTGGTCTTCTTCGACGGCGCGACCAACGTCAAGGTCGGCGAGGTTCCGACGCGCCGCGCGCCGCACATCATGCGCTATCACCCGACGAACCCACGCTGGGCCTACGTCAAGACCGACACGTCCGAGATCTACAAGATCGATCTGTACTCGATGCAGGCGGTACGCAGCGTCAAGACCGCGCTTTCTGGACCGTTCATGGCCGTTTCGTGGGACGGCAAATGGATCGCGGCGGGTTCGCTTGTGCCTGGCGCCGTGCTGATCCTTGATGCCGACACGCTCGAACCCGTGAAACAGATCAAGCTCAGCGGTACCGATCCGGCGGGCAAGGAAACGACGACTTATTCGTCGAGCGTGACCGCGAGCGCCGTCGGCAATCAATTCACGGTGGCGGCGAGGACGCTCGGCGAGGTCTGGCTCATTGAGCCGAACAAACCGGATATGCCGGTAACCAAGGTCAGCGTGCGCGATGCGGGAGAAAACTCAGCCTGGCTTTACGACGCCTTCACCTCGGAAGACCACCGGTATCTCTACGTTGCGGACCGCGCGCCGAACGACAAGATCAAGGTCGTCGATCTGCTCGAAAAGAAATATCTGGGCTCGATGCCGGCCGGGTGCAATCCGCACATTGGCTCGGGTGCGATGCTCAAGACGGATAGCGCGGATCTCTATTTCTCGCCGAATGCCGCGGGCTGCCCCAAGGGGGCGGTGGTGACGGTCTGGGACGGCAAGAAGACTGAGTTGGTCAAGCAGATCCCGGTGGGTGGCAGCGGCGGTGTGTCGGTGGCGATTCATCCGAATGCGCCCTACATCGTCGTCGATGCGCGGCAGAAGGGCGGCGGGCACCTCGAACTGATCGACAAGAAGACGCTGGAGGTGGTCAAGAAGGTCGAGGTCGGCGGTGCGACCGGCTATCCCGAGTACACGCGAGACGGGCGCTATCTCTACGTTGGCGCTGGCTACTGGGGCGATCACCTGAGGATCTACGACGCCAAGACCTTTGAAATGGTCGCCGAGCATCGTATGCCCGCGCCCGCTGGAACCTTCGCGCATGCCCGGGTTCTGTGGGGCGGCCTCAAGGGTGCGTCGGAGCGTCCGCTGGGTACCGCGTTCGCCAATCTTCCGTGACGAGGCTGAATGGAAGGATCGCCGGGCGCGAAGGCCCGGCGATTTCCGCGCAAGTCTGCAATTTGCCCCTGGAGTTCAGATGATGAAAATCCTGCTCTTTTCTCTGGCCGCCTGCGCACTGTTACCGCCGGCCGCGGTCGCGGCCGATGCGGAGGTTCTCGCCGTCAAGGCGAAGAGTCTCGCGAATACCTTGTGCGTGACCTGTCACGGAAGCAACGGCGTCAGCGTTATTGAGAACTACCCGAATCTGGCCGCCCAGAAGGTGCCTTATCTCGAAAAACAGATGAAGGACTTCCGTGACGGCAACCGGAAGGATCCGGTCATGTTCAACATGGTCGCTTCGCTCGACGACGAGATGATTCAGGCGCTGGCAAAACACTATGCGGCCCAGAGCCGGCCGTGATCCGCGGAGACATCCATCCATGAGTACGAAACATTGCTTGCTCCTCGTCGCCGGCTTCCTTGCCGTGTCTTCCGCCATCGCTGCGGAGGGGCAGGCAGCGGCGAAGGCGAAAGAGCTTGCGACGACGCTTTGCGTGACCTGCCACGGCGCCGACGGAGTTAGTCAGCTCGACCTTTATCCCAATCTCGCGCGCCAGAAGGCCACCTACACTGCCAAGCAGCTCAAGGATTTTCGCGACGGCAATCGCAAAGACCCGGTGATGACGAGCATGGCGGCGCAGCTCGACGACGCCGTGATACAAGCGCTCGCCGAATACTTCGCGGGGCAAGCGCGGAAGTAATCATCTGGATGTCGATTTCGGCTGTTGAGAGCTCGGAGTCGTCCTGCGGGGTAGAGATTTATCGGAGCGTGTCCGGGACACGCTCCAGCCCGGGCTGTCATCTCTCCGACGTTGAAATACGGCATCGAGAACGAATCATGGACAGGACATTGGAAGCGGGAAAGGTTTGGTTGGTTGGGGTCGGACCGGGCGATCCGGAACTGATGACAATCCGCGCCGCACGCGTGCTCGCGGCTGCGGACGTATGGCTCGTCGACGATCTTGTAACCGCGGAAATCCGATCCTTCGCGCGCCGTGGCGCCCAGGTGGAGAACGTCGGCAAGCGCGGCGGTCGCCGCTCGACGAGCCAGCGTGAGATCCTCGAGCGCATGCTCGCCCATGCGTTGACCGGCCGCACGGTTGCGCGCGTGAAGGGCGGCGATCCGCTGTTCTTCGGCCGTGGCGGCGAGGAGGCCGAGTTCCTGCGCGGCCACGGTATCGAGGTCGAGGCGGTCAATGGCATCACCAGCGGCGCGGCGGCGGCCAGTATGCTCGGCGTGGCGCTCACGCATCGCGAGCATGGCCACGGCGTAAGCTTCGTTACCGCGCACACCGCGAGCGACGGCAGCCCCGATTGGCGGGCGCTGGCCGCCTGCGGCACGACGCTGGTGATCTACATGGGCATGAGCCGACTCGCCGATATCCGCGACGGGTTGCTCGCTGGCGGCATGCGCGCCGGGATGCCGGCGGCGGTCGTGATGAACGCATCGCGGTGCGACGAGCGGCGCTGGACCGGCACGCTCGGAACGCTCACTGCGGCGCTCGATGCGGGACTCGCAAGCCCGGCCGTCGTGTTGATCGGTGATGCGATTGCTTCGGCGACGCCTGTTCAGAGCCGTGCGGAATTCCAGTCCGCCTGTCATGTACGGGCAGTCGAGCATTCGCTGACGTACGGACCAACGGCGGCCTTACATGATCAGGGCGTTGCGCGGCGATGCTTGTTCGGCGGGATCACTGTTTCGAGCGCGGCGCCGAAATGCTCGATGCCCTCCACGGAAACGGCCGAGAAGCCGAGAAACAACATCCGCTCGTGATCGGTGATCGTCTCGTGGGAAGAGGCGATTTCGTCGGCGCGATAGACCTTGATTCCCTGCTCGCGCAGGAGCGCTTCCATCTGCTCGGCGTTCGGAGATGTATCCGGCAGCTTCCACGCGATGTGAGTTCCCGCATCCGATCCGAGCACTTCACCGCCAATTCGTTGCAGGACCTTGAGCAGCGATTTCCTGCGCTCGCCGTAGCATTGGCGGATGTACCGCAGGTGCGAGTCGAATTCGCCGTTTCGCATCATCCTGGCGAGAATCCCTTGTTCGAGCCAGGAACAGCCGTTGTTCAATAGGGCCTTTGCGCTTGCCACGGCCTTCGTCAGCGAAGGCGGACAGATCACGTAACCGAGGCGGAGGCTGGGGCCGAATGCCTTCGAAAAAGTGCCCAGGTAGATGACCTGCTCACCGTCGAGCGACATGATTGCCGGCATTGGCGCTTCCGAGTAACGGAAATCGGAGTCGTAGTCGTTCTCTATGATGAACGCCCCGCGCTTACGAGCCCATGCAAGCAGATCGAGCCGCTGCGCGGCTGATAGCGTGACGCCCATCGGAAACTGGTGGGACGGCGTGATGTGCGCGAGGCAGTATTCACCGTCTGGAAGATTCGTCATGTCGACGCCGTCGCTGTGCACGGGAAGAAACGAAAGCGTGGCGCCGAAAGCCTGGAACAGATTGGCGACGCCCTTGTGTCCGGGCGCTTCCATCAGCACGTTGCGGTCTGGACTCAGAAAGGCCCAGGCAACCAGCGTCAAGGCTTCCTGGATGCCGTTGACGATCACGATGTTGTTTTCGTTGGTTTCGATCGAACGGGTCAGCGCGATGTGTTCCGCGATTGCCGAGCGTAGTTCGAGCAGTCCGAGCGGATTCGGATAACTCGAATACTTGTTCGAGGAGTGGCGAATCAGAAGGTTTGCCCAATGACGCCATATCTCGCGCGGAAAGAGCTCGGGCGAGGTTTCGCCGAGGCGGAAGTTGATTTCGTATCTGGCCGGAACGCCTGGTCTCTGCGCGACGAAATCCCTCGTCAGCGCGGGGAGTTGTCTCGGCGGGCGCGGCTGCGGCTGCTTTGCGGCAAGCTTGCGCGTCACTCTGCTTTGCGGCGGGTTGGATGAAACCTCGGTCGCGGCACCCTGGCGGGTGGCCAGATAGCCTTCGTCAGTCAGCTTCTGGAACGCAAGGACGACCGTGTTTCTCGAAACCTGGCAGGTGATCGATAGATCGCGCACGGAGGGCAGCGGCATCCCCGGGCGCAAGATGCTTTTGTCGATCATCGTGCGAATCTGATCGACGAGTTGGCGCTGCAACGGTATCGGCGATTCTCTAACGATGGTCAGCGGAAACTGTACCAGCCGATTCTTTCTGGCCATGGCGGGTAGATTCCTGATGCTCGGACAGTCTTCAGTTTATGACCGATAGTGTGAAGGAGTTGGGCTTTCGTCAACGCTGGCGTTACGGCTTGATCGCCGGGGAACGATGGGCCCGGACCCTGCGCCAAACACGTGCTGCGTCCCTGGCGCATGGCGGCGTACTTCCCTACAGCACATTTCCGAGTTTCGCGAGCGTATCGAGTGCCTGCGATACCCGTTGGTAGTCCGAGGCGGATATCGAAAGCAGCGGACGCGGCGGCTTTGCGCGCGAGAGTTTGAGGATGTCCGCGATTGCGTATGTCACGCGTATTCCGCTTAGCTCCTTGGAGACGTTCCAGAGCGGCTGGAAGTGTTCGTTGATTCGCGCTGCTTCGCTCTCGTTGCCAGCCTGCGCCGCGCGGACCAGCATCAGGAACGGCTTCGGGATCGTACCCGCCATGGCGCTGTAGAACGCATCCGCGCCTTCGAGCATGGCTTTCATGCAGCCGGAGTCGCCGCTATAGCCGATCGAGAAGTGGCCGGGCACCCGTGGCCGCAACTCCTCGAGCTCCTTCCTGAAATCGTTGCCCGCTGCGAGGGGGTTCTTGAGTGCCACGATGGAGGGAATCTTCGCGAGCCTCTCGACAAGTTTTGGGCTGACGGTGAAGTGTGTCGTGCTTGGATTGTTGTAGATGCAGATCGGCAGGTCGGTGGACTTGGCGACGGTGAGGAAGTGTTGATAGACCTCTTCCTCGCTGAGTGCGAAATAGGTCACGGGCGCCATGAGCAGGGCATTTGCGCCCGCGGCCTGGGCGTCGCGCGCGAAATCGACGGCGTCGCTCGTGCGCAGCGCCCCGATGCCCGCCATGACAGGAATCCTGCCGGCGGCCGCATGCACCGCCGTTTCGACGGCACGTCGGCGTTCGCTCCGGCTCAGATAGATATAGATGCCTGTACTGCCGAGCGTGGTGATCGAATCCACTTTGGCCTCGATGAGCCGATTCAGCAAATAGGCATAGTCTTCGGTATCGATTCGCCCATTTTCGTCGGCAG
The DNA here is from genome assembly GCA_031546845.1 of Azoarcus sp. Taxonomy (GTDB): domain Bacteria; phylum Pseudomonadota; class Gammaproteobacteria; order Burkholderiales; family Rhodocyclaceae; genus Azoarcus. The sequence continues at coordinate 12,590 of JAVBJT010000004.1, read as the reverse complement.
GGGTCAGCGGAAAGGCGGATAGCCCGCCGAATATTTCACTCTTCATTGCCACTCCGGTCTTGGTCTTGGATTGTTGCGCGAAAGCGGATGATTCCAGCCGGCCGATCAGCGGGGTCGTTGTCGCGGTCGGGCCGAACCCCGATGTCGTCCCGCGGTCGGCTCGAAAACGTGTTTTTTCGGACGGGCCATGATTGTCACGCATGGTCCTGCCTGTGTCTCCGCTTCAGGAAGTGAATGTCTTTTCGGCGAACTGCCGAGCATTTCCAGATGCGGATATGGTGTACCGAATGCGGCCGATTCCCTGGGCGAAGTCCGCGATGCGCCGATGGATGAAGTTCGTCTTCGTTGATTCGTGCCAAAAGATACCGGTGTCGGGCGGAAGGTGATTTTTTGCCCGTACCCGGCCCGGGTCGGCGAAGGCTGATTTTCTGTGGATTACCTGTCTTATTTGGCACGCTGCTCGGGTAATATGGAGGAACGTCGCAATCACCGGGAGAACGCACATGTCGCACGACTCAGCCGCTCGGGACCCGCTCGATTTTGTGCGTGGCCTATGGAACAACATGGGTTTTTCACTGCCCGGCATGATGACGCCAACCTTGGATGTGGGCGAGTTGGATAAGCATATCGCCGATCTGAAGGCCGTCGAAGGCTGGCTGAAAATGAATCTGAACATGCTGCAAATGACCACGCAAGGCTTGGAATTGCAGCGCGCGGCGCTGGCCGCGGTGAAGGCGATGGGCCAGCAGGCGCAGGAGGCCACGGAAGGCGATGGCGGTGCTGCCGCGTCTTTCGGCGGGGCTCCGTTCGCCGCTGCTATGTGGCCGTGGAATTTTATGACGGCCGGGCAACCCGCCGATGATGTGCCCGCTAGTGAACCCGTGGTGGAAAAACCGGCTGCCGCCCCTCGGCGCAAGGCGCCGGCGGGGAAGAAGTAGCGAAGGCGCGGAAGGGCTTGGCGCGGCGGAGGGCGGTTTGAGCCTTCCGCTGTGAAAGGGTCGTTCTGGCGCGTTTTTCCTGGATCGTGCTCAGATCACGTTCTGCGCCCGCAGGCGTTTCGCCTGCGCGGCATCTATTCCAAGTTCGTCGAGAATCGCTTCGCTGTCCGCGCCAGCAGCGGGCGCGGGGCGTGGCGGGGCAAACTCGAAACCGGATAGTTTGACCGGCGGTGCGAATTGGCGCAGGCCGTCGGTGGTCGTCAGCATCGCGCGCGCGGCGATGTGCGGGTCCGTAAGGCTTTCTTCCAGTTTCAGCACCGGGGTGACGCAGCAGTCGACGCCGTCGAACAGCGCTGTCCATTCGGCTTGGCTGCGGCCGCGGAAAATTTCCGCGAGTTCGTCGCGTACGCGTACGCCTTCGGCGCCGCTGGCGAGGTGGCTGGGTTTGAGGTCGGGGCGGCAGAGGGTATCGCACACCAGATGCCAGAATTTTTCTTCCAGCGCGCCCACGGCCATGTATCGGCCGTCGGCGGTGGCATAGACGCCGTAACAGGGTACGCCGCCGGTGAGCAGGTCTTCGCCGCGCGGTCTGACGCCGCCGTGGGCGAGCACTTCGATGAAGGGGAAAAGGTTGTGGGCGAGCGCGGCGTCGGTCATGGCGACGTCGACGTGGCGTCCTTGCCCGCTTGTCCGCGCATCGATCAAGGCGACGAGCAGCCCCGTTAGTGCCGATAGCGTGCCGCCGAGCAGATCGCCGATCTGCAGGTTGGGAATTGCCGGCGCGCCGCCAGCCGTGCCGGTCTGGTCGAGTATGCCGGCGTAGCCGATGTAGTTGATGTCGTGCCCGGCGCGCATCGCGTAGGGGCCGCTCTGGCCGTAGCCGGAGATGCTGCAATAGACCAGGCGCGGGTTGAGCTTGGCCAGCGTGGCGTAATCCAGGCCGAGCTTGGCCATGACGCCGGGGCGAAAGCCTTCGACGAGCGCATCGGCCGTTTCCACCAGGCGCAGGAACAGCGCGCGCCCTTCCTCGTGCTTGAGGTCGAGGCGCAGGCTGCGCTTGTTGCGATTGACCAGCCGGTACAAGTAACTGTCGCCGCCCTCATCCGGCGCCGGCCCCATCGTGCGCGCGTAGTCGCCGGCGCCGGTGTCTTCGATCTTGATGACCTCGGCGCCGTAATCGGCGAGGTGCTGGGTGGCGAGCGGCCCCGGCAGCAGGCGGGTAAGGTCGAGTACGCGAAGGCCGCGCAGGGGTGGGGCGTTCATGATTACTCGTAACGGCGGAGGTCGTCGATGATTTTGCCGTCGTTGGCGAGGCTGCCCAGCGCGCAGAATTCGACCTCACCACGCAGTTTGGTCAGTTCGCGGATGCTGGTGGCCACGGCGCCGGCCAAGGTGTTCATGGCGCTCTCATTGGCGACCGTATCGCTGCGCAACTCGCATTGTAATGTCATGCGGTCTGTCTGGCCGGGGTTGTCCACCACCAGCCGTGCTCGTTGCAGTTGGGGGTGGCGGCGGATGACGTCGGCGATCTGGCCGGGATGGACGAACATGCCTTTGACCTTGGTCGTCTGGTCGGCGCGCCCCATCCAGCCCTTGATGCGCAGGTTGCTGCGCCCGCAGGGCGAGACGCCGGGCAGGATGGCCGAGAGATCGCCGGTGCCGAAGCGGATCAGTGGGTAATCCGGGTTGAAGGTGGTGACGACGACTTCGCCGACCTCACCCGGCGACACCGGGTCGCCCGTGCCGGGGCGGACGATTTCGAGCAGGATGTCTTCTTCCACCACGAAGCCTTCCAATGCCGGTGTTTCGTAGGCGATGAGGCCGATGTCGGCAGTGGCGTAGGCTTGGAACGCGCGGATGCCGCGTTCGGCGAATGCGCTGCGCAAACTGGGCGGAAAGGCTTCGCCGGAAACGAAGGCTTTGCTGAAGCTGAGCGTCACGCCCAGTTCATCCGCTTTTTCGAGCAGGATACGCAGGAAGGAGGGCGTGCCGACGTAGGCGTTTGGGCGCAGATCGACAATGGCCGCCACCTGCTGCTCGGTCTGGCCGGTGCCGGCGGGGAACACCGTGCAGCCCAGGGCGTGGGCGGCGGTTTCCATCATCGAGCCGGCGGGGGTGAAGTGGTAGGAAAAGGTGTTGTGGATCAGGTCGCCTTCGCGGAAACCGGCGGCGAACAAGGCACGGGCGAAGCGGTAGTAGTCCGGCCGCGCGCCTTCCGGTTCGTATAGCGGACCGGGCGAGGCGAACACGCGCCGGTAGGTCGCGCCCCAGCGCGCCGCCGCAAAGCCGCCGAAGGGCGGTGCCGCCTGTTGCGCTTGCAGCAGTTCGGATTTGCGGATCACCGGCAGGCGCGCCAGCGCCGCGCGGTTCACAATGGTTTTCGGGTCGATGCCCGCGAGCAGGCGGGCAAGCGTGGGCGCATGTGCTCGGGCATGGGCGATCTGAGCGGGCAGGCGGGCGAACAGGTCGCGTTCGCGTTCGGCCGGGTCGCGGGTTTCTCTGGCGTCGTAGTGGTTCATGGTGGGATTCATGGTGGCTTCCGTCATGGGAATTCCCGTTTTTCTGAGCGGCCGCGCACGGCCAGGCCGCCGCGGCGCATGCGCCGGCAGCGGGGCCGATACGGTTCCTGGGGTTGTGGGTGCGCTTTACGACAACCAGCGTTTGCGCCGGCGATAGTGTTTGACGTCGCGGAAGCTCTTGCGTCCGTCGCCCGACAGGCCGAGGTAGAACTCTTTCACGTCTTCGTTGTTGGCGAGCTCATCGGCCGCGCCTTCCATGACGATGCGGCCGTTTTCGAGGATGTAGCCGAAATCGGCGTAGCGCAGCGCGACCATGGTGTTCTGCTCGGCGAGCAGGAAGCTCACCTTTTCGTTGCCGTTGAGGTCTTTCACGATCTCGAAGATTTCTTCGACGATCTGCGGCGCCAGCCCCATCGACGGTTCGTCGAGCAGGATCATTTCCGGCTTGGCCATCAGCGCGCGGCCAATGGCGCACATTTGTTGCTCGCCGCCCGAGGTGTAGCCGGCCTGCGACGTGCGGCGCTGTTTCAGGCGCGGAAAGTAGTGGTACACCTTTTCCAGGTCGGCGCGGATTTCACTGCGCGACGCGCTACGCGTGTAGGCGCCGGTGAGCAGGTTTTCCTCGATTGTCAGGTGGCCGAAGCAATGGCGGCCTTCCATTACTTGAATTACGCCGCGCTTGACCAGTTCGGTGGGCGTCATCTGATCGACGCGCGCGCCCTTGAATTCGATGCTGCCCTTGGTGACGTCGCCACGTTCGGCGCGCAGCAGGTTGGAAATGGCTTTCAGTGTGGTCGATTTGCCCGCGCCGTTGGCGCCGAGCAGCGCGACGATGCTGCCTTGCGGCACGCGCAGGGACACGCCCTTGAGCACCAGGATGACGTGGTCGTAGATGACTTCGACGTTGTTGATGTCGAGATAGGACGCGGCGGCGCTCTGGGGAGCGACGGCGGCGGGGGCTACGGCGGTTGCGGTCATTGGGCGAGCCTCGTCTCGGTAGTGGCGCGGGGTCGGTTGAGTACGACTTGGCGTGGTATGAGAAATTAAAGCGGGAGGTAAAAGCGGGCGCTGAAAGCGGAGGCGGCATAGGCCGCCTCCACCTGCAAGGTCATGGCTTCCGGCTTAGATTTCCTTGGTGCAATCGCGCGGGGTAATACCTTTTTCCTGCGCGTACTTGGCGGCGGAGCTTTCCGCGAGCGCGCGTACCTGTGCGCGGTCGGACTCGATCCAGTCGGTCAGGGATACCCACTTCGCTCCGTCCCACTGCTGGAATTTGATCTTGCCCGAGCCTTCGTGGTCGGCGCAGGTCACCTTGACGTCCGGCATCAGCCCGCTGGCGCCGATGGCGGCTAGGCGCGCGGAGTCGAGCGTGAGGTGTTCCAGGCCCCAGCGCATTTGCTCGCCGGTGATCGGCTTGCCCTTGCCGAATTTCTCCTGCGCGGTGCGGATGGCCTCGACGGTGACGATGCCGTGGACGATGCCGCGGTTGTACGTCACGCTGCCCACGCGTGCCTTGTCTTCCATGTTGCCCTTGTTCTTGGCGTAGACGTATTTCTGCACATCCTGAATCACCGGGAAATCCGTGCCCACGCCGGTAAAGTTGGCGGAGATGTAGTTCTTCGCCCCGTCGCCGGCCGGTATCACGTCTTCCTCGGAGCCGGACCACCAGCCGCCGATGATCTTGTCGCGCGGGAAGCCCGTGCGCGCGGCGGTGCGGATCGCCGTCGAGTTCATGACGCCCCAGCCCCACAGCACGACGTAATCCGGTTTTTCCTGGCGGATTTGCAGCCACTGCGCCTGCTGCTCGTTGCCGGGGTGGGCGACCGCGATCTGGGCCAGCGTGAAGCCGTACTTGGCGGCGGACTGCTCCATCAGCGCGATGCCTTCCTTGCCGAAGGCGGAATCGTGGTACAGATAGACGATCTTCTTGCCCTTGAGTTTGTCCATCCCGCCTTCTTTTTGGCCGATGTACTTGACGATGCCGGAGGCCTGCGACCAGTAGGTCGAGATCATCGGGAACACCCAGGGGAAGACTCGTCCGTCGATGGCGTCGGTGCGTCCGTAGCCGATCGTCACCGCCGGAATCTTGTCCTGCGCGACCTTGTCCAGCACCGAGTAGGTGATGCCCGTCGACACCGGCTGGAACACGGTATTACCGGTTTCGCCCTTGCCTTTCAGGCGCTCGTAGCATTCCACGCCACGGGCGTTGTTGTATTCCGTCTCGCACTCTTCCCACGTCAGCTTGACGCCGTTTACGCCGCCGTCGCGTTCGTTGATGAGCTGCATGTAGTCGATCCAGCCGCCGAACACGCCGGAGCCGCCGGCTGCGTAAGGGCCGACGCGGTAGCTCGGCAGGCCGATGAACTGCTCCGGCGCGGCGGCGGCATAGGCGCTGGCCAACAAACCGCCGATGACGGCACTGGCAAGAAGGGTTTTCTGCAGTTTCATGGTGTCTCCTCCTGGGTATTTCGGGTTTTTTACGAAACAGGGGTCTTGCGAATTACCAGCCTGCCGGCGCCGGGGCGCCGGCAGAAGGTTGGGTGCGGCGGCTCAGTGCGGGAAGGGCCACAGCCGCAGTTTTTCCTTGCCGAGCTGCCACAGCCGCGCGAGGCCGTGCGGTTCGACGATAAGGAAGAAAATGATCAGCCCGCCGAATACGATCAGTTGCAGGTTCGACGAGAAATTGGCCGGCGCGAAGCTCCCGAACAAGTATGGAATCACGTTATCGAGAAAGATCGGCAGCAGCACGATGAAGGCGGCGCCGAGGAACGAGCCCATGATCGAGCCCACGCCGCCGATGATGACCATGAACAGGATCTTGAACGACATGTCGAGGTTGAAGCCTTCCGGCTCCACCGTGCCGAGGTAGGTGTAGGCGTACAGCGCGCCCGCCACGCCGCAGTAGAACGAGGACACGGCGAACGCGGAAAGCTTGGCGCGCAGCGGCCGGATGCCGATCACCTCGGCGGCCACGTCCATGTCGCGCACCGCCATCCACGACCGGCCGGTGGTACTGCGCACCAGGTTTTTCGCCAGCAGCGCGAGCACGGCGACGATGCTGAGCGTGAGCAGATATTGCGTTGCCGGCGTATCGAAGGTGAAGCCGAGCATCGTCACCTTTTGCGTGGTGATGACGCCGGATGACGAATGGTTGGAAAACCACGGGAACTTGGTCAGCACCCAAACGATGAAAAACTGCGCCGCCAGTGTCGCCACCGCCAGGTAAAAGCCCTTGATGCGCAAGGACGGCAGGCCGAAGGCCACGCCCACCGCCGCCGCGCACAGGCCGCCGCCGATGAGGGCGATGGGGAAGGGCATGCCGTCGATGCGCAGCATGAGGTTGTAAGCGCCGAACGCGCCCACCGCCATGAAGGCCGCCGAGCCGAGCGAGAGCTGGCCGGCGTAGCCGGTGAGGATGTTCAGCCCGATGGCGGCGAGCGAGAAGATCAGCACCGGCGTCAGGATCGCCTGCAACCAATATTGGTTGGCGATGGCGGGTACGGCCAGAAAGAAGAAGACGAGGATCGCGGCAAACCCGATGCGGTCCTGGCGGATGGGGAAGATCTGCTGATCTTCTTGGTAACTGGCCTTGAACTGGCCGGCTTCGCGATAAAGCATGAGGTGCTCCTCTCAAGCTGTGGGCGGTGCGGGGTTGGCGGTTTGCGCCGGCCCCGTCCGTGAATGGTGTTAAACCCGGTCGATGTGCTTTTCGCCGAACAAACCTTCTGGCCTCACGAGGAGGAAGGCGAGCGCGAGTACGTAGGGGAACCAGCCTTCGATGCCGCCGCCCACGAAGGGGCCGACATAGACTTCCGCGAGCTTTTCCGACGCGCCGATGATGAGTCCGCCGACGATGGCTCCCGGCACCGACGTGAAGCCGCCGAGGATCAGCACCGGCAGCGCCTTCAGCGCGGTGAAGGTGAGTGCGAACTGAACCCCGCTACGCGCGCCCCAGATCATGCCCGCGACCAGGGCGACGAAGCCTGCCACGCCCCACACGATGGCCCAGATGTGGCGCAGCGGAATGCCGATGGACAGCGCGGCCTGGTGATCGTCGGCCACCGCCCGCAGTGCCCGGCCGATGCGGGTGTATTGGAAGAACAGCGCCAGCGCGACCACTAGCGCGCCAGCGACGGAGGCGGCGAAGATGTCGAACTTCGAGACCAGGATGCCGGCGTTGTCCATGACCCATTCCACCGGCTCATCGACGATGCCCAGATCCAGCCCGCGCACGTTAGCGCCCCAGATGCCCTGGGCGATGCCTTCGACGAGGAAGGTCAGCCCGATGGTGGCCATGAACAGCGTGATGTGCGGCTGATTCACCAGCGGGCGCAGCACGATCTTTTCGGTGAGGATGCCGAGTATCACCATCGCGCCCAGCGTGAGCGCGAAGGCGAGCCAGAACACCGCGCTGCCGCCTGCGGCCAGCCCAGTCCAGCCCGGCAGCACCTCCTGGAAGCCGACGAAGGTCAGCGCGGCGAAGAACACCATCGCCCCCTGGGCGAAGTTGAACACGCCCGACGCCTTGTAGATCAGCACGAAGCCTAGCGCCACGAGGGCGTAGAGCACCCCCGACAGCAGACCGCCGATCAGCACTTCGAAAAAGAACTGCATCTTTGTCTCCTCGCACCGTGTCCGGTTGGCGTTTGTTTATTAGTGAGATGTGCCGAGGTAGGCGGCGATCACGTCGGGGTTGGCTTTCACCTCGTCGGGCGGGCCGTCGCCGATCTTTTTGCCGTAGTCGAGCACGACCACGCGGTCGGAAATGTCCATGACCACGCCCATGTCGTGCTCGATGAGGACGATGGTGGTGCCGAACTGGTCGTTGACGTCGAGGATGAAGCGGCACATGTCCTGCTTTTCTTCCACGTTCATGCCTGCCATCGGCTCGTCGAGCAGTAGCAGCGACGGCTCGGCGGCGAGCGCCCGGGCCAGTTCGACGCGCTTCTGCAAACCGTAGGGCAGCCGCCCGACCGGCGTTTTGCGGATGCTCTGGATTTCGAGGAAGTCGATGACCTCTTCCACCTTCATGCGGTGTTCGATTTCCTCGCGCCGCGCTTTGCCCCAATACAACGCGTGCTGGAACAGGTTGCACTGCATCTTGAGGTTGCGGCCCGTCATGATGTTGTCGAGCACGCTCATGCCCTTGAACAGCGCGATGTTCTGGAAGGTGCGGGCAATACCCTGCGCCGCCGCCTGATGCGGCTCGATGCGCTGGCGCGGTTGGCCACGGAACAGAATGTGGCCTTCCTGCGGGCGATAGACGCCGTTCATCACGTTCAGCATCGAGCTTTTGCCGGCGCCGTTGGGACCGATGATCGAGCGGATTTCGTGCTCGCGCACGTTGAAGCTGATATTGGTGAGCGCCTTCACGCCGCCGAACGACAGAGAGATATTCTGCAGGTCGAGGATCACATCGCCGATGCGGCGGCCGCCCGCCGCAACTTCTGTGGCGGCCGGGGATTGGGCTGCTTGAGTCATGTCGTTCATATTCATTCCCCGCTCCTCAGGCTGCATGTTTCAAACCGGCAGGGGCCGTGGCCCTCGCCTCTTCGATGCGCAGATCGGCGTGAACGCTGCCGATGCGACCATCCTCGTACTTCACCTGGGTTTCGATGAACTGGCTGCGCTTGCCTTCGTACAGCGCCTCGATCAGCACGGCGTATTTCTCCGCGATAAAGTTGCGCCGCACCTTGCGCGTACGGGTCAGCTCGCCGTCGTCGGCATCCAGTTCCTTGTGCAGCACGAGGAAGCGTTTGATCTGCGAACCGCTCATGCGCGTATCGGTGGCCAGATCTGCATTGGCCTGTTCGACGCAGTCGCGGATCAGCTCATACACCGCCGGCTGCGCGGCCAGGTCGGTATAACCGGAATACGCCATGCCCTTGCGCTCGGCCCAGTTGCCCACCGCCTCGAAATCGATATTGATGAAGGCGGTGACGTGGTCGCGCCGGTTGCCGAACACGACCGCTTCCTTGATGTACTGGAAGAATTTGAGCTTGTTCTCGATGTAGTTGGGCGCGAACATCGAACCGTCGTTGAGCTTGCCCACATCCTTGGCGCGGTCGATGATCTTCAGGTGGCCTTGCTCGTCGAAGAAGCCTGCGTCGCCGGTCATGAAATAACCGTTGCTGTCGATCGACTCGGCCGTGGCGTCCGGCCGCTTGTAATACGTCTTGAGCAGCATCGGCCCCTTGACCAGGATTTCGCCGTTGTCAGCCAGTTTCACCTCGACTTGCGGCGCGGGCTTGCCCACCGAGTCGAGCTTGATTTCCCCGTCCGGCTGCAGGCAGACGTAGGCGCAGGTTTCCGTCTGGCCGTAGAGCTGCTTCAGATTGACGCCGATGGAGCGATAAAAACGGAACAGATCCGGCCCGATCGCCGCGCCGGCGGTATAGGCGACGCGAATGCGGCTCAAGCCCAGCACATTCTTCAGCGGGCCATACACCAGCAGATTCCCCAGCGCGTAGCGCACACGGTCGCCGAAATCGACGGATTTTCCGTCGAGCAGATCGGCGCCCGCCCGGCGCGCCACGGCCATGAAATAGTGGAACAGCTTGCGCTTGAACCAGCCGGCATCCTCCATGCGGATCATCACCTGGGTCAGCAGGTTCTCGAATACGCGTGGTGGGGCGAAGTAGTACGTGGGGCCGATTTCGCGCAGATCGGTCATCACCGTCTCGCCCGATTCCGGGCAGTTGATGGTGAAACCGGCCACCATCGCCTGAGCGAAGGAAAACAGATGGTCGCCCACCCAGGCCATCGGCAGATAAGAGAGGATGTCCTCGCGGTCGGACAAGCGGTCGAAACCGATACCCCCTTGCGCTGCGGCGATGAACGCGCTGTGCGTCTGGCAGACGCCCTTGGGCGTGCCGGTGGTGCCGGAGGTGTAGAGCATCACCGAAATATCGTCGGGTGCGCCCTTGCCGATTTCACCGTCGAGAAAGTCGGGCTGCTCGCGTTCAAGCGCGCGCCCCCTGTCCTGCAACGCGTCCAGTCCCAGCAGCGTGCGCTGGCCGTAGTGGCGCATGCCGCGGCCGTCGTCGTAGATCACGTGTTCGAGCAGTGGCACGTCCGAGGCGATTTCGAGCAGCTTATCCACCTGCTCCTGATCCTCGACCACGGCGAAGCGGATCTCGGCATCCTGCAGCACATAAGTCATTTCCTGTGCCACGGCGTCCTGGTACAGCATGACCGGGATGCCGCCGAGGCATTGGCAGGCCGCCACCGACCAGTACAGGCGCGGGCGGTTGTCGCCGATGATCGCTAGCCGGTCGCCGCGCCTGAACCCCAGCGTGGCCAGGCCGCAGGCGATTGCGCGCACGTTGTCCGCCACCTGTGTCCAGGTGTAGGTCTGCCAGATGCCGTATTCCTTTTCCCGCATCGCCGGCCGCTCGGGCCGTACCCGCGCATGCTCCATCAACAAGCGCGGAAAAGTGTCGAGCGCATTCGTGGCGGCGCTTCTTGCACTATCGTATTCGGCCATGTCTCCTCCTAAGCCTCCACCTTCGGCACCCGCCGCCGGATTGTTGTTGGCGTGCAGGTGTTGTTCGCGGGCGTGTTTCACCGTCGTTGAGTGCAGTCTCTCAAGTCTTGTTTGCGCAACTGTTTGCGAAATGTAGTGAATTGTTATCGGCCGCTCTGAGCGTGGAATTCCATGCTCAGGGCGGTGATATGCCGAGGTGGCTGGCCGGTGGAACGGGTGTGAAGCGCGGTTTTTCTGGAGAGGGTGGGTGAGGCGCGGGCGGGGGCTTGTTGCAGCGTGCTGGTGCGATTGTTGCCCGAGGGGGTATTACCGCCCGGGCGGGCGGTTCGTTCTTCTGGCTGCGATTTTAAACGGCCATTGGCGCGGTTAATGGCGCATGGTGCCGATACCCCTCGAGCTGAAAGTCGCCCGGCTCGACGTTTTCCAACCATTCCGGTTCGTATTTTCCCGTGACCGAGAAGTCGGGAATGCGCTCGGATAAAACCAGCCTTGGAGCAGGGAATGGTTCGCGCTTCAATTGTTCTCGAAGCATGTCCACATGGTTTTCATAAAGGTGCGCATCGCCGATGAAATAGGTGAACCACCGTGGGGTATAGCCGGTCAGCCGGCCCACCAGATGGAGCAGCGCGGCGCCTTCGGTCAGGTTGAAGGGCGTTCCAAGTCCAACATCATTCGAACGGATGTAAAGGCAAAGAGAAATCTCGCGCTTTGGCTGGTTAACCAGGAACTGATACAAGAGATGGCACGGAGGAAGCGCCATTTCCTCAAGCTGCGCCCAGTTCCATCCGTGGAAAAGAATCCGGCGGCTGCCTGGATCGTCGATGATGGTGTCCAGGCACTGACGCAGTTGATCGACTGCTTTATACAAGAGTGCGCTCGTTGTCTTGCCGCGCTCCCCGGTTTCCTCGACGACGCCAATCCGCTGGTAGCCCCTGTTCAATGCATCTGCAATTTGGGGCGCGCTTTGCGTCTGGCTGAGGTCGATCAACTTATAGGCCGGCCATTGCCGCCACTGCACACCGTACACGGGGCCCAGGTCGTTTTCCTGGAGCCTGTATGGGTTCCCTAGCCACTGTGCGTTCTCGTTGGCGTTCTGGTCCCAGACCTTGCATCCGAGCGCCCGGAAATCGGCGGCGCTGCGATAGCCGCGCATGAAGCCGACCAACTCGCCGATTGCGGATTTGAAAGCCAGCTTCTTCGTCGTGACCGCGGGAAAGCCCTTCTGCAGGTCGAACTTCATCATTGCGCCCGGAATGCTCAGGGTGCGGATACCGGTTCGATTGTTTTGCCAGGTGCCGTTGTCGAAGATGTCCTGAACAAGATCGAGATACTGCTGCATATCCTTCCTTAAGCATCGGGATGAGTGCCAAGCATAGCTTTCGGCCCGAGGTTCCACAGGGCTGGCTCGTTGCATAGGCGCTAAGGCCGTTATTTTGGCGGTTCCGATGGAGGTTCCACAACTCGACGGTTTCTTTGGCTGAAGTGGTGGGGTTCTGTTTGCGCTCAAACAGAGAGAAGCGTTTTATAGGCTTGAACCGTTGACAGCTTCTTTTCGCTCCTTCATACTCTCGTTTCTTTGCTGCACCTGATTGGTGCGGTTGCTGCGGTGGGATTGGCAGCGGATCTTTAAAAACTGGACAACCGATA
>JAVBJT010000052.1:0-21890 GCA_031546845.1 Azoarcus sp. | reverse complement strand
TCCTTAACGCTTCAACATGGGCGGCAGCGGATCCGGTCCGCCCAAGATGTGAACGTGGAGATGATACACCTCCTGAAGCCCGACCCGGCCGGTGTTTGCGATGGTTCTGAAACCGTCGGCACAGCCTTGTTCCCGTGCCAGACGGCCGGCGGTCACCATCAACCGACCCAGTACAGCCTCGTGCTCGGGGGCGAGCTGGGCCATCGATGGAATGTGGAGCTTGGGGATGATGAGGAAATGAACCGGTGCGATCGGATGGATGTCGTGGAATGCAAGGACGAATTCATCCTCGAAGATTTTCTTCGCGGGGATTTCGCCCTTGACGATTTTGCAAAAGATGCAGTCGTTCATCTGCGCCACGCTCAGCCCTGGCGGGATCGTTTTTCGTCGATGCCGGAAACGCCTTCGCGGCGGCGGAATTCGGCGAATATGTCATCCACCGATAGGCCGAAGTGCCCGAGCAGAATCATCGTGTGGAACCACACGTCGGTTACTTCGCGGACGACTTGAAGGCGGTTGCCGTCCTTGGCCGCCATGATCGTTTCGGCGGACTCCTCGGCGACTTTCTTGCAAATGGCGTCGACCCCCTTGCCGAACAGGCTGGAAACGTAGGAGGAGTTCGGATCGGCGTTCTTGCGTTGGGCGACGGTTTCGGCCACGCGGTGCAACACTTCGATATCGATCATTTGTAGATGTCCTTCGGGTCTTTGAGAACCGGTTCGACGGCTTCCCAGCGGCCGTCGGCGAAATACTTCTGAAAGAAGCAGCTATGGCGCCCGGTGTGACAGGCAATACCGCCTATCTGCTCGATTTTCAGAAGCACAACATCATTATCGCAGTCAATGCGTATATCCAGGACTTTTTGTACGTGACCGGACTCCTCGCCCTTGTGCCACAGCTTGCGGCGCGAGCGCGACCAGTAAACGGCCTCGCCGGTTTCGGCGGTACGCTGCAGGGCTTCGCGATTCATCCAGGCGAACATCACTACATCGCCGCTAGTGGCTTCCTGGGCGATCACCGGCACAAGTCCGTGCTCGTCCCATTTCACTTCGTTGAGCCACTTGGTGTTGCTCACAGTCTGACCTCGATGCCGCGCGCGCGCATCAATTCCTTGGCCTCACGCACGGTGTGTTGTCCGAAGTGGAAAATGCTGGCCGCCAGCACGGCATCGGCGCCGCCCTCGGTAACGCCTTCGGCGAGGTGTTCGAGCGATCCGACGCCACCGCTGGCGATCACCGGGATCGAAACCGCATCCGACACCGCCCGGGTAAGCCGCAGATCGAAACCGACCTTGGTGCCGTCACGGTCCATGCTGGTCAGCAGAATTTCGCCAGCGCCGAGCTTTTCCACGCGCAGCGCCCACTCAATCACGTCCAATCCGGTCGGCTTGCGTCCGCCGTGCGTGAACACTTCCCATTTACCCGGCGCCGTCTGCTTGGCGTCGATAGCGACGACGATGCATTGGTTACCGACCTTGCCGCTCGCTTCTTTGACCACCTGCGGGTTGTTGACTGCCGCGGTGTTGATGCTGACTTTGTCCGCGCCGGCGTTGAGCAGCCGCCGGACATCCTCCACCGTGCGCACGCCGCCGCCGACGGTAAGTGGGATGAAAACTTGGTTGGCCACTTGTTCGACGACGTGCAGGATGATGTCGCGGTCGTCCGAACTGGCGGTGATATCGAGAAAGGTGAGTTCGTCCGCGCCTTGTTCGTCGTAGCGCCGGGCGATTTCGACCGGATCGCCGGCATCGCGCAATTCGACGAAATTAATGCCTTTGACCACGCGTCCAGCGTTGACGTCGAGGCAGGGAATGATGCGCTTGGCCAGCATCAGGCTGCGCCGTTCAGTGCGTCGGCGCGCGCTTGGGCGGCGGCGAAATCGAGTGTTCCCTGATAGATGGCGCGGCCGGTGATGGCGCCCGTGACGCCTTCGCTTTCCACTGCGCACAGGGCTTCGATGTCGGTCAGGGTGGCGATGCCGCCGCTGGCGATCACCGGAATGCGCAGTGCCTGCGCAAGGCGCACGGTGGCGTCGATATTGACACCGGAGAGCATGCCGTCGCGGCCGATGTCGGTGTAGATCACCGCTTCGACACCGTAGTCCTCGTATTTTTTCGCCAGATCGACAACATCGTGGCCGGTTAGCTTCGACCAGCCATCGACCGCCACCTTGCCGTCCCGCGCGTCCAGTCCAACGATGATATGGCCGGGGAACGCACCGCAGGCATCGTGCAGGAAGCCGGGATTTTTAACCGCCGCGGTACCGATGATGACGTAGGAAATGCCGTTGTCGAGGTAATGCTCGATCGTATCCAGGTCGCGGATGCCGCCGCCCAGTTGTACCGGCACGTCGTCACCCACTTCGTCGGTGATGGTGCGAATCGCGGCGCTGTTTTTAGGCTTACCGGCAAAAGCGCCGTTCAGATCGACCAGATGCAGGCGGCGAGCGCCCAGATCGAGCCAGCGCCGGGCCATGGCGGCAGGATCGTCGGAGAATACGGTGGCACCGTCCATTTCTCCTTGTGTTAGACGTACGCAATGACCGTCTTTGAGGTCGATGGCGGGGATTAGCAGCATACCAAGCTCAATGGCAGTAGAACATGAAAGAAATCGGTGACACTCAAGGCGCCCAGCGGATGAAATTCGACAACAGCCGCAGACCTGCCTGGGCGCTCTTTTCAGGGTGAAACTGAACCGCGAAGATATTATCTCGCGCTACCGCGCTGGTAAAGCGCGAACCGTAATCGGTGCCTGCCGCCGTCAGCGGCGCGTCGGCCGGAACGACGACATAGCTGTGCACGAAATAAAAGCGGTCGCCGTCGGCAATGCCTTCCCATAGCGGGTGGGCGGCCGTGCGCCACACTTCGTTCCAACCCATGTGAGGCACTTTCAAACGGCCGCTGGCGCGCATGTGCTCGTCGCGGAAGCGGACGACCTCGCCACGCAGGATGCCTAGACCCGGCACACCGCCTTCCTCGCTATGTTCGAACAGCATTTGCAAGCCGATGCAGATGCCGAGAAAGGGTTTGTTCGCCGCCGCCTCCAATACCGCCGGACGCAGGCCGCGCGCATCGAGTTCACGCATGCAATCGGGCATCGCGCCCTGGCCGGGAAAAACGACCCGGGAAGCGGCGGATACCGCCAAGGGGTCGGAGGTGACGACAACCTTGCAATCGGGCGCCACGTGTTCAATGGCTTTGGCAACCGAGCGCAGGTTGCCCATGCCGTAATCGATGATGGCCACGGTGGTCATCGTTGCAAGCTCGCTTTGGGTGTGGGGTTGAAAAGCGTGGTGAAGGGCAAGTCCGTAAAGGATCCGGCGCGGGCTTAAAGCGCGCCCTTGGTCGAGGGGATCACGCCCGCCGCGCGTTCGTCGCGTTCCGCCGCCATGCGCAGCGCGCGGCCGAATGCCTTGAAGATCGTTTCGCACTGGTGGTGGGCGTTGTCGCCGCGCAGGTTGTCGATATGCACGGTAGCGCCGGCATGATTGACGAAACCCTGGAAGAATTCGCGTGCCAGATCGACGTCGAAATTGCCGATGCGCGCACGCGTGTAGTCGACAAAATAATGCAGCCCGGGGCGGCCGGAAAAATCTATCACGACGCGCGACAAGGCTTCGTCCAGAGGCACATAGGCGTGGCCGTAGCGGCGGATGCCTTTTTTGTCGCCGAGCGCCTGCGCGAAAGCCTGACCGATGGCGATGCCGACATCCTCGACCGTGTGGTGGTCGTCTATATGGGTATCGCCTTCGGCCTTCACGTCGAGGTCGATCGCGCCGTGACGGGCGATCTGGTCCAGCATGTGATCGAGAAACGGCACACCGGTGGCGAGGTTCGCCTTGCCGCTGCCGTCCAGGTCGATGCCGACGGCTATCCGGGTTTCGAGGGTGTTGCGCGTAACGTCTGCTCGCCGCATGGCTGTGATACTGGCTGCTGGTGGGAACGAAGGGCCATGATACCATCGTGCGACCGGCTGGCAGCAAGGCGGGTTCCCCGATTGATTGCTGCCGCTGCCCTCGTTATCGCTTTTCCGACGCCAACCTCACCGTAGATTTTCCGATGAGCCAATACTGGAGCGCCGTCGCCCGCGGCCTGACCCCCTACGTTCCGGGCGAACAGCCCAAGCTCGACCAGCTCGTCAAGCTCAACACCAACGAACACCCCTATGGTCCGTCGCCGCGCGTCGTTGAGGCGATCCGCGACGCCGCGACCGATGCGTTGCGCCTGTATCCCGACCCCGAGGCCGGGCAATTGAAGGTGGCGCTGGCGCGGCGTTATGGCGTTACACCGGAGCAGATTTTCGTTGGCAACGGGTCGGACGAAGTGCTGGCCCACGCCTTCATTGCCTTGCTCAAGCACGAACGGCCACTGTGGATGCCCGACATCACCTACAGCTTCTACCCGGTGTATTGCGCGTTGTACGGCATCGAGCAGCGCATCGTACCGTTGGCCGATGACTTTGCCCTGCGCGCGGACGATTATCTGCCGCGCAGTGGCGAGCGCGCGGGCGCGATCATTTTTGCCAATCCCAACGCGCCTACCGGGCGGCCGCTAGCGCTGGGCGAAGTCGAGCGCATCGTCGCCGGCAATCCCGATGCGGTGGTGCTGATCGATGAGGCCTATGTCGATTTTGGCGGCGACAGCGCGATTCCGTTGGTCGAGCGCTACCCCAACTTGTTGGTGGTGCAGACCTTTTCCAAGAGCCGCTCGCTTGCCGGGCTACGCATCGGCTTTGCAGTGGGCCAGCCCGCGTTGATCGAGGCGCTGGAACGGGTCAAGAACAGTTTCAACTCTTATCCGCTGGATCGCCTGTCGATTGCCGGCGGGGTTGCCGCGGTCGAGGATGAGGCGCACTTCCGCGCCGGCTGTGCGCGTATTGTTGTCACCCGCGAGCGGTTGAGCGCGGAGCTTGCCAAGCTCGGTTTCGATGTGCTGCCTTCCGCCGCCAACTTTATTTTTGCTCGTCATCCGCAGCGCGACGCGGGAGAACTGGCCGCCGCGTTGCGCGCGCGCGCGATCATCGTTCGCCACTTCCGCCTGCCGCGCATCGATCAGTTTCTACGCATCACCATCGGCACGGACGAACAGTGCGCCGCGCTGACGTGGGCGCTGGGCGAAATTCTCGGCTGAGCGCCTTGGTTGGGTGGTGGTGTAGTTAGCCTTTCAAGCGCATCCGCGCCGAGCGCGCATGCGCCTGCAAGCCTTCGCCCTCGGCCAGCACGGCGGCCACCTTGCCTAACTGCTGCGCACCGGCTTCCGAAATATGCACGATACTGCTGCGCTTCTGGAAATCGTAAACGCCCAGCGGCGACGAAAAACGCGCGCTGCGCATCGTTGGCAGCACGTGATTGGGGCCGGCGCAGTAATCACCCAGCGCTTCCACCGCCCAGTGGCCGACAAAGATCGCGCCGGCGTGGCGGATGTGCGCAACCCACTGTTCCGCGTCCTCTAGCGCCAGCTCTAGGTGTTCCGGCGCGATGCGGTTGGCAATGGCGCAGGCTTGTTCGACGCTGTCCACATGGATCAGCGCGCCGCGATTGGCGAGCGATTTGGCGATGGTTTCATGCCGTGGCATGGTCGGCAGCAAGCGGTCGATTGCCGCGTGCACGGCGTCGATGAAACCGGCGTCGGTACACAACAGAATGGATTGGGCGAGTTCGTCGTGCTCGGCCTGAGCGAACAAATCCATCGCCACCCAGTCGGTATGGCCGCTGCCGTCGGACACGATCAGCACCTCGGACGGGCCGGCCACCATGTCGATACCGACCGTGCCGAACACGCGGCGCTTGGCCTCGGCCACATAGGCATTGCCGGGGCCGACGACTTTGTCCACTTGCGCGATGGTCTGCGTGCCGTAAGCCAATGCCGCTACCGCCTGCGCGCCGCCAATAGTGAATACGCGGTCGACGCCGGTGAGCGCCGCCGCCGCCAGTACCAGCGGGTTCTTTTCGCCGCGCGGCGTCGGCACCACCATGACGAGCTCCCGCACACCAGCCACCTTAGCGGGGATCGCATTCATCAGCACCGAGCTGGGGTAGGACGCCCGCCCACCCGGTACGTACAGGCCGACGCGGTCGAGCGCGGTCACCTGCTGCCCGTAACGGCTGCCGTCGGCTTCGGTGTATGTCCAGGATTCCAGCTTCTGCCGTTCGTGGTACTGCCGCACGCGCTCGGCGGCGGTCGTTAGCGCCTCGCGCTGTTCTGTGCCGAGCGAAGCCAGCGCGGCGTGCAGTTCGGCCTGTGGCAGCTCCAGTTCGGCCATCGTGGCGGCGTCCAGATGATCGAAGCGGCGGGTGTATTCGATCACCGCGGCATCGCCCGTGGCACGTACCGCACGCAGGATTTCGCTGACGGCGCGGTCGATGCGGCCGTCGTCCTCCGCTTCGAAGGCGAGCAATGCGTCAAGCGTGGAAAGAAACTCGGGATCGCGGGCATCGAGCCGGCGGATGGCGGTCTGGCTCATGGTTTCACGGCTCCGGCAAAGGCGTCCAGCAAGGGCTGGATGAGATCGCGTTTGAGCTTCAAGGCAGCTTGGTTGATGACCAGGCGCGAGCTGATCGACATGATCTCTTCGACTTCTTCCAGCCCATTGGCGCGCAGCGTGCCGCCGCTGGAGACGAGATCGACGATGGCGTCGGCCAGACCGACCAGGGGTGCGAGCTCCATCGAGCCGTAAAGCTTGACGAGGTCGACATGCACCCCCTTGTCGCCAAAGTGGGCCTTGGCGCTGTCGATGTATTTGGTGGCGACGCGGATGCGGCCGCCGGGCCGTGTCGCCGCCGCGTAATCGAAGCCCTTGGGCACGGCCACGCACAGGCGGCAGCGGGCGATGTTCAAATCCAGTGGCTGATACAGCCCCGCGCCGCCATGTTCCAGCAGCACATCCTTGCCGGCAATGCCCAGATCGGCAGCGCCATACTGGACATAGGTGGGGGTGTCGGTGGCGCGCACGATAACCAGCCGGACATCGGCACGGTTCGTACCGATGATGAGCTTGCGCGAGGATTCGGGATTGTCCGTCGGCACGATGCCGGCAGCGGCCAGCAGCGGCAAGGTTTCTTCGAAGATACGGCCTTTGGACAGGGCGAGCGTGATACCGGACACAGACACAATGACGCCTTGCGGGAATCGGGCCAACATTGTAACCCGTGGCCGCTTCTGTTAGCCTGTACGGGTACGGCTGGACCGCCAGAAGGGGGTCCGGCCTTTTTACTTGCCTGCTCTATTGCTTGGCTGCTTGTTGCTTTTACTCCTTACCGCAGGGGTTTGAATCATGAAACCGGAAATCATCGTCTCCTCCCGCGACCTCGAACGCCTCGAAGGTTTGCTGTCCGCTCCCGCGGCAAAAAGCCGCAGCGACCTCGATGCGTTGCGCGACGAGCTCGACCGCGCCGATGTGCGCGACCCGGCGCAGATGCCGCCGGAGGTCATCACGATGAACAGCCGTGCCCGCTTCCGCGAGGAACTGAGCGGCCGCGAATACGAATTGACGTTGACCTACCCGAAAGACGCCAGCGCGGAAAACGACAAGATATCGATCTTTACCCCCGCCGGCAGCGCGCTGCTTGGCATGGCTGTCGGTCAGAGCATCGACTGGAACACACCGGAAGGCAAGGCGATCCGCCTCAATGTGCTGGCGGTGACGCACCCGCCCGCAGCGGGCGACGCCGCAGACTGAGCGCTGTTATTACGTGCAATTGCTAAAATAAAACAAAAGATCAATGCGTGCACTGTTATATCTAATATTTCAACCACTTATAAAAGGAACAGCAATCCTCGCAACTTGGATTATTGTGCTAATTCTAATAGGCTGCTTCCTGTATTTGCTTGTAACAGTCTGGTAGTACAGGAAATGAATTAAAAATAAATATCTAAAAAATTACTAATTAAAGCATACGAATTACGGGCCATCGCGGTATCCGCGCGGCCCGTATGCCGAAGTCACGCCAGCCGGCTGACGTCGGCGCCGAGCGCGGCGAGCTTGGCTTCGAGCCGCTCGTAGCCGCGATCCAGATGGTAAATGCGCTCGATTGTCGTTTCTCCCTCCGCCACCAGGCCGGCGATGACGAGGCTGGCCGAGGCGCGCAGATCGGTCGCCATGACCGTTGCCCCCTGTAGCTGCTCGACGCCTTTGACCAGCGCGGTATTGCCCTCGATGTGAATGTCGGCGCCCAGGCGCTGTAGCTCCACCGCGTGCATGAAGCGATTTTCGAAGATCGTTTCGCGCACCATTGCCGATCCCCGCGCCACGCAGTTCAAGGCCATGAACTGCGCTTGCATGTCGGTGGGGAAGGCCGGATAGGGCGCGGTGCGCAGGCTTACGGCTTCCAGGCGCGCCGGTGCCTTGATATGGATCGCGTCGCGTTCGGTGACGATGTCGCAGCCGGCGTCCATGAGCTTATCCACCACCGCGTCGAGGTAGCACGACGAGGTACCGGTCAGGCGCACGTCGCCGCCGGTCACGGCCGCCGCGCACAGATAGGTGCCGGTTTCAATGCGGTCGGGCATGATGCGGTGGGTTGCGCCGTGCAGGCGCTCGACGCCGCGAATGCGGATGATGTCGGTGCCAGCGCCGGAAATCTGCGCGCCCATCGCCACCAGACAGTTGGCGAGGTCGACCACTTCCGGTTCGCGCGCCGCGTTTTCGATCACCGTTTCGCCTTCGGCCAGGCACGCGGCCATCATCAGATTTTCGGTGCCGGTCACCGTCACCATGTCGGTGAACAGCCGCGCGCCTTTTAGGCGCGGCACACTGGCGTGGACGTAGCCGTGCTCCACGCGCACGTCGGCGCCCATCGCCTGCAAGCCTTTGATGTGCTGATCCACCGGCCGCGCGCCGATAGCGCAGCCGCCAGGCAGGGACACTTTGGCTTCGCCCGCGCGCGCTACCAGTGGGCCGAGGACAAGGATGGAGGCGCGCATGGTTTTCACCATATCGTAGGGCGCCACCGGATCGTCGAGCGTTGCGGCGTCGAGCATGACGATATCGCCTCCGCTTGCACTATCGGTTTCGCGGTGGACTTTCACGCCCATGCGGCCGAGCAGTTTCAGCAAGGTGTCGATGTCGTTCAAGCGCGGCACATGGGTGAAGGTCACCGGTTCGCGCGTCAGCAGTGCCGCGCACAAAATCGGCAAAGCCGCGTTCTTGGCACCGGATATGGCGATTTCGCCCGTCAGCCGGCGGCCGCCCCGAAGCAGGAGTTTGTCCATGCGAATCCGTTCACAGATCGCGCTTGCGAGTTACCGATTTCAAGCGCGTTTAAAGATTGAAAACAAAAGAATTGAAACCCGGCGCTTAAAGGCTCCGGTTTTTAAAGTCCCCAGCTTAAAGCCCTAACTCACCACGAACTTCTTCCCATTTTTCCGGGGCATAAGTCTGCAACTGCAAGGCGTGAATTTCGTTGCCCATCAGCGCGCCGAGCGTTGCGTACACCATCTGGTGCTGGCGCACTCTGGGTAGGCCCGCGAAGGCGGCGCTGACGACGATGCCGGTGAAGTGCACGCCATCGTCGCCTTCGATGGCGATGAAGTCGCAGGGGAGTCCGGCGCCGATCAGGCGCTTGATCTCATGGGTATCGAACATGCGGATAGATCCTTTCAGGCGCGTAGTTTGTAACCCTGGGCGAGCATCGCCAGGGTCAGGGCCGAGAGCAGTACGAAGCAAGTTCCGACGACGGTGAGGGACATCCACGGCGATACGTCGGACTGACCGAAAAACCCGTAGCGGAAACCGTCGATCATGAAGAAAAACGGGTTGAAGTGAGAAATCCGCTGCCACAGCGGCGGCAGGGAGTGAAGGGAGTAGAACACGCCGGACAACATGGTCAGCGGCATGATGAGGAAGTTCTGGAATGCGGCGAGTTGGTCGAATTTGTCTGCCCAGATGCCGGCGACGACGCCGAGCGAACCGAGAATCGCGCCGCCGGTCACGGCAAAAACGAGCACCCACAGGGGATGGGCCATATGCGGTACGGCAAACGGGATGGAGGCCAGCAGCACGCCCAGCCCGACCATCAGGCCGCGCAGCACCGAGGCGATGACGTAAGCGGCGTAAAACTCGCGGTACGACAGCGGGGGCAGCAGCATGAAGATGATGTTGCCGGTGATCTTGCTTTGGATCAGCGACGATGAGCTGTTGGCGAACGCGTTTTGCAGCAGCGACATCATCACCAGGCCGGGCACGAGAAAGGCGGTATAGGCCACCTCGCCGTAGGCCGTGGCCGTGCGGTCGAGTACGTGGGAGAAGATGAGCAGGAACAGCACCGCGCTGAGTACCGGTGCGGCGACGGTCTGGAAGCTGACTTTCCAGAAGCGCAGCACCTCCTTGTACAGTAGCGTGCGAAAGCCTATCAGCGCCGTTTCGCGGCCGTTTGCGGCGATGGGGCGGAGGGCGGTTTGGGGCGTGGTTTCAGGCATGGTGCATCACCTCCACGAACACCCGTTCCAGGTCCGGCTCGCCGAGCCGCATTTCGGCCATGCCGGCGCCGGCTTCGCGCAGGCGGGTGAGCAGGGCTTCCACGTCACCGTAACTTTCCAGCGTGAATTCGACCCAACCTCCCGTGGCTGCCATGCCGCCCAGGGCAACACCAGCTTCCGGGCGTTCGAGGCGCACGTCGAGCGTGTGTGTGGTGAAGCGCCGCAGCAGGTTTTCCGTGGTGTCGAGCGCGACCACCCGTCCGCCCTTGAGCATGGCGATGCGCCCGCACAGGGTTTCCGCCTCTTCCAGGTAATGCGTGGTCAGAACAATGGTATGGCCGTCGCGGTTGAGTTTGCGGATGAACTGCCATAGCCCCTGGCGCAGTTCCACATCCACCCCGGCGGTGGGTTCGTCGAGTACGATCACCGGTGGGCGGTGCACCAGCGCCTGCGCCACCAGCACGCGGCGCTTCATGCCGCCCGACAGCATGCGCATATTGGCGCTGGCTTTTGTGGTGAGATCGAGGCTGGCGAGGATTTCGTCGATCCAGTCGTCGTTGTTGCGGATGCCGAAATAGCCTGACTGAATGCGCAGCATTTCGCGCACGGAAAAAAAAGGGTCGAATACTAGTTCCTGCGGTACAACGCCGAGGTTGCGGCGGGCGTTGCGGTAATCGGTGACGACATCGTGTCCCATCACCGCCAAGCTGCCGCTATCGGGCCGTACCAAGCCGGCAAGCGCGGATATCAAGGTGGTTTTCCCTGCGCCGTTCGGCCCCAGCAGGCCGAAGAATTCACCGTGGCCGATTTCGAGGTCGACCCCGTCGAGCGCTCGGAGTGCACCGTAGTTTTTGGTGACAGCGGCAATACGAATGGCGGGGGAGGAGGGGAGGGCTGCGGACGAAGACATTGCTACGGAGTTTGCGTAAGCGGCGAGAGTATGTCCTCGATACCGTAAAGTTGGGCAAGGCTGCTCAGGCTTGGCGGCAGGGCGCACACGCGGATCTGCCGTCCGTTTGTCCGCGCTGCACGCAGCCAGTCGAGCAGCAAGGCGAGCGCGGCCGAGTCGGCGGTGGTGACGGAGGAAAAATCGACGGTGAGATCGCCCGCAGCGGCGCTGGCACGCCCCTGTTCGAGCAGCGCCGGCGCGGTCTGCATCGTTACCGGGCCGGAAAGCCGCAGCACACCGCTGTCGTCGCTACTCATGCGCCGGGCCGTGGCGTGTCGGGCGATTGGTTTTTGGCTTCGAGCGAGCGGATCAGTCCATCGATACCGCCGGTGCGGATTTCCTGAGCGAAATTGTTACGATAATTCGTCACCAGGCTGACCCCGGCTACCACCACGTCGAACACCTTCCAGCCGTCGGCGCTTTTTTCCAGCGCGTAATCGATGCCGACGGGTTGTGCGCCGTTCTGCCGCACTTCGGTGCGCACTTGTACCGTGGTGTCACTTGCCGCCATCCGCAGCGGTTTGAAGTCGATGGTCTGGTCGCGGTACTGCGTCAGCGCGTTGGAATAGGTGCGCACGAGCAAGGTGCGGAAGGCGCCGGTCAGGCGTGTTTGCTGTTCGGGCGTGGCCGAACGCCAATCGCGGCCGACCGCGAGCATGGTCATGCGGCGGAAGTCGAAGTGCGGCAACACTTTTTCTTCGACCAATTGGAGTACGCGGCGAGTGTCGCCGGCCTGGATCGCTTTGTCCTCGCGGACGATGTTCAGCACTTCATTGGTCACGTCGCGCACCAGCGCATCGGGCGTTTCGTTCGCGGCGCTCGCGGGCACGGCCACAACAAGGGTCAGTAGAGCCAGCAGCCCGGCAAACAGCTTATTCATCGTTTTTCACCTATTGTTTTATGGTCGGACTCGGGGAGGAACGGGACGAGACGTTGGCCGCCAAAATCCAGTCGTTTCCACCGATTTCGAGCAATTCGAGCCGTTCGACCGCGATCCGCGCCGTGGCGTCGAACTCGCCGCCTGGCGGAATGGCGCTTTGTGGCGATTCCTGCGGGTCGTCAAAGTTTTCATATTCACGTGGCACATTGCCATCGAAGACTTTATAGCGCCGCTGCTGCAAGTAAAAGTCGCGAACGTAACTGTATTTGTCCAGCGTGCCTTCATCCAGTGTGCGTTCGGTACCGAGGAAACGCGCTCGTTCGTCGATCAAGCGCACGGCAACCGTGGCGTTGCGTGTGGGAATGTGCTGGATGGCCCATACGTTGTCGCCGGTCAGGTCGACCGGCAACGCGACGGCGTCGCGCAGCGTGCGCGGTCCGAAGAAAGGTACGACGAAATACGGTCCTTCGCCCACGCCCCAGCGGCCCAAGGTCTGGCCGAAGTCCTCGTCGTGCTTGGTGAGGCCCATCTCGCTGGCTATGTCGAGGATGCCGCCGAAACCGAGCAGGGTATTCACCAGAAGGCGCATGCCGTCGGACAATGTTTCTTCGACCTTGCCTTGCAAGGCGCTGTTGACGCCGATCCAGATATCGCCCAGGTTGCTGAACACGTTGCTGATGGCAAGGTGCAAGGGATGTGGCGTGATCGTGTCGTAAAGACTGGCGGTGGGCTTGAGAACGAGGCGGTCGACTTCTTCATTGAACGAGAAAACGGCGCGGTTGTAGCCTTCCAGCGGATCGTCCGGATTGGATTGGCCGACGCTCGCGCAGCCGGACGCCAGCAGCGCGGCGAGCACTGTGACAAGTAGAGCGATCGTCATGCGTCCGCCAAACAACACCGGTTTCATCGGCTCGCCTCCATATGCTTTACGGGATTGTGCGCGGGGTTCATGGTGTTGGCACGGGCTCCGCGGCCTTGCTGAACAGGAACTGGCCGATCAGTTTTTCGAGCACGACCGCCGATTGAGTGATCTGCATGGTATCGCCATCCTTGAGCATTTCCGTATCGGCCCCGGCGTTCAGGCCGACGTACTGTTCGCCGAGCAGGCCCGCGGTCAGGATCGCGGCGCTTGTGTCGCGCGGAAAGGCGTAACGGCGGTCGATATCGAAGCGCACCACGGCGCGGTAGCTTTGTGGGTCCAGATGGATTTCGCCGATACGTCCGACCAGCACGCCGGCGCTTTTCACCGGCGCGCGCACCTTCAGGCCGCCAATGTCGTCGAACGGCGCCTGTACGGAATATAAATGGGCTTTCTCGATACCGGAAGAATTCCCTACTTTCATCGCCAGGAAAATCAGCGCGGCAAAGCCCAGCACGACAAAAAGGCCCACCCATAGATCGAGCGCGGAACGGCTCATCATACCCCCCGGAACATGAAAGAAGTCAGTACGAAGTCGAGTGCCAGAATGGCCAGCGCGGAGCTGACCACGGTGCGGGTGATGGCACGCGATACGCCCTCGGCGGTTGGTGTGCAGTCGTAGCCCTCGAAAACCGCGATCAGCGATACCGCCGCCCCGAACACAAAAGATTTGACGATGCCGTTGACGATGTCGTGGCGCACATCCACCACCGCCTGCATCTGCGACCAGAACGCGCCGTCGTCCACGCCGATGAGTACGACGCCGACCAGCCAGCCGCCGAATATGCCCATGGCTGAAAACATCGTCGCCAGGAGCGGCATCGAAATCACGCCGCCCCAAAAGCGTGGAGCCACCACGCGGGCGATCGGGTTGACCGCCATCATGTCCATCGCCTTCAGCTGCTCGGTCGTCTTCATCAGGCCGATTTCGGCCGTTACTGCTGAACCGGCGCGGCTGGCGAACAGCAGCGCGGCGATGACCGGTCCGAGTTCGCGGAGCAGCGACAGCGCCACCATGGCGCCCAGCGCGCTGCTGGAACCGAAGCGCTGCAAAATTTCATAGCCCTGCAGACCGAGTACGAGGCCGATGAACAGTCCCGATACCAGGATGACGAGCAGCGACAGCACGCCGCTGAAATAAATTTCGCGGATCGTCAGATGCACGCGGCGCAGCGACTGTCCTGAGTACAGCAGCACGAGAAAAAGGAAGCGTGTGGCAAAACCCAGCCGCCACACGCCATTGAGTGTCATCGCGCCGATCTGTCGCAGAAAATCGGTCAACATACTCACCGCGCGCCACCGTCGAGCAAACTGGCAATCGGCGCCGCCGGGTAGTGGAAAGGCACCGGCCCGTCGGTTTCGGCATGCACGAACTGATGCACGAACGGGTCGGAGGAGGAGCGGATTTCCTCCGGCGTGCCTTGGGCGACGATACGCCCGCCGGAGACGAAATAGATGTAATCGACGATGAGCAGCGACTCATGTATGTCGTGCGTCACCATCACCGAGCTGGCGCCGAGTGCGTCATTCAACTGTCGGATCAACTGGCCGACGATACCGAGCGAGATAGGGTCGAGGCCGGCGAACGGTTCGTCGTAAAGGATCAACATTGGATCGAGCGCTACCGCGCGCGCCAGCGCCACCCGCCGCGCCATGCCGCCCGACAACTCGCTTGGCTTCAATGCCGCCGCGCCGCGCAGGCCCACCGCTTGCAGCTTCATCAGCACGAGGTCGCGCAATAGCTCGGGGGGTAGATTGGTGTGTTCGCGCAGTGGGAAAGCCACGTTGTCGAACACCGACATGTCGGTAAACAGCGCGCCGAATTGAAACAGCATACCCATGCGCCGACGCATTGAGTACAAGTCGCTGCGCGACAGGTAGGCCACATTGCGCCCGGCCACTTCCACCGTGCCGCTTTTCGCTCGCAACTGGCCGCCGATCAAGCGCAGCAGCGTTGTTTTGCCGCAACCGCTGCCACCCATGATGGCTACAACCTGCCCGCGATGGATGGACATGTCGATGCCACGCAGCACCTCTCGCTCGCCGTAGGCAAAACGTACATTGCGCAAACACACCAACGGGGAGGAATCGGAAGGGGGGAAATTCACGGATACGCGCTGAAAATTCGTAAACCTAGTATCTTAACAGAGCAGCTCTATGCCGCCCCGGCAATGCCGAGGAGAGATGAATGGAATTGGGCTGTTCGTGTTGTTTTGCCGGCAGCGGCGAATACTTATTCGCCCGTAAGCAGCCGCGACTCCGCCGCTTCCAAATCCGCCGGCGTGCCGCGCAGGACGAGCACATCGCCTTCCTGAATGCGCGTTTCCGCCGTGGGCGCCATGCTGCGCACGCCACTGCGGCGCAGTGCCGAAACGTCGACGTTGATGTTGTCGAAGGTGAGTTCGCCAATCGTGCGGCCTAGCGCCGACGCACCTGCCGGAAGGGTGATCGAGCGCAGGCGTAGCAGGGCGGATTCCGCTTCGCCGATGTCGGATGCGCCGTGGAAAAAGCCGCGCATCAAGGCATAGCGCTGGTTACGGATATCGCGGATGTGCCGCACCACGCGTTGCAAGGGCACGCCGACCAGCGCTAGCGCGTGGGAAGCGAGCATGATGCTGCCTTCGAATACCTCCGGTACGACTTCGGAGGCACCGCCTATCGACAGCTTTTCCATTTCGGATTCGTCGCCCGCGCGCACCACGATCGGCAGGCCCGGGCGTAGCGCATGGGCATGGTGCATGACTCGCAGCGCCGCCTCCACGCCGGCGAAGGAAATCACCAGCGCGCTGGCCCGCATGATGCCGGCGGCCATCAGGGTTTCGTGCCGGGCGGCGTCGCCATAGACCACCGAATCGCCCGCCGCGCGGGCGTCGCGCACGCGGTCCGGGTCGAGGTCGAGCGCCATGTAGCTGACCTTTTCCCGTTCGAGAAAGCGCGCCATGTACTGCCCGCTGCGGCCGTAACCGCAGATGATGAGGTGCTTGTCGGTATTGAGCGACTGCGCCGCCACGCGGGTGAGCTCCATCGAGCGCATCAGCCATTCCGACGACACGAAACGCATCACCAGCTTGTCGCTCATTTGCACGATCAAGGGTGCGAGCAGCATCGACAGCACCACCGCCGCCACCGTTGCCTGCCCTAGGCCGCCGCGCGGCAGTAGCCCCGACTCGACCGCTTCCGACAGCAGCACGAAGCCGAATTCGCCGCCCGCGCACAACCATAGGCCGGAACGCATTGCCGTGCCGGGCGGTGAGCCGAAAGCGCGCGAGGCGATGAACACGATGACGAATTTGAGTCCCAGCAGCAAGGCCAGCAAGCCGAGCACTTCATGCAGGTTGCGAATGATCACCATGACGTCGAGGAACATGCCGACGGTGACGAAAAACAGCCCCAGCAGTACGTCGCGGAACGGTTTGATGTCCTCTTCCACCTGATAGCGGTAATCGGTTTCAGAGATCAGCATGCCGGCCAGGAATGCGCCCAGCGCTAGCGACAGACCGACGTACTCCGACAGCCATGCCAGCCCCAGCGTGATGAACAGTACGTTGAGCATGAACAGTTCGCTCGAGCGCCGCCGGGCGACGAAGGTGAACCACCAGCGCATCAGGCGGGGGCCGAACACCAGCACCAAGGCCAGCAACACCACGACCTTGACCAGCGCGAGGGCCAGCGTCAGAAATAACTCCTCGGGCGGGCGGGACAAGGCCGGCAGCATGATCAGCAGCGGCACCACGGCCAGATCCTGGAACAGCAGCACGCCGATGGTTTCGCGTCCGTGCGGGCTATCCAGTTCGAGGCGGTCGGTGAGCAGCTTGGACAGAATCGCGGTGGAGGACATCACCAGCGTGCCGCCGAGCGCGAAGCTCGCCACCCAGCCTAAATCGAGCAGGCCGCCGAGCACGGTCGCCACGACGATGCCGACGACGACTTGCGCCGCGCCCAGGCCGAATACGATGCGCTTCATCGCAAACAGGCGCGGCAGCGAAAATTCGAGGCCGATGGAAAACATCAGGAAAACGATGCCGAATTCGGCGAGGTGGCTCGCACCCTTGGATTCGTGCATCAGATCCAGCGCGTGTGGCCCGCCGATCGCGCCGACGAGCAGATAGCCGAGCACGGGCGGCAGATTGAGACTGCGAAACAAAGTGACCACGACTACCGCGGCGGCCAATAGCAACAGAACGAAATCGAGCGTGTTCAGCATTATGTGAATGAGAGATTCGGGAAAAACGCCAGTGAATCCCGGCGCCAAACCCGACTGTTATACAATCGCGGACCATGTGTGGACGACCTGTACGATCTTGAAACCTGTTCATGATCGGTATGTCAGGCGTTTCCCCGCGTTTCGTGCGCCAGTTTAACCGCTCCACCCCCTCATGACTTCATCTTCCACGGAATCCGTACCTCATTCCCGCGCCGTCGGCCTCGCCCGGCGGGTGCTGGACATCGAGGCGGCAGCGGTCGCGGCGCTGGCCGAACGCATCGGCGGCGACTTCGATCGCGCGCTCGAACTCATTCTGCGGCGCAGCGGCCGCGTCATCGTCACCGGCATCGGAAAATCCGGCCACATCGCCCGCAAGCTTGCCGCCACGCTCGCCAGTACGGGCACGCCGGCCTATTTCGTGCATGCGGCTGAAGCGGCGCACGGCGATCTGGGCATGATCACGCCCGAGGACATCGTCATCGCGTTGTCGAATTCCGGCACGAGCGAAGAACTATTGATGATCATCCCGCTGGTCAAGCGCCAAGGCGCCAAGCTCATCGCCATGACCGGCGACGCCAGCTCGCCGCTGGCGCGTGAGGCCGACGTTCACCTGGATGCCGCCGTTGCCGAGGAAGCCTGCCCGCTCAACCTCGCGCCCACCGCCAGCACGACCGCCGCGCTGGCCCTGGGCGATGCGCTCGCGGTTGCGCTGCTCGATGCCCGTGGCTTCGGCCCCACGGATTTCGCTCGTTCCCATCCCGGCGGCTCGCTTGGCCGCCGGTTGCTCACGCACGTGAGCGATGTCATGCGCCACGCCGATGCGGTACCGGCGGTGCCCGTCGGCGCGTCGCTCTCCGAAGCGCTACTGGCGATGACACGCGGCGGTATGGGCATGACCGCAGTGATCGCCACCAACGGCCGTCTTGAAGGCATTTTTACCGACGGCGATCTGCGTCGCGCGCTAGAGAAAAATCCCAATGTGCGCGAAACCAGATTGGCCGACGTGATGACGCGCAACCCGCGTACCATCGCGCCCACCGCGCTTGCCGCCGAAGCTGCCGAAATGATGGAGCGGCTGCGTATCAGCCAACTGCTTGTCGTCGATGCCGCTGGCGCGCTTGCCGGCGCGCTCACCACCCACGATTTGATGCTCGCCAAGGTGATTTGATAATGCCTGCCAATATCGCCGCAAAAGCCGCTGGCGTGCGCCTCATGGGGTTCGACGTGGACGGCGTGATGACCGACGGCAGCCTCTACTTCACCCCCGCCGGCGAGGAAATCAAGGTTTTTTCCAGTCTCGACGGCCACGGTCTGAAAATGCTGCGGCAGGCTGGCATCCTGGTTGCCATCATCAGCGGGCGCAGTTCGCCCGCGCTTGCCGCGCGCGCCGCCAACCTCGGCATTGCCGAATTGCACATGGGCGTCGAGGACAAACGCGCCTGCCTGG
This sequence comes from Azoarcus sp., assembly GCA_031546845.1. Classification (GTDB taxonomy): domain Bacteria; phylum Pseudomonadota; class Gammaproteobacteria; order Burkholderiales; family Rhodocyclaceae; genus Azoarcus. The sequence goes on along the minus strand of JAVBJT010000052.1, from coordinate 3,077 downwards.
ATGCGCTGCTTGCCCGTCATGGTTTGGCGCGCGCCGACGCCGGTTATATGGGCGACGATGTGGTCGATCTGCCCATTCTGCGCGCCTGCGGTTTTTCCGCCGCGCCCGCCGATGGCCACGAATTCGTCCGCCAGCATGTCGATTTCGTTACCGCTCGCGCCGGTGGCCGTGGCGCTGTGCGTGAAATCTGCGATCTGCTGTTGCGCGAGCAGGGCGTTCTTGATGCCATGCTCGCGCGTTATCTGGATTGAGCGGCCCAATGACGATGCGTCCTTCCGTTCACCGCCTCTACCCGGTCATCGCGCTAGCGCTACTCGCCGCGGCGACGGTCTGGCTCGAACGCGTTACCCAGGTTGGCGAAGCGCCGGCTCCCGCGCCCGCCGCGGACAAGCCCGATTTCGTCGCCGACCATGCCCGCATTCTCGGTTTCGGCGACGACGGCCGGCAGCGCTATGAACTCGTCACCGAACGCCTCACCCATTTTCCGGTGAGCGACATCACCGCGCTCGATCAGCCCCGCCTGCGCATGCACTCCGAAGGGCGTGAAGTCCGCCTCGATTCGGTCAGCGGCGAAGTATCGCCCGGCGGCGAACGCGTCGATCTGACCGGCGACGTTCATGCCTGGCGCAGCGGAGATCCCGGCCGGCCGGAAACCACCTTTACCTCGGAGCGACTCCGGGTATGGCCCGACGAGAACCGCGCCGAAACCGATACCCCGGTCGTGCTCGTGCAGGGGGGAACCCAGGCCACCGCGCTCGGCATGCGCGCCGACAACCTCTTTGGCGTCTTCGATCTGCTCGGCGACGTCAAAGTGAACATGCCTCGCCGACAACGGAAACCGTCATGAAAAAATTCCTTCTCGCCTTGTTGGCGCTCCACGCGTTCAGCGCACCGGTTTTGGCCGAGCGCGCCGACCGCGAAAAGCCGGTCAACATCGAAGCCAACCAACTCACCGTGGATGACCGCAACAAGGTCCACATCTTTACCGGCACAGTGGTACTGACGCAGGGCACGTTGACGATCAAGGGCGACAAGCTGGTCGTCACGCAAGGGCCAGACGGCTTCCAGAACGGCGTGGCCACCGTCGAAAAAGGCCTGGCCACGTTCAGCCAGAAGCGCGATGGCAGCGACGAGTACATTACCGGCGAAGCCGAGCGGATCGAATACGACAGCCGCACCGAGCGCGCCAAGCTGTTCAACCGCGCCAAAGTCACCAGCGGCGGCGACGAAGTGCGGGGCAGTTACATCGAATACGATTCGCTCAGCGAGAACTACCTCGCCAGCAATACGACCGATGCCGCCTCGAAAGGGGGCGACAATCGGGTGCGCGCGGTTATCCAGCCCAAAAACAAGGATAAGCCGGCGGCCGATACCCCACCCGCCGAACCGCCGCCGCCTCCACAGCCCAAGCCCGCACCGCCACCCCCGTTGCCGCTTGAACACCAACACGGAAAGAAAAGGAGCTGATTCATGACATACGAAAATATCGTCGCCGAAACCCGCGGCCGCGTCGGCCTGATCACACTCAATCGTCCCAAGGTTCTCAACGCATTGAACGACGCGCTAGTCGATGAAGTCGGTCATGCGCTGGATGCCTTCGAGGGCGATGAGAACATTGGCGCCATCGTTATCACCGGCTCGGAAAAAGCTTTTGCCGCTGGCGCCGATATCGGCGCTATGGCCTCCTTTTCCTATATGGACGCCTACAAAGGCGACTACATCACGCGCAATTGGGAGCGGGTGAAAACCTGCCGCAAGCCGGTGATCGCAGCGGTGGCCGGCTTTGCCTTGGGTGGCGGCTGCGAACTGGCCATGATGTGCGACATGATCATCGCCGCCGACAACGCCAAGTTCGGTCAGCCGGAAATCAAGCTGGGTATCCTGCCTGGCGCTGGTGGCACGCAGCGCATGCCGCGCGCGGTCGGCAAGGCCAAGGCGATGGATATGTGCCTGACCGCCCGCATGATGGATGCGACGGAAGCCGAACGCGCCGGCCTCGTTGCCCGCATTGTGCCGGCCGAGCAGTTGCTTGCCGAGGCGCTCGGCGCGGCTGAAACCATCGCCAGCTTTTCCCTGCCCGTGGTCATGATGATCAAGGAGTCGATCAACCGCGCCTTTGAAGGCAGCCTTAATGAAGGTTTGCTGTTCGAGCGCCGCGTGTTCCACTCGGCCTTCGCGCTCAACGACCAGAAAGAGGGCATGGCCGCTTTCGTCGCCAAGCGCAAACCCAATTTCACCCACGACTGAAGCGGCTACGCAGCGAGGCGCGGCACACATTTTCCGTGTGTGCCGCGCCTCGTTTTTTTGTGTGGACGTGCGTCGTGAAACGTGCTGAATGCGTTGGCTGGCGGAGCGGAAACTAGGGGTTGCTACTTGTAAGAATTCTGTAAGCTTTTGAATTTCATGGATCATTTTTTTGTGCAATGCACAAAAAGGTGTTGACAGCGGGGCAAACGTTCCTAATAATAGGAGTCGTGTTGCAGCGCAACATACGTTCCGTCAGACCTGAATTCTTTCGAATCCTTTCATTTCCGCCTTAATTGGAGTCCGTCATGTCCGCTACCCCCGAGCAAGTTGCCGCCTTCAACAAAGCCAATGTCGAAACTCTGCTGACGTTGGCCAACACCGCTTTCGCCAATGCCGAGCGTCTGGCCGCGCTGAACCTGAATACCGCCCGTTCCGTGCTGGAAGACGGCGTCGCCAACACCAAGGCGCTGCTCGCTGCCAAGGACGTGCAAGAGCTGATCAGCCTGCAAACCGCGCTGGCCCAGCCGCTGGTTGAAAAGGCCGTGGCTTACACCCGCAGCGTGTACGAAATCGCCTCCCAAGGGCAAGAAGATCTGTCCAAGCTGTTCGAAGTGCAGGTTTCCGAGCTGAACAAGGGCCTCTCTTCCGTGCTGGACAAGGCCGCCAAGTCCGCGCCGGCCGGCTCCGATGTTGCCGTTGCCGCGATGAAGTCCGCCATCGCCGCCGCCAACAGCGCCTACGACAGCCTGAGCAAGACCGCCAAGCAAGTTGCCGAAATCGCCGAAGCCAACGTGGCTGCCGCGACCAACGCCACTGTGAAGGCCGTCAGC
>JAVBJT010000013.1:0-8343 GCA_031546845.1 Azoarcus sp. | reverse complement strand
CAGGGTCGATGTCGCGTTGTTCGCTCTTGAGGGTGAGGCTGAATTCAAAGAGGCGGGAGAGTTCTTCGCGACCGGTCAGAGAGTCAAAGCGGAGGGCTTCTCCTAGGGGGGTGAGCGCGTTGAGGGTGCGGTTCATGCGGGGCGATTCTCCACGGGCGTGATGCGGGGAGACAGACACCGATGACGTGTGCAACGGGTGGGGCTGAACGGGGGTGTTCGGCGGGCGTGAGGTCTTGTTGCTTGGATTGCCGGACGAACGGTCATCGAGTGATGCTGTGCGTGTATGACAAAAAGCGGGGCGGATGATGTGGGAGGGCGATACTTGTTGTCAAGTGCTTTGATGGTTGGTTACAAGTGTGGCGGGGGATGATTGTGCGTTTCGCTCGGCGGTAGGCGGTTTTTTGTGTCCGACGCGATGGTTGGTTTCTTTATGCCGTCGAGGGATGGCCGTACAGGTTGAGACAGTGCGTTATATGGCGGTTGGTTAGGTGCCACGCCGCGTGGCGGCTGGGCGCCGCCGGCTGTCGATGGCAATCAGGACGCCGGCGAGGGCGATGGTGAGGATGCCGGCGAGGGCGATGCCGTCGGGCACGTGCTCGAACAGCAGCCAGCCCACCAGCATTGCCCAGATGAGTTGGACGTACAGGATCGGCGACAGTACCGAGGCCGGCGCTTCGCGGAAGGCGCGGGTGAGAAGGAAGTGGCCGGTGCCGCCGAATACGCCGAGCAGTATGAATAGCACGGCATCCACCGGGCCGGGCAGCGGGCCGCCCCAGTTCCACGGCAGGGTGAGCGACATGGCGCAGGTGCCGATGAGCGCGGTGTAAAAAAGCATCGTCACCGGGTTTTCGGTGGGTGAGAGTTGGCGGGTGAGAACCTGGTAGACCGCGTAGGTGAGCGCGGCGCCGAAGGCGAGCGCGATGCCTTCGGGCACGAGGCCGTTGCCGGGGCGGGCGATCAGGAGCACGCCGACGAAGCCGACGACGACCGCGACCCAGCGCAGTGGGCCGATGCGTTCGCCCAGAAAGGGCCGCGCCATCAGTGTGACCATCAGCGGCGCGGCGAAAACGATGGCGGTCGTTTCGGCCAGCGGCATGCGCGAGAGCGCAGCCATGCCGAAGAAGCTGGTGCCGAGCAGGCAGAAGGCGCGCACGATCTGGCGTGCGGGCCGCGTTGTGCTGATGAGGCGGCGGCGCATCGATGGCGCGAGGAAGACCAGCATCAACAGAAAATGCACGATGTAACGCGCCCATACCAGCATGGGCACGGGATAGGTGCGGGACAGGTACTTTGCCGTGGCATCGAGCAGAACGAAGAAAAACAGAGCGCCGAGCAGTAGAAATATGCCATGCAGCGGGCGGGGAGATGCGTTGGTCATGCAGGAATGCCGTTTTTGTTTGGGTGCGACGAGTACGGGGTGAAGGGTGCTTCTGGAGGACGTTTCAACCGGTAGAGCCTTCGACGTAGTAGTCGAGCCGTCCGCGTGGGGCGAGGTATTCGACGATATCGAGCGGTAGTTTTGCCGGATTGACGGCGGAGACGATCTCCAGATCGACTTCCTGCAGGTCGAGCAGCATGGCTTCGCTGCGTGGAATGTCGGCGTCGTGCAGCATGACCAGCGGATGCAGCAGGTCGTCGCCATGCGTTTCGACGACGAGGCCGACCGCGCCGTTGGAAAGGGAGACAAAGGTGCCCGGCGGATAGACGCCCAGGGCTCGGACGAAGAGCGGCAGAAGTTCCGGGTCGTAGTGTCCGCTCTCCTTGTCGAACAGGCGGCGCAAGGCCGAGGCCGGCGTGTGGGCCGTGTTCAGATCGAAAGGGTTGCACAGGTTGTCGTAGCGGTTGGCGATGGCCGCGATGCGGGCCAGGCGTGGAATTTTGCTGCCGACAAGGGCGTTGGGAAAGCCGCTGCCGTCCCAACGTTCATGATGACAGGCGATAACGTTGCGCGCGGCCGCCGACAGGTCGCGAATCGCCGCCACTGCTTTGATGCCGTAGCCGATGTGGGCGCGGTAGAACGCCTCTTCCGGCGGTGTGCGCGAAGTTGCGCGCAGGATGCGCGGCGGGATTTCGTGTTTGCCGACATCGTGGAGCAGGGCACCTATGCCGAGCAGGCGCAGTTCCTCTTCCGATAGTTTCGCCGCGCGGCCCAGCAGTAGCGAGAGCGCCATGACGTTGAGGGAGTGAAAAGCCAGGCCGGCTTCGCGGCTTTTCTGGTTGACCAGATGAACGACGACGCTTTCGGCGCCGATCAGGCTGTCGACGACGCGGCCGACGAGCGCTTTCGATTTGGTGTGCGCCTCGGTGGCGCGGCCGGGCAAGGCTTTCAGGATGTCGCCGGCGGCAATCGCTTCCTGTTCGAACTGGCGTTCGCGCCGGGCGAGCCCTTCGCGTTGTTGGCGCAATTGTTCGAGGCGAACACGCTTTTCGTCGAGCATGCCGGCCAGCGCGGCGGTGGAAAAATCTTCTTCGTCGGCGTCTGCCGGCGCGGCGCTTTGCGGTAGCGGTTCGGCATCGCTACGGGCCGGGTCCCAGGCGATTTCAGCCAGCCCCATTTCGCGCAGGGCGCGGATCTGCTTTTCGCTGGACAGACGAAACTCGTTCAGCAAAAAGGGATGGCGCATCCAGCCGACGTCTGTGAGCGAGATGAAGATGCCGGGTTGGAGGCGGTCGATACCGAGTTTTTCCATGGGCGTTGTTGTCTGGTGGGGGCCTGTTTTTTTGTGGTCGGTAGATCAGTGATTGCGGTTGGCTTCGATCAGCCAGCCGTTAAAAACGCCGCGCGCGGCGTCGATCACCTCGCCGGCGGTCAGGCCGATCGGGCCGATGCCTTCGCGCGCCAGGCGGTCGGCTGCCAGGCCGTGCAGGTGTACGGCGGCGATCAGCGCCGGTTCGGCCGGCCAGCCTTGCGCGAGCAGGCTGACGATGAGGCCGGTGAGCACGTCGCCCATGCCGGCCGTGGCCATGCCGGGGTGGCCGCTGCCATTGATGTACCAGCGGCCGTCCGGGGTGGCCACGAGGCTGCCGCAGCCTTTGAGCACCACCAGCGCTTTCAGGCTGCGCGCCAGTTCCAGCGCGGCGCTGAGGCGGTCGCGCTGCACGGCGGCGGTGTCGCTGCCGAGTAGGCGCCCCGCTTCGGCGGGGTGGGGGGTCAGCACGGTGGGCGCGCGGCGTTGCAGCAGTGTGGCGCGCAAGGCCGCATCCGGGCCGAGCAGGTTGAGGGCGTCGGCGTCGAGCACCAGGGGAATGTCGCGTTGCAGCGCGCCGGCAAGCAGCGGCGCGGCTTCCGCGCGGATGCCAAGGCCGGGGCCGGCGGCCAGCGCGGTGAGGTTTTCCGGTAAGGCGTTGGCTTTGCGCAGCATCAGTTCGGGGTGGGCGGGGTCGACGGTCGGGGCGTGCTTGTCGAGCAGGCCGACCAGTACGCGCCCGGCGCCCAGCCATAGCGCGGCGCGCCCGGCAAGCAGTGCCGCGCCGGCCATGCCGCTGTCGCCGCCGAGAATGCCGGCGTCGCCGTGGCGGCCCTTGTGCGTGTTGCGCGGACGCGGTTGCAGTTGGGTGCGGAACAGGCTGGGGCGGATCGAGTAGCCCCGCGCGGGCACCCAGGCGGGGCCGTCGATGTCGAGCCGGTGTACCGAAATGTCGCCGCCGTAGTCGGGGCCGTCGAGCGTGAGCAGACCGGGTTTGAGCGCGATGAAGGTGGTGGTGTGGGTGGCGCGGAAGGTGGCGCCGAGCCGTTGCCCGGTGTCGGCATCGAGCCCGCTCGGCACGTCGAGCGCCATGCGCGGCGCGTGCTGGGCGTTGAGGGTAGCGATCCAGTTGGCCAGCCGGCCTTCGACCGGGCGTTTCAGTCCGATGCCGAACAGGGCGTCGACGACCAGCGCCCACCCTTGTGCGGGTGTGGCGGGCGGTTCGGCCACGGTGGCGCCGCCCGCGGCAAGGTAATCCGCGTGTGCCTTGGCCGCCTCCGGCGGCAGATTTTCCGCGGTGCCGGCGAAGGCGGTGATGACGTCGCGCCCGGCCTGGCGCAGATGCCGCGCCATGACGAAGCCGTCGCCGCCGTTGTTGCCGGGGCCGCAGGCGATGAGGATGGGGCCGGGGCGGTCCATGATGAGGCGCACCGCGTCTTCCGCCGCGGCGCGGCCAGCGCGCTCCATGAGCGATGGATGAGCGCTGGGGATGAGCTTGTGCTCGATTTCTCGAATGCCGGCGACCGGATAGATAGGCTGGGAGGGCAGGAACATGGGGGCGCTTCCGGTATTCGGTATGGCGGAGGAAACGATTCTACGGGCTCGCGCGCCCCTGTGCGGTACGAGTGCGAGTAAATCGATTGTGGACGGCTGTATACAGTACACGCACAGGCGGGCGTGGTGGGGTTCGTGGTGAGGGCGGGTGGAAGTTTAGTGTCAGTGTTCGCCGGGGTGGCGTTTTTCGAGCCGTATTTCGTGCACGGGTTCGATGTTGCCATTTTCGCCGATGGCTTCCAGGCGCACGGTGAAGCCCCACAGCCGGGCGATGTGCTTCATGACTTCGTCCACGTTGTTGCCGAGCGGACGGCGGCGGTGCGTTTGCAGGCGTAGTGTAAGCGAGCGGTCGCCGCGCAGGTCGACGTTCCAGACCTGGATATTCGGTTCCTGGCTGCCGAGGTTGTAGTGTTCGGAGAGTATTTCGCGCACGCGGCGAAAGCCCGAGTCGTCGTGAATGGCGGAAACCTTGAGTTTGTCCTCGCGGTCGTCGTCGAGCACGGCGAACAGGCGGAAGTCGCGCATCACCTTGGGCGACAGGTATTGAGCGACGAAGCTTTCGTCCTTGAAGTTTTTCATGGCGAAATCGAAGGTTTCGCGCCAGTTGCTGCCGGCAATGTTGGGGAACCAGCGGCGGTCCTCTTCCGTCGGCTCTTCACAGATGCGGCGAATGTCGCGCCACATGGCGAAGCCCAGTGCGTAGGGGTTGAGGCCGTTGTACCAGCGTGAGTTGTAAGGCGGTTGATAGACGACGTTGGTGTGGGATTGGAGAAATTCCAGCATGAAACTGTCGGAAAGCAAGCCTTCGTCGTACAAGGTGTTGAGCAATGTGTAGTGCCAATAGGTTGCCCAGCCTTCGTTCATGACCTTGGTCTGGCGCTGCGGGAAGAAGTACTGGGCGACTTTGCGCACGATGCGCACGATTTCGCGCTGCCAGGGTTCCAGCAGCGGGGCGTTCTTCTCGATGAAATAAAGCAGGTTTTCTTCCGGCTCGGGCGGAAAGCGGGATTCGGCGGTTGGGTCGGTGCGCGCTTCATGGGCCGGCAAGGTGCGCCAGAGGTCGTTGACCTGGGTCTGCAAGTATTCCTCGCGCTCGCGCTGGCGCAGTTGTTCCTTGGCCAGTGAGAGCTTCGGCGGCCGTTTGTAGCGGTCCACGCCGAGGTTCATCAGTGTGTGGCAGGAATCGAGCAGCAGCTCCACTTCTTCCTCGCCGTAGCGTTCTTCGCAGCGGGTGATGTAATGCCGGGCGAAGACGAGGTAGTCGATGATCGCGTCGGCATTGGTCCAGGTGCGGAACAGGTAGTTGCCCTTGAAGAAGCTGTTGTGGCCATAAGCGGCGTGGGCGAGCACCAAGCCCTGCATCGGCAGGGTGTTCTCTTCCATCAGATAGGCGATGCAGGGGTTGGAGTTGATGACGATCTCGTAGGCCAGCCCCATTTGCCCGCGCCGATAGCCTTTTTCGGTGGAAAGAAAATGCTTGCCGAAAGACCAGTGGTGATAATTCACCGGCATGCCGGCCGAGGCGTAGGCATCCATCATCTGTTCGGCGGTGATGATTTCGATCTGCACCGGGTAGGTGTCGAGTTCGTAGCGCGCGGCCACGCGGGCGATTTCGGTGTGGTAACGCTCGATGTTCTCGAACGACCATTCGGCGTCGCCGGGGAGCGATTTTTTCTTGGTTGCCCGTTTCATATTAGGCTCTTTTTGAAAAGTTCCCTGAATACCGGGTAGATGTCGGTTGGCGCTTCGATGCGTTGCATGGCGAAAGCGGGGTGGGCGGGGGCGAGTTTTTCGTACTCGCGCCATAGGTTCTGCGGCTCGCCCGGCGTGATTTCGATGTAGGCGAAGTATTGGCACCAGGGCAGGATGTCGTCGCCGAGCACCTTGCGGCAGATCGGCGAGTCGTTGTCCCAGTTGTCGCCATCGGAGGCTTGCGCGCCGTAGATGTTCCATTGGCCGTTGGCGTAGCGCTCGCGGATGATGTCGCGCATCAGGTTCAGCGCGCTCGATACCACGGTGCCGCCCGATTCGCGCGAGTGGAAAAATTCGTTCTCGTCCACTGCCTTGGCGATGGTGTGGTGGCGGATGAATTCCACCTGGATGTGCTCGTAGGTGCGGGTCAGGAAGAGGTAGAGCAGCATGAAAAAGCGCTTGGCGGTCGCTTTTTTGCCCTCGTCCATCGAGCCGGATACGTCCATGACGCAAAACATCACGGCTTGCGTGGTCGGCCGCGGTATTTTGACGCGGTTGTTGTAGCGCAGGTCGAAGCTGTCGATGAAGGGAATGTTGTCGATCTTCGCCCGCAGCTTGCCGATTTCGTCGCGTAGCGCGACGGCTTCATCACTGTCGGCGCCGTTGCGCGCGATGACTTCATCCAGTTCCTTTTGCAGCTCGCGCAGTTTGCTGCTGTAGGGCGCGCCGAGCGCGAGGCGGCGGCCGAGCGCGCCGCGCATCGAACGCACGATGTTGATGTTGGCCGGTACGCCGTTCGGCGTGAAACCGGCGCGCTGGGTGGTGTAATCGGTGATGCGGGCGAGTTGGGTGCGAACGAGGTTGGGCAGCGCGAGATCGTCGAAAAAGATGTCGAGGAATTCTTCGCGCGAAAGCTGGAAAACAAAGTCGTCTTCCCCTTCGCCCTCATTGCTGGCCCGGCTGCCGTTTGCACCGGCGTTCTCGCTGTCGAACGGACGGTCGAGCAGGTCGCCGCTGGAAAACTGGTCGTTGCCGGCGAACACTTGTTCCCAAATGCCGCCGCGGCCGTGGCGAAAGTGCGGCTCGGACAGATCGCGCGCGGGAATGGAGATTCTTTCGCCGTTGTCCAGGTCGCGAATGGAACGTTCCTCGATCGCGCCGGAAACCGCGCGGCGGATCTGCTGCTTGAAGCGGCGCATGAAGCGCTGGCGGTTAACCGCGCTCTTGTTCTTGCTGTCGAAGCGCCGATCGATGATGCGTACCATGCTGTTCTCCGCGCCGATGTTGCTTGGGGGAGAAACCCCCAAGCAACGAAAGGCAACTTAAGACAAGAGACGACTCGCGACAGTTTTTACAATGGGCTGCTTACGATGATTTGCGCACCCGCAGATACCATTCGCACAGCAGGCGGACTTGTTTTTCGGTGTAACCCTTTTCGATCATGCGGTTGACGAAGTCCTGGTGTTTCTTCTGTTCGTCTATGCTGGCCTTGGCGTTGAAGCTGATGACCGGCAGCAGGTCTTCGGTGTTGGAGAACATTTTCTTTTCGATCACGGCGCGTAGCTTCTCGTAGGAAGTCCAGCTCGGGTTGCGGCCTTCGTTCTTGGCGCGCGCGCGCAGCACGAAATTCACCACCTCGTTGCGGAAATCCTTCGGGTTGCTGATGCCGGCCGGCTTCTCGATTTTCTCCAACTCGTCGTTGAGCGCCGAGCGGTCGAGAATCTCGCCGGTGTTCGGGTCGCGGAATTCCTGATCCTGTATCCAGAAGTCGGCGTAGATCACGTAGCGGTCGAAGATATTCTGGCCGTACTCGGAGTAGCTCTCCAGGTAAGCGGTCTGAATTTCCTTGCCGATGAATTCGGCGTAGCGCGGCGCGAGGTATTCCTTGATGAAACCCAGGTAGCGCGCTTCGGTTTCCGGCGGATATTGTTCCTGTTCGATCTGCTGTTCGAGCACGTACATCAGATGCACCGGGTTCGCCGCGACCTCGCGGTGATCGAAGTTGAAAATCTTGGACAGCGCCTTGAACGCGAAGCGGGTGGATAGCCCGGTCATGCCTTCGTCCACGCCCGCGTAATCGCGGTATTCCTGATAGCTTTTCGCCTTCGGATCGGTGTCCTTGAGGTTTTCGCCGTCGTAGACGCGCATCTTCGAGTAGATGCTGGAGTTTTCCGAATCTTTCAGCCGCGACAGGATCGAAAATTGCGCCATCATCTTCAGCGTGTCGGGCGCGCACGGCGCTTCCGACAGGGAACTGTTGGTGAGCAATTTCTCGTAAATGTGCACTTCGTCCGTCATGCGCAGGCAATAAGGCACCTTGACGGTGTAAATGCGGTCGAGAAAAGCCTCGTTGTTCTTGTTGTTCTTGAACGCCACCCATTCCGATTCGTTCGAGTGCGCCATGACGATG
>JAVBJT010000034.1:0-22902 GCA_031546845.1 Azoarcus sp. | reverse complement strand
CGCGGCGAGAAAGAAGGTGAGCTTGCCGGCCAGCGCGGGCGAAATGCCCATCAGCCGCGCGCCGACGCGGTTGATCGCGGTGGCGCGCAGTGCCTTGCCGTACAGGGTGCGCTCGAAGAACTGGTAAAGCGCGACGATGAGCGAGAACGAGGCGAGCACGACCCAGATCGTCTGCCCGGAAACCATCATCGGCCCGAGTTCGAGGCGGACATCGCTGAACGGAGGCGTGCGCTGACCTTCGGCGCCGAAAAAGAGCAGGCCGAGGCCGACCATGCCCACGTGCACCGCGACGGAAACGATCAGCAGAATCAGCACCGGCGCCGAGGCGATGGGCTGATAAACGAGCCGGTACATGAGCGGCCCCATCGGCACGACGATCGCCAGCGCGAAAAACACCTGCGCGATCATCGGCAGCGTTTTCAGCGGCAGCACGGCCAGCAGCGCGGCCAGCCCGAGCGGATAGAGCACGTTCCAGCCGAGCACGCGGGCGAGCTTGCCCATCTGCCCATTTTTGAATGCGGGCACACCATCCACCGCGGCGGCGAGCACGCCCATCGCCACCAGCAGCCATAAGGTTGCGGGTATCGCGCCGGCCTGCACCATCGCCAGCGTCAAGGCGCCGTAAGCGACAAATTCCCCTTGTGGGATGAAGATCACTCGCGTTACCGCGAACACCAACACCAAAGCCAACGATAACAGCGCGTAAATCGCCCCGTTGGTGATGCCGTCCTGACCGAGCAGCATCGCTATTTGCAAATCCATGAAACCCCCTCCACGCCGCCCGTATCTAGCGGGCAGGCGTCACCGCTGCTGCGCGTTTTGCATTGCGCCGACAAATCCGATGCGCGCGGGCGTTACCACCCGCGCGTCTCAAGCGCCTTTACTTGACCAGCTTCCAGGCACCGTTCTGGACTTGCACCATGACGCGGGCGCGCTGATCGAGGCCGAGGTGGTCGGTCGGGCTCATCGTGAACACGCCGTGCGCGCCGGGGACTTCCTTGAGGTTTTCCAGCGCGTCACGCAACGCGACACGGAATTCCTTGCTGCCCGGTTTGGCTTTCTTCAACGCTTCGGGGGCGGCGGCGGTAAGCAATACAGTCGCATCCCAGGCGTGGGCGCCGAAGGTGGATACGCTGCCCTTGCCGTTCGCGGCTTCATATTTGGCGATGTAGGCCTGCGCGGCTTTCTTCACCGGATTGCTGTCCGGCAGTTGATCGGCAACCAGCACCGGGCCGGCGGGCAACAGCGTGCCCTCGCAGTCCTTGCCGCACACGCGCAGGAAATCGTTGTTGGCCACGCCGTGGGTCTGGTAGATCTTGCCGGTATAGCCGCGCTCTTTCAGCGTTTTCTGCGGCAGCGCGGCCGGCGTGCCGGAACCGGCGATCATCACGGCGTCTGGCTTGGCCGCCATGACCTTGAGCACTTGCCCCGTCACCGAGGTATCGGCGCGGTTGAAGCGTTCGTTGGCGACGATCTGCAACTTACGCGCTTCGGCAACCGATTTGAACTGCTCATACCAGCCCTCGCCATAAGCATCGGCGAAGCCGATGAAAGCAACCGTCTTGATGTTGTTGTTGGTCATGCTTTCGACGATCGCGGTGGACATCTGGGCGTCGTTCTGCGGCGTCTTGAACACCCAGCGGCGCTTTTCATCGACCGGTTCGACGATGCGCGCGCCGGCGGCCATGGCGATCATCGGCGTGCCCAGTTCAGCGGCCGCATCCACCATCGCCAGCGAATTGGGCGTGATGGTGGAGCCGATGATGACATCCACCTTGTCTTCCGTAATCAGCTTGCGGATGTTCTTTACCGCCGTGCTGGTATCGGACGCGTCGTCGAGCACGATGTAGTTGATCTTCTCGCCGCCGACTTGCGTGGGAACCAAGGCAAAGGTGTTTTTTTCCGGGATGCCGAGCGAAGCGGCCGGCCCGGTGGCCGACAGAATCACGCCAACGTTGATATCCGCCTGTGCGGCGGTGGCGACGAATGCAAGGCCGATGGCGGCCGGCAGAATGCTGCGTAGTTTCATGATGTCTCCTTCACAGGTTTGCTTTATATGGGCGGCGGACTCTCCGGTCCGCCGTTTACAAAAACTACTTTGTTTTAGATTAACAGCTTTGCTTTAGATTAAAAATTCTGTTTTAGATTTTTTCGACGATCAAGGCGATGCCTTGGCCCACGCCGATACACATCGTGCACAAAGCGTAGCGACCGCCGCTGACTTCGAGCTGACGCAACGCGGTGAGCACGAGCCGCGCGCCCGACGCGCCGAGCGGATGGCCCAGAGCGATGGCACCGCCGTTCGGATTGATCCGCGCGTCGTCGTCGGCCAGGCCGAGTTGGCGGCCAACGGCCAGCGCCTGCGCGGCGAAGGCTTCGTTCAGTTCGATCACATCCATCTGCTCCAACCGCAGGCCGGTGCGTTCCAGCAGCTTGCGCGAGGCCGGCGCCGGGCCAATGCCCATGATGCGCGGCGGCACCCCGGCGGTGGCCATGCCGACGATGCGCGCGCGCGGCGTCAGGCCGTGTTGCCTAGCCGCCGCTTCATTTGCCAGTAGCAACGCGACGGCGCCGTCGTTGACGCCGGAGGCGTTGCCGGCGGTGACGCTGCCGTCCGGGCGGACCACGCCCTTGAGCTTGGCCAACGCATCGAGCGTGGTCTGGCGCGGGTGTTCGTCGCGGTCGACGACGATCGGCTCGCCCTTTTTCTGCGGCAGATGCACCGGGCACAGTTCACCGGTGAAATAGCCGCGTTCGGCGGCGGCGGCGTAGCGCAACTGGCTGCGCATAGCGAACGCGTCCTGATCGGCGCGCGAGATGGAAAAGTCGGTGGCGACGTTCTCGGCGGTTTCCGGCATCGAATCGATACCGTACTGCGCCTTCATCAACGGATTGACGAAGCGCCAGCCGATGGTGGTGTCCTCGATCTTGGCGCTGCGCGAAAAGGCGCTGTCGGCCTTGCCCAGCACAAAGGGCGCGCGGCTCATGCTTTCGACGCCACCGGCAATCATCAGCCGGGCTTCACCGGCGGCGATGGCACGCGCGGAGGTACCGACGGCATCCATGCCGGAACCGCACAGGCGGTTCAGCGTCGCGCCCGGCACGTCGATCGGCAACCCGGCGAGCAGCCCCGCCATGCGGGCAACGTCGCGGTTGTCCTCGCCCGCCTGGTTGGCGCAGCCGTAGTAGATATCGTCCACCGCCGCCCAATCCACCTTGGCGTTGCGCGCCATCAGCGCCTTGATCGGCAGCGCGGCGAGATCGTCGGCGCGCACGCCGGAAAGCGCGCCGCCGTAGCGGCCGATGGGGGTACGGATGCCGTCGCAGATGAAAACTTCGGTCACGGGTTTGTCTCCTCTAAGTGTTTCTTATAGTGGTGTTGCTTATGTATCCGAAGTTTCCGGGGTTTCCGGACTTCGGACAACCGTTTCAGTATCGCGTTTTCGGCGCTGACGCGGTATGGGCGCCGCCGGCAAGCTCTGTATGCCGCCGAGCAGGATCGCCGTCACCACCGGCGCCATGTCCGCGTAGGTAAAACGGCCGCTGCCGCGCAGCCAGGTGAAGGTCCAGTTGATCATGCCGAACAGGATCATCGTTACCGGCTTGTCGAGCCGGCGCCGTTTCAGCCCCGGCTGCACCCGTTCGATGGCCGCGGCAAAAGCCTTCACCACGTCGCGCTGCTTGGCGACGATGCGATCGCCCTGCGTGGCCTGGAGAAACTTCACATCCTGCACCAGCACCCTATGCTGATTCTGGGAGTGCCCGTACTCTTCCATGAAACGCATCACCAGCGTGGACAGATGCGGTTCGGGTTCGAGATCCTGAGCCTCGACACCGGCGACGATGGCGAGCAACTGGTCCGTGTAGCTGTCGGCGATGTCGAAAAGGATGTGTTCCTTGTCGGTGTAATAGTGATACAGCAAGGGCTTCGATACGCCGCAGGCCTGCGCCAGCTCCGCCATCGAGGCGTTGTGGAAGCCGCGCTCGGCAAACAGCTTCGCCGCCTCTTGCAAGATGGCGCTGCGCTGCACTTCGAAGGTGGGTGATTTACCTCTTGCCATTGTCCTTACTTGTCTCGCCCTTGCCGGTGCATCGGAAACGCGCGACTGTACAAGAGCCGCGCCCGTGACGATAGCGCCCGGCCTACGCCGGGCGCGCATTCTCAGCGCTCGTCGAAGCTGATTACCACCCGTTCCGTCATCGGATGCGCCTGGCAGGTCAACACGTAGCCGGCATCCACATCCGCTTGCTCAAGGGTGTAGTTCTTGTCCATGCGCACCTTGCCCTCCAGTACCTTGGCGCGGCAGGTGCAGCACACGCCGCCCTTGCACGAGTAAGGCAAGTCCATGCCAGCGCGCAGGGCGACATCGAGAATGGACGGGTCGTTGGCGCGGAATTCCATTTCACGGCGCAGCCCGTCGGCAACGATGGCAATGGTCGCCTGTGGCGCGTCGTCCGCCTCGGCGTGGTGCACCGGCGCGGCGTCGGGCACGCCGAAGCGCTCGAAATGCACGTGATCGGCCGCCATGCCGGCGCCGCGCAGCGCTGCCTCGACGCCGTCGATCATCTCGCCGGGACCGCAAATAAACGCCTCGTCGATGGTGTCGGGCGGAATCAGGGTGTCGAGAAACTGCCGTACCTTGTCGCCATCGAGCCGGCCGTTGAACAGCGCCACTTCCTGCTCCTCGCGCGAGAACAGGTTGTACAGCGTGAAGCGCGACAGGTAGCGGTTTTTCAGGTCTTCCAGGGCCTCGGCGAACATCGCGCTGGACTGGCGGCGGTTGCCGTAGACCAGCGTGAAGCGGCTGGCGGGCTCGGCCTTCAGTGTGGTCTTGATCAGCGACAGCACGGGGGTGATGCCACTACCGGCGGAAAACGCCACGTAATGCTTGGCGTGGCCGGCGTCGAGCGGGGTATGGAAACGGCCCTGCGGCGTCATCACCTCGAAGGTGTCGCCGGCCTTGACGGCATCGTTGGCCCAGGCGGAAAAGCGCCCGCCGGCTATCTTCTTGATCGCCACGCGCAGCTCGCAGTCGTCCACGCCGGCGCAGATGGAATAGGAGCGGCGCAGTTCCTCGCCGCCGACCGTGGCCTTGAGCGTCAGATGCTGACCCTGGACGAAGCGGTAATCCTCGGCCAGATCGGCGGGAATGTCGAAACGCAGGCTGACCGCGTCGGCGGTCTCGCGCCGTACTTCGGCGACCTTCAGCGGATGAAATTTAGGTGTCATGATCAGATCGGTTTGAAGTATTCGAAGGGTTCGAGGCAAGCCTGGCAGCGGTACAACGCCTTGCACGCGGTGGCGCCGAATTCGGCCAGGCGCGCGGTGTCGGTGGCACCGCAGCGTGGGCAAGGCGGCCGCGCGCGAGGGACGAAATGCAGCGGCCGCGCGCCATCGACAGCAGCACTGCCGCACGGCGGGGCGATGCCGTAGGCGCGCAGCTTTTCCCGCGCCTCGGCGCCAATCCAATCGCTGCTCCAGGGCGGATCGAGACGGGTTTCGATGTCGACACGAATCGCACCGGCAGCGGTCAGCGCGTCCTCGATGCTGCGCGAGATCACCTCGGTGGCGGGGCAGCCGGAGTAAGTCGGCGTGACCACCACGCGCACGCCGCCAGCCGTGGCCGCGATGTCGCGGACGATACCGAGCTCGGTCACCGAGATCGCCGGAATCTCGGGATCGGGAACGTTACCGAGTACCTGCCAGGCTTGGGTTTCGCTCAACATGCCGATTGTCCTCGCGGGGCCGGGATTACCACTGCGCGCCGGGGTAGGCGCGCTGCATGTACTGCATGGTCGCCAGCAGATGGCCCATGTGTTCGCTGTGGCGGCCGAACTTGCCGTAGGACTTGAACGGCGTGCGCACTGGCGCGGTAAGCGTGGCCTGGGCGAACACCGGCAGCACCAGCGCCTCCCACTCCGCCTCCAGTTCGCTCCAGGCCGGGCCGATGCCGGCAGCGGCATCGTCGGTCGGGTTGGCGGCGAACCATTCCGCAGTGTATGGCCACAGGTAATCGAGCGCGGCCTGTGTTTTCTGCCGCGACACATCAGTACCGTCGCCCAGGCGTATCACCCATTCTCCAGCGTGGGCGAGGTGGTAGCGCGCTTCTTTCAGGCTTTTCGCGGCGATGGCGGCCAGTTCGCTGTCGGTAGAGGCCGACAGGCGTTGGTAGAGCAGCACCTGGAAGGCAGAGAAGAGAAAATTGCGCACCACGGTGCGGGCGAAATCGCCGTTCGGCAGTTCCACCAGCGTGATGTTGCGGTAGTCGCGCTCAGCGCGCAGAAAGGCGAGCTGATCCTCGTCGCGGCCCTTGCCTTCGAGCCGGCCGGCATGGGTCAACAGCAGACGGGCCTGGCCGATGAGGTCGAGCGCCATATTGGCCAGCGCCAGATCCTCTTCGAGAACGGGCGCGTGGCCGCACCATTCGGACAGGCGCTGGCCGAGGATCAGTGCGTTGTCGCCCAGGCGCAGCACGTATTCGGTATGCGCGTCGTATGCCGGCGCGGAAGCTTGCGGATTCATCTGCGCCCCCTTACATGTGGCCGACTTCGTCGGGCAATTGATAGAAGGTCGGGTGGCGGTAGATCTTGTCCTCGGCCGGATCGAACAGTTCGGGCTTGGCGTCCGGGTCGGAGGCGACGATGTCTTCCGCCTTCACCACCCAGATCGACACGCCTTCCTGGCGGCGGGTATACACGTCGCGCGCGGCCTGCAACGCCAGCCGCGCGTCGGGCGCGTGCACGCTGCCGCAATGTTTGTGATCGAGCCCGTTACGGCTGCGGATGAACACTTCCCACAGCGGCCATTCCTTGCGTTCCATTTTCATCTCCTCCAAGGGGCGGCGGCACGGCCCGCCCTCATATATGTATGTGATGTATGTGCGGGATCAAGCAGCCGCTTTTTCGCGGGCGGCTTCCTTGCGTGCATATTCAAACGCGGCCTCGCGCACCCAGGCGCCGTCTTCCCAGGCCTGAACACGCTCGGCAAGGCGGTCGACGTTGCACTGGCCGTGACCATTGACCACGTTCCAGAACTCGTCCCAATCGAGCACGCCGAAATCATGATGGCCGCGCGCCTCGTTCCATTTCAGATCGGGGTCGGGCAGGTTCACGCCGAGTACCTCGGCCTGCTTCACCGTGGCATCGACAAACTTTTGCCGCAGGTCGTCGTTGGAGATGCGCTTGATGCCCCAGCGCGCGGTTTCGGTGTGCACACTGTCCTTGTCGTGCGGGCCGAACATCATGATCGACGGCCACCACCAACGGTTCACCGCGTCCTGCACCATGTCGCGCTGCTCTGGCGTGCCTTTCATCATTTGCAGCAGCAAGTCGTAGCCCTGGCGCTGGTGGAAGGATTCCTCCTTGCAGATGCGCACCATGGCGCGCGCATAAGGACCGTAGGAGCACTTGCACAGCGGGATCTGGTTCATGATCGCGGCGCCGTCGACCAGCCAGCCGATCACGCCGATGTCCGCCCAGGTCAGCGTCGGGTAGTTGAAGATCGAGCTGTACTTGGCACGGCGCGAATGCAGCGCCTCGACCAGATCGTCGCGCGACACACCCAGGGTTTCGGCGGCGGCGTACAGGTAGAGGCCGTGGCCCCCTTCGTCCTGCACCTTGGCGAGCAGGATGGCCTTGCGCTTGAGGCTGGGCGCGCGTGTGATCCAGTTGCCCTCGGGCAGCATGCCGACGATTTCGGAGTGGGCGTGCTGGCTGATCTGGCGGACCAGCGTCTTGCGGTAGGCGTCCGGCATCCAGTCCTTGGCCTCGATGAAGCCGCCGGCGTCGATCTTGGCATTGAACTCGGCCTGCCAGGCCGCGTTCTCCACCGCGCGCGGTGGCGCGGCGTCCTGCTGGGGAATGTCGAGAGCTTGCGTGTACATAGTGGCGTTCCTTGTCGTGCGCGCGACCGGCGCGCATTCATCCATCCGTCGTGGCGGCTTTACTCTTTCGGGCGGCGGTCGAGCACCCGCTTGGCCTTGCCCACGGTGACGCGCTCGATCGAGAACGGATCGCCGACGACCACCTTCGCCGACACGCCGATCAAGCCCTTGATGCGGTGGGTCAATTCCTTCGCCAGCGCTTCCCTTTGCTCCGGGTGGCGGCCGACGTTGGCCTCGGGATTGATTTCGACCTTCACCGTCAGCGTGTCCATATGCCCCTGCTTGTCGACCTCCAGCAAATACTGGGGGGCGAGCTTGGGCATCTTGCAGATCAGTTCCTCGATCTGCGTCGGGAACACGTTCACGCCACGGATAATCAGCATGTCGTCCGAGCGGCCGGTGATCTTCGCCATCCGCCGCATGCTGCGCGCCGCTGGCGGCAGCAGGCGGGTGAGGTCGCGCGTGCGGTAACGGATCACCGGCATCGCTTCCTTGCTGAGCGAGGTGAACACCAATTCGCCCTCTGCGCCATCGGGCAGCACCTCGCCGGTGTTCGGATCGATGATTTCGGGGTAGAAGTGGTCTTCCCAGATCGTCGGGCCGTCCTTGGTTTCGACGCACTCGCTGGCCACCCCCGGCCCCATCACTTCGGACAGGCCGTAAATATCCACCGCGTCCATGCCGGAGCGTTCTTCCATCGCCACGCGCATCGCCGGTGTCCACGGTTCCGCGCCGAAGATGCCGACCTTGAGCGAGGTGCTCTTCGGATCGATGCCCATGCGTTCCATCTCGTCGAGGATGGTCAGCATGTACGACGGCGTCACCATGATGATCTTGGGCTTGAAGTCCTGGATGATCTGAATCTGCTTTTCGGTCTGGCCGCCGGACATCGGCACCACCGCACAGCCGAGCTTTTCCGCGCCATAGTGGGCGCCGAGGCCGCCGGTGAACAAGCCGTAGCCGTAGGACACATGCACCATGTCGCCCGGCCGGCCGCCGCCGGCGCGGATCGAACGCGCCACCACGGTGGCCCAGGTATCGATGTCCTTCAACGTATAGCCGACCACCGTCGGCTTGCCGGTCGTGCCGGACGAAGCGTGGATGCGGGCGATTTTGTCCATCGGCACCGCGAACATGCCGAAAGGATAGTTGTCGCGCAGATCGTACTTGCTGGTGAAAGGAAACTTCGCCAGATCGGCGAGCGTCTTCAGGTCGTCCGGATGCACGCCTTTTTCATCGAACTTCTTGCGGTAGTGCGCAACGTTTTCGTAAGCGTGGCGCACGCTCCATTTCATGCGTTCGAGCTGCAACGCGCGCAGTTCATCGGCGCTGGCCTTTTCAATTGGCTCCAGCTTGGCCGGAGCGTAGGTGTTCAGGGGCATGTTGTCTCCTCGTTTTTTATCTTGGGGTTGGGCGCGCGAGCGCCGCGTTTATATTTCCACCACCGGCCGTCCTTTGAGCCGGTAGGATTTACCTCGCATCACCGCGATCAACTCGCCTTTCTGGTTGGTCACGGCGATGTCATACACGCCGGTGCGCCCGGCGGCGAAAACCTCTGTGGCGGAGGCGGTCAGCACGTCGCCCGGGCGGCCCGGCGCCATGAAATCGACGGCGATGCCGGAAGCCACGGTCTGCTCGTTACCGCTGTTGCACGCGTAAGCGAAAGCGGTATCGGCCAGCGTGGTGATGAAGCCGCCGTGGCAGATGCTGAAGCCGTTGAGCATGTCGTCGCGTATCCGCATGCTCATCGCCGCCCGCCCCGGGCCAACGGAAACAAAGCTCATCTCCAGGCCGCGCGCGGCCTGGTCGCGCTCATACATGCCGTCGCGCACCCGCTCGGCCAGTGCTTGCGGATCAAGCCCGCAGGTCACATCCCGGTATTGCGCCTCACTCATGGAAAGCTCCTCCACCAAGACTTTTTCTCAGAACCAGGGGCGAGACGCGGTAGCGTTCCTCGCCGTAATGCGCACGCAGATTCGCCAGCGCGGTGGCGACGAAACCGATACCGAGCTCGTCCGCCCAGGCCAGCGGCCCTTTCGGATAATTCGTGCCGAAGCGCATCGCGGTATCGACATCCGCCACCGTGGCGATGCCCGCGAGCACCGCGTCGGCCCCTTCGTTGGCAAGCATCGCCACGGTGCGCAGCACCGCCATGCCGGGCACATCGTCGATACGGCTCACGGCCAGGCCGGCTCGTTGCAACGTGCCCGCGACCGCGCCCCATGCGCCGCGCCCGCAACTGTCGGCGCGGGCCAGGACGAGTCGCGTGGCCGTGGCGTAATCCAGGCACAGGTCGAACAGCACAAGGTTGGAAACGCCATCCTCCGCCGCGCGCCGGTAGGCGGCGCGCCCATCGGACAACGCAAGCCGGGCCTCGCCGATTTCGATCCAGCCGCGCCCCGCACCCGCCGTCACGCCCCGCCCGGCGGTGCGCCGCACGTCGATGCCGGCGTTTTCCAGGCGCTGGATGAGCGGCGCGGCAATACCGAGATCGCCGGCGACGGTGACAACGCCTTCACCCGGCTGCGCCTCCTCGGTGCGCGGTGCGGGCGTTGCCGCACCCTTGGCGTAATCGTAGAAACCGCGTCCGCTCTTGCGCCCGAGCCGGCCGGCGGCGACCAGTTCGCCCTGGATCAGGCTCGGGGTGTAGCGGCGGTCGCCGAAAGTGGCGTCGAACACCGAACGGGTGACGGCGAAATTGACGTCGTGGCCGATCATGTCCATCAACTCGAACGGCCCCATCGGGAAGCCGCCGCAATCGCGCAGCGCGGCGTCGAGCGTGGCCGGTTCGGCGGCGCATTCGGCAAGCAGGCGCAGCGCCTCGCCGTAGAACGGCCGGGCAACGCGATTGACGATGAAGCCCGGCGTGGAACGGGCGCGCACGGGCACCTTGCCCCACGCCTTGGCGGTGTTGTACAGCGTATCGGCAATATCGGCGGACGTCGCCAGACCGCTGACGATTTCCACCAGCTTCATGCGCGGCGCGGGGTTGAAGAAATGCAGCCCGGCCAGCCGCTCGGGCCGGCTAAGTGCCGCACCCATCGCGGTAATGGACAGCGAGGACGTGTTGCTGGCAAGAATCGCATCCGCCGACAGCAGCGCCTCGAGCTGTTTGAACAGCGCCTGCTTGACGTCGAGGTTCTCGACGATGGCCTCGATGGCCAACCCGGCATCGGCCGCGCCGGCCAGATCGGTAAGCGGATGCAGGCGGTCGAGCACGGCCTGACGCCCGGCGCCATCCAACCTGCCTTTTTCCACCGCGCGGCCCAGATCGGCGGCGATGCCCGCAATGCCGCGCTCGACGGCATCGGCGCGCGTATCGTACAGATACACCGGATGCCCCGCCTGCGCCGCGACCTGTGCGATACCCGCGCCCATCGCACCGGCGCCGATCACCAGGATTTTTGTTTGCGTACTTATTTGCGTGCTCATGTTCATTGGCCGCTCACTTACCGGTGAAGCGCGGCGCGCGCTTTTCCATGAACGCGGCCACGCCCTCGCGGTAGTCGTCCGAGCGGCCGCAGGCGCGCATCGTGTCGCGCTCCAGATCGAGCTGAGCACCGAAGTCGTTGGTCGAGCTGGCCCAGATCGCCTTCTTCGTCTGCGCGTAACCGAAAGTGGGGCCAGCGGCGAGTTGGGCGGCGATCTGCCGTACCGTGGGTAGCAGCGCATCGTCATCGACGCACTTCCAGATCAACCCCCAGTTTTCCGCCTGTTCGGCCGACAGCTTGTCGCCGAGCAGCGACAGGCCCAGCGCCCGCGCCGGGCCAAGCAGGCGCGGCAGAATCCAGGTGCCACCGGTATCGGGAATCAGGCCGAGCTTGCAAAAGGCCTGGATGAAGCTCACCGAGCGGGCGGCAAAAACGAGATCGCACGCGAGCGCGATGTTGGCCCCGGCGCCGGCAGCCACGCCATTGACGGCGGCGATCACCGGCAGATCGAGCGCACGCAACGCCATCACCAAGGGCTTGTAGTTCTTTTCCACCGAGTCGCCCAGATCGGGCACTTTGGCATCGGCGGCCACGCTGCGGTCGGAAAGGTCTTGCCCGGCACAGAAACCGCGGCCCGCGCCAGTAATCACCAGCACGCGCACCGAACCATCCTCGCGCCCGGCCCGCACCGCCGCCAGCGCGGCGCGCATTTCCCGGTGCATGCCATCGTTGAAACTGTTCAGCCGATCGGGACGGTTCAGCGTCAAGCTTGCCACGCCGTCCACGACGTTCAAAAGAATGGCTTCACCGAAGTTCGCGACTTCGCTGTTCATCTGTCTCGCTCCTTGTGTTTTGCCGCGCTCTAACGCAGTCTGTGGGCTTTTACGGGTCGGTAAATGTGGCCTGAAGCGCTGTTTGACCGACCGGTCAATCAATAGTAATCTTGATTTAAATCAAAAAACAAGCCCCCTTTTTGCATCGCTTTTTCCGTCCGCCAGATTTCAACGGTACGGACGACCCACAAAACAAATCAGGCCAAGGGCTTGCCCGCCGGCCCAATTGGAGGAGACATCCATGACGCACCCGCTATACGAAAAGCACCAAGCCACGCTCGACGCCGCCGTTGCCGCCATCCACGGCCGCGGGTACTGGACGCCGTACCCGGAAATGCCCAGCCCCAAGACTTACGGCGAAACCGCCCCGGACGACGGCAAGAAAGCATTCGAGGCTTATCTAGGCAAGGATTTCGCGCTTACCCAAGCTGGGCAGCGCGGTTGGACCGCGCCGGAGCGTTCACCCTACGGCATTGAATTGAACGTACGCTACCCCGTATGCGAGCCGGAAGCCCTGGTGATGGCGGCACAGCAAGCGATGGAAGGCTGGCGCCGCATCGGCGCCGCCGGCCGTGTCGGCGTGTGCCTGGAAATTCTCGACCGCCTGAATAAGCGCAGTTTCGAGATCGCTCATGCGGTGATGATGACCACCGGCCAGGGCTGGATGATGGCCTTCCAGGCCGGCGGCCCGCACGCGCAAGACCGTGGGCTGGAAGCGGTGGCCTACGCCTGGGACGAGATGAGCCGCGTGCCCGCCGAAACCGTGTGGGAAAAACCGCAGGGCAAAAACCCGCCGTTGAAGATGCGCAAGCACTACGAAATCGTCGGGCGCGGCATCGCGCTCGTTGTCGGCTGCGGCACCTTCCCCACCTGGAACACCTACCCCGGCCTGTTCGCCGCGCTCGCCACCGGCAACCCGGTCATCGTCAAACCGCACGGCAACGCCATCCTGCCAGCGGCGA
The DNA here is from genome assembly GCA_031546845.1 of Azoarcus sp. Lineage (GTDB taxonomy): Bacteria > Pseudomonadota > Gammaproteobacteria > Burkholderiales > Rhodocyclaceae > Azoarcus. The sequence continues at coordinate 9,793 of JAVBJT010000034.1, read as the reverse complement.
TCACAGTCAAGATCGCCCGCGAGGTGCTCACCGAACAGGGGCTGGACGCCAACCTGGTCAGCCTCGCCGTGGTGGAAAAGCGCGCCGACACCCAGGCGCTCGCCACCCACCCGGCGGTCAAATCCATCGACTTCACCGGTGGCAACGTCTTCGGCCAGTGGCTACTCAACAACGCCAAACAGGCCCAGGTGTATGCCGAACTGGCCGGTGTGAACAACGTGGTGATCGAATCCACCGCCAATTACAAAGCGATGCTGCGTAATCTCGCGTTCACGCTCAGCCTGTATTCCGGCCAGATGTGCACCACCACGCAGGCCATCCTGGTACCGGCCGGCGGCATCGACACCGATCAGGGCCACAAGAGTTTCAACGACGTAGCCGCCGATCTGGGCGCGGCGATCGACAAATTCCTTTCCGACACCAACACCGCTACCGCCGTGCTCGGCGCGATCCAGTCCGACGACACGCTGCGCCGCATCGCCGAGATAGGCGGCAGTGGTGAATATGGCCGCGTGGTGCTGGCGTCGAAAAAGATCGACCACCCCGAATTTCCCAAGGCCGAGGTGCGCACCCCGGTACTGCTTACGTGCGAGGCGAGCGCGGAAAAAAGCTACATGGAAGAACGCTTCGGCCCGATCTCCTTCGTTGTTCGCGTTGCCGACGCAGCCACCGCGCTCATGCTCTCCGAGCGCATCGTCCGCCAGCACGGCGCGCTCACCGTCGGCGTGTATTCGACCAAGCCGGAAATCATCGACGCGATGACCGAGGCCACACTGCGCGCCGGCGTCGCGCTGTCGATCAACCTCGATGGCGGCGTGTTCGTCAACCAGTCGGCGGCGTTCTCCGATTACCACGGCGTCGGCATGAACCCCGCCGCCAACGCCAGCTACTCGGATTCCGCCTTCGTCGCCAACCGCTTCCGCGCCGTCCAACGCCGTTACCACGTCGAATAAGCGGTAAGCCCGCCGAGCACCAACGATAAGCAGCCCACGCCAGCGGCGCCGGATCGCATCCGGCGCCGCTGGCGTGTGGATTCCACAAGGAACGGACCGCCATGCCCTGCTACGAAATCGACGGCCTCAAACCCGTCATCCACCCCACCGCCTATGTTCACCCGGACGCCGTGCTGATCGGCGACGTCATCGTCGGCCCCGGCTGCTACGTTGCCCCGCTCGCCAGCCTGCGCGGCGACTTCGGCCGCATCGTCATGGAAGCCGGCAGCAATATCCAGGATAGCTGCACCATGCACGGCTTTCCCGGCACCGACACGGTCGTCGGCGAAGACGGCCACATCGGCCACGGCGCCGTGCTGCACGGCTGCCGCATCGGCCGCAACGCCCTGATCGGCATGAAGGCCGTCATCATGGACAACGCCGTGGTCGGCGACTCCGCCATCGTCGCCGCCTGCGCCTTCATCAAGGCCGGCATGGAAATAGCACCGCGCAAACTCGCGGCCGGCATTCCGGCGAAGATCGTGCGCGACCTGTCGGACGAAGAAATCGCCTGGAAAGTAGACGGCACCCGCACCTACCAGGAACTCACCCGGCGCAGCCTCACCACGCTCAAACCCTGCGCGCCACTAACAGCCATGGAACCCGGCCGGCAGCGCTTCGAGCTACCCGGCGTGGTGCCACTGATCGACGCGAAGAAAAAAACGGACTAAAAGGGAAGGCTCGCCGGAACCGTGCCAATGCCTCATTCCCCAAACCGCCGAACCTTTCTATTGACCGCCGCCGCCATTCCACTGGCGGCCGCGTGCGCTTCGCGAACCTCCAGCGGATCGGATACCGCCGCCCAAACGCGGCTCGCGCAACTCGAAGCTTCACTGAATGGCCGTCTTGGCGTATTCGCGCTGAATACCGCCAACGGCGCGAGGCTCGGCCATCGCGCCGACGAACGCTTCCCGCTGTGCAGCACGTTCAAGGTACTCCTCGCATCGGCCATTCTGGACCGCAGCACGCGAAGCACGGGGTTGATGGAGCAGCGCGTCCGGTTCGGCCGGGGTAATCTCGTGGCGCATTCGCCGATCACGGAAAAGCACCTCGACGACGGCATGACGGTTGCCAACCTTTGCGCCGCAACGATCCAATACAGCGACAACACCGCCGCCAACCTGCTGATGGGCCTGCTCAGCGGCCCAACTGCCGTCACCGCGTTCGCGCGTTCGATAGGGGATCAGGAATTTCGTCTCGACCGCTGGGAAACCGACTTGAACTCGGCGATCCCGGGCGATCCCCGCGACACGACCACCCCCGAGGCCATGGGGCAAAGCCTGCGGCGACTCACGCTCGAAAACGCACTACAGGCACAGCAGCGCGAACAACTCGTGGATTGGCTGCGCGGCAACACCACCGGCGCGACGCGCATCCGGGCCGGCGTTCCTGAGAATTGGCGGGTTGGGGACAAAACAGGCAGCGGTTCCTACGGAACGGCAAACGACATCGCCGTATTGTGGCCGCCGCAACGCGCGCCCATCGTCGTCGCGATCTATACCACCCGGCAGGAAAAGGACGCGAAGGCGCGTGACGATATCATCGCCACCGCCACGCGGATCGTGGTCGATTGGATCGGTTGATGAGAATCTTCCCCAGCCCTGAATCAACCTTTTATTCAGGTTAATAATATTAAAATTAACCGTTATACGAACTATATGCGCGGCCCTAGAGTGTAAACCTCCCCAGAGGATGCATTCGTGACCCCCACCGCGCCGACAACCCTAGCACCGCACCAAAGCACATGGCCGCGCAAACTGCCCGGCCTTGCGCTTTGCCTCGCGCTCGCCGCCGCCTCCCTGTTTCTCGGCTCGCTCGAATGGTTCGCGGCGCACGGCCTCAGTGCGCTTACCCTTGCCATCGCGCTCGGCATGCTGATCGGCAACACCGTCTACAAAACCGTCGCCCCCGCAAGCGCCGAAGGCGTCGATTTCTCCAGGCAAACCCTGCTCCGGGCCGGCGTCGTCCTCTACGGGCTGCGCCTGACGCTGCAGGACATCGGCAGCGTCGGCATCTCCGGCGTGTTGATCGACGCGCTGGTGCTGTCCTCAACCTTCGGCCTCGCGTGGCTGCTCGGCACACGGCTGCTCGGCATGGATCGGACCACCTCCATGCTCGTGGGCGCCGGCAGCGCCATCTGCGGCGCGGCGGCGGTCATGGCAACCGGGCCGGTGGTCCGCGCGCACCCCGAAAAAGTCACCGTCGCCGTCTCCACCGTCGTCGTGTTCGGCACGCTAGCGGTCTTCCTCTACCCGATGCTCTACACGCTCAGCCCGCATTGGGCGCTCCTGCCGCAAGGCGACGGCGCTTTCGGCATCTATGCCGGCTCGACGATCCACGAAGTCGCGCAGGTCGTGGCCGCCGCGCGCTCCATCGGCACGGCAACAGCGGATACGGCGGTCATTGCCAAGATGGTGCGCGTGATGATGCTCGCGCCGTTCCTGATCGGCCTGTCCGCCTGGCTCGCGGGCGCCGGGGCGCGCGGAGACGATGCAGCGCGCGGCAAAGAGCGCGGGCGGCCCATCACCGTGCCCTGGTTCGCCTTCCTGTTCGTCGCCGTCGTATGCCTCAACTCGCTGTCGCTACTGCCCAAGGCGGCTGTCGCCCACCTCAACGACTTCGGCATGCTCCTGCTTGCCATGGCAATGGGGGCGCTCGGGCTGACGACGCATCTGTCGTCCGTGCGCAAAGCGGGCGTCAAGCCGCTGATTCTGGCCGCCCTGCTGTTCGCGTGGCTGGTCGCGGGCGGCGCCTTGATCAACCACGCGGTAGGCGCTCTTGTCGGATAACGATGCAATCCAGGGGTGCAATCCCGCATCAATGTAGTAACATAACTACAAATAAATCATTGTAGCGTGGAGCACTCCCATGACGATCACCACCCTATCAAGCCGGGAATTCAACCAGGATGTGACCCGGGCGAAAAAAGCGGCCAAGGACGGCCCCGTTTTCGTCACCGATCGCGGCAGGCTGGCGCATGTGCTGCTGAGCATCGAGGAATACCAGCGCCTTACGGAAAACCGCCAGAACATCGCCGATCTGCTGGCCATGCCCGGTGCCGAAGATATCGAATTGGAAATTCCGCCGCTGCGCGACCTCGCCAGACCGGCGGACTTGTCCTGATGTTCATCCTCGATACCAACGTCGTTTCCGAACTGCGCAAAGTGCGGCTCGGCAAAGCGGACAAGCATGTGGCGCAGTGGGCGGACAGCGTGAGCACCGCCGAACTGTTCGTTTCCGCGATCACGATCCAGGAACTAGAAATTGGCGTACTACTGGCCGAACGGCGCGACCCACGGCAAGGCGCAATACTCCGCGCATGGCTGAATCACCATGTATTGCCGGCCTTCGCGGGCCGCATCCTGCCGGTCGATACCGCTGTCGCACGACGAAGCGCAAAACTGCACGTTCCCGACCCACAGCCCCTGCGGGACGGCCTCATTGCCGCCACCGCGCTTGTACATGGCATGACCGTTGTCACGCGTAACGTGGCTGATTTCGCCGCCTCCGGCGCCAGCATCCTCAACCCCTGGCAGCAAGAAAGGGCGCGTTAGCGATCCTCTCCGGCCTCCCGGGCAAGGTGCGCAATAAAGCGCTCAAGCCCTCGCGCGGGCGCCTTCTGCCGGTGCGTAACAATGTAGAAACGGCGGCTCAGGCGCGGCAGTTCGGTAGGCAGGATCACCAACCCGCCCGACGCCACCAGGTCTTCCACCACGCAGCGGGACAGGCAGGAAAGACCGAGCCCTTGCGACGCGGCGCGCTTGATTGCCTCGGCATTGCCAAACTCGATGCCGGCGCGCAGCCGGTGCAGATGCGGAATGAGCGCCTGGCTGACGACCTCCCGCGTTCCCGAGCCGGCCTCCCGCAACAGCCACACCGCCTCGCGCAAGGCCTCAAGGCTCACGGGCACGCCCGCCTGCCGCGGCCGGATCGGATCGTCCGGCGCGCACACAACAACCAATTCGTCTTCGAGCCACGGCGTTACAGTCAACGAAGGATCGTGCGAAGGGCCTTCTATAAGGCCGATGTCGATCCGCAAATCCGCCGCCAGCGCAGTGATCGCCCGCGTGTTCGCAATCGAAACCGAAGCCTGCCAGTTCGCCCGCACCGGTGCCGGTACATCGCCGAGAAAGCGCGACAGCAGCCCCGGCAACAGATAATTGCCGATGGTCGTGCTGGCCCCGATCCGCAGCGCGCCGATGGGCGAATCCGCGTTGCTGGCCCAAAGCTCGATCCCCTTCGCGCCGTCGACCACCGCTCTGGCCTGCGGCAGCAGCGCGCGGCCATCGCCGTTCAGGTGCAGGCGCTTGCCCACACGGTCGAACAGCGCGAGGCCGAGGAGCGCCTCCAGTTCGTTAAGCGCGGCGCTCGTCGCCGACTGCGACAACGCAATGGCGTCCGCCGCCGCGGCCGTGGAGCCGTGCTCGGCGACCGCCAGAAAAATCCGCAACTGCTTCAGGGTCAGCTTCGTCGCGCTCACCGCTCCCTCAGGCTTTCGGAAGTGTGTTGCATAAGCGGTGAAAGGAAATACTCGATCACGCGCCGCTGATCGGTCTTAACTTCTACTGTCACCGCCATGCCCGGTCCAAGCGCAACCTCGGTGCCACCCACATCGATCGTGGCGCGCTCCATCTTCACCCGCACCGAATAAATCAGGCCGCGCTTCTCATCGTTGATCGCATCATGCGACACCGACACGACCTTAGCCGGAATCGTGCCGTACTTGGTGTATTGGAAGGTTTCGATCTTCACCTCGGCATCCTGGCCCGCGTGCACAAAACCAATATCCTTGTTCTCGATAAAGGCCTCGACCTCCAACGGATTGTCGCGCGGCACGATCACCATCACCGGCTGCGCCTCCGTCACCACGCCGCCAACGGTATGCACCGCCAACTGCTGCACGGTGCCATCCACCGGGGAAGTCAACCGCATCAGCCGGCCGCGCGAATCGGCCTTCAGCAACTCCTGCTCCAGCGCGGCGGCCTTCTGCTGGCCGTCGGTAATGCTGTCCTGGGCGATGCGGCGGGTTTCCGCCGCCAATTCGGCGCGCTGCCCGCGCGTCTCGCGCAACGCGGCCTCGATTTCCTCCACCCGACCGCGCTGATTCGCCAGATCGGCCTCCTGCTCGATACGCGCCTGCTCGTGTTCCAGATAGCCGTGCTGCGAAACGAAATTGCGGTCGACCAGATTCTTAAAGTCACGCGCGCGCTGCTGCGCAATCGGCACCGTCTGCTCCAACTTGCGCACTAGCTCTCGCGTGGAACGCTGCTCGGCCTCGCGGCGGGCGGTCTCGGCGTCGATACGGTCGCGCCGCGCGCTGTACTCCCCCAACTGCCCGGCCAGTTGGCGCTGCGATTCGGCAAAAGCCGCATCCCCCGCGCCCTCGGGACGCACAAGCGGCGCCGCATGCCCGTCGAGCGCAGCCAGCAGCGCTCTGCCCCGCGCCATTTGCAGCCGCGCGGCCGCCAGGTCGCTACGCACCCGCTCCTGGTCGGCCTGCTCCATCGTCGCGTCCAGCTCAATCAACACATCGCCGGCCTTCACCGCCTGCCCGTCGGTCACATGAATGGCCTGCACCGTAGACGTATCGAAAGGTTGGATGGTTTTCGTGCGGTCGTTCGGCACTACCTTGCCTTGCGCGGTGGCCACCACATCCATGCGGCCAAAGATCGCCCATAGCAGCGCGAGCACGGCAAAAGCGACGATCAACCACATCGCCGCGCGCGGCGCAGGCGACAGCGGCGTTTCCTGCAAGGCGAGCGCGGCAGGCAGAAACTGCGCCTCGTGCGGCAGCCGTGGCGGCGGCGTCATCTCCGCGCGGTTGCGCCACGCACGGCGAAAAATCGTACCGTAACGGCGCAGCAGATCGGCCGTGGCTTGCAGGCGTAGCCTGGGCGCGCGCGGGGTATGCGGAGTACGTGCGTTCATCGTCTTACCCCTGTTGCAGCCGGTGCAGCCGCGCGTAATGCCCCGCCTCATGGCGCAGCAGCTCGGCATGGCTGCCGGTCTCGACGATCTGCCCACGGTCGAGCACAACGATGCGGTTGGCGTTGCGCACCGCCGACAAGCGGTGGGCGATGATGATCACAGTACGGTTCTGGCAGATGGCCTGCATATTGTTCTGGATGATGCGCTCGGATTCGTAATCGAGCGCGCTGGTCGCCTCGTCGAAGATCAAAATGCGCGGGTTGGTCATCAGCGCGCGGGCAATCGCAATGCGCTGGCGCTGCCCGCCCGACAGCGTGGAGCCATGCTCGCCCACCATCGTGTCGTAGCCTTCCGGCAGTTCGAGGATGAACTCATGCGCGCCCGCAAGCTTGGCCGCGCGCATCGCCGCCTCGAGCGGCGCGCCGGGGTCGGCCAGCGTGATGTTGTCGCGCACCGAACGGTTGAACAGCACATTTTCCTGCAACACCACGCCAATCTGGCGGCGCAGCGAACTGGCATCGGCCTGCGCCAAATCGATACCGTCGATAAGCACGCGCCCGCGCTCGGGCACATACAGGCGTTGCACCAGCTTGGTCAGCGTGCTCTTGCCCGAGCCGGAGCGCCCGACCAGACCAACGACCTCGCCCGGAGCGATATCGAGCGACACGTTCTTGAGCACCTCGGGGCCATCCGGGCGATAGCGGAAGGTCACCCCATCGAGCCCCACGCGCCCAGCCAACGACGGCAGCGCGCTCTTGGCCCCAGCGATTTCGGTACGGGTGTTGAGAATATCGCCCAAGCGCTGAATCGAAATACCCGTCTGCTGGAAGTCGGTCCACAACTGCGCCAGCCGCATCACCGGCTGCGCCACCTGGCCGGCCAGCATATTGAAAGCAATCAACTGCCCAACGGTGAGCCGCCCGTCGATAACAAGCCGTGCGCCAACGTACATCGTCGCCACGGTAACGAGCTTGGAAATCAGCGTTACCCCACCATTAGCCAGCGTGCCGATGGTGGCGGTGCGAAACCCGGCCGACACATAAGCGGCCAACTGGTTATCCCACTTGCGCGTCCAGTGCGGCTCCACGGCCATGGACTTGACCGTATCGATACCGCTGATCGTCTCCACCAGAAACGCCTGGTTTTCCGCGCCACGGTTGAATTTTTCATGCAGCCGCGCGCGCAGCAACGGCGTGAAGGCGGCTGAAAGCAGCGCATAGCACGGCAGCGAAACCACCACGATCAGCGTCAGCCAGCCGCTGTAGAAAAACATCACCGCGATGAACACCACCGAAAAGAACAAATCCAGCACCAACGTAACCGAGTTGCCGGTCAGAAAAGAGCGGATATTCTCCAACTCGCGCACCCGCGCCACCGAATCACCCACGCGCCGAGCCTGGAAATAGGCCAATGGCAACGCGAGCAGATGGCGGAACAGCCGCGCGCCCAACTCAACGTCGATACGGCTCGTGGTGTGGGCGAACACATACGTGCGCAACGCCCCCAGCACCACTTCGAACAGCACAACCACGGTTAGCCCAATGGCGATCACATCCAGCGTGGTAAAGCCCCGGTGCACCAGCACCTTATCCATCACCACCTGAAAGAACAACGGCGTAATCAGCGCGAAGAACTGCAGCGCGAAAGACACCAGCAGCACCTCACCCAGCAGCCGGCGGTATTTGATGATGGCCGGAATAAACCACGTAAAGTCGAAGCGGGCCATATCGCCGGCCAGCGATGCGCGGGACGTGAACAGAATCAGTTCCCCCGTCCAACGCTCGCGCAACGCCGCCAGCGTAAGCGCCTCGGGCCGCCCGACGGCGGGGGACTGAATCAACGCCTGCTCCCCATCCACGCGCGCAAGCAGAAAGAACTCCATCTCGCCGTCCGCGCCGCGCCCCACCGCAATAGCCGGCAACGGCGTCTTGTTCAACCGCGTGCCATCGGCCTTGACCGCCTTGGCCTGCAATTGCAAGGTGCGCGCGGCAAGCAAAATATCCTGCGTGGAAAAAGGCTTGCCGGCCACGGCAAACTCATGCGCAAGCTGGTCTGGATCGGCCGCGACCCCATGCAGCCGCGCCATCAGAACGAGGCAGGCAAGGCCGCTGTCGAGCGGTGGACTAGGCGAGGAGTCCGAGGTATCGGGGGCGGTGTGGGGTGTGACGTCGAGCAGAGCGGGGGGCATCAAGGTGGCGGCAATTAGGAGTGAATCAAGGTAAATGGGGACAGGGGACTCAATGTTGGCGGCCAACCCCATGTGCCAGCGTGGGGCTGGACACGCGGGGTTGGAAGCGCCGAACAGGGTTACGTGGCGGGAGCGGTTTTTTTGGTTTTTTCCTCCACTTCGCTCATTTCCAATTAGCCGCGATCACCGTTGCCAGCGCGGCCTGATAATCCGGCGGCAGTGTGGTCTGCCCCGCGGTAGGCGGCGCGAACGCCGCCATCGCCTGCACCAGATTATCTACCTGACTATCCAGCAAGGTCCTGTCGGCCGTCTTGAACTGCTCCACGTGATGCTGCTGGCCAACATACCAATCCTGGATCGTCACCTTGTCCTCGGTGCCGATCAGGCTCAACTCCAGGCTGTCATCGATGCGGCGCAGCCAGATCTGATTGGCCGCGATATCGGCGCCGAATTTCAGCAGGTCGGCCACCCCTGCGGTGGCGTCGTTCTCGATGATCGTGTCCACCCCGCCGTTGCGGCCGAACAGATAGGTGTCCTTGCCTAGGCCGCCGATCAGCGTGTCGTCACCCTCCCTGCCGTCGAGGATGTTGGCCGCATTGTTGCCGGTGATGCGGTTGGCCAACTCATTGCCGGTGCCGTTCAGCGTCTGCGTGCCAGTGAGCGTGAGGTGCTCGACATGCTCGGA
>JAVBJT010000028.1:0-5832 GCA_031546845.1 Azoarcus sp. | reverse complement strand
AATTTTGCTCAAGCGCCGCGAGAACGAACTATCCGACTTGCGCAAGGCGAGCAAGTCGAAGGTGGTGTCGATACGGAAATAGGCGGGGTTTGGGGTAACGGTGACCCATGTTGACACCCCGGGAATTCAACATAATGGATGATTATGGGCAAAGATCACCGCCGCGGCGTTGTGGGCAAGCGCGAGCTTGACCACTTCACGCGGATAGACGCTCGTTTGTGTAAGGGTGCCGCGAAACAGATCGACCGCGTGAATCAACTTGTTGCGCGCATCGAGCAAAACCACACAAAAAGTTTCATGGGGCAGATGCCCCAAACGCAAATGCAACCACTCGCGCACCGTTTCGGGCGAATCGAATACATCGCGCCCGGTCATGCGCTCGCCCAATGCACGGCGGGCCAGTTCCATCACCGCCTGTAGTTGGGCATACTTCGCCAAGCCCATGCCGGGAACGGCGACGAACTCCTCGGCCGCCGCGTTACACAAGCGAGTCAGCGAGCCAAAGCGGCTGATCAGATGGCGAGCCAAGTCGACCGCGCTTTGCCCGCGCATGCCAACGCGCAGAAACAAAGCGAGCAGTTCGGCATCGGATAAGGCCTGCGGCCCCCGCGCCAGTAATTTTTCCCGCGGACGCTCCTCTTCGGGCCAGTCGGTGATTGCCATACGGTTCTTCCATTTGACGTGATCGGGAGCAGTTTAACTGTAATTATTACCATGACTACGTTGCAGGGTAAAAAATTGGTGTTAGGTGTCACGGGCGGCGTGGCGGCTTACAAAGCCGCCGAGCTTGTACGCTTGTTGGGTAAAGCGGGCGCCGACGTACATGTTGTACTGACCGAAGCGGGCGCGCGCTTCGTCACGCCCATCACGTTCCAGGCCTTGTCGGGCAACCCGGTATGGACCGATTTATGGGACACGCGCATGAGCAACAACATGGCCCATATCGACTTGAGCCGTAGCGCGGATGCCGTGCTGATCGCGCCAGCATCGGCCGACTTCATCGCCAAACTGGCCCACGGACGCGCGGACGACTTGCTCTCCACGCTCTGTCTCGCCCGCGATTGCCCGCTTATGGTCGCGCCAGCGATGAACCGCCAGATGTGGGAACACCCGGCCACACAGCGCAACCTTGCACTGCTCCGCACCGACGGTGCCACGATATTCGGCCCCGCGGCCGGCGATCAGGCCTGTGGAGAAATCGGCATGGGACGGATGGAGGAAGCGGAAGAATTGCTTGAACGCGTAGCCGGCTTCTTCATTCCCAAACAACTGGCCGGCCGCCACGTGCTCATGACCGCAGGCCCCACTTTCGAGGCGATCGACCCGGTTCGCGGCATTACCAACACCAGTTCGGGCAAGATGGGCTATGCCTTGGCACGAGCCTGCGCTCAAGCCGGCGCCGAAGTCACCCTGGTGAGCGGCCCTGTGGCGCTGACCACACCGCTGGGCGTGCGCCGCATCGACGTACACAGCGCGCGGGAAATGCGCGACGCGGTAATGAGCGCACTGCCGAATACCGATATTTTCATCGGCGTGGCCGCCGTAGCCGATTACCGACCACTGCAGGCAGCTGAACACAAGGTCAAGAAAACCGCCACGGACATGACGCTCACCCTGACCCCCAACCCCGACATTCTCGCCGAGGTCGCGGCACAATCTCATGCCCCGTTTTGCGTTGGCTTCGCGGCGGAAAGCCAGAATCTGGACGCTTACGCGGAAAGTAAACGGCACAAGAAAAACGTGCCGCTACTGGTCGGCAACCTTGTTGGCGACGGCCTCGGCGGTGACGACAACACCGTCGTGCTCTACGACGACAACGGACGGCATCCGCTTGCGCCCGCGAACAAAGCGGTGGTGGCACAACACATCGTCACCCACCTGGCCAAACTGCTCGACCCACCCACACGCCCAACCCCCGCCCCCTGAAACGAGGAATCCCAACCATGCACCGCATCGACGTCAAACTGCTCGACCCTCGCCTCAAATCGCACCCGCCGGCTTACGCGACAAGCGGCGCGGCAGGCCTGGATCTGCGCGCCTGCGTCGATGCATCCATCGTGCTGCACCCAGGCGAAACCACCCTTATTCCAAGCGGCCTGGCCATCCATTTGGCCGATCGAGGATTGGCCGCGATGGTGTTGCCACGCTCCGGTCTGGGCCATAAACACGGCATCGTGCTGGGCAATCTCGTCGGTCTGATCGATTCCGACTACCAGGGACAAATTTTCGTCTCGGTATGGAATCGCGGACGCGAAACCTTCACCATTCAGCCGATGGAGCGCATCGCCCAACTGGTCGTCGTACCCATACTGCAAGTCGGTTTCAACGTCGTGGACGATTTCGACGCCAGCGAGCGTGGCGGAGACGGCTTCGGCAGCACCGGCCAACACTGAAACGCATGCCGCACATAGGGATTCCAACTGGCGTCCATATCCTCTGTGAGCAAAATGGCCGCATTCTGCTCATGCGCCGCGCCGGCACGGGCTTTTTCGATGGTTTGTATAGCCTGCCGGGCGGGCATGTGGAGGCCGGCGAATCGATTCTGGCCGCGGCGGCGAGAGAAATGCGTGAAGAAACCGGCCTTGTCATCGCCGCCGCCGATCTGACGTGGCTTGGCGCGGTCCATCGCCTGTCCGACACCAATCGCATCGATTTTTTCGTCCACGCGACGCGCTGGAGCGGCGAACCACGCATTCGCGAACCCGCGAAGTGCGACCATCTGGACTGGTTCGAGCGCAGCGCGCTGCCGTCGCAAACCGTTCCCTATATACGCACGGTGCTGGAAAAAACCACGGCACCGTGGATTCTGGAACTCGGCTGGCAGCCGCTCGCTGCCAGCGTCGTTTAGACTCGACCCTCAGGCCGCCTGCTGTACCTCTTCCTGCCCCGCGCCGAAAAGATTGCAAAAACGCAGTTCGGCCGGATAAGGGAAAAAATCCTCGACCTTGCCGTTACGGATCGCATTCTGCGCACCTTGCCAGAAAGCGGGCTCAAGCAAATCGCGGTGATGCTTCAAGAAAGCCTTGCGCACCCGCGGCGCGCCCAGCAGAAAAGTAGCGAACTCCTCGGGGAAAACATCCATTGGCGCCGCCGAGTACCAGGCCTCGCTGGACATTTCCATTTCCTCGTACGGTGCGGGCGGAATACGGCGGAAGTTCATGTCGGTCATGTACTCGATCTCGTCGTAATCGTAGAACACGACCCGGCCATACCGCGTAACGCCAAAATTTTTCCATAACATGTCGCCAGGGAAGATGTTGGCAATGGCCAGATCGCGGATGGCGTTGCCGTATTCGCGCACCGCATGCTCGACATCGTCGTCCGCCGCCTGTTCAAGATAGATATTGAGCGGCGTCATACGCCGTTCGATGTAGAAGTGCTTGATGATGACCGAATCGCCATCGATTTCGAACGAAGAAGGCGCCAAGGCGCGCAATTCATCGAGCAGATCGGGGTGGAAGCGTGACAGCGGCAGCGCCGCGTAGGAAAACTCCAGGGTATCGGCCATACGGCCGACGCGATCCACCTGCTTCACCATCAGATATTTACGCTTGACCGTGGCGCGGTCCATGTTTTTCGAGCTGCCGAACACATCCTTGATGATTTTGAACACATAGGGATAGGACGGCAGCGTAAACACCAACATCACCAAACCGCGAATACCGGGCGCAACGATGAAGCGGTCGTTCGAATGACGCAGATGCGCGACGAGATCGCGGAAGAACATGGTCTTGCCCTGCTTGCCCAAACCAAGCATCGTGTATAGCTCGCTACGCGGCTTGTTCGGCATGATCGAGCGCAGGAACTGGACATAGCCGGAAGGCACCTCCATATCCACCATGAAATAAGCGCGCGACAACGAAAACAGCACCGATATGCGCCACGGATCGAGCAGGATGGTATCGATGCACAGCAAGCCGCGTTCATTGTGGCGCACCGCAACCGCAAAGGGATATTCCTGGTAGCCATTGACCCCTTTGCCGATGATGTACGCGGTCTTGTTACGGTAGAAGGCCGAATACAGCACCTGGATCTGGCAATTCACCTCCATCTCGGGCCATGTGCCGATGTGGCTCAACGCGGAGCGCAGAATGTGATCCACGTCGCGGTCCAGATCCTCGAACGGGCGCTGCCAATCGAAATCCTCGATCACGCGCTTGACCGTCGCGCGCAGACCGTCGTCCTGCGGGTAATAGCTTGAATACACGGGCGGATAAGACTCGATGAACTCGGTCGATACCGCCGGACGGGCAAAAAGATAATCGTTGTTGAAATAAGTGCGGTGCAAAATCTTGCAGCACACCGAGTTGAAAAAGGTTTCCGCCAACTCCGGCTGTTTATGGTTTATCAGTATGCCGATGTAGTGATTCTTGACCTGCTGCCAAGTGGTGTCGTCCAGCGAATCCGCATCGAATTCCTCATGCAGCCGCACCACCATCTCTTCCACGCGCTCATCGTAGAACTGCACGCGCTCGCGCACGGAATCCAACTGCGCTCGCCAATCGGCAGCCTCGAAAAACTCCTTGGCCCGCCGCGATGTACCGCGAAAAATCCGGTAGTGCTTATTGAAGCCTTCGACCAACGCCTCCGCGATCGCCTCGGCGACCGGATTTTCTCCTGTGGGCATATCCATCCAACTTCCTCCTTTTTGCTCCCCGCCACGGGCACCGTACGGTTCGGCGCCATTTCGTTATTAACCGCCTATCGCCCCGCTGGCAAACGAGGAATTTTAACATCGGAGAACTGCCCCGCCGGCCGTCGCTTGCTTTCGACAAGCACGGATTTGGGCGATAATCCCGCCTCGGCGCGTGGCGGAACAATTTGATGAACAGCGATCTGCCCGCTCCGACTGTCCCCTGATCGTACCCATCAAAGTGCTATTACAGAAATCCATCCAGTGAGGGAGCAAGAATGAGCCAATCCAAGATCAAGGTGCCCGCCGGCGGCCAAAAAATCGTCCCCGGCAAACCCACCCCCGATCAGCCGATCATCCCCTTTATCGAAGGCGACGGCATCGGTGTCGACATCACCCCGGTCATGATCAAAGTGATCGACGCGGCCGTTTCGAAAGCCTACGCCGGCAAAAAGAAAATTCACTGGATGGAAGTCTATGCCGGCGAAAAATCCACCGGCCTGTATGGCCCCGACGAATGGCTGCCGAAAGAGACTTTCGACGCCCTGAAAGAATATTCCGTTTCCATCAAGGGCCCGATGACGACGCCGGTGGGCGGTGGCATCCGCTCCCTGAACGTCGCCCTGCGCCAAGAGCTCGATCTGTACCAGTGCGTGCGCCCGGTTCGCTACTTCAAGGGCGTGCCCTCGCCGCTGAAGGATCCGACCAAGACCGACATGGTCATCTACCGCGAGAACACCGAGGACATCTACGCCGGCATCGAATGGCAGGCGCAGACCGACACCGCGAAGAAGGTTATCGCTTTCCTGCAGAACGAAATGGGCGTGAAGAAGATCCGCTTCCCGGAAACCTCCGGCATCGGCATCAAGCCCATTTCCAAGGAAGGCACTACGCGTCTGGTGCGCGCCGCGATGAAGTACGCCATCGAAAACGATCGCAAGAGCGTCACGCTGGTGCACAAAGGCAACATCATGAAATACACCGAGGGCGCGTTCCGCGACTGGGGTTATGCGCTGGCGCAAAGGGAATTCGGCGCGCAGTTGGTCGATGGCGGGCCGTGGTGTCAGTTCAAGAATCCGAAAACCGGAAAGGAAATCGTGATCAAGGACGTGATTGCCGATGCGTTCTTGCAGCAGATTCTGTTGCGGCCGGCCGAATACAGCGTGATCGCGACGTTGAATCTGAATGGCGATTACATT
>JAVBJT010000047.1:0-17355 GCA_031546845.1 Azoarcus sp. | reverse complement strand
CGCTGTGCCATCGGCCAATGTGGCGCTGAGCGTGAGCGTGTCGCCCACATCCACGTCGGTGAAGGCGCCGGCCGGAACGGTGTAGCTCCAGGGGGCGTTTTCAGTGGCGCTTTGGGCGGTGAGCGCGACACCGATCACGGGGGCGTCGTTGGTGTTGGCAACCGTGAAGGTGAAGGTCTGGTTGGCCGAGAGGCCGCCCGTGTCGGTGGCGGTGATGCGCACATTCAGGCTGCCCACCATGCTGTTGTCCGGGGTGCAGGTAAAGCTGCGCGTGGCTGGGTTGAAGACGAGCCACGTCGGCAACGCGCTGCCGTCGGCAAGCTGGGCTGCGTAGGTGAGGGTGTCGCCCGCATCCACGTCGGTAAAGGCACCGGCCGGTATGGTCCAGGCCCACTCGGTATCCTCGGTGGCGTTCTGGACGGTGAGCGCCGTACCGATGGTGGGGGCGTGGTTGGTGGGGGTGGCGGGGGCGATACCGAGGACGAGGGTGTGACTGGCGGTGAGTCCGCCGGTATCGGTCGCCGTAATGCGCAGGTTCAGGATGCCGGCGCTGGCCGGGGTGCCGGTGAGCGCGCCGGTGGCAGGGTCGATGTTGAGCCAGCCGGGTAGCGCGCCGCCATCGGCCAGGGTGGCGCTGTAGCTGAGGATGTCGCCCGCATCCACATCGGTGAAGGCGCCGGCCGGCAGCATCCAGGACCCGTTCAGTCCTTGTTGCCCGGCAGCGTCGGTGAGGCTGCCGTGGGCTTGGGGGGCGTCGTTGGTGTTGGCCACCGTCAACGTGAAGGTCTGGTTGGCCGAGAGGCCGCCTGTGTCAGTGGCGGTGATGCGCACGTTCAGGCTGCCCACCATGCTGTTGTCCGGGTTGCAGGTGAAGGTGCGCGTGACCGGATTGAAGACGAGCCACGTGGGTAGTGCGGTGCCGTCGGCAAGCTTGGCTGCATAAATGAGGGTGTCGCCCGCGTCCGCGTCGGTGAAGGCACCGGCCGGTATGGTCCAGGCCCACTCGACATCTTCAGTGGCGTTCTGGTTGGTAAGCGCCACACCGACTACGGGGGCGTGGTTGGCCGGCTCATCGCCCAGGCTGAGGCTGTAGCGCCCGTGGGCGTAGTTGCGTAGTTCGATGCGGCCGGTAGAGCCAGTTTGCTTGAGGGTCAGCGTGGTGCCGGAGAGCGTGGCGGTAAGGGTACCCTTGCTCCATTGGTTGGTGCCGCTGGCGGTGAAGCCCGCGCCGGTAAGGAGCACCCCGTCCAGTTGAAGGATACCGCCGTCGTCGTCGACGATGGTGGCATTGCCGGTGGAGAAGGCGGCGCTGGTAAGGAGATAGGTGTCATTGTCCGCGCCACCGCGCAGGGTGTCGGTGCCGGTACCGGCTTCGAGGGTGTCGTCGCCGTCGCCACCGATAAGGGTGTCGTTACCCGCGCCGCCCGAAAGGGTATCGTTGCCCGCGCCGCCGGTGAGGGTGTTGTGGCCGGCGTTGCCGGTGATGCGGTTGGCCAGCTCGTTGCCGGTGCCGTGGATGGAACTGCTGCCGGTGAGGGTGAGGTGCTCGACGTTGGCGTCAAGGATGTGGGTGGCGCTGGCGAGGACGGTGTCCACACCTTCGCCAGCCAGCTCGGTGACGCGGTCGTCGGCGTTGTCCACGTAGTAGGTGTCGTCACCCGCGCCGCCGATCATCTTGTCGGCGCCGGCTTTGCCATCGAGGATGTTGTTGAGTGCGTTGCCGGTGAGGGTGTTGGCGGCGCTGTTGCCATTGCCAGTGGTGGCCTCACCGATGAGGATGAGGTTTTCGACGTTAGTGGCCAGGGTCGTCCAGTTGAGGTTGGCGATGACTGTGTCAGTGCCCGCGCCGGCGCTTTCGGTGATGGAGTCCCCGGCACCGACGATGTAGATGTCATCACCCAGGCCGCCTCTGAGGCTGTTGCCAGCGCTGTTCTGGCTGCCGTCGATGACATTGTCGAGTTCGTTGCCGTTGCCGGTGATGTTGGTTGCGCCGAGCAGGATGAGGTTTTCGACGTTGACGCCCAGGGTGTGGGTGACGCTGCTCTTGACGGTGTCGATGCCCTCCAGGGCCAGTTCAGTAATCTGGTCGGTGTTGCTGTTGATGAGGTAGGTGTCGTTGCCCACACCGCCGATCATCGAGTCGTTGCCCACACCGCCGTCTAGCGTGTCGTCGCCCGCGCCGCCTACGAGGGTGTCGTTGCTGGCGCCGCCGTTGAGTACATTGTTGCCGGCGTTGCCGGTGATGAGGTTGGCCTTGGCGTTGCCGCTGCCGGTTGTGACGCCATCGGCAAGGGTGAGGTTTTCCAGACCGGAGCCCAGCGTGTAGCCGTCAAACTGGGTAATGACGGTGTCAGTGCCCTCCTGCTCGTAACCATCGCTGTCTTCGATGATGAGGTCGTCCGCACTGTCGATCACATAGGTGTCGGAGCCGCCCCAGCCGATGAGGGTGTCCGCGCCGCCGCCGCCGTCAAGGAAGTTGTCGCCCCAGTTGCCTTTGAGCCAGTTGGCCTGGGTGTTGCCAATGATGCCCCAGTTGTCGTAGCCGGCGCCGTAGCCGAGGGCGGCGTCTTCAACGGTAGCGTTTTCGACGTGCTCGCCAAGCCGGTAGATTTCGGTGGCGCCGGGGGTGAGGACGATGTAGGCGGTATCCACGCCGCCGTCAGCGGCCTCAACGATGACGTCGCCCGCGCCCACCAGATAGGTGTCGTCGCCCAGGCCGCCCGCGAGGGTATCGGCGGCGCTGTTGCGGCTGGCGTCCAGGCGGTTGTTGCCGGCGTTGCCGGTGCCGGTGACGCCCGCCGTGCCGGTGAGGGTAAGGTTTTCGATATGGGTGTAGACCGCGCCGCCAAGGTCGATATCGCCCGCGCTCTCGACGGTGTCGACGCCTTCGCCCGCCTGTTCGATGAAGGTGTCGCCCGCGCCGATCACATAGGTATCGTCGCCCAGGCCGCCGATAAGGGTATCGGCCACGCCGTTCTGGCTGCCATCCAGGCGGTTGTTCAGCGCGTTGCCGCGTCCTTCGGCGCCTTCGGTGCCGACAAGGGTCAGGTTTTCAAGGGTGGCGCCAAGCGTGTAGCCGATGGTGCTGACAACGGTGTCCTCTTCGTAGGCTCCAGCACCGTATTCCTCGATCACGTCGCCGGCATCGTCCACGTAGTAGGTATCGCCGCCGCCGCCGCCAATCAGCGTGTCCGCGCCCGCGCGGCCGTCGAGAATGTTGGCGCCGTCGTTGCCGGTAATCACGTTGTTCAAGGCATTGCCGATGCCGATGCGGGCGTGGTGGAGAAAATACGCGGCGGTTTCGGATGCGTATCTGTACGAGTCCAGCGTCAGGTTCTCCAGGTTGGCGCCGAGCGTGTAGTCGAAGGTGGAGATGACGGTGTCCGTGCCTTCGCCAGCCAACTCGATAATGCTGTCTTCGATGACGGCATCCGCCTCCTGAACGACAAACGGGTGCGCGTACCCTACTGAATAGCGCCCGCTATTGACGTGGTAGGTATCGTCGCCGCGCCCGCCGATATAGCGGTCCGCGCCGAGATAACCGTTGAGGGTGTCGTTGCCGTCGAGCCCCACGAGCACGTTGTCGTTCTGGTTGCCCTTGAGCTCGTTATTGCGCGCATTGCCGGTGGCATTGGCCGCGGCGGAGCCGGTCTTCAGTTCGAGGTGATCGAGTGTCGCATCCAGCGTCCAGTCGAGCGTGGCGATCACCCAGGAGGTGCTATCGGACACGATGCGGTCGCCGAGGTTGTCGACGTGGAAGATGCCGCCGTGCGGGCTGATCATCGTGTCCGCGCCCGCGCCGCCGTCGTAGATGCTGCGGTAATGGGCGATGGGGGAGGCGGTAATGACGTTGTCCAGCTCGTTACCGGTGACGGTGTAGAGGTAGTCGTAATAGATGGGCGGGGTTTCGCCGCTCAGCGTGACGTTTTCGACGTTAGGGGCCAGGGTGTAGTTGTGGTAACCCATAACGAAAGAGGTACGGACGGTATCGATGCCTTCGCCGGGCTGCTCGACGATGACATCCGACATCTCGGCGATGTAAGTGTCGTTACCCGCACTGCCGATAAGGGTATCCGTGCCCGCCAGACCGTTGAGGATGTTGTCGGCAATATTGCCGCGGATCACATTGTCCAACTCGTTGCCGGTGCCCCAGGAGGGGAAATGGCCGGTTAGGGTGAGGTTCTCAACGTTGTCGTCGAGTCTGCGGGAAAGAAAGGTTTCGATGGTATCGATGCCGCTATTGGGCGCTTCGATGACGACGTCGCGGGTCGAATCGACGATGAACAGATCGTCGCCCGCCGTGCCGACGAGCGTATCGGCGTTGCCGCTGAACAGCCGCGCCTCGACGTCGTCGGCGTTCCATTCGGTGCCGGCGAACGCAATGCGTTCGATCCGGTTGGCGCCCTCGATGAAATAGCCGTAAAGCGTGGTCTGGAACGACGGCACACCGGCCATACCGACGACCAGATTGTCGTCCGAACGGTAGAGAATGACCTGCTCGGGGGTGATCCCTGCGGCGAATCGCAGCGTGTCGTTGCCACCGGTGTCGTAGATGTAGTCCACGCCCGAAGCAGCATCGACGAGATAAGTGTCGTCGCCCTCGTCACCGCGCAGATTGTCATTGCCGGCGCCGCCGGAAAGCGTGTCGTTGCCCCAGCCGCCCACGAGGGTGTCGTTGCCCTCACCGCCGGTCAGGCTATCCGCGCCGTAGCCGCCGTCTAGCCAGTCGTTGCCCATGCCGCCGTCGAGAGCGTCGTCGCCCTCTTCGCCGTACAAGCCGTCGCTACCGTCGCCACCATCGAGCCGGTCACTGCCGTCGCCGCCATACAGGCTGTCGTTGCCAGCGCCACCGGCAAGGGTGTCGCTGCCGCCGTAGCCGCGAATAGTGTCGTTGCCGCCCTGTCCGTCGATGGCATCGTTGCCGCTGTAGCCGTGAATGATGTCGTCGCCCGCGCCGGGCGCCGGCAGCAGCGCCTTGATGTTGTCGAAGGTCCAGGTCGGCCCGCCGGTAAAGGCGATTTCCTCGATGAAGCCGTTGGCAACAAAACTGGAGCCTGACGACTCTCCGGCGAAGTAGCCGGCCACGCGCACGCGATCGGTCTCCGAGGTCGTGAGCAGCAGATCGTCGTTTTCACGCGTGACGCGCACGGCCCCCGCAGCGATGCCGGAGCCGAATTCGATGCGATCGACCTTGCCGGGCTGCGAGCCTCCTTCGTTGTAGATGGTGTCCTGGCCGTGGCCGGGGTCGAAGCGGTAGCTATCGTTGCCGGTGCCGCCGTTCAGTTGGTCGTTGCCGACACCGCCAATGAGCGTATCGTTACCCGCTTCTCCGTAGAGCCGGTCGTTGCCTTCGCGCCCTTCAAGCAGATCGTCGCCGGCGTAGCCCATAAGGGTATCGTTGCCGGCGGTGGGGGCGATCAGGGCGCGCTTGACGTCGTCGATGCCCCAGGTCGGGCCGCCGGTAAAGGCGATCTGCTCGACGGCCTTTCCGCCGCTCTGATCGGCGGCGAAGTAGCCGGTAACGCGCACACTGTCGGCGGCGGAGGTAGCGATCAGCAAATCACTGCCTTCACGTTTCAAGGTGGTCGTTCGGGCGTCGATGCCGGGGCCGAACTCGATGCGGTCGGTCTTGGCGCCGGGGGCGTTGCTGCTGCTGTCGATGGTGTCGTTGCCGTGGCCGGCGGCGAAGCGATAGGTGTCGTCGCCTTTACCGCCATAAAGCGTGTCGTTGCCCGCACCGCCTTCCAGCGTGTCGTCGCCGTCTTCGCCGAACAGATAGTCTCTGCCCATACCACCTTCGAGCAGGTCGTGGCCAATGCCGCCGTAGAGCATATCGTCGCCGCTGCCGCCCGAAAGCGCGTCGTCATCGCCGTCGCCGTACAGCGTGTCGTTACCTTCGGCGCCAATGAGCGTGTCGTTGCCGGCGTAGCCGTGGACACTATCGTTACCCGCGCGCGCGTCGATGACGTCATGCGTCAGCGTGCCGTAAAGGGTATCGTTGCCGTCGCTGATGGAACTGGCGAGAATACTCGTGAGGATCTGCGCCAGTGTCAGTGTGGCGCCATCGATAAAGCGGATCTGTTCGATAGCGCCGTAGCTCGGCTCAGCGCTACCGCCGAAAACGCTGTTGATGCGAATCGAGCCTGCGGGAGCGCCCGCGGCGTCGTGGACGACGATGCGTAGTGAGCTTGCGTCGCGGCTGAAAACGAGGTTTTCTTCGGTGATGCCGGCGCCGAACAAAATCTGGTCGTTGCCGCCGTAATCCCAAATAGTGTCGTTGCCGTCGCCGAGGAGGAAGCGGTAGCTGTCGTCGCCGCGTTGTCCGGTAAGGCGGTCGTCGCCGCCGCCGCCGTGAAAGAGGCTGCCGCCGGCATCTCCGCTGAGGGTGTCGTTGCCGGCGCCGCCAGCGCGCACGGAAAGGTTCAGGTAGGGCAGCAGCGTTGCGTCGGCCGCGCCGATAAGGGTGAAGGCAGCGGTTTTTTCCGCACGATAGGTGGGGTTGTAAGTACCCAGGTCGGTGAGCACGGCGACGAGTTCGACGATGCGGGCACTGTCGTTGGCGGTGTGCAACGCCTGGAGCTTGGTTTGCAGCCGCGCCCAGTCGACGGCGATAAACGGCGCGTCCGAACTCAGGTGCGAACGCAGAATGCCATCGAGATCGTCGGCGTATTTCGTCTGCGCAAGGATTTGCGTGGCGGTGTAGCGTTTGAACTTCTGATATTCGCCGCGCAGGTCGGCCGAGGCGCTGATGTAAGGGTCGGGCCCGCGCATACCCAGGTAGGGGCGACCGGCCAACGCCTCGAGCGCGCCGATCTGGCGGGCATCGATGAAGTGGGAGATGCCGTTGTAATCCCGCGCATGCGGGTCGATGCCTTCGGTGCCGCTCCAGCGGTAGATCAGTTCGTCCAGTCGTGCATCGCGTTCGGCGGTGGTGGCGGTGGGACTGGTGGCCGCTTGCGTGTAGCGGGCAAGGTAATCCTTGAGCGCGGGGTCCAGCACCATCGCCTGGTGCAGGTCGTACACCTTGCCGAAGCCTTCGGCGTTGGGCAGAAACACTACATCCGGCCCAAGCTCGATGGTGCCGGTGTTCTGCCGTCGCGCGGCGTCGATCTTGAACCACACATCCACGGCCGCGCCCTGGGCGCCGTCGGTGCGCTCAAAAGTGCCGATCTGGCGGTGCTGGTGGCCGTAGACATCCTTGTAGGTGCTGGTGGCGTAGGCGGTGGCAATGGAGGCGACGCCCGCGGCGGCAAGGGTTTGCAACTCACCCGCATCGCTCACGCCGTTCTGGTTGATGTCACGCCACAGGCGCAACTCGCCGTAGGCGCTGTCGTTGGCGTCGATTCTGCCGTCGCCTACGGTGCCGCTGGCATTAAGGTTGTCGTCCAGTTCGGCCAGCGCCTCGAAACCGTTGGCCGCGCTTGCGCCGTTTTTGAGCACGGTATGGTTGCCGAAGAGCTCCTGGCCGGTGCCAATGCGTCCGTCGTTATCCAGGTCGCGCGCGAGCAGCCCGTCGTCGGCGCGTACCCAGCCGGTGCGCTCGGCAAGGCCATTGCCATCCAGGTCGTAGTATTGGCCGGCAAGCGGGTTGGTTTCGATGCCGTCGCCGTCCAGATCGAGGATGATGGGCGAGGCGTTTTTTTCAGCGCTTTCGAGGCTGGGAGTTTCTTTTTCGGGGTCTTCGAGGGTGCGCAGGTTGATCTGCAGATCGCCGTTGGCGAACTGCTCGATCATAAGCCCGCCGTCGATGGTCAGCGTGACGCCGTCCAGTACATAGGTGTGGCCGCCGCCGTGGTAGGTGTTCGCGGGATCGGCATCGGTGCGCGTACCACCGAACAGGGGAGAGTTGCCGAACAGGACGATGCCCTTGCCATCATCGTCCCTGATGCGGTCCTGGCTGTCGGCTTTGTAGGTGTCGTAGTCTGTACCGCCTGCGAGGCGATCCGCGCCTTCGCCGCCGATGAGAAAGTCCTTGCCGGCATCGCCCAAAAGGGTGTCGTTGCCCTTGCCGCCGTCGAGCACGTCGTCGTCGCTCTCGCCCTTGAGGGTGTCGTTGCCGTCATCGCCAAAGAGGGCGTCGCGGCCCGTGCCGCCTTCGAGGCTGTCGTTGTCTCCGCCGCCGGAAAGGGTGTCGTGGCCAAGGCCGCCCTTGAGCGTGTCCTCGCCCAGGCCGCCTTCGAGCGAGTCGTCGCCATCACCGCCGTCCAGAGTGTCCTTGCCGGCATCGCCGGCAAGAAAGTCGTCGCCGTCGTCGCCAAACAGCTCGTCATTCCCCTCGAATTCGTCGTTGTCGCTGTCGCCGATCAGGGTATCGTTGCCCTTGCCGCCTTCGAGCTTGTCGTCGCCTTTGCCGCCATCGAGGATGTCGTCGTCGTCTTCGCCCTTAAGGGTGTCATCGCCGGCGCTGCCGGCCAGAAAATCATTGCCGGCGCCGCCGAGCAGTTCGTCCTTGCCCTCAAAATTGTCCAGGCCGCTATCGCCGAGCAGGGTATCGTTGCCCTTGCCGCCTTCGAGCTTGTCATCGCCTTTGCCGCCGTCGAGCGTATCGTCGTCCTCGCCGCCGTCGAGCTTATCGTTGCCTGCGCCGCCAAGCAGCGTATCGTTGCCATCGCCGCCGCCAATCTGGTCCTCGCCCGCGCCGCCTTCCAGGTAATCCCTACCGTCCTCGCCGCTGAGGGTATCGTTGCCCTTGCCACCGTAGAGGCGGTCGGATTCATCGTCTCCGCTGATCGCCTCGGCTCTCTCGGAACCGAAAACAACCTGGTGATCGAATAGGGAAAGGCCCTGGCCATCGATGGCCAGCATCAGCGGCGCGCTGCCCGGCCTGAGCGTCATATCCACGAAGTCCCAGTTGCCCTCGACCTGGCTGGTGTCCCATTCCTCGTAATAGGGCTTGGCGCCTTCGTGCGGCGCATCGTCGTCGTCCTGCATCCCCCGGTCGTAGCGAATCTTCCACATCATCATCGCCGCCCGGTCTTGCAGGTACTCCTCCGTCATCGCGCCCTCGCCGGTCTCCGGGTCGTAGAGATCGAGGATGCCGTCCGTGTTGTGACGGTCGTAGGAAACGTCTGGAATCACAAAAGGATTGAGCTTGTGCAAAGCGTAGCGCCAGGCGATGCTCTCCTTTGCTCTGTTAACGATGTCCTCCCGGCGGTACGTCGCATCCAGCGTCAGCCGGTCGCCGTTGAGGTCGGCCGGCAGCGGGCTGGTGATGGTGTAGTTCTCCTCGAACAGCACGTACGCCAGCTCGTCTATCAAATTTATGTGCCCCTCCTCATCCAGATCCTTGGTCATCCCATAGAGTTCAGTGGCGCCGTTGGCGCCAAAGATACCGCCAATGAAGGCGGCGCCGATGAGCACGGCACCGGCTACCGGCGCCGATATCACAATGCCCGCGGCGGCGGCCAGTGCCAGCGCGGCAGCCCCCACCGTGGCGCCGATGGCTTCGCCGGCCATCGAACCGCCCGCATCGACAGCCCACAGCTTCATGATTTCCTTGGCTTCTTCTCTGTTGCCGGCAGCCTCCGCCGCAGCGGCCTGGGTAGTCACCAGACCCAAGCTGACCAGTGCGCCAATAACACCGAGCCTGTTCAGCGCCCTGGTGGCGGCACGCGGCACTTCGAACGGAGCTTGGTAATCGAACAGTTTCTTGAGTTCGTCGGCATTGGCCTCTTTGTACAGCCTGTTCAAGCCCTCTGAGCTAAGTTCCAGATAGGCTCTGAAATTGCCGAGCGACGGCTTGCTCAGGTGGGTCTGCGTGATGGCGTTGTTAAGCAACGCATTGCGCATCGCGTCTACCCAGTTTGTGCTATACGAGGCGCCTATCTTGAGAAGGTCGGCGCGTGACAGACCGTCGACTGAGGTAATGCTGGTGCCGTTTTGGAGCTTTTCAAGGAGCGTTGGCAGTTCGGTTGCGTATAGCACGCTGTTCAGGCGCGGCGAGGTGGTCATGATTCTGACCTCGCCGACCGTCGCTTCGACAAACCGCTTGGATGTCTGTGCCCACGGGCCTAACTTACCGTCGTAGAGCCAGTTGAGAAGCCCTTTCTTTAATGCGAGTTGGTCTGAATTGCAAAGACTATCAAGTTGCATTTGGTCAAGCGACAATCCCTTGGTCGCTCCCAAAGCTGCTATGAAGTCATCAGAGGCCAAAAATTTCGACGCAATGGTTTTATCGATGACTCTGATGCCGGGGTCGGAAGCCATTGCGCTGGCAATCGTGGAAGTTTTGGTATCCCCGACTAAACCGCTATACAGAACGGTCACACTGCCATCGGCAGTAATGTCCACCTGCCGTGTCAAGTTCAGCAGGTCATCCGCTGAATACGCGCCCCTAATCAGATCGGCCAATTGGGCTTGTGCTTGAGCAAGATCGAGTGCCATCGCTATGTCTCCCAATCAGATTTCAAGCGTAAATGAATAGCTGGACGAGCTAGATAAAACTCCGCCATCTTTATAGGCAGCAAAGGCCAATTCCAAGTCTTTGAGTATTTCTCCCCGTCGATTTTCAAGCGTTGCAGGAAGATCAATATTGAGAAGTTTTTTTCTTGACCAGCTAGGTAACCCTACCCCACCTCCACCAGCTACGGCTGTGATCTTGACCAACATCAGTGTTCCCTTCCAATAGAAGTCCCAAACAGAAATTCCGGTATAACCACCAAGGGGCGCCGTGTGATCCATCTCCGCATAGAACTTGCGTAACCAGATATCTGCATCACGATCAACGGTCCAAGAGTTTGATGGTGTAGTTCCGCTTGTTTCCTTGGGTCGTTTATTCAATCTATCAAAGTCATATTTTTTGAAATCCGCTTCGGGGATGTATTCATTCACAAAAGCCATAATATTTCTCCCGTATCTGGTGATGCCTTTCGGTCAATTTGAATTGTTCAATTAAGTTCGTATTCGGTTATACAATTTGCAACCAACGCCCGTCATTTGCTGCCAGCATGGTCGCCACGCGGACAATCGGCAGCGTGGGTTTGCGCCACAGGCGGGTGATCAGCCACAACGCGGGCAGGAAGGGCCATGCCGCATCGGGGGCGGGTTTCATGCCGGCAATGTCGGATACAAAAGCGCATCAGGTATGGTGAAGCAAGCGATGGCAGCGATGCCGAACAGACCAGGAAATTTCCACGTGCTGCGCCACGTCTGGCGCAGCAGCCACAGCGACAGGACGAAAACCACCAGAGCGATCAGACCCAAGCCGCTGATGTAGAGCTTCATGTGTCGTTCTCTCTGGTAGCCCTGCATGAGGCGCGGGTATTCTGGGTATGGATTGGTTTGTGGTCAATGAATGCGGGGTAAATAAGTGCGTTCCGCTTGGGCGACGACGAGTGCGCCGAAAACGATCCGGCCGCCCCCGCCCAGATTAAGATTGAGCGTGCGCGGCACCACAATGAAAAACGGGTGGGGTGTGCCTCTTGGCATGGTGAAACTCCCTGGCTGCATTGTTTTAGTGTTTCGGGTGTTGTCGGGCAGGGGTGCCCTTTTTTTGCAAAGCACCTCGCGGAACGCGGGTATTCTCCCGTCTAATTTTACTTGTAGTCAATACCAATATGTCGAATGGCGGTGGAAAGCGGTTTCATATGCTGATTCGGTGAAGGGCGATCAAGTTCTGGGCTTCTACATCAGAGGCTGGAAGCATCATTGCCCATGCGCAGGGGAATGGATACCAAGTCTGGCGTAGTTGCGCTTTACGCGCCTTGTGGTATCGACATGTGCCACTTTTCGGGCATTTCTGGTCATGGCTAACCGGATACGCCAGAATCCTTGCGAATCTTCAGCCACACGATCATGAACGAATTACAACAACTGCTCGCCACTGTGAAATCCGAGTTGAAAGCGCGCGGACTCTCCTACCGGGATGTCGCCATGGCATTGCGGCTTTCCGAAGCGAGCGTGAAGCGGTTGTTTTCAACCGGCAATCTTTCGCTCGACCGTTTGATTGAGCTGTGCGCCTTGCTCAATATGACGCTGGCCGAGCTTACGCAAACCGCCGCCGCCAGAACGTTGCGCCTGGATCGCCTGGATGAGAAGCAGGAACTCGAATTGGTGTCCGACCCGAAGTTGCTGCTTGTCGCCGCCTGTGCGCTCAACCACTGGCGCTTGGCCGACATCGTGGAACACTACTGCTTTGATGAGGCGGAATGCCTCCGCTACTTGCTGCGACTTGACCGGATGCGGTTGATCGATCTGTTGCCGGGCAGCCGTATTCGCATCAACGTCACGCGCGATTTCGACTGGCTACCCGGCGGCCCTATTGCCAAAATATTTGCCAGCCGGGGCCGCGACGATTTCCTTTCCGGCACTTTCGAAGCCGATGACGAATCGGTATTTTTTGTGCATGGCATGCTCACGCTGGAGGCGCGCAGGCAGTTCATTGCCCAGTTGCGCAAGCTACGCAAGCAGTTTGCCACGCTACACGATGAGAGCCGGCACACGGCCATTGGTGAGCGGCACGGAACCGCCATGTTGCTTGCCATGCGCGAATGGGAACCCCCCGCTTTTGCCCGCCTGCGGCGTACACAAACGGCTGAAGGTAATTCGAACACATAGCCATTTGTTCGCCCGATATCCGCCCGGTCACCCTGCTGGGTACCGGCCACGCGCTGCCCGTCAAGCTTGTTACCAGCACGGAACTCGACCACCGCATGAACCATCGTGCCGGCACCATCGAGAAGGCGGCGCGCCAAGCGCTTGACGCTGCCGGCCTGACACTGGCCGATATCGATTGCCTGGTGGCCGCCAGCCGCACAATGGACCAGGGGATGCCCTGCAACGCAGTCCTGATTCACCGAGATTCAGTTGGTTTTCTTGCGCAGGTCCAGGCCGGAAAAGAGCAGGCGTTTTTCTTCGCCTTCGAGTACGCGGATGGTTTCGCCCTTGCCGGTGCCTAGGCCGGAGATCAGCACTTCGTTGGCGGAGATGGGTTGCAGGCCGATGCGCAGCAGAAAGCCGGGCATTTGCGGCAGGCTGCATTCGCCGATCAGCATGCCGTCTTCCAGGCGCATGGCCATGTGTTCGGGCAGGAAGCCATCGGGGGCGTCGACGAATTCGTATTCGCCAACGTAGTCGAGCAGGGCCTGGGGGATGGGCGTTGGCGTAAGGCGTTCGCCGAGCAGGATGGTGTCTTCGCCAATGTGGCCGACAAGCACGCGGCGGCCGTCGATATTGCGCACCGATACGCGCAGGCCGTCGAAGGCGCCGATGTGCACGGGAATGAGGCCCAGCAGTTTGTAGCGCAGGCCGAAGCGGCCATCGCCCTGGGGGCGCAGTTGCAGGGTGTGGCCCATTACTTCGGCGTCGAGCGCGTCGCGGGCGGGGTTGACTTTAACAAGGCCGATCATCGAGTCGTACCAGGCGGCGTAGCTCGATAGCGGCATTTGCGCCGGCCCTGTTTCGGTGGCGGCATTGCCGTTTTCCGGCTGGCGGATGCCGCGGTATGTTTCGAGCGCGAGCTTGAGGGTTTCGGTGGCGATACGTTTAACGGCATCCTGCGCGGCGGCGGAGTTGGACATGACGGCCACGCCGAGCTTTTGTTCGGGCAGCAGCACCATGAGGCTGTGCGAATCGAACAACGCGCCGCCGTGGCTGGCTACCGGCCCGGCGTTGCGGATGTCGATGCCCGAGAGCATCCAGCCCAGGCCGACACGCAGGCCCAGATCGAGGGCGATGTGTTCGTTTTGCGGCCGCAGCATTTCCGCCAGCGTTTCGTCGCGCAGCACGCGGTGGCCGTCGAGTTCGCCGCCCGCGAGCACCATGCGCATGAAGCGGGCCATGTCGTCGGCGGTGGAAACGAGACCGCCGGAGGGCAGATCGCGCAGGGGGATCGGCTGTATGGGCTTACCTTCGGGGTCGTAGACTTTGAACGCGGGGTTGGATTCGAAGCGGGTGTCGTGCATGGCCAGCGGTTCGAATACGCTGCGCCGCAGGCGGCGGTCGAAGGGTTCGCCGGTGCGTTGTTCGATGGCCGCGCCAAGCAGGGTTACGCCGAGGTTGGAGTAAGAGAAGACGAAGCCGGGCGGGTAGGCGACGTATTCGTCGCGCACGGCGGTAACGATGTCGCTGAAGGGGCGGGCTTCGCCCAGCATGCCGCGCAGGAAGTTGGCCGGCAGGCCGGAATGGTGGTCCATGACGTTGCGCGGGGTGATCGGCTCGCTCGCGGTGAAGCGGCTGCGCAGGGCGAAGCCGGGCAGGTAGTCGGCCAGCGGGCGGTCGATGTCCATGCGCCCTTCCTCGGCCAGTTGCATGGCCGCCGTGGCGGTTAGCACTTTGGCGATGGAGCCCAGGCGGTAGGGGGTTTGCGCGCCGGCCGCGCGGCCGGCGGCAACGTCTTCGTAGCCGAAGCCGGCCGTCCATAGCACCTGGCGTTCGTCCACCAGGGCAATGGATACGCCTGCTATGTGGTTGCGCTTTATTTCCTGTTCGATCAGCCAGCCGATATAGCGTTGGATGTAGCCGGGGTCGCCGGCCATGACGGCGGGCGGTTGCGGCGGCGTGGCGCACGCGGCGATCAACAAAAGAGGGAAAAAAACAAGGAAAAGCACGCGTGCGACAACGCCGCGCAAACGTCGAATCATGTTCATCTGCTGTGGATGGCTAGCCGGCGCGGGGCGTTTGAGCGCCGACGTAACTGTATAGTTTGAATCAAAAACATTCCGCTGTGCGAAACATTTTAAGGCAGATTGCTGCGGCGGGATTCAAGTGTTTTAAAAATGGCCGCTACCGTCAGCGGTAGCGGCACAAGCCGCCTGCCGGTCACGCCCGGCGCAATTTGCGCCGGAACCACTGTTCCAGATCGTCCACGTAAGTGAATACCGCCGGTACGACGAGCAGGCTGAGCACGGTGGAGGTGATCAGGCCGCCGATGACGGCGATTGCCATCGGCGAGCGGAAGCTGGAATCGGCGGCGCCAAGGCCGAGGGCGATGGGCATCATCCCCGCGCCCATTGCGATGGTGGTCATGACGATGGGGCGGGCGCGCTTGTGGCAGGCGTCGAGCAAGGCGTCGAGGCGCGACAGGCCGTGGTCGCGGCGGGCGACGATGGCGTACTCCACGAGCAGGATGGAGTTCTTGGTGGCGATGCCCATGAGCATTACCAAGCCGATCAGCGAGGGCATGGAAAAGCTTTTTTGCGCCAGCAGCAGGCCGACGAAGGCGCCGCCGAGCGACAAGGGCAGCGCGGCGAGGATCGTTACCGGGTGGAGAAAGTCCTTGAACAGCAGCACCAGCACGACGTAGATGCACAGAACGCCGGTGAGCATGGCCAGGCCGAAGCTGGCGAACAGTTCGCCCATGACTTCGGCGTCGCCCACTTCGACCACGCGCACGCCGGGCGGGAGGTTGCGCACCGAGGGCAGTTGCGCGACGGCGGCGGTGACGTTGCCGAGCGGCTGGCCGGAGAGTTCGATTTCGAAGTTGATGTTGCGCGAGCGGTCGTAGCGGTCGATTACCGCCGGCCCGCCGGCTACTTCGAGCGTGGCGACCTGGCCGAGCATGACCGGGCCGTGCGTGCCGGGCACGGCAAGGCGCTCGAGCACGCCGAGGTCTTGCCGCGCCGCTTCGTCCAGCCGTACGAGGATGGGGATTTGGCGTTGCGCGAGGTTGAGTTTGGCCAGCGCGATGTCGTAATCGCCAAGGGTTGCCACGCGCAGCGTTTCGCCGATGGCGTTGCTGGTTACGCCGAGATCGGCGGCGCGGGCGAAGTTGGGCCGCACGGCAATTTCGGGCCGGATCAGGCTGGCGGTGGAGGCGATGCTGCCCAGCCCTGGGATGGTGCGCAGGTCGCGCTCCACCGCCAGCGCCGCCGCTTGCAGTGTGCGCGGGTCTTCACCGGAGAGAACAAGGATGTACTTTTCCCCCGAGCCGCCCAGGCCAACCTTGCTGCGCACGCCCGGCATCACCGCCAGCGCGGTGCGGATGTCGCTTTCGATAACTTGCTTGCGCGGGCGCTCGCCGCGTGGCGATAGCTGTACGGTAAGCGTGGCCTTGCGCACTTCGCCCGCGCCCTGGAGCGCGAACGGATCGCCCCCGGCGGTGCCACCGCCGATGGTGGTGTAGACGCTTTTTACATACGGGTTGCCGCCTAGCAGTTGGCGTGTTCGCTCGGCCACCGCGCGCGTTTGCGCCAGCGTGGAGCCAGGCGCGAGTTCGAGATAGACCTGGGTTTGGGAGTTGTCGTCCGGCGGGATGAAGCCCGCCGGTAGCAGCGGAATGAGCATGATCGAGCCGACGAAGAACGCGCCGGCGGCGAGCATGGTGAGTACGCGGTGGCGCAGGCAGCGGGCGGCCAGACGCGCGTACCAATCGAGCCAGCGCGGTTCGGCGTGCACGGCGGAGGGTTTGAGCAGATAGGCGGACATCATCGGCGTGAGCACGCGGGCGACGACGAGCGAGGCGAGTACGGCGAGCGCGGCCGTCCAGCCGAATTGCTTGAAGAATTTGCCGGCGACGCCGCTCATGAAGGCGGTGGGCAGGAATACGGCAATGAGGGTGAAAGTGGTGGCGATTACCGCGAGGCCGATTTCGTCGGCGGCTTCCATGGCCGCTTCATAGGGCGTTTTGCCCATGCGCAGGTGGCG
Organism: Azoarcus sp.; assembly: GCA_031546845.1. Lineage (GTDB taxonomy): Bacteria > Pseudomonadota > Gammaproteobacteria > Burkholderiales > Rhodocyclaceae > Azoarcus. The sequence continues at coordinate 774 of JAVBJT010000047.1, read as the reverse complement.
GACGATGTTTTCGACTTCGACGATGGCGTCGTCCACCAGGATGCCAACCACCAACGACAGCGCCAGCAGGGTAATGACGTTGATCGTGAAGCCAAACAGGTACATGGCGATGAAGGCGGGAATCACCGACAGCGGCAGCGCCACGGCGGAAACGAAGGTGGCCCGCCAATCGCGCAGGAACAGCCACACCACTAGCACGGCGAGCAGCGCGCCTTCGTAGAGCAGGTGCAGCGAGCCGGTGTATTCCTCTTGAACCGGGGCGACGAAATCGAACGCGGTGGTAATTTCGATATCGGGATGCGCCGCGCGCAGTTCTTCGAGCGCCGCGTGTACGCCCGCACCAACGTCGATTTCGCTCTCGCCACGGCTGCGCGCGACTTCGAAGCCGACCACCGGCCGGCCGTCGAGCAGCGCCGCCGAGCGTTGCTCGGCCACGGTGTCGGCCACGGTGGCGACTTCGTCGAGGCGGATACGCCGCCCGTCGGGCAGGGACAATTCGAGCGCCCCCAGTTCGGCCGCCGAGGCCACCGTGCCCAGCGTGCGCACGGGCTGCTCGCCGCCGCCCAGATCGGCGCGGCCGCCCGCGCTCTCGGTCTGGATCTGGCGCAATTGGCGCGATACTTCGGCCGCCGTTGCACCCAGCGCCTGCAGGCGCATCGGGTCGAGGGTGACGCGGATTTCGCGGGTTGCGCCGCCAACGCGGTTGACCGCGCCAACGCCGCGCACCGCCAGCAGCTTGCGCGCTACGTCGTTATCGACGAACCACGACAGCGC
>JAVBJT010000009.1:0-8491 GCA_031546845.1 Azoarcus sp. | reverse complement strand
TGGACGATGTACGCGCCGCTGTCCGTGCAGATGGGCATGGGCATGGATATGGCGATCTTCGCCATTCACATCATGGGTGTGAGTTCGATCATGGGTGCGATCAACATCGTCGTCACCGTGCTCAACATGCGCACGCCCGGCATGACGATGATGAAGATGCCGTTGTTCTGTTGGACCTGGCTCATCACCGCTTATCTGCTGATCGCGGTGATGCCGGTGCTGGCCGGCGCGGTGACGATGGTGCTGGCCGACCGCCACTTCGGCACCAGTTTTTTCAACGCCGCGGGCGGCGGCGATCCGGTGCTGTTCCAGCATGTGTTCTGGTTTTTCGGCCATCCGGAGGTGTACATCATGATCCTGCCCGCCTTCGGCATCGTCAGCCAGATCATTCCCACCTTTTCGCGCAAGCCCTTGTTCGGCTACGCCTCGATGGTCTATGCCACGGCCTCGATCGCGATCCTGTCGTTCGTCGTGTGGGCGCACCACATGTTCACTACCGGGATGCCGGCGGCCGGGCAGTTGTTCTTCATGTATTCGACGATGCTCATTGCCGTGCCCACCGGCGTGAAGGTGTTCAACTGGGTGGCGACGATGTGGCGCGGCTCGCTCAGTTTCGAGCCGCCGATGCTGTGGGCCACCGGTTTCATCTTCGTGTTCACGATGGGTGGTTTTACCGGGCTGATCTGCTCGATCGCGCCGATCGACATCCAGGTACAGGACACCTACTACGTCGTCGCCCACTTCCACTATGTGCTGGTGGCCGGCTCGCTCTTCGCGCTGTTTGCCGGCGCTTATTACTGGCTGCCGAAGTGGACCGGGCATATGCCGGACGAGCGGCTGGGCAAGCTGCACTTCTGGGCGTCCATCGTTTTCTTCAACGTCACGTTCTTCCCCATGCACTTTCTTGGGTTGGCCGGCATGGCGCGCCGTATTCCCGATTACGCGCTGCAGTTCGCCGATTTCAACGCACTGGCGAGCGTGGGGGCGTTTGGCTTCGGTTTGTCGCAACTGATCTTCATCGTCGTCGTGGTCAAGTGCGTGCGAGGCGGCGCGCGCGCGCCGGCAAAGCCGTGGGAAGGCGCGGAGGGGCTGGAATGGACGGTGCCGTCGCCCGCGCCGTACCACACCTTCGCTGAAGCGCCGGTGTTGAGGCGAGCGATGGCGCCTTTTGCCGTTGTCATTGTCGAAGGTAAGGGAGGCGGATCATGAACCACAGCGCTCGTATTGAGCTGGATAACCGCCGGCTACTGGTGCGCTTGAGCATCGCGGCGGTGGTGATGTTCGGCTTCGGTTTTCTGCTTGTGCCGTTCTACGAAAAAATCTGCGACGCCACCGGCATCAACAACCTGGTCAAGCCGGATCGTGATGCCGCGTTGAGGCTCACGTCGCGTACCAACTCGCAGGTCGACACCTCGCGCACCATCGTCGTCCAGTTCGACGCCAACGCCCACGATTTGCCGTGGCGTTTCGAGCCGCTTACGCGTTCGTTGCGCGTACATCCGGGCGAGTTGGCGCAGGTTGTTTACGAGGTGTCGAACAATCGTGCGGGGGCGGTGACCGGCCAGGCGGTGCCCAGCTACGGACCGATGGCGGCGGGGCAGTACTTTCTCAAGATGGAATGCTTCTGCTTCAACCAGCAGACGCTTCAAGCGGGTGAGAAACGCACGATGCCGGTGGTGTTTGTGATCGACCCGAAATTACCGGCCGATGTGCGCACCATCACCTTGTCCTACACCTTTTTTGAAGTCGCGGGGCGGCGGCTGACGGCCGGTTTGTCGTCGCCGCTGCTTGTTACACAGTCGGGCGCGGTGCGGCCGGAAGCGGTGCAAACGGTCATGCGGCCAGTGTAGAGGGCCGGTGCAATGGAGCCGCCGCGCCGCGCCGGGTTCTGGGCCACGTTGCGGGCGGTGTTGTGGTCCTTCGCCGGAATCCGTAAGCGCCACGATTATCACGTGGATGCCGGCTCGCTCGACCCGAAGGCGGTGATCGCCGCCGGGGTGCTGGCGGGCGTGGTGTTCGTGCTGGCGCTCGCGGCGGTGGCGCGGTGGCTGGCGGGTGCCTGAAGGCGCCAAGGCTTTTTTGTGGGAGATGGGCATGACTCAGACTCTGGAACGCTACTTCGTCCCCGAACCGTCGAAATATCCCATTTTCGGCTCGGTCGCCCTCTTGCTGCTCGGCGCTGGCGCGGCCATGTGGGTGAACAAGATCGCCGCCGGGCCGTGGCTCGTTACCGGCGGCGCGGCCATTCTCATCTACATGCTGTTCGGCTGGTTCGGGCAGGTAGCGCGCGAATCGGAAAGTGGCAAGTACGGTAGCCAGGTGGACGCCTCGTTTCGTTGGTCGATGGGCTGGTTCATCTTTTCCGAGGTCATGTTTTTCGCCGCTTTCTTTGGCGTGTTGTTCTACGTGCGCGTGCTGGCGTTGCCGTGGCTGTCGTCCGGCGACAACGAAGCGCTGTTGTGGCCCGGCTACGGGGGTGAGTGGCCCTCCGCCGGTCCGCGCGCGCACGATCCGTTTACGCCGATGGCCGCGTGGGGCATTCCGGCGATCAATACCTTGATTCTGTTGACGTCGGGCGCGACGCTAACGTGGGCTCACTATGGCTTGCTGAAGGACAAACGCGGCCAGTTCAAGCTTGGGCTGTTCCTCACCATCGCGCTGGGTGTGCTGTTCATTTCGCTGCAAGCCTACGAATACCTGCACGCCTACAGCGAACTGAATCTGCGGTTGGATACCGGCATCTACGGTTCCACCTTCTTCTTCCTCACTGGCTTTCACGGGCTGCACGTCACCGTCGGCGCAATCATGCTCACGGTCATGTTGTGCCGCGCTTTTGCCGGGCATTTTCGCGCCGATCATCACTTCGGTTTCGAGGCCGCGGCATGGTACTGGCACTTCGTCGACGTCGTCTGGCTGGTGCTGTTCATCGTCGTGTACTGGTTGTGATGCCTTCAGAGCTTGCCGCCGATGAAACCACTCGCCAGCCCCGCCATCAGCAGCGCGAACAGTGCGATCGATAGCCCGACGCGGATCGCCAGTGCCCGCGCGGTGCGTTGGCCGCGCCCACGGTCGCGCAGCAGGAAAAGCAGCGCGGAACCCAGGCTGGCGACGATCAGCAGCAGAAAAATGATGACGACAAAGCGCATGGCCAACCCCCCTTGTAGTTTGTCGCAGTGTAAGGCGAGGCATGCGGTTCAGGCCAATGGCTCGAATGCGGTCGGCGGCATGGTGGAGCGGGTGCGATGAAACCGCACCGCAGCCGGATTTTGCCCTTGGTGGTGGGCGCATTGACGGTGGTGCTCACCGTGCAGCTCGGCAACTGGCAATTGCGTCGCACGGCGGAAAAGGCCGCGTTGCAGGCGCGCTTGGATGCGTTCGATGCGGCCACGCCGATTGTTGCGCACGGCGGTGATACCGCACTCGAGGAAGGGCGGCCAGTACGGTTGGATGGGCACTGGCACGCGCAAGCCACGATTTTTCTCGACAACCGTACCAACGCCGGCCGAGCGGGTTATCACGTGCTGACGCCGCTGCAACTGGACGACGGTTCCGGTTGGGTACTGGTCAATCGCGGTTGGATTGCCGCCGATGCCGACCGTAGTCATTTGCCGCTCGTAGCTACGGTGGATGACGTGAAACAGCACATCGAAGGCCGGCTGCGCCGTGTGGAGGCCGACCCCTTCACGCTGGGCGATGCCGGCACCGTGCGGCAGGGACGCGTGTGGCAGGCGGTCGATTTGGTCCGCTACCGCGAAAGCGCCGGGTTGGCGGTCGCACCTTGGCTGGTGCAACAGACCTCCGTCGCCGACGACGGTCTGGCGCGCGACTGGCCACGCCCGGATGCCGGCGTCGACCGCCATCGCGGTTACGCCTTTCAGTGGTATGCGCTGGCCGCGCTCGCGGCCGGGCTGAGTTGTTGGTACGGGTGGAAGGAATTTGCCTGGAGGGTGCGTGGTGAACGACCTGTCCATTGAGTCGGCCGAAGTTTCCGAGGCCGTCACGCGCCCGGCCGGTGGCGTTTCCGCTACCGGCCGGCGCGTGCTGTTGCTGCTCGCGGCAATGTGCATTCTGCCGGTGGCGGCGTCTTATTTCTCTTACTACGTGTGGCCGCCAAGCGGGCGGATGAACTACGGTGCTTTGATTCTTCCCACCGCGCTGCCGCGCGCATCGCTGGCCGGTGCCGCCGGCCAGCCGCCGTTGGCACGGGCGGAACTCGAAGGGCGCTGGACATTGGTGCTGGCCGCGCCCGCCACCTGTGCCGAAGCGTGCCGGCAGGCGCTATACCGCATGCGCCAGGCACGCTTGGCGCAGGGCGAGGAGATGGGGCGTGTTGGCCGCGTGTGGTTGCTGACGGACGGTGCCGAACCGGCGTCCGATATTTTTGCCGCCGAGCCGGGTTTGCGGCTGGCCCGTGCCGGCGGCGATTGGCTGGCGCGCTTGCCGGAAAACGTGCGCGGTGAGCAAATCTTCCTGGTCGATCCGCTTGGCAATGTCATGATGCGTTTCCCCGCCCAGGCTGACACCCTCGCCGCCACCCAGGGCATGATCCGCGATCTGCGGCGCTTGCTCAAATATTCCGCATTGGGCCGGGGAGAGCGCGAATGAAGCTTTACCGCCGGCTTGCCTGCATCGCGCTCGCGCTTGCCACCGTGGTGATCGTGTTTGGCGCCTACGTGCGTCTGTCCGATGCCGGCCTCGGCTGCCCGGATTGGCCGGGCTGCTACGGCCAGCCGACGCCGTATCACGCTGCCGCCACGATCGGCGATGCTCACGCTGCCGACCCGCATGGACCGGTGAGTTTGCCGAAAGCGTGGAAAGAGATGATCCATCGCTACCTCGCCGCTGCTCTGGGCCTGCTCATTGCCGCATTGGCCGCGCTTGTGTGGCGCTTGCATGGTGTGAGCAACGCCGCCGGAAGTACCACGCTGGGAAGCGCGGCGCCCGGCAGTACCGCGCCATTGGCCGCGACGCTGTTGGTGTGCGCGGTGTTATTTCAGGCCTTGCTCGGTAAATGGACGGTAACCCTGCTGCTCAAGCCCGCCATCGTCACGGGCCACTTGCTTGGCGGTCTGGTCATATTGGCGCTGCTGACGTGGATTGCGCTGCGCGCATCCGGCGCGCGGCGGCATGCCGGCGGTGGGCTGGCATTGGCGGCGCGCTTGGGCTTCGTTCTGCTCATCGGCCAGATCGCGCTCGGCGGCTGGACTAGCACCAACTACGCCGCGCTCGCCTGCACCGGCTTTCCCGCCTGCGGCCGCGAGCTATGGCCGGCGGCGGACTATGCCAACGCTTTCCACCTTGTGCGGGATCTGGGCATGACCGGGGATGGTGAATTGCTGCCGTTCGAGGCGTTGGTGGCGATTCACTGGAGCCACCGCATTGGCGCGGTGCTTGTCGGTGCTTATCTGCTTGCGTTGGGCTGGCGGCTTGTTCACCACCCGGCCGGCGTTGAGCCGGGTCGGGCACTGCTTGCCGCGCTGATTCTGCAAATCGGCCTAGGTGTCGGCAACGTGCTACTGAGCTTGCCGCTGCCGCTTGCCATTGCTCACAACGGCGGCGCCGCGCTGCTGGTGATGGCGATGGTATGGGTGAATTACCGCTTTGCCACTGCGTCGACGGTCGGCAGGGATATCCGGTACCGCTACGCCTTACGACAACAGGGAGAACGAGCATGAAAACGGTCGCATTCAGCCAGGGTGAAACAAGCCGCCGCCTGCGCGCCTTTCTCGCTTTGACCAAACCTCGGGTGAATTCCCTGATCGTGTTCTGCGCGGTGATCGGCATGTTTCTCGCCGTGCCGAATGGCCTGCCCGCGCCCGCTGTGGTTCTGGCCGCCACGTGCGGTATCGCTTGCGTTGCCGGTGCGGCGGCGGCGATGAACTGCCTGATCGAGCAACAGATCGATGCCCGCATGGCGCGCACTTGCGCCCGCCCGCTACCGAGCGGGGAATTGACGACAAGTGACGCGCTGGCGTTCGCCGGCATGCTAGGCGGTTTTGGCCTCAGCTTGCTGTACGAGGCGGTGAATCCGCTGACGATGTGGCTCACGCTTGGCACCTTCGTCAGCTACGCGGTGATTTACACCCTGTTTCTCAAGCCACGCACCCCTCAGAACATCGTCATCGGCGGTGCGGCCGGAGCGATGCCGCCGGTACTGGGCTGGGCGGCGGTGACCGGTGAGGTGAGCGCGGATGCGCTGCTGCTGTTTTTGATCATCTTCGCGTGGACGCCGCCGCATTTCTGGTCGCTCGCCCTTTATCGCACCACCGACTACGCCCGCGCCGGCCTGCCGATGCTGCCGGTGACGCACGGCGCGGAATTCACCCGCTTGTCGGTGTTGCTCTATACCTTGATCCTGTTCGGCGTCACACTGCTACCTTTTGCTACGCGGATGAGTGGGGTCGTGTACCTTGTCTCGGCGGTCGTGTTGGGTGCGCGTTTCATCGCTTTCGGCTGGGCGCTCCATCGTAATTACAGCGATGCGCTGGCACGGCGTACTTTCCGCTTTTCCATTGTGTACTTATCATTGTTGTTTGCCGCTCTGCTCGCGGACCACTACGTGCACGACTATTTGCGCTTTTGAGGCGCCCCGTTTGCGATGCTCCGATCCCTGATTCTGGCGGTGGCGCTATGTGTTGCCGCCTGTTCCGCTCCTCCGCCCACTTTCCACGCAACCGACATTACTGGCGCCGATTACGGTAAAGCGTTCGCGCTGACCGACCATACCGGCAAGCCACGAACGCTAGCCGATTTTCGTGGCAAGGCGGTGACGCTGTTTTTCGGCTACACCCAATGTCCGGACGTTTGCCCGACCAGTTTGGCAACGATGGCGGAAGTCATGCGTCAGCTCGGTGGCGAGGCGGACAAGGTTCAGGTGCTGTTCGTCACCCTCGACCCCGAGCGCGATACGAAAGAATTGCTGGCGGAGTATGTGCCGGCTTTCGACGCGCGCTTTCTTGGGTTGTACGGAAATCCGGCTCAGACCGCCGATGTGGTCAAGGAATTCCGCGTGTTCTACCGCAAGAGCGGTAACGTCGACAGCGGTCACTACACCATCGATCACACCGCCGCGACCTACGTATTCGACCCCCAAGGGCAGTTACGCCTTTACGTGAAGCACGGCGAAACGGCGGACAACATCACCGCGGATCTTCGCCGCCTGCTTGCGGGAAGCTGAAAATAAACAGGGCAGCGACGTGGCTGCCCTATTCGTTGTGCGCTTGCCTGGAAGGCATCGGGATTACATCGTTTCCGCCAGCATCCCGCGCATTTTCTGCATTGCTTTCGCCTCGATCTGGCGAATGCGCTCGGCCGACACGCCGTATTCCGCCGCCAGTTCGTGCAGTGTCGCGCTATCGCCCTCGGTCAGCCAGCGGCGTTGCACGATGTGGCGGCTGCGTTCATCCAGGGCGGCCAGTGCGTTGTGCAGCCCGGTATCCTGCAAGTGGGCGAGTTGCGCTTGTTCCAGCACCTCGGAAGGTTCGGCATGGGGATCCGGCAGGTAAGCGATTGGAGCGAAGCGATCGTCCTCGTCGCTGTTTCCCGCATCGAGCGGAATGTCCCGGCCGCTGAGGCGGGTTTCCATTTCGACCACGTCCTCCGGCTTTACACCAAGCTGAACCGCCACGGCCCGCGCTTCGTCACGGCTGAGCGCGCCGCTATCCTGCTTGATGCTGCGCAGGTTGAAGAACAGCTTGCGCTGCGCCTTGGTTGTGGCGATTTTTACCAGCCGCCAGTTTTTCAGGATGTATTCGTGAATTTCGGCCTTGATCCAATGGATGGCAAACGATACCAGGCGCACGCCGCGCGTCGGATCGAAGCGCTTCACCGCTTTCATCAGGCCGATGTTGCCTTCTTGGATCAGGTCCGCATGAGGCAAGCCGTAGCCGAGATAGCCGCGGGCAATGGCAACGACGACTCGCAGGTGCGATAGAACCAGCTTGCGCGCCGCTTCAACGTCGCCTTCGTCGCGCAACCGGATCGCCAGGTCGACCTCTTCCTGTTCGCTGAGTAGCGGAAAGCGATTTGCCGATTGGATGTATTGGTCGATGCTGCCCGTGGATGGGGCCGGAAACGACAAGGTTTCTGCCATGCGAAAGTTCCTCCTGAGGCCAATTTTAGCACTCGCTCCATGAGAGTGCTAATAAGGTAAGGGAGTTTCCTTCGCGTGTTCGAAAACAGGGTGCCGATCAGGGTCGAGGCAAGCGTTCAGCCCTTGGCCCGCCTGGGAGTCCATCGTGGGAGAATGGGCGTGGAGGCCTTGATTTTTCTGACGATTGTTGCGCTCCCGCAACAGGATTTTGCTGAACAACACCGCTTTTACCTCACGGCGCTTGCGCCATAGCAACATGGTTTGCAAAATCGCCACCAACCCCTCGTTCGAGAGGTAGAGTTAAGTCGTAAGTCGGGCCCGGGTAACGCCCGCGGTCTAAACTTCAATTTGAGGAGAAGCATATGCAGAAGAAACTGATCGCGCTGGCTGTTGCCGGTC
>JAVBJT010000041.1:0-18492 GCA_031546845.1 Azoarcus sp. | reverse complement strand
TTTCGGTTGCGCCGGTGTAGCGGTTGGCGGCGGTGAGCGTGGTGATGCCGCTGCCGGTCTGGCGCAGCGCGCCGCTGCCCGAAACAACGCTGTCGAATGTGATGTTGTCGGCACGCTTGAAGGCCAGCACGTCGTTGTTGGCCACGTCGCCCGCAATCGAGCCGCTCGTGCCGTTGTCACCCAGTTGCAGTGTGCCTTTGGCAATCGTGGTGCCGCCGCTGTAGGTGTTGGCGCCGGTCAGCACCAGCGTGCCGCGCTCCGCCTTGAGCAGCGACGTATTGCCCCGCAGCACGGCTTCGATGCGGGCGACGTAGCCCGCGCCTTCGCTTGTGCCGTCGCCCACCGAGATTGTCGAGACGGCGGGCGAAGGGGATGAGGGCACCAAGCTGGTCAAGGTGATCGGATCGCCTTTGATCAGGTAGCCATCGCTGGCGAATTGCATACCCGAGACGGCGATGGGGGCCGTGCCGCCATTGTCCACCACGATTACACCCGGCTGCGCCATGAAGACCGCGAAGCCGCCGTTTTTCCATGCGCCGTTGACCGCGCCGTTCAGGTTTGTCCAGTTGCTATTGTCGCCATTGCGCCAGACGCCGGTGCTGCCGTCGACTTGGTTGTTGACCGGGTTGACCGCATCCCAGAAGTGCAGGTTCGATTCGGCCGGGGGTTCGGGGCCAGGGCCGGGACCGGGGCCAGGGTCGGGATTGGGGTTTGGATTGGCATTGGTTTGGACGAGATTGATCTGGCCGGCCACGGAGGTCTGCACGGAAAAATTACCCGCCGTCGCGCCAGCCGGCAGGCTGGCGATATCCAATGTGTTGTCGGTCAGGCTGCCTGTATAGGCAAAGATGCGATAAACGCCGGGGTTGAGAACGCCGCTTGGTGTAATGGCGACGTTCAATTGACCGTCGAGCACGAGATCGCCGCCGATGCGGGTGAGATCGTTGAACGCGCCGCCTTCCACGTCGGCCTCGCCGAAGCGGTAGTTCAGTTTCGCGCCGCTGTTCAGCGTCAGATTGCCGTTGATCGTCAGCGTGCCGACGGCGGCGGCGCTGCCGGGCGCGAGCGTGGCGCCGCCGGCAAGGGTCACGTTGCCGCCGATCGTGCCCGTGCCGCCCAGTGTCGCGCCGCTTTCCACCGTGGTCGCGCCATTGGCCGCTGTCTGGTTGCCATTGATAAGCAGCGTGCCGTGTTCGACCGTGGTCGTGCCGGCATAGGTGTTGGCACCGGACAGGGTCAGGGCGCCGTCGCCGCTCTGGCGCACCGCGCCGCTGCCGGAGATAAGGCCCGCCAGCGTCAGGCTGTCTTGGCGCTGGACGGTCAATGTGCCGTGGTTGACGACATCGCCGAGGATCGAGCCGCTCGTGCCCCCGAGGCCCAGTTGCAGCGTTCCCGCTGCAATCGTGGTTCCGCCCGTGTAGTTGTTGTTTTCCGCGAGCGCCAGCGTGCCGCCGGCGGTCTTGGTGAGTTGCCCGGCGCCGTTCACGGGGCCGCTCAGGGTTAGCGTGGTTCCGGGCGCGACATCGAAGGAGCCACCGCCGCCGTCGAGCGTGACAGGGTGGTTCAGAGCGAAATCGGACGTGGTCGCCAGCGTCGCGCCGTTGGCGATCGTCAGGGGGTCGAAAAAGTTGCCCAGTGCGGCGCTACTGTCGATCTTCAGAGTACCTTCCAGGATGCTCCAGGGCGTGAACACGAAGAAAGGCGAGCCGCTCAAGGTCCAGGTGCTTGTGCCGGTTTTCTCGAATTTCTGAAAACCGACAAACTGGGTACCGAACCCTCCAATTTCCGAAGTATCGAAGCTGCTGTCGATGGCGCCGCCCAGCGCCAGCGTGCTGCTTACGCCGACTGACGCATTCACGGTGCCCGAAATGCTCCAACCGCCACGCAGTTCCAGGCGGTTGATGCCGCCGGTGAAGGTGATCGCGTTCGCCTGCGTCGCGCCCAGGCCATTGAAGCCGCCGCTGATGGCGCCGGCATTCACGATGCTGATGTCGCTGCCTCGGATGCCGCTTCCACCCATGCCGGCATTGCTGGGGTTGCCGAGGGGGAGTGAAATATTGCCGCCGACGCCGCCGACGATTTGGCCGCCTGCATTGTTGGTGATCGTGAGGTTGTTGCCGTGGATACCGTCGCCGCCGCCGCCGCCGAAGTTGCTGTTGAGAATACCGCCCAGGCCGCCTAGCCCCCCAAGGAGGCTGCCGTCGTTAACGATGGTGAGCCCGCTGCCTGAAATGCCGTGGCCGCCGGCGCCGCCGTTGCCGGTGGGTAAAGACGCAGGGATGGAGGTGTCGCCGCCCCGGCCCCCCGTCACGGTGGCGCCACTGGTGTTGCTGAAGCTGTTGCCGGTTCCGGTGAAGATCACGCCGCTGCCGCCACCGCCGCCGCTGGCACTGAAGGCCCCGAAATCGCCCACGCCGCCATTGCCGCCGTTGCCGCCCTGGAGATGTCCCGAATTGCTGTTGCCGCCGCTGCTGCCCGTGACCAGCGCCCCGGCCCCTCCCGCTCCGCCGCTGCCGTTGGCGCCGGTTCCTCCGGTGGCGATGGTACTGGCGCCGCCTTGATCCGCGGCGCCCCCTGGACCCGCGCCGCCGCTGCCGCTGCCGGCGGAAGTGCCGCTGCCGCCGTTGCCACCGTTGCCGCCCGTCAACGTGCCGGCGTTCGTCAGGATCGTGGCACCGCCGGCGCCATTGCCGTACTGGCCACCACCACCGCCGCCACCGGCGCCGCCGTTGGTGCCGTTGAAACCATTGCTGCCATTGGCGCCGGGCAGCGCGCCGCCGAAGCCCCCCGCGCCTCCGGTGCCAATGCCATTCATCCCCGAGAGGCCGTCGAGTTCCGCGCCGCCGCCCGCGCCGCCATCGGCCTGCTGAGCCCATACCCGGTGGGTGGGTGTTGCCAGCATCAAGATCAGCAAGGAGACGCCGCGCAGGCGCCCGCGGCTTGTCTTTGGCCAGGGCAAGCCCTTTCTTGCGGGAAGGGAAAGGGATGGTTTGCTCTCTGCGATGGCGCTGCCGCTGTCGCCAGGATGCGAGCCGCCTTCGCCTGAGCCGCCATTTCCGGGCATCGCCAGCGCGGACGAGGACTCCGCTGGTAGTGGCGTCGTGCGCGGGCGGTGGTGTTTGGGGGTGATCGGGTGTTGGCCGGGCGACGGGGGGAGGCGTTTCATGGCAAAGCTTTATGTCAAAGAGGGTAGGCAGCAAGCATGCCGGCCAAGCCGAAACGGCCCACGGCCATTGTTCGGAAGAATGACTTCATTTCGAGGGCAGAGCCTATGAAAAAATTCTCACCATCTTGGATCCAATGCCGCGTGAAAGCGAAATTCTGCAATTGAGTGCGTGGTGATTGGAATGTAAGCACATCGCGTATCGCCTGGGGATCAGTGTATACACCAGGCATAAGCATCGCCATCAAAACCCGGTTCGCATTATTTAAACCATTTGACATTTTTTATTTTGAGTTGTAAACCCATTCGGTGCGCGCCTTCGGCTGGCTGCCTTGTCGCTTCCTCCGCCGCTACGACATGGCACTGCCTTTACATGCAAAAAGCCTGTTATGGGTAAGTGTTCGGAACCCCGGCCGAGATGGCTTTGGTGCCGTGGTGGCCAGGGACTTCTGCATGGGCTGTACGGGCCGTTTCTTTCCGCGCGATGGATAGCGTTTGAATTTTTGTGTCGGAGCGCGGTCATTACGCTGACAAAAATACATTTAGAGACAGGCGCTTTAAGCAATTGCATTTTGCAAGTATCCAATACGGTGGTTGCGCCGAATAAGTGTACTTAGGCACTTGTTTGAGTGTCCTGCTGTTCAGTGAGGTGCGGCCATGAACAATCTTCGGATCAATTGGGACAACCTGCGCGTTTTCCTTGCCGTGGCGCGTAGCCAGTCGGCAACGGGGGCCGCTGGTGTGCTGGGTATGGATCATTCGACGATTACCCGTCGCCTGCGTCGATTGGAAAAAGAAATCGGCAGCAAGTTGTTCGACCGCACACCGCAAGGGCATCGGCTGACGCCGGGCGGGCACCGCCTGTTTGAATCGATCGAGCGCATTGAAAGCGCGCTGAGTTTGGTGGATGCGAAAAACGGCGGCGACAGCCTGATTCTCACCGGGCAGGTTCGCCTGGGCGCCACCGAGGGTTTCGGCAGCTTTTTCCTTGCGCCGCATTTGGCCGATTTTTGTGCGCGATATCCTGCGATTACCGTGGATTTGTCGCTTGAGCCGTATTTTGTCAACCTGTCCAAGCGCGATGCCGATCTTGTGATCGGCATCGAACGCCCGGAAAGCGGCGCGTATGCCGTCTGCAAGCTGGCCGACTATCGTCTGCAGCTTTATGCGACGCGCGAGTACTTGGACAAACACCCGGCGATTTCAAAGCTCAGCGACCTGCAACAGCACCGCCTGATCGGCTACGTCGATGAATTGGCGTTCGGCACTGAGTTGCACTACCTGAGCAAGATAGCGCCGGGCGGCGTGGTTTGCCTGCGCAGCACCAGCGTCATCGCGCAGTTTTTAGCCGCGCGGCGCGGCCATGCGTTGGCCGTGCTGCCCTGTTTCATCGGCAATACCTGCTCCGAGCTGATTCCGGTCTTGCCCGGTACGGCCGAGGTGATTCGGACGTTCTGGATGGTTGCGTCCCGCGAGCGGCGCGAGATTGCCCGAGTGCGTGCGCTGTGGGATTTTCTGCGGGAGATGGCGGACGCCAACCGCCACTTCTTGATGGGAGAAACGAACGAGATCGCATGGCGCGAAGAGAGCAGCCGGGCGCAGGCGCCTGATTGACCGGGGCTTCACGCGCTTGTCCCGGATCGTCGCCTGGCCTTCCGGCATGTGCCCGGACGCTTAGCATGCGTGTTTCAATGGTGTTACACTCCCAGGAATTTATGCTTGACTGAACGCGCTGGCCGGGATAAAAAATTCCGTTGTTTCTTGGTCTGTTTCCCCCGCTGGCGCGGTGTATCTCTCATTTTTTGCGTCTGTGATTTGTCGTGGGCGTAAAACGAACCGGAGGATGAGGATGGCATGGGTCATTCTGTCGGCCGGGAAGCTCACCCAGTCCAAAGTCCGTACAGTCAGTTTGCGTACGACGCTGGTGGCCCTCTCGGTATCCTTGTTCATTGTCGCCGCGGCGGCATTCATGCTTGGCATTGGTATTGGTCGTAGCGCCACGGAGCCGGCGCCGATGCCTGCTTTTGGCTCTCTTGGTCTCAGATTCGATCAACCGGAAAGGCGCGTGCTGATCGATCGCGTGGGTGAGTTGTCGGGCCGTCTGGTGAGGTTGGAGAGCGAAGCGACGAATCTGGCCAAGCGTATCGGCGTGCTGCAAGAGTTCGAAGACCTGCAGCAAAGCACCCGTGAAGCCGTGCGGCCCAGCGTGTTCGAAGGCGCGAGGCCGGCGACGCCGGCGGGCGGGCCGATGATTCCGCCGCTAGGCGGCCGTTTGATGGAAACCGTGCCCGACGACCACGGCATCGGTCTCGCCAATCTCGAACGCGACATCGAGCGTATCGATATCGCGCTGGATGCGGTGGTGCGCGCGACCGACGAGCGCAATCTCAAGTTCATGACTTTCCCCAGCCGTTCGCCAGCGCCCGGCGCGGTGCGCAATTCCGGCTTCGGCAACCGTGTCGACCCTTTCAATCGCCAGGCCGCTTTCCATAGCGGCCTTGATTTTTCCGCGCCGCCGGGCACGCCGATCATTGCCAGCGCGGGGGGCAAAGTGCTCTATTCGGGTTATCGGATCGATTATGGCTATACCATCGAAATCGATCACGGCAACGACTTGGTAACCCGTTATGCCCACTGTTCGCGTTTATTGGTCGAAGTTGGCGATGTCGTGACACCGGGGCAGCGCATCGCCCTGATTGGCTCCAGTGGCCGTTCCACCGGGCCTCATCTGCATTTCGAGGTACTCAAGGGCGGGCGTTATTCCGATCCTGAGCTTTATCTCGCCAGTAACTGATCTCGCCGAGTATTGATGCGTTTCTTCCGGCGCTCTTCGCATACCCGCTCGTTGACCACGGGCTCTCTTGAACTGGCGGCGCCCCGGCGGCATCGGCGCGTGCTGACCTTGGGAATCGCGCTGTTGCTCATCGCCGTTTTGGCCGGTGCCGGTAACCGGTATTTCCAGGCGCATCTGGAGACGATGCGCCGGGTTGGCGAACTGGAGCAAGAGAACACACGTTTGAGCGAAGATGCCGACCGCGCCCGCTTGGCCATGGAGGTCGAGAAAGCGACGCGCAGCCAGCTTGAAAAGCAGATCGCCGAACTCAACGATCAGCTCAACCGCCTCAAGGGCGAACTGGGATTTTTCAAATCGCAAGGAAGCGGGCGGCGCTGATTGGCGCGGCGGCTTCTTTCCCTATCTTTCTCCTCATTTCACCGGGAGGTACGATGTTCAACAGCGGAAAGCAACGTAAGCCAAACAAGTCGGTCGAGGTGACCAAGCTTTCGAGTCTCATCGCCGATAACGTTCATATCGTCGGCGATGTCGTTTTTTCCGGCGGCCTGCGGATCGATGGCCGTATCGAAGGCAACGTGATCAATCAGGAAGGCAGCCACGGTTTGCTCGTGCTGAGTGAGAAAGGCAGCGTCAAGGGCCGGGTCGTCACCCACGACGCGGTGGTCAATGGCACGATCAGCGGCGATCTGGTCGTCGACCACTTTCTCGAACTGCAAGCCAAGGCGCGTGTTTCCGGCAATATCGCCTATCGTCAGTTGCAAATGGAGTGCGGCGCCGTGATCGAAGGCAAGGTCGAGCGCATGGACGAAGAAGCGCCGCAGGAAAAGAAGGGCGACGAGAAAAAAGTCGTCGATCTGGCCGCATCGCAGCCATTCGCGGTCAACCAGTAAGCAGCCGGGGGCCGCGAGTAAGCAGCCGGGGCCGCGGGTCAGGGCTGCACTGCCCCACCGGCTTCGCAGCCCCGATCGGCGGGGCCGGACTCGGCAAGCCAGCCGAGTTTGACGAATAACCGCCACGCCAGCCATGCGGCGAACCACGTCGCATAGAAGCTGAAAACCACATCGCTGAGAAAGTGTCCGCCTTGGGTGATTCGGGCAAAGCCGAACAGGCTGCCCGCGCCCAGGCCGATCAAGGTCCATCGCCGCCGCGCCGCCGCGCCGCCGAGGAATCCCAAACTGACGAGATAAAACCCGGCCGATGCGTGCCCGCTGACAAAGGAGCAGTTGGTGTCGCATTGGTTGGTGGGCTGTAGCGCCGGACTGAACGTGCTGCTGCCGCCGAACTCCATGACCTTGGCTGGCCGCGCACGCCCCCAGTGATCCTTGAGAACGGCGTCGATCAACAGCCCCGGGCCGAGTGCAAGCGAAACAAGCAGATAACCGATCTGGATGCGCCGGCGGCGGCTTTGTCCGTCCAATCTGAGGCAGCAGGCGAGAAAAGCGATGAAAAGCCCCACGATCACTGCCCGCGACAGAATCGGTACGCCGCTGTAGAGGATGAGAACGAAGAGGTCGCTGTTGCCTGAAAAGCTGCGATCCCCGGTAAAAAAAAGGGCACTGGTGGCGAGGTCCAGTTGCGGCCATAGCGTGAACAGGATGCCGAACAGCAACATGGTGGCGATCATCGTGCGTGTCAGCCAGTTCACCGGGGGCTTCATGGAACAGGTCATTGGGTGCTTGCCGGAGGATCGATTTGTTTGCTGTCAGCCGGGTCCGTGGGTGCGGGTGAAGCTGTCGCGCGTGGGCGGATGAGTGCGATGCCGCCTTGGCGGAACAATTCCTCATAGCCTTGTTCGGGGATGCGGTCGATGCGGGTCAGCGCGATTTCGCCGGCTTCGGGTTCGCGCGACGGCGTCACGGCTTCGCGATAGACGCTGAAGCTGGGCATCGTGATGCGCCAGGCGACCACCGGTGCGCCGGTTTCGCGGGCGATCATGGCGGCGGCCTTCACGGGCCCCTGCAGCACCGCGCCCAGCCACGGCACGACTACCGTCGCCAGCAGCAGCACTTGCAGGCTTGCCGCCAGCACCAGCTTTGTCCACAGCGCCACTGCCGGCCGCCGTGCCAGCCACAGCCAAAGCAGCAATCCGCCGACGGTGGCGGCGTAATAGAACACGCCTGCCGCGCCGAGGGCTTCGCCAAGCTGAGCGCGGTAATAGGCATTGCCCGCGTCGCCGCGCGAAAGCAACTGGAGCGCCAGAGGGAAAAGGATGAACAGCGCCAGCGTCAGCGTTGGCGCCAGCAGGTGCGGCCAGGCTCGGCGCAGCGTATCGCGATGGGCGGCGATGAGCAGGAACAGCGGCGTGGAACCGTAGAGCACGTAATGCGGCAGCTTGGTGCCGGAGAGCGAGAAGAAGACGATGACGAAGCCCGCCCACAGCCACAGGAAGCGGCGCGCGCCGGTGCCGCTTGCGCTGAAATCGCCGCGCACCCGGCGCAGGCTGGCCAGCAATGGGCCGGTCCAGGGCAGCATCAGCAAGGGTACGGCGAAGAAGTAATAGAACAGGCTGCCGGCATGGCCTTCGAGCGTGCCGGTAAAGCGTTCGACGTTGTGCTTGAGGATGAAGCCGTCGATGAACTCGCGCCCGTGGATGATCAGCGCCGCCGCGTACCACGGTACCGTCAGCACGGCGAGGATGATCCAGCCGGTGGGATCGAACACCGAGCGCGCCCACACACGCCATTCGCGCCGGCTGGCGCAGTACAGGAAAGTAACGGCGCCGGGCACGATCAGCGCGATCGGCCCCTTGGTCAGCACGCCAAGGCCGATCCATACGTAGGTGCGCAGCAGCGGCGCGCGGCGGCCGGATTCGAGGTGGCGCCAGGCGTCGAACAGCGCCAGCGCCAATAGCGCGTTCAGCAGCGCGTCCGCGGTGGCGGCGCGGCCGATGGCGAACGGCCCCAGCGCGGTGGCGGCAACCGCCAGCGCGGCCAGCGCGGTATCCGGGCCGAAGCGCTCGCGGGCGAAGCGCCAGGTTGCGTAGCTCCACACCACGGCGGCGGTGGCCGAGGGCAGGCGGAAGGCCCATTCGGTAGCGCCAAACAGCAGGTAGCCGATGGCTTGCAGCCAGTAGATCAGAATCGGCTTGTCGAAACGGTGTTCGCCGTTGAGATAGGTGGAAAGGAAATCGCCGCGCTCGAACATTTCCCGCGTGGCTTCGGAAAAAGCGCCTTCGTCGATGTCGAACAGCGGGTAGGCGCCCAGGCAGAGATAGAAGCTGACGAGCGGCAGCAGCAGGATGAGCGCCGTCAACGCCGGATGGCGGGGAGAAAGCGCGGGCGGCGGGGTGTTCATCGGTTGCCGGGCTGGCGCCAGCCGTCGTCGTTGGCCAGTTCGGCGCTGGGCCGCGCCAGGTAGGCGCGCGAGGTGCCGGATTCGTAGTAGATGCGCGCCAGCAGCTCGGCGAGCACGCCGGAGGTCACCATTTGCACGCCGGCGATGACGAGGAAGAAGCCGCCGAACAGCAGCGGCCGGGTGCCGATCGATTCGCCGAAGAAAATCTTGATGGCCCCCAGATAGGCGAGGATGGCCGCGCCGAACACGCCCAGGCCGATGCCGATGCCGCCGAAGAAATGGCCGGGGCGGGTACGGTAGCGCATGAAGAAGTAGACGAAAACCAGGTCCAGCACCACGCGAAAGGTGCGCGACAAACCGTATTTCGATTGCCCGAACACGCGCGGATGGTGATCCACCACTTCTTGCGCGATGCGCCGTGGCGTGGTCACCGTGGCGAGCCAGGCGGGGATGAAGCGGTGCATCTCGCCATACAGGCGCACGTTCTTGATCGCGGTGGCGCGGAATACCTTCAGGCTGCAGCCGTAATCCTTCAGACGCACGCCGGTCATGCGGGCGATCAGGCGGTTGGCGATGCGCGAGGGGATCTTGCGCAGCAGCAGGCCGTCTTGCCGGTTCTTGCGCCAGCCGGCGACAAGATCGAGATCCTCGGTGAGCAGGCGATAGGCCATGCGCGGGATGTCGATCGGATCGTTCTGCAGATCCCCGTCCATCGTCACGATCACGCTACCGCGCGCCGCGTCCAGGCCGGCCTGCATCGCCGCCGTCTGCTTGAAGTTACGCACCAATTCCACCGCGCGCACATGCGGGCCGAAGCGGCCGATGCAGCGGGCGATTTCCTGCGGCGTCGCGTCCGCGCTGCCGTCATCGACCAGCACCACCTCCCACGGCCACGGATACGGGCCGAGCGCGAGGTGAATACGCTCCAGCAGCGGTTCGACGTTTTCCGCCTCGTTGTACATCGGAACCACAATGGACAGGCTGTGCTTCGGCAGGCCGTCCGGGATCTGTGGTTCGGCGGGAGGCAGGGGAGAGTGCGTCATGGGCGTGGAGGGGCTTCGCGGTGAGGGGCGTCGATTGCGTCGAGGTTCTGATGCGCGGGCACGTTTGGCCCCGCGTTGGGAAACAGCCAGGCCACCGTGCCGGCGCACACGGCGCAGCCGATGACGAAAAGATGGAGCGCGAGCGCGGCCCGCAGACCGTCGCCGAAGCCGATGCCGGAGGCGGTCAGCGCCGCCGCCGCGCCGGCTTCGTAAGTGCCGAAGCCGGCCACGCCCTGAATCGGCAGAATCGCAGCCAGTTCGGCGCCGAGCGCGCCGGCGGCGCCGGTGGCAAGGCCGGCGCCAAGCAGGGCGCCAAGCAACCAAGCCTGGGCGGCGAGCTTCACCGACCAGTTCGCTGCCGTCCACAGCCAGCCGAAACGCGCGTGGCGGGCGGAATCGGCAAAGGCATCGCGCAGTTTCGCCATGCGCGCCGCCAGCGCGCCGCGCTCGGCCCAATCGTGGCGCGCGCGCGCCCAGCGCGGCAGCGCCCAGGCGAACAGCGCCAGGGCGGCGACGGCGGCGATGCGCAGCGCCAGCGGCCAGCCCGGCCAGACCAGCACGGCGACCGCGGCGACCACGAGCGCATCCTGCAGACGAAACCAGAACAGCGATGCGACGGCGCGCGGCAGCGCGGTGCCGAAAGTCTGGCGCAGCAGCAACGGAAAGGCCGCCTCGCCGCCCCGGAAGGGAATCACATTGACCATCGCGTTATGCACCAGCACGATGCGCAGGCACGCGCCGAAGCGGCCGCGCGCGTCGTGGCGGAATTCGTCGTAGACGCGCAGCGCGCGCAGCAGATAGCTGGCGAGAAAGCCGGCCGCGGCGATGGCGATCACAGGCGGCGTCAGGCGCGCCAGCGCGGCGCTCAGCTCGCGCCAGCGCCCGTCGTGCGCCAGCCAGGCCAGCAAGGCCGCGCTGACGAGCAGTGCCAGTACGCGTTTCATGCGCCGCCGCCGTGGGCAGGGCGATGGCCGGCGCGTTGGCGCGACAGCGCGAATGCCGCGCCGCCCAAGCCCCAGACAGCGAGCAGATATTGCGCCCACTGGCCCTGCGGATAGCCTAAATCCTCGAACGCGAGCAGCACGGCGGCGGTAATGAGCAACGCCGCCATGGCGCGAATGCCGTTTGGCTGCTCCCAGAAGCGCCAGCGCTGAGCCCAGCGCACGCCGATGGCCGCGCACAGCCAGCCGCCAGCGGCCCCGGCGAAAAGATCGAGCGGCCAATGCGCGCCCACCGCGATGCGTGAGAAAGCGACCAACGCCGCCGCGCCGAGAGCGAGCCAGCCGAAACGGCGGCGTTGGCATTCGCTTGCGCAGAGTACCGCCACGCCAGCGAGCACAAAGGCTGCCACGGTATGGCCGGAGGGAAACGAATTGGCTTGCAGCGGCACGCCGATCACATGAATTTGTTCCGGTGTCAGCACCGCCGCCGGGCGCGGTATGGCAAACAGGTGTTTCAGCCCCTGGGCGTAGAGCCCGGCGGCGGGCGCGGCCAGCAGCATCGACGCCGCCCAGCGGGGGCGCCAGGCGAGCGTTGGCGCGGCCAAGGCAAAGGCGCCGAGCGTGGAGCCGAAATTGGTGATGCCGGCCCACACCGCGGCGGGCAGCCAATCCCGCGCGGCGGCATTGCCGGCGATGAACCAGGCGGCATTGCTATCGCTCACCGCGACCAGCACGGCCAGCAGCGCGAACGCGGCGGCGGGCAGTGCGATCCAGAGCAGAGGCAGGGTGGAGTCGTCGCCAGGGCGAGGAGGAACGGACATGGAGCTGGTCAACGAACAAACCCCGCATTCTATCCGATTGCCCGGAAGCGCATCGGCTACGAACTCCGCCGGATGCTCCGATGCCTTGCCCGCCCTGCGGGATTACCTTGTCAATGGCACCTCGATCAGAAAGCGGAACAGCGCCCCGTGGTGCTCCACCGGCAGGCAGTTATAGCCGTGGCGCTTGGTATCCTCGGGGATGCCGTTCACCGACTGCGAGCAGTCGGTGATGACTTCCAACAGATCGCCCGGCTTCAGCGTTTCCAGCGTTTCCAGGGTGGCGATGGCGTTATACGGGCAGTGTTCGCCCCGCAGGTCCAGGGACAGCGTCGGTGTCTTCTTTTCGCTCATTGGTGGTTCTCCTCGAATGGGTGAATCGATTGGCGTTCAGTTGCACCAGCAGCAGGCACAGCGCCAGGCCGGCAAAGGTAATCAGCAGGCCGCCGCCGGGGCCGAACTCCTGCAACAGATTGAGTTTGGGATAGGGCAGGGCCAGGGTGGCGCCGAGCTGATCCCAGAACACGGCGACCAGGGTGCCGCCGATGACGTTGCCGACCCCGACGACCCAGAAGTGCACCTGGCCTTCCACGGAGCGGTACATCCAGCCGGTTTCGCAACCGCCGGCCAGCACGATGCCGAGGCCGAACAGCACGCCGCCGATCACGGCGTTGGGCCCCATCCAGAAGATTTTCGGCGGCAGGCCGTGGTTGATCGCGGCAAAGGTGCCCACGCACGCGGCGGCCATGCCCAGCAGAATGCCGAAGGCGGCCTGGGTGCGGCCGGTGGTCCACAGATCGCGGGCAGCGCTGGTGAAGCAGATCTGCGCGCGCTCGATCAGCCCGCCGAACAGCAGGCCGAACAGGCAGGCCATGCCCAGCACCAGCGATGTCTCAAAGCGCCAGGCGGCGAACAGCGCGGCCAGGGCCAGCACTCCCATGCCCAGGCGCCATTGCAAGCGGGCGCGGTGGGCCAAGGCTTCCGCGTTTGGCAGCGCGGCGGCCTTGTTGCCGGTGATTTTCAGCGGAATGCGCAGAAACGGCAGTAGGCAGAGCTTCACGCCGAACCAAGCGCCGAGCACCGTGGAAAACATGAAGGCCCAGGCGTGCACCGAGAACATGGGAATGCCAGTGAAGAACGCCGCCAGATTGCAGCCCATGGCCAGGCGCGCGCCGAAGCCGGCGATGATGCCGCCGATCAGCCCTTGTAGCAGGCGGCGCTTGCTGGTCGGCCAGCGCAGGCTGACGTTGCCCGCCCACAGCGCGCAGCACAGCGCGCCGAGAAACATACCGACGATCATCACACCGTCGATGCGGTCCAGCGGCGTGCCCTGCAAGCCGATGAGCTTGAAGTAGCTCCACTCCTGCGGCTGCAGGCCGAACCAGGACAGCACATGGCCGCCCCAGCGGGTGAATTCGCCGGTAACGGCCCAGAAAGTGCCAGTCATGGCGAAGTAATAGGCGGAGGCGACGCCCAGCGCGACCAGGGTCGGCAGCGGCGACCAAAAGCGCAGCAGGTATCGTTCGCGGAAGGCGGATAGGGCGGACATGCGGTCTTCCTGGAAATGGGCCGTGGGGGGCGAGCATTCTAGCCAATCTTATTTGTGTTCGGTTGCCTCAGATTCAGCGCCGGGTAAAGTGCTCCAAGCTGGCGCACCGCGCCGGGTTTGCTTGCCGCGCATGGGGAACTCCACAGGCCCGGGGCTTTGGGGCACACTTGCCACTCGCCGTGCAAACGGGCGCCGATGCGCTCAAAACCCTTCGCGCAGCCTGGCTCAACCCCCTCCGCCGCAGTTCCCTTCGTTCAGGAGTTTCCAGATGATCAAATCCCGTGCCGCCGTCGCCTTCGCCCCCAAGCAGCCGTTGGAAATCGTCGAAGTCGATGTGGCGCCGCCGAAAAAGGGCGAGGTGCTGGTGCGCATCGTCGCCACCGGCGTTTGCCATACCGATGCCTACACCCTGTCCGGTGAGGATTCCGAAGGCGTGTTCCCCTGCATCCTCGGCCACGAGGGCGGCGGCATCGTCGAGTCGGTGGGCGAGGGCGTGACCTCGCTGAAAGTGGGCGACCATGTAATTCCGCTCTACACTGCCGAATGCCGCGAGTGCAAATTCTGCAAATCCGGCAAAACCAATCTCTGCCAGGCCGTGCGCGCCACCCAGGGCAAGGGCCTGATGCCCGACGGCACCACGCGCTTTTCCTACAAAGGGCAGCCGATCTACCACTACATGGGCTGCTCGACCTTCTCCGAATACACCGTGCTGCCGGAAATCTCCCTGGCCAAGATTCCGCAGGACGCACCGCTGGAAAAGGTCTGCCTGCTCGGTTGCGGCGTCACCACCGGCATCGGCGCCGTGCTGAACACCGCCAAGGTGGAAGAGGGCGCCACCGTGGCTATTTTCGGCTTGGGCGGCATCGGTCTGGCGGCGATCATCGGCGCCAAAATGGCCAAGGCCGCGCGCATCATCGCCATCGACATCAACCCCTCCAAGTTCGACATCGCCAAGGAATTGGGCGCTACCGACTTCGTCAATCCAAAGGATCACCAGAAACCGATTCAAGACGTGATCGTCGAGATGACCGACGGCGGCGTGGACTACTCCTTCGAGTGCGTCGGCAACGTGCAACTGATGCGCGCGGCGCTGGAGTGCTGCCACAAGGGCTGGGGCGAATCCACCATCATCGGCGTGGCCGGCGCCGGCCAGGAAATCAGCACCCGGCCGTTCCAACTGGTTACCGGCCGCGTCTGGCGCGGCTCGGCCTTCGGCGGCGTGCGCGGCCGTACCGAACTGCCGAGCTATGTAGCCAAGGCACAAAAGGGCGAAATTCCGCTGGATACCTTCATCACCCACACCATGAGTCTGGACAAGATCAACGAAGCCTTCGACCTGATGCACGAAGGCAAAAGCATTCGCTCCGTGATTCATTACTGAGTCACGCATGGCCACATTACGATTTTTCCTGGAGGGCGAATGAGCTTGGAACTGATTTCCAGCAACAGAAGTTTTGGCGGCTGGCACCGGCGTTATCGCCACCGCTCCGAAACGCTCGGCTGCGACATGGCGTTTGCCGTGTATCTACCGCCGCAAGCCGAGCAGGGCACGAGGCTGCCGGTGTTCTACTGGCTCTCGGGGCTGACCTGCACCGACGAGAACTTCATGCAGAAAGCCGGCGCGCAGCGGATAGCCGCCGAGTTGGGCCTGGCGATCGTCGCGCCGGATACCAGCCCGCGCGGCGCCGATGTGCCCGGCGACCCGGACGGTGCCTGGGATTTCGGCCTCGGCGCGGGTTTCTACGTCAACGCCACCCAAGAGCCCTGGGCGCGCCACTACCGCATGCACGACTACGTAGTGCACGAACTGCCGGCGCTGGTGGAAGCCAACCTCCCGGTATCGCAACGCCGTGGCATCAGCGGGCACTCCATGGGCGGCCACGGCGCCCTGGTGTGCGCGCTGCGCAATCCGGGGCGCTATCTGTCGCTCTCCGCCTTCGCGCCGATCGTCCATCCGAGCGACTGCCCGTGGGGGCAGAAAGCGCTGGCGCGCTACCTGGGCGAAGACCGGGCGGCATGGCGCGCATGGGATGCGTGCGCGCTGCTCGCAACCGCCGCCGAGCGCCTGCCGATCCTCGTCGACCAAGGTGAGCGCGACGACTTTCTCGCCACCCAACTCAAGCCGGAGGCCTTGCGCGAAGCCGCCGCCGCAGTGGGGCATCCGCTAACGCTGCGCATGCAAGCCGGGTACGACCACAGCTATTACTTCATCGCCAGCTTTATCGAGGACCATCTGCGGCATCACGCGGCGGTTTTGAACAGAGCGTGAGCGCAGGGGGCAGAGCGTAAAGAGGGGTGGGGCGGTCGCGCGAAGCTATCGGCTCCCCGCCGCTGCCCCCATTTGCCCTCAAAATATTTTCAAGAGTGTGACTTTTTTCACGAATCTACTTTTGATTATTGGTAAATTTTACAAAACGTTGACATAAGTCAACCCGCTGGCATAAGAAATTGGTATTTATACGGCCTGCATCGCCCGGGGACCTCATCGACATACCGGTCCCCTGAAACAAGTAACAAAAACAGGCAACAAAGCAAGCAACAAAAAAACAGGCGGCCAGGTTACATCCCCGTCCCGCCCCAGGGCTCAGCACCCACAAGCAAGAACGAACAAAGGTTTTC
The DNA here is from genome assembly GCA_031546845.1 of Azoarcus sp. GTDB lineage: Bacteria > Pseudomonadota > Gammaproteobacteria > Burkholderiales > Rhodocyclaceae > Azoarcus. The sequence goes on along the minus strand of JAVBJT010000041.1, from coordinate 2,271 downwards.
AAATGCTTTGCAACACCTCGCGCCTTCTCTCGCGTTTCATCCTCATCGTCCTTCTTGCCCTGTTTGCCGCCCCCGCCTGGTCCCAAAGCGCGCAAACCTACGATCTTTATCTAGACACCGACGGCAACGCCAGCACCGGCTGCGCCGTCACTCTCAGCGACCGCTTCGGCACCGACTCCAGCGCCGGCTGGGAATACCGTGTACGCCTTGCTGTCGCCGCAGACGGCACCGTCGGCACCCCCGAACTCGCCCCTTGCACCGCCGGCGCCTTCGGCGCGGGCACCGCCACCGGCTCCGCCCCCCATCCGCTGGACCTAGGCCGCGCCCTGCGCGCCGAAGACCGCATCGAATTCAGCCTCCCGCTCGCCGCCCTCGGCAACCCCGGCACCCTCGCCGTCGCACTCGCCAGCAGCGGCGACTACCTCACCCGCGCCAGCGGCGGCGGCCGGCTCACCGCCTTCGGCCCCGGCGGCCCCATCCCCGGCCCCGTCGGCGTTGGCAGCCCCCGCGCCATCCCCACCCTCTCATCGGCCGCGCTCCTACTACTTGCCGTCGCACTCGCCTGGATCGCCCGCCGCCGGCTGCACCACCCGCTTACTCTCGCCGCCGCCCTCATCGGCACAAGCCTCCTCACCGCCGCCCTCGCCTGGGCCGCCGTCATCACCATCGACGGCAGCATTGCCGACTGGTCAGCCATTTCTCCGCTCGCCACCGACCCCGCCGACGACAACACCCCCGGCACCCCCGACCTCCTGGCCCTCTACCTCGTCAAAGACGGCCCCAACCTTGCCGTGCGCATCGACGCCGCCACCGGCCGCAACCGCGCCCCCCTCATCAGTGCCGCCACCTACAGCGCCACCGCCACCGCAGGCCACCCCTGGAACGCCAGCCTCAGCGCCAACGACCCCGACCGCGACCCCCTCACCTGGACCCTCATCGGCGCCCCCGCTGGCATGAGCATCACCGGCAGCAGCACCGACGCAGCCGGCAACGCCACCGGCACCATCGCCCCCTGGACCCCACCCGCCGCCGGCACCCACACCTTCACCGTGCGCGTTGCCGACCCCGCCGGTGCGGCCGCCACCCGCAGCCTCACCCTCACCGTCGCCCCCGATCCCGGCCCCGGCCCGGCCCCCGCGCCCGCCTTCGCCAGCACCGCCCCCACCAGCGCCACCGTAGGCGTCCCCTGGAGCTACACCCCCACACTCACCCCCGCGGGCGGTGGCCTCACCCTCGCCCTCACCACCGGCCCCGCCGGCATGAGCCTCACCGGCGGCACCCTCAGCTACACCCCAACAACCGCCGGCAGCTACCCCGTCACCCTCACCGTCACCGACAGCCTCAGCCGCCACGCCACCCAAAGCTTCACCCTCATCGTCGCCCCCGCCGGCGGAAGTGGCAGCGCCGGCCTCGACTTCGAACCCCTCAACCACACCGACCACCCGCGCTTCAACAACCTCACCCCCCAAACCCTCACCGCCGGCACCCCCTGGAGCTTCGCCGCCGCTGCACAGAACAGCGCCAGCGCCCCGCTAGCCGTCGCCCTAAAACCCGGCCAAAGCCTCCCCGCCGGCCTCAGCGTCACCCCCGGCACCCCACTGAATTTCGCCTGGACCCCCTCCACGAGCCAGATAGGCACCCACGCCATCACCCTCGTCACCACCGACACAGGGGGGCGCAGCACCACCCAAACCCTCCTGCTCGCCGTCGTCGCCCCCGAAACCAGCCTGCCTGCCGACCCCGGCACGCGCGCCACCCCGCTCATCCCCGGCGGCCTCACCCCCTTCATTGACGCCACCGCCTTCCTCTACACCGGCCCCGACCCCATCCAGCCCGGTGTGACCCCCGGCATCATCGACCCCGAGCGCGCCATCGTCCTGCGCGGCCAAGTCCGTGACCGCACAGGCGCACCGCTGCCCGGCGTCACCATCACCGTCCTCGGCCACCCCGAATACGGCCACACCCAAACCCGTGCAGACGGCTGGTTCGACCTCGCCGCCAACGGCGGGGGCCTCCTAACGCTCGACTACCGCAAAGCCGGGTATCTGCCCGCCCAACGCAAACTCGACACCCCCTGGCGCGACTACGCCATCGCCGACGACGTCGTTCTTATCCCCCCCAGCACCCGCGCCACCCCCATCCAGACAGGCGCCACCGGCTGGCAAGCCGGCGTGGGCGAACCCGAGACCGACGCCGACGGCACCCGCCGCGCCACCGTCCTCTTCCCCCCCGGCACCCAAGCCCAACTCAGATTTCCTGATGGCGGCACCC
>JAVBJT010000043.1:0-28118 GCA_031546845.1 Azoarcus sp. | reverse complement strand
GGCCACGGCCAGCGTGCGGCCGTAGCCGGCCGACAGGCGTTCCAGAAAGCGGCCGATGGCGCGCGAAACGCGGCCTTCCTCGCGTTCTTTCCCATCCTCGCGCCGCGCTTTCAGCAAGCGCGCGCACATCGCGGGCGTGGTCGTCAGCGACACCACAAGCGAGACGAAGATCGCCACCGACAGCACGAGCGCGAATTCGCGGAAAAGCCGGCCGACGATGCCGCCCATGGCCATGATCGGGATGAACACGGCGACGAGCGACAGGCTGATCGACAGCACCGTGAAGCCGACCTCGCGCGCGCCGCGCAGCGCGGCCTCGCGCGGTTCCATGCCGTCCTCGATATGGCGCGAGATGTTTTCCAACACCACGATTGCATCGTCGACGACGAAGCCGGTGGCGATTGTCAGCGCCATCAGCGAAAGATTGTCGAGCGAAAAGCCGGCGAGATACATCACGCCGAAGGTGCCCACGAGCGACACCGGCACCGCCACGCTCGGAATCAGCGTGGCACGGCCGTTGCGCAGGAACAGGAAGACCACGAGGATCACCAGCGCAATCGAGATCACCAGCGTGAATTCCACGTCGCGCAGCGATGCGCGGATGGTGGTCGTGCGGTCCTGCGCGACCTCGAGATCGACCGCCGCCGGAATCGACGCGCGCAACTGCGGCAACAGCGCCTTGACGCGGTCGACCGTGTCGATGATGTTCGCGCCCGGCTGGCGGTTCAGCACCAGCACGACCGAAGGCTGCCCGTTGGCCATGCCGGCGTTGCGCACGTCCTGCACCGAATCGATGACATTGGCGACGTCGCCCAGTTGCACCGGCGCGCCGTTTTTCCACGAGACGATCAGCGGTATGTATTCCTTCGCCGTGCGCGCCTGGTCGTTGGCCTGAATCTGCCAGCGCAGCGTGTCGTTTTCCACCAAGCCCTTGGGGCGGTTCGCGTTGGTCGCCACGATGGCGTTGCGCACATCCTCCAGCGACACGCCCGCGTGCGTCAGCGCCACCGGATCGAGCTCCACGCGCACCGCCGGCAGCGAACTGCCGCCCACGTTCACCTGCCCGATGCCCCGCACCTGCGAGAGCTTCTGCGCGAGGATGGTCGAGGCCACGTCGTACATCTGGCCCTGCGTCATCGTCGCCGAAGTGAGCGAGAGGATCATGATCGGCGCATCGGCCGGATTCACCTTGCGGTAGGTCGGGTTGTTCGGCAGGCTCGTCGGCAGCAGGCTGCGCGCGGCATTGAGGGCGGCCTGCACGTCGCGCGCGGCGCCGTCGATGTTGCGGTCCAGATCGAACTGGATCGTGACGCGCGTGCTGCCGAGCGAACTCGACGAGGTCATCTCGGTAATGCCGGCGATGCGGCCGAGCGCGCGTTCCAGCGGCGTGGCCACCGTGGCGGCCATGGTTTCGGGGCTTGCGCCGGGTAGCGAGGCCGAAACCGAGATCGTCGGAAAATCGACCTGCGGCAAGGGCGACACCGGCAGCAACGCGAAGCCGAGCAGGCCGGCGAGCGTCACACCGAGCGTCAGCAGCGTGGTCGCCACAGGACGGTCGATGAAGAACGCGGAAAGGTTCATGCCCGGGCGGCCCCTTCAGCCGGCTCGTCTGGAATACCGCGCATGCGCCGGCCGAGGCGATCAAAGGCGAGGTAGATGACCGGCGTGGTGAACAGCGTGAGCACCTGGCTTACCATCAACCCGCCGACCATCGTGACGCCGAGCGGGTGGCGCAGCTCGGAGCCGACGCCGGTGCCGAGCATCAGTGGCAGCGCGCCGAGCAGCGCCGCCATCGTGGTCATCAGAATCGGCCGGAAGCGCAGCAGGCACGCTTGGTAGATCGCCTCGCGCGGCGCCATGCCTTCCTTGCGTTCGGCTTCGAGCGCGAAGTCGATCATCATGATCGCGTTCTTCTTGACGATGCCGATCAGCAGAATCACGCCGATGATGGCAATGACGTCGAGGTCGTTCTTCGACACGATCAGCGCCAGCAGCGCGCCGATGGCGGCCGATGGCAGCGTCGACAGGATCGTGATCGGGTGGATGAAGCTTTCGTAAAGCACGCCAAGCACGATGTACATCGTTACCACCGCCGCGAGGATCAGCCACAGCGTATTGGAAAGCGACGCCTCGAACGCGCTCGCCGCGCCCGCGAAGTGCGTGCCCATGCTTGCTGGCAGGCCGAGTTCGGCTTCCGCCGCGCGGATCGCCTTCACCGCCTCGCCAAGCGAAGCGCCCGGCGCGAGGTTGAACGAGACCGTTGCCGCCGGGAACTGGCCGAGGTGGTTGATCGACAGCGCGCCGGGCTGTTCGACAACACGCACCACCGACGACAGCGGCACCTGCACCCCGCTTGCGGTGGCAACGTGGATTTGCCCGAGCGCCTCCGGCCCGCGCGCGAATTGCGGCCCCACTTCGAGCACAACGCGGTATTGGCTCGCCTGCGTGAAGATCGTCGACACCAACCGCTGACCGAAAGCGCTGTAGAGCGCGTTGTCGATCTGCGCCACGGTAATGCCCAGCCGCCCGGCCGCTTCGCGGTCGATCTGCACCATGGCCTGCAAGCCCTGCACCTGGAGATCGCTGGCGATGTCGGCCAACTGCGGCTCGCGCTTGAGCCGCTCGACGAGCTTCGGCACCCATTCGGCAAGCAGGCTGGCATCGGCGTCTTCCAGCGTGAACTGGTATTGCGTGCGGCTGATGCGATCATCGATGCCGAGATCCTGCACCGGCTGCATGTAGAGCGCGATGCCGGGCACCGAGACGACGCGCTGCTGGATACGGCGGGCAATCTCGGCGGCGTCGCCGTCGCGCTCCGCCTTGGGCTTGAGGTTGATCAGCATGCGGCCGCTGTTGATCGTGGCGTTGGTACCGTCGATGCCGATGAAGGACGACACGCTATCCACCGCCGGCTCTTTCAGCACCTCGGCGGCCAGGTTGCGCTGGCGCTCCGCCATCGCGCCGAAGGACACGCTCTGCTGCGCTTCGGTAATGCCTTGGATAACGCCGGTATCCTGCACCGGAAAGAAGCCCTTCGGCACGGCGAGGTAGAGCAGCGCGGTCAACACCAGCGTGCCGGCCGCCACTACAAGCGTGGCGCCCTGGCGGTCAAGCACCCAGGTGAGCATGCGGCCGTAGCTAGCGATCATGCGCTCGAAAAACTGCCCGGCCGCATGATAGAAACGGCCTTGCTGCGCTTCGGGCACGTGCTTCAACAACCGCGCGCACATCATCGGCGTGAGCGTGAGCGACACCACGGCGGAAATCAGGATGGATACCGCCAGCGTAATGGCGAACTCGCGGAACAGCCGCCCGACCACATCGCCCATGAAGAGCAGCGGAATCAGCACCGCGATCAGCGAGAAGGTCAGCGAGATGATGGTGAAGCCGATCTGCGCCGAGCCCTTCAAGGCGGCCGCCATCGGCGATTCGCCTTCCTCGATGTAGCGCGCGATGTTCTCGATCATCACGATCGCATCGTCGACCACGAAGCCGGTGGCGATGGTGAGCGCCATCAGCGTGAGGTTGTTGATCGAGAAGCCGGCGAGATACATCACGCCGAAGGTACCCACGAGCGACAGCGGTACCGCCACGCTTGGAATGAGGGTGGCCGAGAGGTTGCGCAGAAAGAGAAAGATCACCATCACCACGAGCCCGACGGCGAGCATCAGCTCGAACTGCACGTCCTCGACCGAGGCGCGGATCGTCACCGTGCGGTCGGTCATGATCGACACCTTGAGCGCGCCGGGCAACGACGCCTGCAACTGCGGCAACAGTTGCTTGATGCGGTCGACCACCTCGATCACGTTCGCGCCGGGCTGGCGCTGGATGTTGACGATGATGCCCTGCTCGGTGTTCGCCCACGCCGCGAGCCGGTTGTTCTCGGCGTCGTCAACGATCTCGGCAACGTCGGAAAGCCGCAGCGGCGAACCGTTGGCGTAGGCAACAATCATGTCGCGGTATTCGGCGGCGGAGCGCAGTTGGTCGTTCGCATCGATGGTGGACGCGCGCTCGGGGCCGTCGAAACTGCCCTTGGCCTGGCTCACGTTGGCGTTACCGATGGCGGTGCGCAGGTCGTCGATAGAAATACCGCGCGCGGCAAGCGCCTGCGGATTGGCGCGTATCCGCACAGCGGGGCGCTGCCCGCCCGACAGGCTGACGAGGCCCACCCCCGGAAGCTGCGAGATTTTCTGCGCGAGCCGGGTATCGACAAGATCCTGCACCTTGGGCAGCGGCAACGTGTCGGACGTCACCGCGAGCGTGAGCACCGGCGTATCGGCCGGATTCACCTTGTTATAGATCGGCGGATTTGGCAGATCGGTGGGCAACAGGGAGCCAGCCGCGTTGATCGCCGCCTGCACTTCCTGCTCGGCACCGTCGAGCGCCAATTCAAGGCTGAACTGCAGCGTGATGACGGATGCGCCGCCCGAACTCGTCGAACTCATCTCGTTCAGGCCCGGCATCTGGCCGAACTGGCGTTCGAGCGGGCCGGGGACGGAAGAGGCCCTCACATACCGACTTGCGCCCGGATACAGCGTAACAACCTGAATCGTCGGGTAATCGACCTGGGGCAGCGCCGAAATCGCCAGCACCCGGTAAGCCACGATGCCGACGAGCAAAATCGCGACCATCAGCAGCGAAGTCGCCACCGGCCGCTCGATGAAGAGGCGTGAAGGATTCATGCCGGATTTTCCGCCGTCGTCTTTTCCAACGTCATTTCGCGCCGCTCACTCCGCGCGCTTCGCCGGCTTGCCGCCGTTGGCGCCCTTGCCTCCGGCGTGGCTGGCTTGCCCGCTGCTCGCGCCCGTCATCGCGCGCGCCGCGTCTTCGCGGCTGAGCGGCTCGATCCGTGCGCCTTCGCGCAGCTTGTCGGTGCCGTCGATAACGACCTGTTCGCCGGCTTGCAGACCGGATTCGATGATCGTGCGGCCACCCTCGCCCGGTCCGATGCTTACCGGGCGAACGGCTACCGTCTTGTCCGCATTCGCCACATAAACGAAGGTGCCCGGCGCGCCACGCAGCACGGCGGCGCTTGGCGCAACCACCGCATCGTGGCGCACATCGAGCTGCAAACGAACCGCAACGAATTGATTCGGAAACAAGCGCGCATCGTCGTTGGCGAATTCAGCCTTGAGCTTCACCGTGCCGGTCGCGGTGTCGATCTGATTGTCGACGGTGAGCACCTTGCCGCGCGCGACCGGGCGCTTGCTATCCGGCGCCAGCGCCTCCACGACCAGCCCCGCGCCGCCGCCGGGCATCTGCAGCAACGCCGTCAATTCACCCTGCGGCAACGAAAACATCACGTCGATCGGCAGCACCTGGGTGATGACGACCAGCCCGGTTGCATCCGAAGCGTGCACGATGTTCCCCACATCGACCTGGCGCAAACCGAGCTTGCCGCCCACCGGCGCGGAAATACGGGAATAAGTCAGTTGCAGTTGCGCGCTGTCGACCGCTCCCTGGTCGACCTTCACCGCCCCCTCGTACTGCCGCACCAGCGCTTCCTGCGCATCCAACTGCTGGCGTGTGGCCGAATCCTGCTCGACAAGCGTCTTGTAGCGCTCCAGGTCCTGCCGCGCATTCAGCAGCAAGGCGTGGTCGCGCGCCATCTGGCCCTCGGCCTGCGCGAGCTGAACCTGAAACGGCCGCGGGTCGATCTCGGCCAGCAGATCGCCGGCCTTCACCGTCTGCCCCTCGCGGACCAGCACGCGCATCAACTGGCCATCCACGCGCGGCTTCACCGTTACCGTGCTGCGCGCGGTTACGGTGCCGATGGCATCCAGGTATACCGGCACGTCGGCCTTTTCCACCGGCGCGACGATCACCGGCTGGGGCCGATCCATCATCTCCCCCTGCCGCCCGCCGCCCCAGCCGCCAGGCCGGGCGTGCGCGGCGGAGCCGGCATCGGCGGCCGTGCCCTGCTTCCCGCTTTTCATCCCCAGCCAAACGCCGCCGCTCACCAGGACAAGCACCACACCCCAGACGAGCGGGCGACGATAAAACGGATTTGCCTTGTGGGCGGAATGCGGAAGTTCGGAAGACATATCGGATCGGTAATGGAACCTAAGGAATCGGCAAGACAAAGACCGCACAAAAACAGGGGCCGATAAAACCCGGCCGGCATCGCCTTATGCGACCTTGTTGTGCAAACGAAAGCGCAACTTTACGGCGAGCGTCGATCTCGATCCAACCCGCCTGCTACAAACTGTAACAGCGCTCGCCAGCAAGCGCCTTCGTCCCGGACGAGAAAGAGGCAAATCGCATCATTTTTCGCAAACGGATTTGTCAAATACGCGGCGCGAGCGCGATCAAGGCAATCGACAAAATCGCCAATACAATCGCGGCGCGGTTGATCCAGGAAAGGCGCTCGCCGAAACCGAGCGCGCCGACCAGCGTGCCGAGCACGACAACGCCGATGTTCATGCTGGCGAAGACCACCGCCGGCTGGCCCGGCAGCGCGCGATGGGCGGATACGTAAAAGATGATGTTGCCGAAGTTGATCAGCCCGAGCAGCAGACCGGCGCCGAAGTTGCGCCACGTAAGAAGTGCCGCGCGCTGCCGTGCGCGCCACCCCTGCCACAGCGCCATGCCGACGAAAGCGAGCGCGAAAGTCACCTGCAACGACGCGGCAAACGGCGTACCGGCCGCCGCGATGTGCTTGAGCATCACATCCACCGCCGCGAACCCCGCCCATACCGTGAACAATGCCCCCCAGGCGCCGCCACGGGATTCGCGCGCGCCCTTGCCCGGCCGCGCCAGGATGCCCAGCATCGCCAGCAAACCGAGCGCGATACCAGCGAGCTTCAGCGCACCCGCGCGCTCGCCGAATAGCAAAAAAGCCGCGAGCAAGGACAGCAGCAGCGACAGGCGCTGCGCGATATCGGTTCGCACGATGCCCGCCGCCCGCACGCTTGCGGCCAGCACGAGAAACAAGGAAGGCAGCACGACGGCCAACGCAAGCAGCGAGAACCACGGCGCCCCCGGCCGCGCGAGGCTCGCCAGCGACGGCTGCAGCAACAGCGCGCACAGCACCGACGCCGCCAGATAGTTCCAGGTAACGGCCTGGGCGACGTCGACACCGTAGCGCCGCGCGATCTTGAGCAGCACGGACACCAGCACGCTGCACACGGCGCTGAGCAGGACGTAGAGCATTGAGGGATAGAGAAACGAAAGAGCGCCATTGTGCCGCAAGGCAGCGGCCATTCCCGCCGGTTACGTGATGACAACCGGAATTTCGGCATTGCCCTTGACGTCTGGAAAAATTTTTCTACAATCGTCTGAAAAACTTTTTCAAAATATATGGTCACCACCGCGGCTCCACGTTCTCTGACGCGCCAGGCGCTCGGCGACAAAACCCGCGCCGCGCTGATCGAGGCCGCGACCGAGGTTTTCGTCAAGGAAGGTTTCCGCGCCGCCCGCGTGCAGGACATCGCGGCGCGCGCCGGTCAGCGGCTGTCGGCGATCAACTACCATTTCAACGGCAAGGAAGGGCTTTACCTCGCGGTGCTGCGCTACCACGGCGAAACCGCCATCGCCGCCATGCCATTGCTGCCGCCCGACCCTTCGCTGCCGGTACGCGAGCGGCTCGAATTCGCGATCCACGCCATCTGCTCGCGCCTGCTGGGCAGCGGCGGCAACAGCCGGATCGGCGCGCTGCTGCTGCGCGAGCTCACCAGCCCCACACCGGCGCTGGACATGCTGTTCGAGCGCTTCACAAAGCCACAATCCGAACTGCTGCGCGGCCTCGTCGCCGAGATTCTCGATGCCGGCCCGCGCGACGAAAGCGTCGAGCGGGCCATGCTTTCGATCCTCGGCCAGTGCATCGTCTACCGCAGCGCACGCCCGTTCATCGAACGCCTGATGCCCGCGCTACTCGAAGACGCCGATGCGGACACACGGCTTGCCCGCCATATATCCGATTTCAGTTGGGCCGGCCTGATGGCCTTGCGCGCCCAGCGGGAGAATCCGCCATGAAACGCCTGCTCCCCGCGCTGGCCTGCTGCCTCGCGCTCACCGCCTGCGGCGACAAGACCGACGGCACGCTGCCCGGTTATGTCGAAGCCGACCTCGTGCGCGTCGCATCGCCCTATGCGGGGCGATTGGTGCGGCTCGAGGCCGCGAAGGGCGCGGAGGTACAGCCGGATGCGCCGCTGTTCGCGCTCGACCGCGACAGCGAAACCGCCGAACGTGACGAGGCCGCGGCAAAACTGCAGCAAGCGCAGGCACAGGCGGCCGATCTGTCGAAGGGCAAGCGCACCGACGAAATCGCGGCGGTACAGGCGCAGGTCGACGCAGCACGCGCGGCGCTGCGGCTCGCCGAAAGCGACCTTGCGCGCCAGCGGCAGTTGGCCGCCGCGAATTTCATCAGCGCCTCGGGGCTCGATTCACAGCTCGAAAAAGTGAAGAGCGGCCGCGCCCAACTTGCTGAAACCGAAGCACAGCTACGCGTCGCGCATCTGGCCGCGCGGCAGGACGAGCGCGAGGCGGCCGACGCCGCGCACGAGGCGGCGAAAGCGGCGCTCGCGCAGAGCGACTGGAAGCTCGCGCAGAAAACGATTGCCGCCCCCATGGCGGCGCGCGTCGACGACACGCTCTACCGCGTCGGCGAATGGGTGCCGGCCGGCTCGCCGGTGGTGAGCCTGCTACCGCCCGGCAACATCAAGGTGCGTTTTTATGTGCCGCAGGCGCGGTTGTCGGAAGTGCGCTCGGGCGGCATTGTGAAAGTATCCTGCGACGGCTGCGGCACGATGCGCGACGCGCGCGTCGGCTTCATCGCCTCGCAGGCCGAATTCACGCCGCCGGTCATCTACAGCAAGGAAAACCGCGCCAAGCTCGTCTTTCTCGTCGAGGCGTGGCCACTCGATCCGCAGGGTCTGCGGCCGGGGCAACCGGTCGATGTCATGCTCGGAGCGGCGAAGTGACCAATGCCGACGCCCCTGCGGTCGACGTCCAGAACCTGACCAAGCGCTTCGGCGACAAAACGGTCGTCGACCAGCTCTCAATGCGCGTCGAGCGTGGCGAGGTCTTCGGCTTTCTCGGCCCCAACGGCAGCGGCAAGACGACGACGATCCGCATGATGTGCGGCCTGCTCACGCCCGACGGCGGCAACGGCCACACGCTTGGCTACGACATCCTGCGCGAAGCGGCGGCGATCAAGCGCGAAGTCGGCTATATGACGCAGCGCTTCGGCCTGTATGAAGACCTGACGATCCGCGAAAACCTCGACTTCGTCGCCCGCGTGTACCGGATGGACCGCCGCGCCGTGCGCGTAACGCAGGCAATCGAGCGGCTCGGGCTGGGCGACCGCGCGAAGCAACTTGCCGGCAGCCTTTCCGGCGGTTGGAAGCAACGCCTGGCGCTCGCCGCCTGCATGTTGCACGAACCGCGTCTACTGCTGCTCGACGAACCCACGGCCGGCGTCGACCCGAAGGCGCGGCGCGATTTCTGGGAGGAAATCCACAAGCTTGCCGCCGAGGGCATTACGGTGCTGGTGTCGACGCATTACATGGATGAGGCCGAACGCTGCCACCGCCTCGGCTACATCGCCTACGGCAGACTGCTCGCGCTCGGCACGCCCGCCGAGCTCATCGCCGCGACCGGCTTCGAAACGTGGTACGTCGCCGGCAACGGCATCAACACGCTAGCGCACGAACTCGAAGGCCAGCCCGGCATCGACATGCTGACGCGCTTCGGCAACACCCTGCATATCAGCGGCGCCGACAGCACAAAACTGGAAACGACAATCGCGCCGTTCCGCGAACGCGATGACTTGCGCTGGGAACACAGCGAACCCCAACTGGAAGACGTGTTCATCCACCTGATGAGCCAGTCGCGCGACAACTTCGCCGGAGCTCCCGCGCATGCTGCATGACCACTTCTCCCTTGCGCGGCTGCACGCCGTCATGCTCAAGGAGTTCATCCAGCTCATGCGCGACCGGCTGACCTTCGCGATGATGGTCGGCATTCCGATCATTCAGCTCACGCTGTTCGGCTATGCGATCAACGGCGATCCCAAGCACCTGCCGACCGTCGTGATCGCGCACGACCAAAGCCCGTTCTCGCGCAGCATCGTCAGCGGACTGGTCAACAGCGAATACTTTCAGGTCGTCTCCACGAGCGCCGTCGATTCGGATGCCGACGAGATGCTGAACCAGGGCATGGTGCAGTTCGCGGTAACGATTCCCGCCGATTTCTCGCGCCGCCTGGTTCGCGGCGAACGGCCGCAACTACTCGTCGCCGCCGACGCCACCGACCCTTCCGCCACCGGCAACGCCATCGCCGCCGTGCAACAGCTCGTCAATACCGTACTGCGCTACGACCTCAAGGGCCCGCTCGAAAGCCTCGCGCCGGACGACCCGCCGTTCGAGCTCGTGGTTCAGCGCCGCTACAACCCGGATGGCATCACCTCTTACAACGTCGTGCCCGGCCTGATGGGCGTGATTCTGACAATGACCATGATCATGATGACCGCGCTCGGCATCACCCGCGAAGTCGAGCGCGGAACGATGGAGAACCTGCTCGCCACGCCGGTGCGGCCGCTCGAAGTCATGGTCGGCAAAATCCTGCCCTACATCGTGATCGGCGCCGTGCAGGTCATCGTCATCCTCACCGCCGCGCGGCTGCTGTTCGACGTGCCTTTCATCGGCAACCCGGGCTTGCTCATTCTCGGCGTCATGATTTTCATCAGCGCGAACCTGTTCGTCGGCATCACCGTTTCGACTATCGCGCGCACCCAATTGCAGGCGCTGCAGATGACCTTCTTTTTCTTCCTGCCCTCGATCCTGCTCTCCGGCTTCATGTTCCCGTTTCGCGGCATGCCGGGCTGGGCGCAGACGATAGGCGAAGCGCTGCCGCTGACGCATTTCCTGCGCGTGGCGCGCGGCGTCATGCTGAAAGGCAACGGCGTCCTGGAAGTCTGGCCGCACCTGTGGCCACTGTTCGTCTTCATCGGCGTCGTGCTCGCAATCGGGCTCAAGCGCTTTCGCCGCACGCTGGACTGACCCGCCGCCGCGCCGGGCTTAGATACAGCGCTTCACAACCAGGCGAGCGGGCGAATCGCGCGCCTCAGTTCGCGCTCCGCCCGAGATAAAGACGCAGCGCCTCGATCGCGTGGCGCACCTTGGCCGGCTGCGCCTCGCGCTGCGGCGTGACGGCGAACACGCCGATTGGGGCGAAAGACCAATCGGGCAGCACGCGGACAAGACGGCCGGCTGCCAAATCGTCGCGCACATCCGGTTCAATCTGGCGCGACAGGCCGAACCCTTCACGCGTCAGATGCAGCAGGGAAGCCTGACTGTTGCTCGCCACACGGTTGCCGACGCGCACGCAACGCACTTCCTTGTTCCGGCGCAGTTCGAGCGTCTGCGGCTCGCCGAGCGGAGTCAGGATCAGCCAGTCGAGCGCGGCGAGATCCTCCGGCTCACGCGGGAATCCGGCCTGCCCCAAATACGAAGGCGCGGCGCAGATAGTCTCCTCCCACTGCGCGAGCGGCCGCGCGACCAGTGTCGAATCAGCCAGACGGCCGACGCGCACAGCAAGGTCGATACGCGACTCGATCAGGTCGATCCGCTCGTCGGCGGCGAAAATGCGCAGTTGTAGGTCGGGGCTTGCACGTAGCAACGGCGCCAGCGCCGGCGCAAGGTACTGGCCGGCGAATGAGAGTGGCGCGGCAATACGCAACTCACCCACCGGCGCGTCCCGCTGTTCCGCCAAGCGCTGCTCCGCGCGGCGCGCGGCGGCGAGCATTTCGGCGCAGCCGTCGAAGAAACTCGCACCCGCTGCAGTCAGCGAAAGCTGGCGCGTGGAACGGTGCAACAGCACCACGCCGGTGTCACGTTCGAGCGTACGAATCCGCTGGCTCACCGCCGATGCCGTCATGCCGAGCTCGCGCGCCGCCGCGCTCATCGAACCACACTCGACCACGCGAGCAAAAATCGCCATCGCTCTTAAATGGTCCATCTTGAAGTTTTTCTTAACAATGAATGCAGCTTAAGCCATCTTATCGTCAGATTGTTAAGCATGTATCGTCCATTCCATCGCATCGCATTCCGCAAACCCTTTTGGAAGGACCCGAACATGAAAATCGCCCTGATTGGCGCCACCGGTTTCGTCGGCTCGGCGCTACTGAACGAAGCGCTATCGCGCGACCATCAAGTCACCGCCATCGTTCGCAATGCCGCCAAGCTGCCGCGGCAACCGAAACTCGATGCGCGATCGGTAGACGTATTCGACACCTCCGCCCTCGCCGCCGCGCTGGTCGGCCACGACGCACTGATCGTCTCCTACAGTCCTGGCATCGCGAACCCGGCGCTGCGCGGCGACATGGCACGCGGCACGGCTTCGATCCTCGCCGCCGCCCGGCAAGCCCGCGTACCGCGCCTGCTCGCCGTCCTCGGCGCCGGCAGCCTGGAAGTCGCACCGGGCGTCATGGCGCTCGATACGCCCGACTTCCCGGCGGCGTGGAAGGACATCGCCGAGGCCACACGCGACTTCTTCAACCTGCTGCGCGACGAAAAGGAACTGTCGTGGACCGCGCTGTCGCCGGCCTTCGAACTGGCGCCGGGCGAACGTACCGGCAAGTACCGCACCGGTGGCGACAAGGCCTTGTTCGACACCGAAGGCAAGAGCCGCATTTCAACCGCCGACTACGCGGTGGCGATGCTCGACGAAGTGGAAACGCCAAAGCACATCGGCCAGCGCTTCTCGGTCGCGTACTGACCCGGCATCACCGAGGGCGGGGCGTGGTGGGCAAGCCCGCGTAGAATCGGGCCGATCCGATCCGCGAGGCCGATGCCATGCCCCACTTCCAACCCGTCGCGCTCGAACACGCGAGCCGCCTGATCAACCATGGCCCCACGGTGCTCGTCACCAGCGCCGCCAACGGCCGCCGCAACGTGATGGCGGCGGCGTGGTCGATGCCGGTCGAATTCACCCCGCCGCGCATCGCAATCGTGATCGACAAGCACACCTACACGCGCGAACTGATGAGCGCCAGCGGCACATTCGGCATCTGCATTCCCGGCTTTGCCGCGCTCGACCTGACGCACGCGGTCGGCAATTGCAGCGGGCGCGAGTTCGACAAATTCGCGCGCTTCGCCATCGCCACGTTCGACGGCCCCGTGCTCGGCCTGCCGCTGATCGAAGCCGGCTGCGCCGCCTGGATGGAATGCCGGCTGATCCGCGAACCGCACACCGAGGACGCCTACGACACCTGCTTCGGCGAGGTCGTCGCGGCGGCGGCGGACGAACGCGTGTTCGCCAACGGCCGCTGGTGCTTCGACGATGCGAACGCGGACCTGCACACGATTCACCACCTCGGCGGCGGCAGCTTCGTACGCGCATCGAATCCGGTAACGGCGAAGCCACTCTGACAAGCACGGCCGCTCCGTAAAAAACAAACGGGCAGATAAGCTCCCGCAGCACTACACCCGCAGCTACTCACAGCCTTCTGCACGTGCCGTGAGGCACGACACATGCGATGATCCGCCCTTGGCGCGGCTTGCCCGCCCCAACTCGTTCACCATTACGCTGTCAAACGGCCCACAGACAAACAGAAAAAGGCGCATATTTCATGGAACATCGCCCACCCGCCCGCGACATCACGCGCATCCTGTTCTCCGTACTCTCGCTGGGCCTGATGATCGGCGGCAGCCTGTGGGTGCTGCGCCCCTTCCTGCCCGCGCTGATCTGGGCAACGATGATCGTCGTGGCCACCTGGCCGATGCTGCGCACGCTCGAAGCGCGCCTGGGCGGGCGGCGGATACTCGCCAGCCTGATCATGGTCATGGTCATGCTGCTCGTCATCATCGTCCCGCTCGCCGCCGCCGTCACCACGCTGGCCGATTCGGCCGACACCGCCAAGACGTACGCCGAGGAATTCGTCCACAGCCCGCTGCCACCGCCGCCGGATTGGGTGCGCGGACTTCCGTTCGTCGGCGAGCGCGCGGCCACCGAATGGCAAAGCCTCGCCGACGCCGGCACCGCCGGCGTGCGCGCAAAGCTCGCGCCCTACGCGGGCAAGGCCGCGCACTGGCTGCTCAACCAAGCCAGCAACTTCGGTGCGCTGACGCTGCACTTCATCCTCACCCTGATTATTTCGGCGATTCTCTACATCCACGGCGAAACCGCTGGCGGCACGGCCATCCGCTTCGCGCGCCGGCTCGCCGCCGACCGCGGCGAAACAGCGATCCGGCTGGCCGGGCAAGCCATCCGCGCCGTCGCGCTCGGCATCGTCGTAACGGCCGCCGTGCAATCGATATTGAGCGGCGTCGCACTCGCCATCACCGGCGTGCCCGGCGTGAGCCTGCTCACCGCGCTCATTTTCATGCTCTGCATTGCGCAGATCGGCCCCGTCATCGTGCTCATCCCCGCCATCATCTGGCTCTTCTGGCAAGGCGATACGCCGTGGGGCATCGCACTGATCGTGATGACGCTCATCATCGCCACGCTCGACAACGTGCTGCGCCCGGTCCTCATCAAACGCGGCGCCGATCTGCCGCTGCTGCTGATCCTCTCCGGCGTCGTCGGCGGCCTGCTTGCCTTCGGCTTCGTCGGCCTCTTCGTCGGCCCCGTCCTGCTCGCCGTCTCCTACACGCTGCTCGACGCCTGGATCACCGACCACGACCAGGCGCCCGCAACACCCGAAACATGATCGCGGCAAGCGGTTCAACCCATCGGAATACATGAACGAAAACAGCCTGCCAATACTGGCGTGGATTCCGGTATAGACCGCCCGCCGCATCCCAAAATACTCAGAGCATCCCTCGACTAAAGGCGGGGGATATCACACACGCCCTGCCCCGCAGTCCAGCTCGTTCCTTCGGCTCTCCCGCAATTGTGCGCATCCCGGTTGCTGAGCCTGTTTCCAGTGCAACGGGCGGCGGAACAGCATTGTTGGACGCCTGCGTTGATATCGCACTGCGCCCTGACCAATGTCTGGCCGCTCTGTTCAGCGCTGCGTTCCGTTACCTCGGTCTGAGTATTTGCCTGGGGCGGCCGGTCCACGCCACTGTTTTCGGCGTGAACCACCGGATTGCAGAAGCAAATTATGCTTACGAGGCAGGCAATTTGTCTGGCAATACGGCTGACTGATATACGGCGCATAATTTTCTCTTTTTTCCGCCGCGCACTTTTCAGCACCGGCGGATTATCGATCACGCGCGTGGGAAGTTACAGCTTTGTGCTGATCACACCGAGCAGTAATGGCAATGTCGATTTGATCGGACCGATGGAAATAGTCTGGCTATTGTCGTCGTATTGGATGTTTTCTTTCTCACCATAGGTCAGAACGGAAGCATTACCGATGCGGAACGGCCCGATCCCCAAGGAGGCCGTCGCTTTCGCCTGCCATTTCAGTTTGTATTCGTGATAACTCTTGTTGTTCAGTTTCAAGCTGATTTTCGGCTCAAAACCGATAATCGCGTGGACGGGCAGCAAATTCAGTGTGCCGCTTTCCCCAAAAAACTCGCCACATCCCGGGCGCAAGCTGTTTTTGAATTGCTGGATCAGCGCCAACCGCAGCCAGATACCTTGTTGTACCGGGAACAGGCCCAGACCGGTAAATGAAATATCCAGATCATAGTCCATGCTTTCAAAACTCTGAGTTACGCTCTCACTGGAAGCCGAACCCTGTGCCCAGAGCGAAAAGAACGATTTGAACAACGAAGCGCTGGCGCTCGCATCCCAACCGAACTTACTCCAATCGCTGCTTGTACTGGAACCCGAAATATGCAGCGGCCCGATTTCAACTTTGTCCTGACTGCTTTTGTCCTGCCATTCGGCGAACGTCCGCCCGAAATCACCACCCAGCGTATAGTTCGGCACATAAAATTGGCTCAGGCTGGCGCCAGGCGGCAACACCGTTTCGCCGGGCAAGGAGGGGATGCTGCCGGCCGGCGCCACCGTACCGCGCTTGATCTGCATGTTGTAATTGTTTTTATTGTTGACATCCCGCGCGCCGCCGTTAAAGCCAACAGCATTCAATGCCTGCTGTATTTCCTGATAACCCATTCCATATTTTTTAGTCATCAGATCGTCGTAATGGCTTTGCGATGCGATCAGGACCTTATAGGCCTCAATGTAAACCGGGCATTGACTGCTCGCATAGTCCCAGAAATTTGTACTGGGGCTGAGTTGCCGATAAATCTGCCAAACATCGACAGCCTGAGCCATCTGTTTATTGTAGTTTTGTTGCGCCTGAGTCAGCGAATTGGCGGCGATATTGATCCGGCCGTCGAGATTCGGGTTGGGATCGCCTTTGAGCTGTATGGAATTGAGGTACAGCGCATACGCCGTCACCAGATCGCTTTTTGGAACATACGCCGGCCCCCATGCCGGAATCGTGTTCCCTAGCTCGTAAACACTGGAGCTAATGATTTGGGGATCCGGGTTGCACAGATCGATCTGCGCTGAAATACCGTTAAAGCTGATTGCCTGTGTTTTTGGATCGAAGCTGCCTGTCGTCAACAACGCGGTTAGCGCGTTGGCGTATTGTTGCCAAACCTGCTCTGACGCCATGCTCATGACATTATCCCCTATTTTTATAAATAATTGATGTACACTCAGGTTGTTGCGTTGCAGCGCATAGGCGTGATGAATCCGTTTTCTCCTTGGCTAGAAAAATCTCATGGAAAAACCATACTCAAAAACCACTGCCGTTCGCCCTGTTTGCGCGGAATAACAACGCCACTGCTTCTTTCGTGCTCCGCACATCGAGCTTGGCCAAAATGTTTTCGCGGTGCTTGTAGACGGTTCTGACACTGATCCCCGTTGCATCGGCAATCGCTTTTTGCGTCATTCCCTGTGCCAGCAGAGCAAAAATTTCATTCTCACGTCGCGTAAGCGCTGAATGAGGGCGCAATGAGATTGGGCCAAAAAATATCGAAATCAGATGTACGCTGTTATTTACACCACATTTTTTGCACAAATTGCGGATGTGGCGACTAACGGTGTGGCGGCTTATGAACAAACGAAGACCAACTCCCATGGTCATCAAGCCCTTCGGCGAGATGGCGCAGCACTTCATATTCCCTGCGGGTAATAGAAACAGGCTGCATGATGACCTCCTTGTTTGTGGTTATTAACATCCTTGTTTGCGGCCACTATGCGCTTGTTTATGCGTGCAATAAATACGTCAAATCATGTAATTTGTTCCGGGAGGGAAAAATCTAGAGCGTCGCATGGCAATTATTCATTAATCGATTTTTCAATAAATGCCGAAGAGGTTTGCCGTATGAAAATCATGGATAGGATTTCCCTGGTTGGATGCATCATCTGGCAGGAGTCCCAAATACCGGCGTACGGCCCTCAGTTGGGGCACGCTGACTGAAATCAGTGATGTCTTTCAGATACCGCTAGCCGATCAAATTGACGGCGTGAGGCTATCAAGCATCCGTCGGCTACCGATCGATGCCGGCTTCGTCGGCCCGCTCCTGCCCGCCGTCTCCTGCACGCTGTTCGACGCCTGGATCACCAAACGCCCGCAACGCCCGAAATATGATCGCGGCAAGTAGTTCAGCCCATCGGAATACACGAACGAAAACGGCCTGCCAGAAATCTGGCGGACCGTTTGAAGTATGGCGCGCTACGCCAAATGATGATGAGAAATATGAATTCGCTGCGGCACTCTGATTTTTTGCTCCCGAGACGCCTCGAACTCCGCGCCTCTGGTGATAACTGTCGGCTTTACGCCGTTTCACAGCCTGAACTCTTACGGCTACCGTCAGGACCCTCATCATGAAAATGGCCGCAACCTAGCGGCCTGGTGGTCACGGGATACGCTGCGCAAAACCGCTGAGATAATCCCATGACACCTCCGTTCACTCGCAAGGAAAAAGCGGCGAGGTGTGCTCATGGATTTTAGCTTTCACCGAGAACCCAGCACTGCGAAAAATCGGCGTTAGTGTCAGTGCACGAGCAGATCACTGGGCCGCGAACTTCTGCACAAAGGCCGGATAACGATCGCCAAGGATCGCTCCAGGGGCAAAGGCACGATCAAGCGTAGCCAGTTCATCCGCGCTGAAGCGAATATCGAGAGTCAGCAAATTCTCTGCCAGACGCGAGCGGCGGCTGATGCCGACTATCGGAATGATGTCATCGCCACGGGAAAACAGCCAGGCGACGGCCAATTGGGCCGGGGTAAAGCCTTTGTCAGCGGCCATCGTTTGCAGGAATGCAGCGGTGGCGAGATTGTGGGTGAGGTTATCGCCTTGCACACGTGGCGGCTGCATGTGGGGATTGCCGTTGGCGAAGGAACTCGCCGACGCGCCACTCAACAGGCCGTCGGCCAGTATGCGGTAAGGAACGACGGCAACGCCCAACTCTCGGGCGGTTGGCAGGATTTCAGCTTCGATAAAGCGGCACGCCAGTGAGTACTCGATTTCCAGAGCGCTGACGGGGTGAACGCTGTATGCGCGGCGCAGATTGTCCGCGCCCACTTCAGACACGCCCAGATAGCGCACCTTGCCCTCTTTGATCAGGTCGGCGACGGCACCGATGGTGTCCTCATAAGGCACTGACGGATCGACCCGACATGGCTGATAGAGATCAATCACCTCCACCCCCAGCCGTTGCAATGAATAACTGGCAAAATTTTTGACCGATGCAGGCCGCCCATCAATGCCGAGAAAAGCGCCCGACGGTGAGAACATGGCACCAAATTTAACGCTCAGGAAAGCTTGGTCCCGCCGCCCTTTGATGGCGCGACCGATCAGGGATTCGCTATAGCCCATGCCGTAGAAGTCGGCGGTATCTAGAAAATTGATACCCGCATCCAGCGCCGCGTGTATGGTGGCAATGCTTTCTTCGTCGCTGCCCGATTTTTGCGGCGTCATGCAGCCCATGCCCAGTGTGGAAACCTGCGGGCCATTCTTGCCGAGACGTTTGGTAATCATGGTTGACTCCATGGTAGTAAGCTCACGATGGTTTTCCGTATGCATTCAAAAATACCGGAAAAGAGTTGAGCGGCGTTTCGATGCGCAGGCAGCGATAAATCTTCATTGCTGAATCCTTACCGAACCTATTAGAGTTCAATCGTAAACATGAGCGTAATAGGCTACCGGGCGGAAAAATCCGCGCGTCAGTTTGATGCTTGCTGTCTGATTGAGATCGGCAGCCAGTTCGCTGGAGTAGGTCGGATTGTTTTGTCCATCAACGAAGGCGTTATATGACTGCCACTGGCTGATATTGACTATTTGATAACGGCTATCCGGCAGCATCGTTTTATACAGCGTGGCGCCCATAGAACCTGGCTGCTTGCGTGTCAGTTGCGAACGGATCTTCCAACTCGATAGGAACGGATCGATATCTTTCTGCTCCATTTCCATCAGGTTGATAAAAACAAAGGGGGCGTCGGGGTTGGTGATGGCCGGATTTTTGATAATCCGCAACGGCGTTCCTTCGACAGGCTGGGCGGAGGCGCTTTGCTCTGTGTGTGTATGCGTATAAGAGACCGCAGGGCGATAAAACCCCGAAATTGCTTTGCTGTTAGAGGTGTTTTGCGGGCCATTCGCACTATGCTGACTGCGATAAGCCAAACTGTTATGGACATCCAGCCACGCATCATACGACTGCCATTGGGCGACATTGATGATCTGGTACTTATGATCGGGCAATATCGATTTGTACAACGTGGCGGCGATAAAACCTGGCATTTGGGCGATGACGGCCGAGCGTTTATTCCAATCCGAAACGAAATGATCGGAATCCTGTTCCGCGACTTCAAAAAGGCTGATGCTGGTGAAGGGCGCTTCCGGCTGTTTGATGTTCGGGTTGGCGGTAGTCTGGGCGCTTGCTGGCAGCGTCGAGGCGGCAGCCAACATTGTCAATAATGCCGAAGACAGTACTTTTTTCATGTCTCGTCGCCTGCTTTTCGTTTGTGAGATTTCTGTGCCCAGGGAGTCAAAATCCTCAAAACCGTGCCATACGAAACGTCTGTATCACGCCGGAATCGGCATGCGCAGACGTGCTTCGGAGGTGTCGCCTTCGATATGCACGGTGTCGGATGTCTTCATAATCGACGCCCTAAAAGTAATAAAATAAATGGCTCAAGCAGCCAGCCAATGCATCCCGTCGGCCTTCATCTTTTTCTCCAGTTCACTGCCACGGGTGGCGAACACGCGTTTGAGGGGGAAACCACTTTTTTGCAGCATGTAGGCCAGAGCGGCGTACTCACGCGGGTATTTCGCGACGGTGCTCTGGTCAATATCGACCACGCCCAACGGAAAAGTGAAACTAGCCATGTCATACACGCTCTGGCGACGTAGTAGCCTCCAAATGCCGTTGCGTTTTTCGGCCATGTCATAGAAGCGGTTGTGGCCGATGCTGCCCAGGTTCAGCTTGACGTTTTCGCAGATGATCATCGCGTTGGTTTCGACAATGGCCTTGGTCGCGCCAGCGTTGAAGGTGACGACCGGTGTGCCGATCAGATGTTTGGTGCGGACATCCGAAGCAGCCATACGCATGGAACCATCGACAAAATCGCTGAACGGCCCTTCGAACCACGTTATCTCGATGGTGCCGTCGGAGTGAAACAGCTCGCGCAATTGATCCCAATTACCCAGATCGCGGTGAATCCAGCCGGTCATCAGATCGGTAATTTGCTGACGGTCTTCCAGATAACTTTGCATGGCACTTTCCTACGGTGAGTTGGCAGGGTTTAGTTTCATCTGAAATAAAGATAAACTCAAATATATAGATATGACTGATTAATCAATTTAAATGATGACTTGAGACGGCCATGGATTTACGCCATCTGCGTTATTTTTTAGCGGTTGCCGAGGAGGGCCATTTTGGCCGCGCCGCTGAACGTCTGCATATCGTGCAACCAGCCTTAAGCATGCAAATCAAAGCATTGGAAGAGGAATTGGGCGGGCCGTTGTTCACCCGCACCAGCCGCCGGGTCGAACTGACCGAAGCCGGACATTTGCTGCACGCCGAGGCAAAGCGTACGCTGGATCAGGCCGAACACACCCGGCTGACAGTGCAACGGGCCATGCGCGGCGAAACCGGTCGAGTGCGCGTTGGCTTTGCTGGTAATGCTGTATTTAGCGGCAAATTGATGCAGGATTTGCGTGCCTTCCATAAAGCCTATCCCGACGCCGAGCTGATCGTGCAGGAAATGGCGCCGCAATTACATGCGGACGCCATTCTGACCGGCCAGTTGGATGTGGGCTACACGCCGGATTTCGGCCGGGCGCTTGATCCCGCACTGATGTCTGAACCCGCAGGCTCATGGAATATGGTGCTGGCGATGGCGGACGACCATCCACTGGCCGCCAAAGACCGCCTGACCGTCGCCATGCTGGCAAACCATCCGCTGATTTTCTATTCGTCGAACGATGCCGAAGACCGCCTGGTCACCATGTTGCACCGGTTGCTGGGCTGCGAACCGAATGTGGCGTACCGTACTGCCAGTACCCTGAGCGTGCTGGCACTGGCCGCCGCCGGGCTGGGCCTGGCGCTGGTGCCCGTGCCGGTGATGCAGGTGGCGATACCGGGGCTGGTATACAAAGTGTTGGATGCGCCAGAACTGTCCGCCAAGCTGGTGCTTATCAGCCGGCGCAAAGAAAGCAGCGGGGCGGTGCTGGCCTTTTTGGCACTCGCCCGGCAGACCGCGATCTGATGAGAACGACGGATTACCTAGACGCAGTAAAAACGAAGAACAATCTAACGTCCGACTATCAGCTAGCAAAATTGCTAGAGTTGGAGAGCGCAAACATTAGGATGTGCAGAAAAGAGCGCTGCGTAATGGACGACTACATCGCAGCACGAGTAGCCGAACTACTCGGAATCGCGGAAATAAGCGTTCTGGAAGAAAAAAGCCGCCGACTTCATGAAGAAATCAACGGCTTTTGAGATATGGCGCGCCCGAGACGATTCGAACGTCCGACCCCTGCCTTCGGAGGGCAGTACTCTATCCAGCTGAGCTACGGGCGCGGAGGCGGTGCTGGCCGAGGCGGGGAGCCTCGGGGCAAGGCGGAGGAGCATATACCGGTTCGGCGTGAAAGTCCATGCTCCGCCGTTGAAACCCTTCTCCGGCATATAATCTGCGCTTTGCTTTTACCCCCAGCCAAAGGACATGACATGTCGGAATATCGCGCGCCTGAAACTCACCGGCCTTTCTCCCGTCTTGCGTTGCCGCTTGCCGGCATAGCGGCGGCTGTGTTGCTGGCGGGCTGTGGCAAGCAGGAAAACAAGGTCGATCCGGAACTCACCGCGTCCTTGATCGCGCCGGTTGCCAAGGTCGAAATGCACATGGAAAAAGTCGCGCCGGGCAATCGTACCGGCGAGCAGATTTACAAGAATGTTTGTTCCACTTGCCATGCAGCCGGCCTTCTCAACGCGCCGAAAACGGGTGACGCGGGAGCATGGAAGCCACGCTTGGCACTGGGCCACGACGGGCTGACGGCATCGGCGATCGCCGGCAAGAACGCGATGCCGCCGCGCGGGGGCGGCAACGATTTGACCGATACCGAGGTAAAACGCGCGGTAGCCTTCCTCGCCAATCAGGCGGGCGCGAGTTTTACCGAGCCGCCGCTGGCGCAGTAAGCACAAGCAGGCTCCAGGCAGCGCGCGGGCGGCAAGTCAGGGCTTGCCGCCGCGGTTTTCCAGCATCGCCAGCAGATCGGCAACGCGCGCGCGGCCCTCTTCCTTCGATACGGGCGCGCTGTTCTTGCGGTCGTTGCTGTGAACGTCCTCGCCCATTTCAGCGATGAAACGGCTGGCCTCGCAGCTACGGTAGTCCTTACCGGCCTTGCGCCGCTCGCACCAGGTTATGTTGAGGCTGCGCTGGGCGCGGGTGATGCCGACGTACATCAACCGCCGCTCTTCCTCGGTTTTGTCGTCATCGATGCTGCTCTGGTGCGGTAGCAGCCCCTCCTCCACGCCCACCAGGAATACGTGGGGGAATTCCAGCCCTTTCGAGGCGTGCAGCGTGGCAAGCTGAACACCGTCGAAATCTGGGTCGTCCTTGTCGAGCATGGCGATCAGGGCGATGGTCTGGGTCAGTTCGATGAGATTCTTGCCGTCGGCCTCGCCCTTTCTGCCCAGCCACTCGACGAAATCGCGCACGTTGTTCCACTTCGCCTCAGCCTCGCTGGTGGCGAAATGCTCGAATAGCCAGACTTCGTAACGAATCGCGCCGAGCAGGTCTTCGAGCACCCGCGCAGCCGGCTCGCGCTGGGCGCGATCCTGCATGCGATTGATGAAGCCGGCGAACTCACGCACGGCTTCAAGCGGTTTTGCCGCAAGGTGTACCGCCATGCCTTCCTCGAACACGGCGGCAAACAGGCTCGCATGGCGCGCAGCGGCATAGTGCCCGAGCGCTTCCAGCGTCGATGGGCCGACGCCCCGGCGGGGCGTGGTAATGGCGCGGATGAAGGCGAGATCGTCATCCTCGTTCATCAACAAGCGCAGCCAGGCGATAAGATCGCGGATTTCGGCCTTATCGAAAAAGCTTTGTCCGCCGGAAAGCACGTAGGGAATGTGCTGATTCCGCAACTGCTGCTCGATCACGCGCGCCTGATGGTTGCCGCGATACAGGATGGCGTAATCCTTGAACTGCGTGCGATGAGTGAATTTGTGCGCGGAGATTTTCGTCGCCACCCATTCGGCCTCGTGTTCGGCATCGCGGCAGTTGGTCACGACGATCTGCTCGCCGGGGCCATGTTCGGACCACAGCCGTTTGTCGAACAGCTTGTCGTTGTTGGCGATAACGGCATTGGCCGCCGCCAGGATGCGGCGCGAGGAGCGGTAATTCTGCTCCAGCTTGATGACACGCAGCTTGGCGTAATCCTGTTGCAGCAGGCGCAGGTTTTCCACATCGGCGCCACGCCAGCCGTAAATCGCCTGATCGTCGTCACCCACGGCGGTAAACGCGCCGCGCTCGCCGCAAAGCTGGCGCAGCAGGCGGTACTGCGCGCGGTTGGTATCCTGGTATTCGTCGACGAGCAGATAGCGCAGGCGGCCCCGCCAGCGTTCGCGCACCTCCTCGTTGCCCTCGAACAAACGCACCGGCAAGGCGATGAGGTCGTCAAAATCCACCGCATGGTAGGCGCGCAGCGTGCGTTCGTATTCGCTGAACACCTTGGCCGCGGCGGCGGAAATTTCGTTGTCGGCGAGCTGTGCCGCCTCCTCGGGCGCGATCATCGCGTTCTTCCACGATGAAATCTGCCACTGCATCTGCCGCGCGATACCCTTGTCGGCATCGCCGGCAATGTCGGAGACGATCTGCACCGTATCGGCGGCGTCGAGGATGGAAAACTGCGGTTTCAGCCCGCAATGTTTCGCCTCCTGACGCACGATGCGCACCCCGAGCGCGTGGAAAGTGCACACCGTCAGCCCGCCCGGCGCCCGCCCGCCCATGATGCGGGCCACCCGCTCCTGCATTTCCTTCGCCGCCTTGTTGGTAAAGGTAATGGCACCGATGTTGGCGGGGCTGAAGCCGCAGGTTTCGATCAAATGCGCGATCTTGTGCGTGATCACCCGCGTTTTGCCGCTGCCGGCGCCGGCCAGCACCAGACAGGGGCCGTCCAGATACCGGATCGCTTCGCGCTGCGGCGCATTCAACAGGGAGGACGATGGAGCGGACATTGAGCCGGAGATAGAACCAGAGAACCAGGAGTGGGGCCGGAAATAAGACCGGGCGCGGAAGAAGGTAAAACGGGAAAAGACAATGCGCCGCCCGTGGGCGGCGCATGGCGGAATTTTAGCCGATCCACCCGCCTTGCCGGCCTGCCCCCGCAAAACCTTCGTTTTTCCGCCGAAAAAACAACAACAAAGAGGATGACAGGCGTACCGGCGAATTCCACAATGAATGTAGGGCAGCAACCCAGAACGGTAACCGTTTCCTGCCAACCCGTGCGGCAGCCGGGCCAGTTCCATCCATCGCCCCGGCACTTCACGAACCGCTTCCCCACCCGATAAAGGCGGACACCATGAGCAATACCGGCTGGCGCGAGCACTTCATCCGGCACACCGACTATCAGGTCTGGGCCAATCAATTATTGTTCGACAACCTCGCCCGGCTGCACACGGATGTACTGAACGCCGATCAAGGCTTGCCCGCCGTCAGCATCCACCGCACCGTGGAAACCATGCTCGCCACGCTGCGCCTATGGGCCAGCCGCCTGCATGAAACCCCGGACGCCGCACGCTTCACCCCCATCCACGACGCGGACTGGAGCGCAGTCAAGCGCCACTTGCAGCACGAGTTGCGCGAATTGCGCCACTGGCTGGAAACACAGCCCGAGGCCTTCTTTCACCACCGCATCGTTTATACGCGGGCGAACGGCGAGCACAGCAGCCTTTACGCCATCGACATGCTTCAACATCTGGCGGTGTACTTCGCCCATCATCGGGGCCAGCTTTATGCCACCGCCACCCGGCTGGGCGCACCCGCGCCGTCGCTGGGCTACATCCATTACCTGCGCGCGATGGAGGAAGCCGCCAAAACGGCCCGGGCCCATCACCCGCAGCCATAAGCGGCTCTTTTACTCGCGCCTCGGCTTCCCTTCGAGTTCTCTCATTAACTGATCATCCAGTGTCATCAGAGCGTCCGCGCCTGCCTGCGGCTTTCGGGCAGCGGCTGCCTTTTGCCATAACGGCCGCCAGTACCCCCCCTGTATCCAGGCGGCGAAACTGTGGCGCAACCAGCCGATGACGGCAACGGCAAGCCACAGCGCCCAGGCCAGCATCGCAACGCGATAGACCCACATCGGCAGGCTGACCACGGTGATGCCGGGCAGCATATCGCTGCTGAGGTCGGCGAAGCCCTGCAGGCTAATACCGGCGCTCGAGTAGCCGCCATGACCGACAACGTGCATTTCCGGCGTGCCCATCAGGCTGGCGGGGATCACGGAAATCAGGCACCCGAGCGCGGCCACGACAAGCAGCACCAACGCGCCTTGCAGCAGATCGAAGCGCCACGGATGCCGCTCGCGCAATGCGTCGAGGCCGGTACGGGCGCGCCAGTCAAAAGCCAGCAACCAGGCAACGACGACGGCCAGCGCGGTCCAGGAGTAGGTGGAGAAGCCCAGCGTCAATAGCAGCCAGTGGTACCAGCGTATCCGGCCCGCGAAGCAGGACCGGCCGAAACGGCTGCGGGCGAGCAGGCCCGCCAGCACCAGTGCAACCAACAGTTCCCCCCAGAACAGCACGACGGAACCGACCGGGGGGCCGAAGGCGGCCAACAACCAGCGCTGCTGCGGCAGCACGGTTTCAAGGTCGATATTGGCGGCGGGCAGCCCAAGCGAAAACGCCGGGCTGCGGAACACGATGGGAACCTCGGCGCTTTGGCGCAGTTCGATGACGAAATTCTGGCTACCGGGCGATACCGGCAGCGTCAGCTTACCGTCGCGCGGGCGCAAGCTCAGCGGCACATTGTCGCGGCTGACGCTCAACACCTCGAACGACTCTCCGGGCAAGGTAATCGCGTGTTCTCCCCCCTGGCTGGCGCGCAGGGTGAAGCTCAACTGATAAACGGCGGCGCGCTGGCCCAGATCGCTTTTCAGCCGCACCCGGTCGACGGCCCGCACCATGCCATCGGCAACCAGCGGCTGTGTCAGTTTGAGCGTCAGCGTTTCGCCGGGCAGCGGGTTGAATTCGAACACCTGTTCGCCGCCGCCCGCAAGCGCCGACGTCCCCACCGGAACCCCGCTCCAATCGACATGCCACGAGGGGCCAACGCGCACTTGCCAGGTCTCCGCGCGGTCGGTTAGCGCAGGCGCGGTCAGCGTCAAGATTTCGCTCTTGTCGAGGCGCGCTTCCCATTGGGTCGAGCCATCGCCGCTGCCGAGCGAGGCTATGGCCTGCCCATCCTGCACCCGAACGCCCGGAGTCGTCACATGCTCACCCGCGAGCAACGGCACCGGCAGCGTCAAACCGCCCTTTTCCGGCGCGAGCCGCAGAACCTGGGTGACACTGGTCCAATCGAGGTCGAGATCGAAACGGCGGACAACGCGCACATAGGGCGGAAATTGCTGCACCGCTCCGGCCTCGCCCGCCACACCAGCCTCGGTAACGCCAGCACCGGCACCCGGCGCCGTCGCGGCGCGGGTGAAATTCAGTGTTTCGTTAATCAGCCGGTTCTCGTCGATACCTTCAACACTCCACCCCTCTCCGGCAAACCGCGCGCGCATCGGCACCAGCGGAAAATACAGCGAGGACGACGCGCCGCTGACGGTGTAATGCAGTTCGATGCGATGCACACCGCGCGCCAGCGCGATCCAAACGCCATCCACATGGCGCAACAGATGGCCGGCCGCCGAACCGTCGAGCCGCGCCTCGACCAGGGTCAGATTGTCCTCCCCGGCCGGTAGCGGCAGCGCGACATACGCGGCGGCGTTCGCCTCCAGAACAACATGAATATCGTTACCCACGGCACGGATCTCAGCCCCCGCGAGCACGGCGCAATCCGGCGCGCAACGCGGCGCTTCGCCAAGCCGCCGCTGCATCTCCTGCAACAACGCTTCCGGCGGGAAAACGGTAGCGCCGCCTGCTGCGTGCGCAACGGCGGGCTCGCCGGGCGGTGGCGCAACAACCAACGTCCGCGCCTGCGCCGCGCCCGGCCATGCCAGCGCGGCCGTGAGCAACAGGCCCAAAACGCCCACGCACGCTGTCGCAGCGGCCGCCGGCGCCGCGCCGCCGGCCGCGGAAGCGGCATCGCCACGCTGGCGCAGCAAGCGCCAGATCAGCATGCCCAGCAGCGCGACCAACAACACGCGCAGGCCGCGCGTCAGCCACGGCGGGCTGATGACGAGCGCCACGCTCTGCTCGGCCAGCACCGGGCCGCTCCAGGAAAGGGCATAACGATGCCCCTGCGTCCAGTTGGCCTCGCCGCCACCTGTTTGCACGACGGTGGACTGGCTGTAGCGGTTCATATTCTTCTGCCGTTGCATCGGCGCGGCGGAAACAGACATCGAGGGTTCGCTCTGAAGCTTGGGCCGTGCCCTCTCCTCTGGTTTTGCCGGCGGAGAAGCAGGATAGGGAGGCGACAACTCCCTCGCTTCATCCACAGACGCTGAAGGGGCAGGTGCAGCCGCCAGAGGCGGGTGCACCAGCCCGTACCTCAGCACCCCGGAGCCCGACCAGGGCATCGCGCCCCCCGCCTCGCTGTCAAGCTG